>DASXVV010000006.1 GCA_036504035.1 Candidatus Deferrimicrobiaceae bacterium
CGAGAGGCCCGACGCGACCTGGCCTCCTGCCAGGCGTGCCACGCCGACGGAGACACCTGCCTCAAGTGCCACAGCTCCAGGACCGGGCTCAAGATCAACCCGCATCCCGACAACTGGGGGTCCATCCAGGGCAAGCTGAACCGCGCCGCAGGCAAACGCACCTGCGTCAAGTGTCATTAACCGAAGGAGGCCAAATTCCATGAACCGATATCGGATATCCGCCTTGTTCATGATGCTCGCCGCAACCGTGCTGCTGGCCGGTTGCTGGGGATCGAGCAAAAGCACATCGCTTGGCCTCACCGGCGCGCCGCAGCCAGGCCTGGTCGGCTCTGCGGTCTGCATCAACTGTCACACCACGACGTTGGCGACCGACCCCAGCGGACAACTCATCGTCGCCCGCTGGCAGTCGACCACCCATACCACCGTTCAGGGCGTCGAATGCGAAGCGTGCCACGGCGGCGGGCAGGACCACTGGGGCGTGGGGCCGATCCCGTTCCCGATCCCGGGCGGCCCCCAGTGCCAGCGGTGCCACGGAAAGAGCGGCTTCGACAACACCGCCCACGCGAACCTGCACTTGGCCAGCGGCCCCTTCGGCCCCGACAAGTTCTTCTTCCAGGGCGATGCCGGGACGGGGCAGGCAAACAACCGGGGCGCCCTGGAATTCCGCCCCGACAACGTCACCCCGGTGACCAAGGCCCAACACATCGAGCAGTGCTCGGTCTGCCACAATCCGAACCAGCCATTCGTTTATAACGCGGGCGGCGTACTCGGCAAGCCCGATCCCAACAACATGCCGAATCCTGCCCCCTCGTGCGCCGGCTGCCACGACGCGCACCACACGCAGGAGTTGACGACCATCCCGCAGCGCACAACCGCGGCCGGGGTTCCGGCCAAGGTCGGAATCCAGGTGTTCCGGCCGTACCTGCTGGACAACGTCACGGGCGCGCAAACGGACTGCGCCGCTCTGGGCGCCTACGTCCGCGGCGCGTTGTACCAGCCGAATGGAGCGGTCACATCGACCGGCGCCGTAAACCTGGCGAACGTGTCCGGGACCAACAACGAGCTCAACTTCGAGCGGTTGTGCGAAGCCTGCCACACGGCCGGCAAGTATAAATACGCGCAGACGACCACCCACCAGAGCAACGTCTATCCCCAGTGGCTCCTGTCGGGCCACGCCGACCGCCAGGCCCCCGCCTTCGGCGAATTCGCGGCGAACCCGGCGGCCTACGGGCCGGCGCCGGGCTTCCCCGTCGGGGCGGGCTCGCACCAGTCGCTCTACCCGTACGATATCGGGATCGGCAGCACGACGGGCGGCGCCGGCGCAATCGCGGCGACGGCCGACAACACGCACAATGCCGCGGTTGCGGGATCCTCGGCCGGCAGCTTCAACGACAACTACCAGTGCTACAAGTGCCACAGCGGCATCGGTGCGACCGCCTACATGTCCGATTCACAGGGCAAGCCGGGCGCCGAGCTCATCTTCGGCGACGAGCCGATCATGTGCTATACCTGCCACTCCCCGCACAGCCAGCCGACGGGCACGCAGTTCAACCTGCGCGTGCCGCGGGTGATGAGCAAGTACACCGGGAACACCCCGTCCAACAAGAGCCCCCGCGTGCCCTTCTCGTTCTCCGGCAACGTGTTCTTCGACAACACGCCGGTCCCCGGCGTCGCCGTCTCGAGCAACGCCACGGTCTGCATCTTCTGCCACCAGGGCCGCGAATCGGGCTTCACGCTGTACAAGTCGAGGCTGTTCGACAACCTATACGTGGACAACAACAGCTTCCAGAATCCGCATTACCTCGGCACCGGCGCCATGCTCTGGGCGAAAAACGGCTACGAGTTCATCGGTGCCGGCTTCGACAACGCCTACGGCTTCAACGCGGCGCACCAGGGGGCGAACTGCACCACCTGCCACATGGACAACGCGACCACGCCGGCGGCCAACGGCGGCCATACCTGGAAGCCGAACGTCGCCAGTTGCAACGCCACCGGATGCCACGGCGCAGCCGGAATCGCACCGGCGATCGCGGTGGACAACGCCGATCCCCTCGCGCCCTTCCTGCCGCTCGTTGACAGCTATCGGGCCACCTTCGACAACAACAACTACACCGGCGACGTCGGGGGAAACACCGTGTCGATCGCCGCATCGATCCAGACGCTCGCGCAGAAGCTGATCCTGCTGCTCGCCAGCCAGGCGACGCCGATCTACTACGACGACATCGCCTATCCGTATTTCTTCACGACCCAAGACCCGGCCACCCACACGAACGCCAACGCGTTCAAGGCCTGGACCCCGGCCACGCTCAAGGCCGCTTTCAACCTGCAGTATGTGATCAAGGGGCTCCCGTCGGCCGGAGCCGGGACCAGCGTGGTCTATCTGATCGGCGGCGCGGCGCCGGCGAGCGTCAACGACGTCGGGCTCCCGAACACCTCGAGCGTTCTGGCGCCCAACGCCTCGGCGGCCGTCCACAACCACAAGTACACGATCCAGCTGCTGCAGGATTCCTACTTCGCGGTCGCCGGAGCGCGGATCACCGGCGCTTTCCGCCCCTCGACCAACCGCGCGGCGACGGTCTACGGCGCCAACCAGTAACCCCCCCCCTGAACCCGCCAAAGGGGCGGGACGCGTAAAAAAACCGGGGGACGGGCATCACGCCCGTCCCCCGGTTTCCATTCCACCTTCACCTGACCGGGTAACCGCCCCGAAAGCGCGGCCCGTGGCTATCGTCCGCGAAATTCGGGCTTCCGCTTCTCCTTGAACGCCGCCTTGCCCTCGGCGAGATCCGCGCTGTCCATGCACAGACGGATGAGCGCCTCGGCCTCCTCCGCCTCGTCGGGCGGCAGGCCGCGGAATTCCATGCACATCGCGAGGATCCGCTTGGTGCCGCGGATCGAAAGGGGTGCGTTCGCGGCGATCTCGCGCGCCACCTCCCCCACGACCTGGGACAGTTCCTCGGGCGGGCAGGTGCGGTTGACCAAGCCGATCTCCTTCGCACGGAGGCTGCCGATGCGGCGGGCGGTGTAGAAAAGCATCTTCGTCGCCGGGAGGCCGATCGCGTTCACGAAGCGCATGAGCCCCGCCGGGCGGTAGATGATGCCCAGTTTCGCGGGCGTCATCCCGAACGAGGCGTCCTCCGACGCGATCCGGAGATCGCAGGCGATCGCGAGCTCGAGACCGCCGCCGAAGGCAAAACCGTTGAGCATCGCGATGACCGGGGCGGGAAACGACTCGACCGTGCGGATCATGTCGTCGAACGGGTTGGATGAAAGAAGCACCTGCGCCTCTCCCGAACCGCCGGCGGGGATCTGGGTGATGTCGTAGCCGGCGCAGAACGCCTCGTCGCCCTCCCCGCGCAGGATGACGCACCGGACGTCTCTGGCCGGGAGATCGTCGAAGGCGCCCGACAGCTCCGCAAGCAACCTCGGGTTGAGCGCGTTCTTCTTCGACGGGTTCGACAGGGTGACGGTCGCGACCGGGCCGTCGAGCGTGACGGTGACTTTCCCGCTCATTCCGCCGTTCCCCCGCCGATCGCGTCGAGCGCGGCCATCGTCGCCGCAGCCGTCGTCGCCACCGTCTCGATCGCCTTGGTCACCGGCGAGTCCGGATGGGCCAGGACGATCGGGGTGCCGGCATCGGACGCCTCGCGCAGCTCAATCTGCAACGGCACCTCGCCGATGAAGCGGAGCCCCATCTCGACGCACGCCTTCGCCGCGCCGCCGTGCCCGAAGATCTCGCTTCGCCCCGCGCAATGGGGGCAGATGAAATAGCTCATGTTCTCGACGACGCCGATGACGGGCACGCCGACCTTCTCGAACATCTTGACGGCCTTGCGCGCGTCGATCAGCGCGAGATCCTGCGGCGTGGTCACGATGATCGCGCCGGAGACGGGCGTCATCTGCACCAGCGAGATCTGCACGTCTCCCGTCCCCGGCGGCAGGTCGATGACGAGATAGTCGAGTTCCCCCCACTTCGCCCCGTGGATCAGCTGTTCGAGCGCCTTCATCAGCATCGGCCCGCGCCAGATGACCGGCGTGTCCTCCTCGAGCAGGAAGCCGACGGACAACAGCTTGATGCCGTCCTTCTCGACGGGGAGGATCAGATCCCCTTCCGCCTCGAGCCGGTGCCCCTTCAACCCGAACAGCGTCGGCACCGACGGCCCGTAGATGTCGGCGTCGAGCAGGCCGACCCGCGCGCCCGATTTGTGCAGCGCCACCGCGAGGTTCGCGGCGATCGTCGACTTGCCCACACCGCCCTTGCCGGAGGCAACCGCCAAGAGGTTCCGCACGCCGGGAACCGTGCGGCGGTGGTCGGTCATCGCCTTGTGCTGCGGGGGTGCCGCGGCCTCGCCGCCCGTCTCCCCCTTCTTGTCCCTCTTTCCGAAAAAACCCATCTCGCTCTCCTTTGCGGGTACTTCCCGCAGGATACCACCGCCCGGGAAAGCGGGACGCCCCCTGATTTTTTTCGGCCATTCTGCCGATACGGTGTTATGTATTTCAATGTTTACCGCCGATCCGAACTTTCGAATATTGAGGAGATCCTCGTGACCAGGTCGCCGAAGAAGCAGGGAATCCGAAACCGTCTCGCCTTCCTGCTGGCAGCAGGGCTTGCACTCCAGGGATGCGTCCCATACACCAGCAACTACATGCCGGACCCACGAACCCGGAATACGACGACGGGGATCGACCGGGCCACGGCAAATGAGGGACCGGCCCACCTGACCCTTTTGACCCAGCCGGGCCCCGCCGATCCGTTCGTCCCGTTTTCCGCGAGGCTGAGCCGGACGCTCACCGGCCCCGAAGCGACGATCACGACCTTCCGCGAAAACAGCTACAAGTACCATTGGACGCCGTTCCTGATCCCGGTGGGACTGATCATCGTCCCGTCCGCCCCGTTCGCGTTCCTCGGCGGGATCCTTTCCGGCGACGGCGACAAGGCCGTCAAGCTGATCTTCGGGGGCGACCCCGATCCGTGCAGGCACGGCATGTTCGCGTTCGGACTGCATGCGATCGTCGGCATCGATACAAGCTGCGCCGTCGTGGACAGCCGCACGGGCGAGGAAAAAACGCCGACCGGGAAGACCGTCACGCAGGAAGTTTCCCTGGGAGGCAAGCCGGTCGAGATCCGACTGGCGGCCCGGGGGGAAGCTCCGATTGTCCGGACGATCGTCACGGATCCCGAGGGCAACGCTTCCCTGGCGCTGAATCCGCTGTTCGTCAAATATCGGGACACCCCGACCGAACTCGAGGTGGTCCTCCGGGCCGCCGGCGAAGCAGGTTCTACCCAGACGATCCGGATCGACGATGCGACCTCCCGACGGATCTACCAGCCCGTCGCCGAGGAGCGGGAAGGCGATCGGACGCTGTCCGAGGGCAAGGGGCTGGTCGCGCTCGACCATTTCAGCCGGGCTCATGAGCTCTTGTCGTCCGCTCGCGGAAATGAGGAAAGCCGGGCTTTCGTCTGGCAGAAGATCGCCGCAACCTACCGCTCGTTGCCCGTGAAACCGCCGGTCCCTGAGGACGCGCGACGCCTGCTCGTCCAGGCCCAGACGCTTTCGAACAACAACGACGCCGCGGGCGGGATCGCGAAACTGAACGAAATCCTCTGGAAGACGCCGTGGCTCCCCATCGCCTGGTACAACCTCGCGATGGCCGAATCGATGGAAAAACATTATCCGGCCGCCATTAACGCGATGAACGGCTACCTCAAGCTGACGCCCGAATCTCCGGATGCGCGCATGGCGAAAGACAAGATCTACGAATGGGAGACGATGAGCCCCGCTTCGGCCCAGCCGGGCGAAACATTCTCGGGAATCGGTCTCGAGCTCGGGAAGACGGACGGGCGCATCGTGGCGGCCCGCGTCATACCGGGGGGCCCTGCATCCGCGGTCGACATCCAGCCCGGGGACATCCTGGAGCAGATCGATCGCACGTCGACCGAAAACATGGAAGTGGCCGATGTCATCCGGCTGGTCCGGGGAAGCAACGGCACATCGGTTTCGCTTCAGATGCTGCGGCCCGGGAACGGCAAACGGATTCGGCACAACCTCAAGCGGGCCGTCATCTCGACCGGCGGAAGAAATCGATGACCGGGAAGAATGCAACGACACGGGCTGCCCGGAGCGGAGCCATCATCATCAGCGCGGTTTTCGCGCTCCAGGCGTGCGTCCCGTATACAAGCAACTACAAGCCCGACCCGACGCGCACCGCCGTCGTCACCGGCATCGAACCATCGGCGGCCACCACGAAATCGACCGCGCTCGAATGGACCGGGATCCCGTCCGAATCGGCCCCCGACGCCCCGATCACGATCCGGGCGATCCAGAGACGGACCGGTCCGGCGATCGAGACAACCCGGCTGTTCGAACAGCAATATCAGAACTACTGGACGCCCGCGATCATTCCGCTCGGCATCATCGGCGTCGCCATGGCGCCCGCCTTCCTCATCCTCAGCCCGATCATCGACTATGGCCCCGATCGGCCCGGTAAAATGACCGTGTTCGGCGGCTGGAGCGAAAAGCATTGCGACCCCAAGGGGCTGATGCTCGGCTATCTCATCTTTTCCGTCGGATATGTCCCGACCTGCCAGCCGCTGGGCGATCCGCGCATCACGGAAAGCACCAGGCCCCTCGGGCGCGAGACCACCGAGTCGCTTCCCCTTCCCGGCGCCAGGCTGCGGATCGCGCTCGCCGAACAGGGAGGAGCGGTCGCGACGCCTGCGCTCACCCTCGAGACCGACGGGAACGGGCTGGCGACGGTCCCGCTCGGGCCGCTGTTCCTCTCGTTGCCCGACACGGTCCGGAACGTCGAGGCCGTCGCATCGGTCGAGGGCGCGCCGACCGTCGTCGCGCGAGCCCCGATTTCCGCGGGCGTCGTCCAGGCGCTCGCGGGCCCGGCCCGCGCCGAGCGCGACGGCGACCGGGCGGCGGCGGGGGGGAACGGCCTGATCGCGCTCGAGCATTACACCCGCGCCGCCACGATGGGCCGCGGAACCGCCGTCAACCGAGACTTGCGGAAAAAGATCGCCGCGACCTATCGCGCGCTTCCCGTGAAACCGCCCGTTTCCGAGGACACGCGTCGCCTGGTGGTCCAGGCCGAGACGCTCGCGAAGGCCAACGATGCCGTCGGCGCCGCCGAAAAACTGTCCGCCGCGATCCGGACGGCGCCCTGGCTACCGGTCGCCCGGTACAACATGGCGATGGTCCATGCGATGGCCGGCGACTACGACGCCGCGATCGACGCGATGAACGTCTACCTCGAGCTTGCCCCTGACGCCAAGGATGCCCGGCAGGCCAAGGACAAGATCTACGAATGGGAAGCGCTGAAGCCGGCGACGCCGGCGCAGGACGCGGCGGATTCCGGCGGAAGGCTTCCCCCGAACAACCGACCCGGGAGAAACCGACGATGACACTTCGTCCCATCGGGACCCGAGCCCGGCGGCTCGTGCCGCCCGCGCTCGTCCTTGCCGCCACGATCGCCCTTCAGGGATGCGTCTCCTACACGAGCAAC
Organism: Candidatus Deferrimicrobiaceae bacterium; assembly: GCA_036504035.1. Taxonomy (NCBI): domain Bacteria; phylum Candidatus Deferrimicrobiota; class Candidatus Deferrimicrobia; order Candidatus Deferrimicrobiales; family Candidatus Deferrimicrobiaceae; species Candidatus Deferrimicrobiaceae bacterium. Next base: position 7,510 of record DASXVV010000006.1, read on the forward strand.
TACAAGCCCGACCCGCGAACCAGGAAAACTGTGGTCGGGCTCGACCGGGACTCCGCCCAGGCGGGGCCGACGCGGCTTTCCGTCGAGACGATGCCGACGGCCGGCGCCCCCTCCGCTCCGCTGGCGTTTCGCCTCGTCCGGACCATGACGGGCCCCGAGGCGAACATCGAGCGCATCACGGAAAACGCCTACAAGCGGCAGTGGACACCCTTCATCATTCCCCTCGGAGCCTTATTCACCGCGATCTCCCCGGTGATCGTCACCTTCGCCGCTTTCTCGCCCGACGACAAGGTCCTCGGCAAGATCCTCGGCGTCGACGACCCCGACCCGTGCAAGCACGGCCTGTTCGCGTTCGCAACGATGGGGCTTGTCGGGATCATCGACAGCTGCGACATCGTGGACAGCCGGACCGCCGAGGAGAAGGAACCGACGGGCAAGACAGTGTCCGAGGAAGCCGGAATCGCGAAGGCCGACCTCGAGGTCCGGCTCCAGGCCAAGGGAGAGGAACCCGTCGTCCGGACGCTGAAAACGGATGCGAACGGACGCGCCGCGCTGTCGGCCGCTCCGCTGTTCTGGTCGTTCCGCTCGGATCCCGGGGGCGTGGATGTGGTCGTTCGCGCCGCGGGGAACGGCGGCATCGTCCAGGAATCCCGGCTCGATGCCGAAACCGCCCATCGCCTTTACCTGCCCGTTTCCGAGGAGCGCGCGGGAGACCGGGCGCTCGCCGACGGCAAGGGGTTGATCGCCCTCGAACAATTTTCTCGGGCCGCCGAATCCACGCTTGAATCCCCCGGCGACCCCGCGCTCCGGAAAAAGATCTTCGAGACGTACCGTGCGCTTCCCGTGAAGCCGCCCGTGCCCGAAGACACGCGCCGCCTCCTCGTCCAGGCGGAGGCCATGGCGCAGGCCAATGACTCCGGCCGGGCAATCACGATGCTCGAGGACGCGATCCGCAGGACGCCCTGGCTGCCGACCGCCCGCTACAATCTGGCGATGACTCATGTGATGAACCAGGACTACGGCACGGCGATCGAATCGATGAACGCCTACCTCGCGCTTGCGCCGGATGCTCCCGACGCCCGGAAAGCGCGCGACCTCGTCTACCAGTGGGAGGCCGTGCGGGACAAGGGCGGCGCAGCAAGCCCCGACCCGGAAAGTTCAGCCCCGGCACGGCCGGCTCCTCCCGGGAAGACCGACCGGAAGGGACGCCGGTGATGGCGGAGGAAACCGAATGACGCACAGTCCACTCTCGTCCCGGATTGCCGTACTGGCGGCGATCGCTTTTCTGACAGCCGTGCCGGCTGTTTTCGCGCCCTCCCGGGCCGATGCGGGCTGCACCGTGGTCTATTCCCAGGATTTCGCCAGCGTGATGCAGACCACGTTCCACCAGTCGTTCCCGACGCGCCAGCCGGCGCCTGCGAACATCACGACGCAGGCGCAATGCGAGTCGGCGCTTCGGTCAACCGATACCTGGCGGAACGATTTCCGCTTCCGGCAAACCCGGTGCGAATGCACCGATTCGCCTTCCGGAGGCGGCGGGGGCGGCTTCTCCATGCCGAGCGCGCCGTACGGGTCCCATGCGTTCGGACAGCAACTGGCGTTGGGGATCGTCCAGCAGGGGCTGGAATCGCTTCTCGCCCCGCCCAAGGGCCCGAGCCCGGAAGAGATCGCTCGGCAGCAGGCGGCCGAAGCCGAAGCACGCCGGATCGCCGACGAGGAAGCCCGGCGGAAGGCCGAGGAAGAGGCCCGGCGCCAGGCGATCGAGAAGGCCAGGCGGCTCGCAATCGCAGGGGGGATGAAGAATCCCGACGGGCAGGCGCTCGTCACCGCCTCCGTCTCCGGCCCCACATCGGGCTGGAAGGGCCTCGACGCCGACGACATGGCCTCGCCCTCGGCCGCATCGGCCATCGTGCCGGGAGCCGGCGGGAATGCGGGGAGCACCACGTTCGATCGTCTCCGATGCGCGCAGGCCTTCTCGAGCGCGGCCAGGGAGTACGCTTCGATGGTCGGTCCCGGGGCGGCCGAGAAGGCGCGCTTCTTCGCGCAGCAGTCCGAAAACGCGCTAGCGGGCAGACCGCTCGACGCCGAGTGCCCCGCCTTGGCGAGTCTCCCCGAAGTCCCGATGCCCACCGGCATCGAGATCGTCCACCTCGGCGAAGGGACCCGGGAGGAATTGATCCAGAAGGCGACCGTCGACCTGGCCGCACTCAACACGGTCCACGCGAAGAAGCAGGAGCTGACCGAACGGAAGGCCGCCCTCGAGGCCAAAAAGAAGGAAATCGAGGAAAAGGCCGCGAAGCCGCCCGAACCGCCCCCGGCCGACGCCCCCGCCCCCACCGCCGCCCCCGCCGACACCGACACCGACAAGCTGAAGGCCGAAGCCGAGGCGCTGCTCCGCGAATCCCAGGCCGAACTCGCCGAGATCGAGAAAAGCGAAAAATCGCTGGCGGACGAGGAGACGCGCCTCTCCGACAATCTGAAGCGGTATGAGACCAAGGCCCGCGCGCTCGAGGCCGCCGCGGGGGGCGCACCACCGCCCAAGTGACGCCCCCGCCCGCTTCCGGTATAGTCGTCGATGATGATGACTGACACCACCGGAAGACAGATCCGCATCGCGTCGATCGTCATGATGGCGTCGGTGCTCCTGAGCCGGATCCTCGGCTACGCGCGCGACGCCGTCATCGCCTGGGGCCACGGCGCCACGGGCGCCACCGACGCCTACTTCGCCGCCTTCACGATCCCCGACTTCCTCAACTACCTGCTTGCCGGCGGTTCGCTGTCGATCACGTTCATCCCGATCTATGCGCGCTACCTGGCCGAGGGCCGGGAGGACGAGGGGCGTCGCGTTTTCTCCACCGTCATCACGGCGATGGGCATCGTCATCGCGCTGTTCGTCATCGCCGGCGAGCTCTTCGCCGAGCGGCTGATCCCGCTCATCGCCCCCGGCTTTCCGCCCGCCCAGGTCGAGATTGCCGCCCGGCTCACGCGCATCGTCCTGCCCGCCCAGACCTTCTTCTACTTCGGCGGGTTGCTGATGGCGGTCCAGTATGCGCACAAGCGGTTCCTGATCCCCGCGCTGGCGCCGCTCGTCTACAACGCGGGCATCATCGTCGGCGGCCTGACGCTCGGCGCCCGCTACGGCATGGACGGCTTCGCCTGGGGCGTGCTCGGCGGTTCATTCCTCGGCAATTTCGCGCTGCAGGCGTGGGGGGCGGCGCGCACGGGGCTGCGCTACTCGCCGCGGCTCGACCTGTCCGATCCCGGGCTGCGCGAGTTCGTGAAGCTGTCGATCCCGATCATGCTCGGCTTCTCGCTCACGGTCGTCGACGAGTGGATGCTGCGCGTCTTCGGGTCGCTCCTCGTCGTCGGCACGATCACCTGGATCAACAACGCGCGGCGGCTCATGCAGGTGCCGGTCGGCGTGCTCGGGCAGGCGTCCGGCGTCGCCTCCTACCCGTTCCTGTCGGCGCTGGCCGCCCGGGGCGAGACGGAAGAAATGTGGAAGACGCTCTCCTCGACGCTGCGATGGGTCTTCTTCGTCTCGTGCGCGCTCTCGGCGGCCACGTTCGTGCTTTCGAAGGAGGTGGTGCTGCTGGTGTTCCACCGCGGCGCGTTCGGGATCGCCGACACCGCGAACACGGCGCTCGCCCTGTCCGCGTTCGCCATCGGGATCCCGTTCTGGTGCGCCCAGTCGATCGTCGCGCGCGGATTCTTCGCGATGAAGGACACCTGGACGCCGACGATCGTCGGCACCGGCGCCCTGTTTCTCACGCTGCCGCTCTACTGGTTCTTCCGGAAATGGATGGGATTGTTCGGCCTGTCGCTCGCGAGCAGCGCGGGCATCGTGCTGTACGCCACGGTGCTGTACGGGAGGCTGATGCGGAAGACGGTGGGCGCGAAGGGGCTGGCCGACGCCGCCGAGTTCGGCCGCATCTTCCTCGCCTCCGCGGCGGTCGCCGTGCTGGGGAGCACCCTGTTGCCGGGTGCCGCGTGGTTGCCCGACTGGACAACCGTGACGGGCGCCCTGCTCCGGATCTCTGCGGTGGGCGTCCTGGTGGTCGTCGCCGTCTTCGCGGTGGCGTTCGCGCTGGGCAGCACGACCGTCCATGGCATCCACCGGCTGAAGGACCTCATACGCCCGCCGGCCACCGGGGCGTAACGTGCCCGGTCACCCCGCGCCGGCGTTCAGCCGTTTCCGCCGCTCGGCATAGTCGGGCATGTAGCGGCCCACCATCCGCCAGAACTTCGGCCCGTGGCTCTTCACCTTGAAGTGGCACAGCTCGTGGACCACGACGTAGTCGATGCAGTCGACCGGCGCCTGGACGAGCCAGAGGTTGAGGTTGATCCGCCCCTGCAACGAACAACTCCCCCAACGCGAGGTCATCTTCCGGATGCGCAGCTCCGGGTACGAAATCCCCTCCCCCGCCAGCAACCGGTGACCGGCCGCCAACCGCTCCCCGAACACGACCTCGGCCTGTTCCCGATACCAACGGTCGAGCTGGTGTCGCACGCGCTCGGGCGTCGGCGCCATCCGCGTCGTCACGCAGAGACAGCCGACCAGCAGCTCGACGGCGTCGGACCGGCCGTGCGCGGCCACCAGCCGGTATTCCTGGCCGAGATAGCGGTGCATTTCCCCGGAGTGGTAAGCGGGAGGGTCCTTTTTCGGAGGGCGTTGCTCGAAGTGGCGGCGCGCCTTCCCGATCCAGGCGGCGCGTGCGTGGACGAAGGTGCGGATGTTCGAGAGGGAGACGCGCAAAGGCGCGCGGACGACGACCGAGCGATCCGGGTGCACGGTGATCCCGACGGTCCGGCGCTTGGTGCGGAAGATAACGTATGGCACTTCGTCGGCGTCGCAGACGATCGTGCCGCCGCCCGCCTCGAACTGGTCTGTTTTCGGCATTCCTTCTCGACCGCGCTTTTTTGTGGAAACGCCCGCTAGAGCGTGACGAAGGTCCGCCCGCCGCCCAGCGCCTCCGCGAGCGCGGCACGGTCGAGCACGTTGCGGCCGATGTTGCAGTCGCGTCGCCCGAAAAGCGACTTGGTGCCGCCGATGATCGGGACGTGCGCGAGCTCGATCCGACGGGTGCGCAGGAACATCAGCTTCTTGCCTAGTTGGCGACCCTTGAGCAGCATGAGCGCCAGCCACACCTTCTTCGCGCGGCCGCGGCAGACGACGCCGACGATCCGGACCGGATCGGTCGTGCCGCGCGCCACATGGCGGCGAACTTCCGACAAGGCCGCCGAGGTGGACCGGGCGACGACCACCACATAGCCGTTTGCATCGGCCAGGGCGGACGCCATCGCCAGCTCCTCCCTCGAAAGGCAGAACGGAAGGAGCAGGATCTTCTTCAACCGGCCCCTACTTTGCGGAAAGCGCGGCGTTGAGCTCCCGAACGACCTGCTTCGGGTCGAGCCCCTTGTGCCAGGCGGTGTAGACGATCGTTTCCCTCTGGTTCGACTTGCATTGCAGGCAGGTCGGCCCGAACAGCACGCTCACCTTGTCGCGCACCGCCGGGTATTTCTGCAGCACGTCGCCGACGAACATCTCGGCCTTGATCGGCCCTTCCTTCGCCATCTTTAGAAGCCCCCCCTTGCCCGCATCGAAGCGGAACGTCCATTATACCGCACCCATCTTTGCGGCCCCCGGCGATCGGCTGCCTTACGCCCGGTCGTAGTGCGAGAACGTCATGACGAACGTGGCCCGACCCTGGGTCAGCGAGCGCAGCGCGGTCGCGTAGCCGAACATCTCGCGCAGCGGCACCTTGGCGGACAGGAGCGTCGCGTCGTCCCGGCGATCGACGAAGGACAGGTGCCCGTGCCGGGCATTGAGGTCGCCGATCACGCCCCCCGAAAATTCGTCGGGCACGGTGATCTCGACCGCCATCACCGGCTCGAGCAGGTAGGGCTTCCCCTTCCCGAACGCCTCGGAAAAAGCCATGACGGCCGCGACCTTGGCCGCCTGCGGCATCGGCGTGCCGGAGAAGAACTCGACGCGGAGGACGTCGACCGAGACGTCGTCGACCGGGTAACCGGCGACGCCGGAATAGAGCCCCTCGCGAATTCCCGCCTCGACGGCCGCCGCCACCTCGGGCTGGATGCCTGCTAGCGCCGCCGGATCGCCCACCCGCACGCCGCTCCCCCGAATCGCCGGCGCGACCGACAGGGCGACCGCGACCCCGACCTGCCGCTCGGCGATCTCGCGCTCGAAGCGCGCCTCGGCCTCGGCGGGCTGGCCGACCGTCTCGCGACAAAGCACCTGCGGGTTGCCGGTACGCACCTCGAGCCCGTGCTCGCGCCGCAGCCGGTCGAGCAGCACGTCGAGATGCAGCTCGCCCATGCCGGAAAGGATCATCTGCCCGGTATCGGCGTCCTCGCGCGTCTCGACGGTCGGATCCTCGTCGGCCATCTGCTCCAGCAGCTCCTTCAGCCGGTCCATCTCTCGCACCGTCTTCGGCTCGACCACGATCGAGACGACGGGCTTTCGGATGTCGATCGATTCCAGCAGCAGCGGCGCGGAAGGATCGCACAGCGTGTCGCCCGTTCCCGCGTTGCGGATGCCGCGCGCGGCCACGATGTCGCCCGCGACCGCCTTCTCGATCCGCTCATTCTTGCCGGCGTGCATGCGGAACAGCCGGGACACCTTTTCCTCGGTGCCCGTCGCTGCGTTGCGCAGCGTGTCGCCCTCGGACACTGTGCCGGAGTAGATGCGCAGGTAGACGGTACGGCGCCCCTCCTCCATCACGACCTTGAACACCAGCGCGGAAAAGGGGGCCGAAGCCGACGGCAGCCGCGTGACACGCTCGCCGCTACGCGGGTCGGTTCCCTCGACGGGCGGCGCGTCCTGCGGCGCGGGAAGATAGTGGACGACCCCGTCCATCGCGGGCTGGACGCCCCGGTTGCGGAGCGCGGAGCCGGCGAACACGGGGAAGATGCGCGACGCGAGCGTTCCCTTGCGTATGGCCTCCCGCAGCAATCCGGACGGAACGTCTTCCCCGGCCAGGAACTTCTCGGCCACGGCGTCGTCGAAATCGGCGGCGGCCTCGACCAGCGCCTCCCGGTAGGCGAACACCGCCTGCAGCTCCGAAACGGAGAGGGGCGACCGGACCACGCCTGCCCCCTGGCTCTTCTCGTCGAAGTCGACCCGTTCCATCGTGACGAGGTCGGCCACGGCGCGGAACGCATCGCCTTCGAAGATCGGCACCGTGAGGGGGACGCCGTGGGCCGACAGCTTTTCGGCCATCTGGGCGACCACCCGGTCGAAATCGGCCCCGGGCCGGTCGAGCTTGTTGACGAAGGCCAGCCGCGGGACGCCGTGCCGGCTCGCCTGCCGCCAAACCACCTCGGACTGCGGCTCGACGCCGGCCACGCCGCAGAAGACGGCGATCGCCCCGTCGAGCACGCGAAGAGACCGCTCGACCTCGATCGTGAAGTCGACGTGCCCCGGCGTGTCGATCAGGTGGATGTCGGCGCCCAGCCAAGGGAAATGGGTGACCGCGGCGACGATCGTGATGCCGCGCTCGCGCTCCTGCGGCAGGTAGTCCATCTGGGTGTCGCCGTCGTGCACCTCGCCCATCCGGTGCGTCACGCCCGCGTAGAAGAGCATCCGCTCGGTGAAGGTGGTCTTCCCGGCGTCGATGTGGGCGATGACGCCGATGTTGCGGACCTTCGAGGCCGCGGCGGCCATGGCGCTAGAAGTTGCTGTGGTGCAGGTTGAAGTGGCTGGTGCCGGGGATGTGCCGGTCGGCCTCGAGCGCCGCCATCACCTCGGGAATCCGGTCGTCGGGCGTGCCCGAGAAATCGACGAGGAAGTCGTCGATGCCCGCCCCCCGCAGCTCGTGCAGGATGCCGGAAGCCGAATAGGCCGCGACCGGCCGGACGGTCGAGCCGTGCTCGTCGGCCTCGATGACGAATCGCTCGTCGCGCGGGCTGACGACCTCGCCGCGCCGGACGCCGGACGCCGGGAGCGCCCGCGAGATCATGAGCGGCAGCGCGCCGTAGGCGACCGCGATGCCCAGCCCGTGCAGGTATTTTCCGACGGCGCGCAGCGACGTGAGCGTCGCCTCGACCGGCAGGATCATCCGCGACGCGCCAAGCCGGGAAAGGACCGAGAGCGCGGCGAGGTTGAAGCCGTAGAGGTAGTGGTCGCTGACCAGATGGAGCTGCCGCCGCTCGGCCCCCGGCGGGAAGAAGGCGAAGTAGCCGATGTCCGGCAGGATCCAGCGCGAATAGCCCTTCTTGAGCGCCTCGCGCACCGTCCGCCGCCAGAAGGCGGCGTCGGCTTCGAGCAGCGGCGCGGGCAGGCGGAAATAGCCCCGCTCGCGGAACCCCGCGCCAAGCCCCCCGGGCTCGCGCGCCACCGCCTTGGTGAACTCGACCACGGGCACGATCGACGGCGCCTTGGGAATCATCGAAAGTTGGGAAGGCCTGCAGGCGACGTAGAAGACGGCGGGTGCCTCCTCCTTCCGGTTGCCGCCGACCCGCAGCGTCGGCAGGATCGACAGCCGCAGCTCCTTCCCCGCCAGATGGAAGTCCTTGTCGAACTGACGGGCCGCCTTGCCGAACAGCGCCTCGACATCGACCCAGGCGACCGACGGGTTGTGCGACTCGACGCGGATCTCGCCCACGGGAAGGTCGGTGCGGCACACCGCGGCCAGGCGCCCGGACGCGTTGGGCGGCACCTGCACCTCGGCGCGGCCGCCGTGCCCGCCGACGCGGTAGGACATCTCACGCCGGAACCGACCGTAGGACGCCTCGACCGCGACGAAGCCGTCGCCAACGATCACGTTGAAACGGATGCCGCCGGGCGGCAGCGCGTCCATCTCGCGCTTCGCCGCGCGCGCGAAATCGGCGCGCCCGGTGGTGCCGACCCGGAACACCAGGTCGCCCGCGGAGACCGCGAACGGCACCTTGACCCGAAAACCCCCGTCCCCCGGCTTGATGTGGAGCGCCGTGAATGCCCGGCCCGAGCCGTCGCTCATGAACTGGATGCGCAGCCGATCGCCCTGCTCGAAGGACGGCTCGGCCGCGACGAACGCCCACTCGTCCAGAATCTCGACGATCGGTCCCAGCGGGGTGCCGATGCTCCCCGTGCCGCCGCCCGATGCGATCTCGCCCGGCGCGGCGCCGCCGAGCAGGCCGGCCGTCTCCTCGCGTCCCATCGCCCCGGAGAGCAGCCGCTTCCCTTCCGCAACCCCTTCTTCGGGACGGCCCGCCTTGATCAGGTCGAGCGCCTTGCGATAGGCGCCGACGACGGCCGATACGTATTCGGCGCTGCGCATCCGGCCCTCGATCTTGAACGAGGAGATGCCGAGCGTCGTCAGCTCGGGCAGCTGTTCGATGAGCGACAGGTCGCGCGTGGAAAACAGGGCGTCCTCCGCCCCCTCGTGCCCGTAGAGACGGCGGCACGGCTGCACGCAGGCGCCCCGGTTGCCGCTCTTCCCGCCGAGGAACGAGGAAAAGAAGCATTTGCCGGAGTAGCTGTAACACATCGACCCGTGGATGAAGACCTCGACGCCGATCGGCGACTTGGCGGCGATCCGCTTGACCTCCGGCATGCGGAGGTGGCGCTCGAGGACGACGCGCGAGGCGCCGAGCCGGGCAAATTCCTCGGCCGCGTCGGCGGACGCGCAGCCGGCCTGGGTGCTGATGTGGACGGGCAGGTCGGGAAAGTGCTCGCGCAGGAGACGCACCAGCCCGAGGTCGGCCGCGATGACGGCGTCGGGGCCGAGCGGCGCAACTTGGTGCAGCAGCGCGATGGCGTCGGGCAGATCGGGCTCGGTCAACAGCGTGTTGATGGTGAGGTAGATGCGGACCTTGCGGCTGTGGGCGTGGGGAAGGATCCGGCAAAGGTCGGACAGCGTGATGTTTTCGGCGCGTTCGCGGGCATTGAACTGCTGGAGCCCCAGGTAGACGGCGTCGGCGCCGGCGGCGACCGCCGCGAAATAGTTCTCTACGGAGCCGGCGGGCGCCAGCAATTCGGGGAACGCGGGCTTCGCCTCGGAAGGGGCGCGCCAGGAAACGGCCGGTTTCTTCGGTGATTTCGGAACTTCGGCGCGCCTTGCGGCGGCCGGCTTGCGAACGGGGTAACGGCCGGCGCTTTTCGCGGGGGCCGGGGGGGACGGGGGGGTAAAGGTGCCCTTCTTGCGCAGCACCACCTTCTTCGGACCTTCGGAATTCACGGATACCTCTCGATAATCATCGGTTTTTCGGCAACTTGGTTTCGTTTGACATCTATCATACATCCGTTAGACTGGCGGGTGAAACAGCGATTCCCCGAACGGAGGACGTAGCGTGTACTGGATGCCGTTGGTGCTGCTGGTCGTGTTCGTGCTCTGGTTCGCCGTCACCTATAATCGCCTCGTCTCCCTCCGCAATATCTTCAACAACGCCTGGCACCAGATCGACGTCCAGCTCAAGCGGCGCTACGACCTCATCCCCAACCTGGTCGAGGCGGTCCGCGGCTACCTGACCCACGAGCGGGAAACGCTCGAACGGGTTATCGCGGCGCGCGGTGCGGCCGTCAACGCGCAGGGGGCGGCGGCGCAGGCCAAGGCCGAAAACGTGCTGACCGAGTCGCTCAAGAGCCTCTTCGCAGTCGTCGAGGGCTACCCGGACCTCAAGGCCAACCAGAACGTCATGGCATTGCAGGAAGAGCTGACCGCCACCGAGAACAAGATTTCCTTCGCGCGGCAGTTCTACAACGACTCGGTCATGGGGTACAACACCGCCATCCAGTCGATCCCCGCCAACGTCATCGCTTCGCTGTTCAACTTCGCTCCGGCCGAATACTTCCAGGCCGACGAGGCCGACCGGTCCGTCCCCAAGGTCGATCTCCGGTAGTCCGGAGCCGCCCCCATGCCCACGACGGAGCACACCTGCCCGAAATGCGGCGCGCCCAATCCGGCCGAGGCCGGCTGGTGCTACCTCTGCCAGGCGCGCTTTGACGGCGACCTCTCAGGCGACGCGCCCCCCCCGGCGCGCGAGGGGCAGCCCATCGAAGGATTGACCGACGCTGCCGAACCGCCGGCCGCCGTCCCGGTCTCCGAGTCCGCGTCGAAGCCGCCGTTCCGGATCGACCGCCCGATTTCATTCTACGAGGCCGCCTCCGAGAACGTGCTGCGATCGCAGTTCCTGTTCCTCGTTCTGTTCGGCCTCTTCTTCATCCTGGGGGGGGTGATCGGCCAGGCGTACGGCCGCTGGCAGGACGGCCTCGCCGTGGCGATGGTCGTCTACGTCATCCTCGCCGCGGTCGCCTGGTTCAACGGGTCGTCGATCGTCCTGTCGCTCCACGACGCCCATCCCGCCGATCCGGTCAACGACCGGCAGCTCATCAACGTCGTCGAGGAGATGGCGATCGCCGCGGGGCTTCCGCCCCCCAAGGTCTTCGTGATGGAAACGCTCGGGATGAACGCCTTCGCCGCGGGGCGCAAGCCCGAGGAAGCGGTCGTCGCCGTGACGCGCGGGCTGATCGAGAAGGTCGATCGGGCGGAACTGCAGGCCGTCGTCGCCCACGAGCTGGCGCACATCAAGGGGCGCGACACCCTTTACGGCATCTGCGCCGCCGTGCTGGTCGGCGCGGTTGCCCTGCTCTCCGACATGTTCCTGCGCGGCACCTGGTTTTCCGGCCGCCGCCGCGGCAGCGACGGGAGCCGCGGCAACCCGGTCTTCCTGCTGCTCGGCATCGCCCTGGCGCTGCTGGCGCCCCTGGCTGCGAAGATCCTCCAGATGAGCATCTCCCGCCAGCGCGAATACCATGCCGACGCCGGGGCCGCCGAATTCACGCGCAATCCGCTCGCGCTCGCGTCGGCGCTCGAAAAGATCGCCGACGGCGGCGCGCACGTGCCCGGCGAGAACCGCGGCACCCAGCACCTGTTCATCGTCAACCCGCTCCAGGCGTTCACCGATACCTCGTCCGCGCTCATGTCCACCCACCCGCCGACCGTCGAGCGCATCCGGCGGCTGCGGGCGATGGCCGGTGCTGGGTAAAGGGGGCTCGACGCAGGTTTCGTGTTAAACTGGGCTCGCGCAGCAAGGACGGCGCTTTCAATTTCCGCATACGGAGGTCTTAAACGATGAAATTCACGGAAGACGCGCTCAAGTTCCTCAACCTGGGAATCGAGTCCGAGCTGGCCGCCTATGTCTTCTACAAGAAGGCCCTCAAGCTCATCACCGACCCGGCGCTCAAGGAGACCGTCGAGAAGCTGGCCGCCGACGAGAAGGGGCACTTCCTCTCGCTCGAAGACGAATACGACGAGAACGTCCGGTCCGAGTGCTGGGCGCCCTACCGCGACATCATGGAGAAGCCCGGCCTGCCCGAGATCGACGAGATGCTCCAGGAAACCCATGTCTATCTGCTCGACCGGGTGAAGTCGATGAAAACCCGGAAAGAGTTCCTGGACATCGCGCTCATGCTGGAAAAAGAGGCACTGAAGCTGTTCACCGACGCGGCAGCCACCGTCACGAACCCCGAGTTCAAGAAGGTGTTCGAACATCTCGCGTCTTTCGAGCAGGGGCATGTCCAGATCATCGAGCGGGAACTCGCGAACCTCTAGGCCCGCCGATCGGAATCAAAGGCCCGCCGATATTTCGCCGGGCCGCCAACGAACACGGGGAGGACCGCCGCAAGGCGACCTCCCCGTTTTGCGTCCGAAAACCTCTGCCCGGCACGCGCCGGTCAGCGCGGATCACGCTCCTTGCGGGCGCGGCGCTCGGCCTGGAGCCGGTCGAATTTCGCCTGCTGGTCGGGCCGTAGCAGCGCCCGCACCCGGGTCCGGGACCGGTCGATCGCCCCCTCGACCTGCTGCTGGAGCGGTTTCCGGATCTCGAGAATCTCCTTGTGCGTCTCGGCGACGATCGCGCGCACCATTTCGCGCTGGGCCGCGTCGAGGTCCAACGAGCGGGTCAGCCGCCGGACGATCACGTCACCCGTCTCGTGCCCCCGGCCCGCAAGAAACGCCTCGAACCCGTGCCGCTCCGCATGATACACGGCGAAGCCGCCGGCCGCCGCGCCGAGCAGGAATACCATCAAAACCCCGAGAATTGCCTTGAACCGTTTCATGCCGTCACTCTCCCGTCAACGAATCGACCAGCGCAACCTGCTCGGGCCCGGAGAAGAGCAGGGCCGGATCGCCCATGCGGAATGGATCGTGATAAATGGTCCAGCCCCCCAGCAGCAGGGTGATCGCCAGGAACAGGGGCATCAGCCGCCAGCCCCAGGCGTACCAAGGCTCGCGGCCGACGCTCCGCTCGCGGATCCGGGCCAGAAGCCGGGTTTCGAAGTTGCGCTCGACCACGGCCGTATCGACCGGCGCTTCCCGCGCCAAGGCAAAAAGCCGGTCAAGCCGCGCATCCGTACAAACGTTCCGGTCATCCTTCATCTTGCCCTCCGAGAATCCTCTTCAATGCCTTCCGAGCCCGGAAGGCGCGCACCTTGACGCCCGTCTCGCTCCAGCCGGTCAGTGCGGCCACCTCCCGGATCGTCCGGTCCTCCAGCTCGAACAGCGTGATCACCAGCCGCTGATCGGGCTTGAGCTGCGCCATCGCGCCTTCGAGGATCAGCCGGGCCTGTTCCGCCGGACGGTCGGTCTCGGTGGACGGATCGACCGGGGGAAACGGCATCGCGTCGAGGGAGATGTTGCCCTCTTCCCGCCGCCGCTTCCGCAGGAAGTCGTAGCAGGCGTGGACCGCGATACGGGAGAGCCAGTGGCCGAATGGCGCATCGCCCCGATAGGACGCCAGCGACTCGAAGGCCCGGATGAAGATCTCCTGGCCGAGGTCGTCGAGCTCGGCGTTGTTGCGCGCGAACCGCCAGGCGATACGGAGCACGTCGCGCCGGTGACGGACCACCAGCTCCGTGAATGCCCCTTCATCGCCCGCCTGGGCCGAACGGACGATCGCAGTTTCGGATGGCTCTTCCATCCTTTCCATTATATGGGCGACTTCGGCCATCGAAAGGTTACGGTGTCCCCGCCGGCGCATCTTTCAGGGAGGACGCATTCCACCCGCCCCCCAGCGCCCGGATCAGCTGGACGCTCGCCACCATGCGGCGCCCCTGGATGTCGAGGGCCGTCCGCCGGTTCCCCAGCGCCGTCGCCTGCGCGATGATGACGTTGAGATAGCTGACCGTCCCCGCCTTGTACTGGTTGATCGCCATCTCGACGGACTGTTCCGCCGACCGGACCGCCAGATCCTGCGTCTTGGCCTCCGCCTCGAGGATGCGCAGCGCCGAAAGCGCGTCCTCGACCTCCTTGAATGCCGACAGGACGGTCTGGCGATACGCTGCCACCGTGCCGTCGTAGGCGGCGCGCGCCGATGCGGTCTGCGCCTTCCGCAAATCGCCGTTGAAGACCACCTCGGAGATCGACGGGCCGAGCGACCAGAAGCGGGCGGGCCAGGTCAGCCATTTGGCCAGGCTGAGCGCCTCGAGCCCCGTCCCGGCGCCCAGACGGACCGTGGGGTAGTAGGCCGCCTCGGCCACGCCGATCTGCGCGTTGGCGGCCGCCATCCGGCGCTCGTCCCCCGCGATATCCGGACGCCGTTCGAGCAGCGCGGACGGGAGGCCGGCCGGCACGGGCGGCGGCACCGCATCGAGCGGCGCATCGGCAAGGGAGACGACGGAGGGGGGCTTCCCCACAAGCAGTGCGATCGCATGTTCGAACTGGGCCCGGGCCACCCGCGTGTCGATCACCTGTGCCTGGATGGTCCTTAGCTGGGTGTCGGCCTGGAGCACCTCGGATTTGGCCGCGACGCCGGCCTCGTATCGATTCTGCGTCAACACGAGCGATTTCCGGTACGCCTCGATCGTCTCGTCGAGGATCTTCTTCTGGGCGTCGAGCGCGCGCATCTGGAAATAGTCCTGCGCCAGCTCGGCGCGGGCCGACAGGGTGATCGCCTCCACATCGGCCCGGCTCGCCTGGACGCCCGCCGTTCCCGACTCGACGGCGCGCCGGATCTTCCCCCAAAGATCGGGTTCCCAAGATGCTGATATCGGCAGCAGGTAGTCGGTGGTGCGACTGCCCCCCCCCGCGACTTCCCGGGACCGTTGTCCCCCGGTGATCGAGGCGCCCGCCGTCACCGTCGGCATCTCGCCCGACCGCGCGATCGTCACCAGCGTTTGCGCCTGCCGATAGCGCGCCTCGGCGGCCGCCACATCCTGGTTGGCGATAACGACCTGCGCCTCGAGCGCGTTCAGCCCGGGATCGCCGTAGATTTCCCACCAGGGGCCGCGAAGCACGTTGTCGCCGGGAGAGGCAAGCTTCCATTCGCCGGTATCCTTCCATGCATCCGGCGACTTGAAGGCAGAAGGCGTCGGCGCCTCGGGCCTCACGTAGTTCGGGCCGACTGTCGCGCACGCGGAAAGCAGCGCCAGCGCACCAGCCATCGCGAGCCGTTGCCGCCCCTTCGCCGCCCTCCCGCATTTATCCCCTCGAATCATGGAACGATCCCCCCTTGTTTTCCCGTTCATGAAGCGGCCGTCCGCGGTGCTCGCGGCCGGAACAGCCGCTCGGCGAGCCGGTTCCGCGCGGCCCCGGCCCAGAGCCGGAACCGGTCGAGATACAGGTAGATGACCGGCGTCGTATAAAGCGTGAGCATCTGGCTGACCAGCAACCCGCCCACGATCGAGATGCCCAGGGGCCGCCGCATCTCCGAGCCGACGCCCATCCCGAACGCCAGCGGCAACGCGCCCAGGAGCGCCGCCATCGTCGTCATCATGATCGGACGGAAACGGAGCAGGCACGCCTCGTGGATCGCTTCCCGCGGCCCCTTTCCCTCCCTGCGTTCCGCCTCGAGGGCAAAATCGATCATCATGATCGCGTTTTTTTTCACGATGCCGATCAGCAGGATGACACCGATCAACGCCATCACGCTGAAATCGATCCCGCAGATCAGAAGTGCGAACACAGCGCCGACGCCTGCCGACGGAAGCGTCGACAGGATCGTCAACGGGTGAACGTAGCTCTCGTAGAGCACCCCAAGGACGATGTAGACCGTGACCAGCGCGGCCAGGATGAGGTACGGCTCGTTCGCAAGCGACGCCTGGAATGCCTGTGCCGTCCCCGAGAAGCTGCCGCGGATGCCTGATGGAAGCCCCATCCGGTGAGTCGTGTCCTCGATCGCGTTGACCGCGTCGCCGAGCGCCGTTCCCACCGGGAGATTGAACGAGATCGTCACCGCCGGGAACTGCCCCTGGTGGTTCACCGAGAGCGAAGTGGCGGTCGGCCCATAGCGCGCGAACGCGGCGAGCGGCACCGGCGTCCCGCTCGCGGCGCGGACCCGGAAGTCGTGAAGCACGTCGGGCCGCTGCCAATAGCTCGGCGCGGCTTCCATCACGACGTGATACTGGTTGAGCGGGGTGTAGTTGATCGACACCTGCCGCTGCCCGAAGGCATCGTAAAGCGCCTCGTCGATCTGCTGCGGGGAAACGCCCAGCCGGGACGCGGTGTCGCGGTCGATGGCGATCGTGGCCTGCAGCCCCTTGACCTGAAGGTCGCTGCTGACGTCGGCCAGCTCGGGAAGCTGCCGCAGCGCGGCCTCGACCCGCGGCGCCCACGCGGAGAGCGCCTTGAGGTCGTCTCCCTGGAGGGTGTACTGGTACTGCCCGCCTCCGAACCGGCCCCCGATCCGGAGGTCCTGCACCGACTGGAGCAGCGTCTGCGCGCCCGGGATGTGCGACAGCTTCTTCCGGAGGCGGGCGATCACCTCGTCGGCCGTGGCCGTGCGCTCGTCGGACGACTTCAGGCTGACGAACATGCGGGCGCTGTTCGCGGCGTTGCCGCCGGAACCGCCGGTGAACCCGGTGACGGTGTCGACGGCGTTGTCTTTCCCGATGATGCCGACCACGGCGGTCAGCTTCTGTTTCATCGCCTGGAACGAGATGTCCTGCGCCGCCAGGATGGTTCCCGTCAGCCGGCCGGTATCCTGTTGCGGGAAGAATCCCTTCGGGATCGCCCGGAACAGGAAGACATTGGTGGCGACCGCGCCCGCGACGAGCAGCATGGTGAAGCGGGGGTGTCGGAGCGCCCAGGAGAGCGTCGTGTCGTATGCCGCGCGCGTCCGGTCGAACAGCCGCTCGCTGAACCGGTAGATCCGGCCGTGGCGCACGGCATCGTCCTTCCGGAGCACCAGGGCGCACATCATGGGCGTCGTCGTCAGCGAGACGGCGAGAGACATGCCGATCGCCATGGATAGCGTCACCGCGAATTCGCGGAACAGCCGCCCCACCATCCCCCCCATCAGCAGGATGGGGGTGAACACCGCCACCAGCGACAGACTCATGGACAAGACGGTGAAGGAGACCTGCTTCGCCCCCTCAAACGCCGCCTGCCGCGGCGCCATCCCTCCCTCGATATGGCGGGTGACGTTTTCGAGGACGACGATGGCATCGTCCACGACGAAGCCGGTTGCGACCGTGAGCGCCATCAGCGACAGGTTGTCGAGGTTGTATCCGCAAAGATGCATCAACGCGAACGTCCCGATCAGCGACACCGCGACCGCGACCGCGGGAATGACGGTCGAGCGAAGGTTGCGCAGGAAGGCGAACACGACCAGGATCACGAGGACGAACGAAATGATGAGCGACCGCTCGACGTCCCGGAGCGAGCTCCGGATCGTCGGCGTCCGGTCCATGACCACGTCAAGCTTCACGGTCCCGGGAAGCGACGCTTCGAGCCGGGGCAACTCGGCGCGGACCCGGTCGACCGTCTCAATGATGTTCGCGCCCGGCGCCCGGAACAGGATCACCAGGACGGCCGGCTTCCCGTTGGCGAGCCCCGCCGACCGCAGATCCTCGACCGAGTCCTGGACGTCGGCCACGTCCTTGAGCTGGATGGCCCGCCCGCCCCGGTAAGAGACGATCAGCGGAAGATACTCGTCGGCGGTCCGGATCTGGTCGTTGGCCTGGATCTCCCAGCTCCGGGCGCCGTCGGAGAGCTGCCCCTTCGGCGTGTTCGCGTTGGCGGCCGCGATCGCCCGCCGGACGTCGGACAGGCCGAGGCCGTAATGGTCGAGCGCAGGGGGGTTGAGATCGACGCGCACGGCCGGCAGCGAGCTTCCGCCCACGATTACCTGCCCGACGCCCTCGAGCTGCGAAAGCTTCTGGGCGAGGATGGTGGATGCCGCATCGTACATTTTAGAGGTGCTCACATTGGGAGAGGTGAGCGAGAGGATCATGACGGGTGCGTCGGCCGGATTTACCTTCCGGTAGTTCGGGTTGGCGGGGAGGTTGGCCGGCAGGTAGCCGCGGGCCGCGTTGATCGCGGCCTGGACGTCTCGGGCGGCGCCGTTGATGTTCCGGTCGAGGTCGAACTGCATCGTGATGTTCGTCGACCCGCGGTTGCTCGCAGACGTCATCTCGGTCACGCCGGCGATCCGGGAGAACTGCCGCTCGAGCGGGGCGGCCACCGACGTCGCCATCGTCTCGGGGTCCGCGCCGGGTAGCGAGGCGGAGACCGAGATCGTCGGATAGTCGACGGGCGGCAGCGCCGCGACGGGGAGCAGCCGGAAGGCGATCGCCCCGGCGAGCACCACGCCGATCGTGAGCAGCGTCGTCCCGACCGGACGCCGTATGAATACCGAGGAGATGCTCATGGCGCCACCGGATCGGTTTCCGCAATCTCGCTCGCCGCGCTCCGTCCCGTGACGCGCCGCGCCAGCCGATCGAACGCCAGGTAGATGACCGGCGTCGTGTAGAGCGTGAGGAGTTGGCTGAGAATCAGCCCGCCCACGATCGCGATCCCCATCGGCCGGCGAAGCTCGGAACCCACGCCCGACCCCGCCGCCATCGGCAGCGCGCCCAGGAGCGCCGCCATCGTCGTCATCATGATCGGCCGGAAGCGCAGGAGGCACGCCTGGTAGATCGCCTCGTCGGGGGGCTTCCCCTCCTTGCGCTCGGCCTCGAGCGCGAAGTCGATCATCATGATCGCGTTTTTCTTGACGATGCCGATCAGCAGGATGAGGCCGATCAGCGCGATGACCGTGAACTCGATCCGGAACAGGAGCAGCGCCAGGATGGCGCCGACGCCGGCCGACGGAAGGGTGGACAGGATCGTGACCGGGTGGATATAGCTTTCGTAAAGGACGCCCAGGACGATGTAGACGGTGACCAGCGCCGCGAGGATCAGGATCGGCTCGTTGGCCAACGAATCGTGGAACGCCGCAGCGGTCCCCTGGAAACCGCCCCGGATGCTGGCCGGAATGCCCAGCCCCGCCGTCGCCGCCGTGACCGCCTTCGACGCCGCGCCCAGCGACTCCCCCGGCGCCAGGTTGAACGAAAGCGTCGTCACGGGGAACTGGCCCTGCCGGCTCACCACGAGCGTGCCGGTCGTCTCCTCGATTCGCGCGATTGCGGAAAGCGGCACCTGCCCGCCGCCCGCGCTGCGGACCCGGATCGCGTCGAGCCCCGCCGGGCCGCGGCTGAAGTCGGGCTTGACCGCCAGGACGACCCGGTACTGGTTGAGCTGCGTGAAGATCGTCGAGACCTGCCGCTGGCCGAACGCGTCGTAGAGCGCGTCATCGATCATCTGCGGGGTGATGCCCAGCCGGGACGCCGTCGCGCGGTCGATGACCAGCGACGCGCGAAGCCCCTGGTCCTGGATGTCGGCGCTGACGTCGCGCAGTTCCGGCAGGGCGCGCAGACGTTCGACCAGGCGCGGCGTCCAGATGGCCAGCTCCTTCATGTCGGGGTCCTCGAGCGTGTACTGGTACTGGGTCCGGCTCACCCGGTCCTCGACGGAGAGGTCCTGCACCGGCTGGAGGTAAAGCATGATCCCGCCGAGCTTCACCAGCGCGGGCTGGAGCCGCCGGATGACGCCGGTCGCGTCCGCGTCGCGCTTGTCGAGCGGCTTGAGGTTGATGAGTACCCGTCCGCTGTTCAGCGTCGCGTTCGTGCCGTCGACTCCGATGAACGACGACAGGCTCTCGACCGCCGGATCGGCGAGGATCACCCCGGCCAGCGCCTGCTGCCGACGGGCCATTTCCGTGAACGAGATGCTCTGGGGCGCCTCGGAGACGCCCAGGATGACACCCGTGTCCTGCACGGGGAAGAAGCCCTTCGGAACGAAGACATAAAGTGCGATGGTCAGGACGAGCGTCCCCGCCGCCACGAGCAGCGTCAGCCCCTGGTGCCGGAGCACCACCCGGAGCGTTCTGCCGTATCCGGCGACGACCCGGTCGTAAAACTTGAACTTGGAGACGGCCTCAGCATCTTTCGGGGGATGGTGCCTGAGCAGCTTCGCGCACATCATCGGCGTCAGCGTCAGCGAGACGACTGCCGAGATGAGGATGGTCACGCCCAGCGTCACGGCGAATTCGCGGAACAGCCGGCCGACGACGTCGCCCATGAACAGCAGCGGGATGAGCACCGCGATGAGCGAGACCGTCAGCGACAGGATCGTGAAACCGATCTGCGCGGAGCCCTTGAGCGCCGCCTGGAGTGGCGTTTCCCCTTCCTCGATATAGCGCGAGATGTTTTCGATCATGACGATCGCGTCGTCGACCACGAACCCGGTCGAGATCGTCAGCGCCATCAGCGACAGGTTGTTGAGGCTGTAGCCGAGCAGGTACATCACGCCGAAGGTGCCGATGAGCGACAGCGGCACGGCGATGCTGGGGATGACCGTCGCCGGCAGGTTGCGCAGGAAGAGGAACATGACGAGGACGACCAGGAAGACCGCCAGCATCAGTTCTAGCTGGACGTCGTGGACGGAGGCCCGGATGGTCGTGGTCCGGTCGGTAAGCAGCGACACCTCGATGGACGCGGGCAGGGAGTTCTTGAGCTGCGGAAGCAGCGCCTTGACGCGATCGACCACCGCGATGACATTGGCGCCCGGCTGACGCTGGATGTTGACGATCACCGCGGGCGTCTCGTTCATCCACGCCGCCTGGTTGACGTTCTCGGCGTCGTCGACCACGTCGGCGACGTCGGTCAGGCGGATCGGCGCGCCGTTCCGGTAGGCGATGATCAGCGGCCGGTATTCGCGGCTGGACAGCAGCTGGTCGTTGGCGCCGATGATGGCCGACTGCCGCGGCCCGTCGAACCCCCCCTTGGCCTGGTTGACGTTGGCGGTGCCGATCGACGCCCGAAGATCCTCGAGCGTCAGGCCGTATGAGGCCAGGGCGGTCGGATTGACGTGGATCCGGACGGCCGGACGCTGCCCGCCGCTGATGCGGACGAGCCCCACGCCGGGGAGCTGCGAGATCTTCTGGGCAAAGCGGGTGTCGGCGAGGTCCTCGACCTGCGGCAGCGTCAGCGTCTTCGAGGAGAGCGCCATCGTCAGGATGGGGGCGTCGGCCGGATTCACCTTGCTGTAGACCGGCGGGTTGGGCAAGTCGCGCGGCAGGAAGTTGAAGCCCGCGTTGATCGCGGCCTGAACCTGCTGCTCGGCGACGTCGAGGTCGAGGTCGAGGCTGAACTGGAGCGTGATGACCGAGCATCCGCTGGAGCTGTTCGACGTCATCTGCTTGAGCCCCGGCATCTGGCCGAACTGCCGCTCGAGCGGCGCGGTGACGGAGGACGCCATGACGTCGGGACTTGCGCCGGGATAGAAGGTGGTCACCTGGATGGTGGGGTAGTCGACCTGAGGCAGCGCCGACACCGGCAGCAGTCGGTAGGCCACCCCCCCGGCCAGGAGGATCGCCGCCATCAGCAACGTGGTGGCGACCGGCCGGACGATAAACGGGCGGGAAAGGTTCATCGGCGTCCCTTTTTCGCGCCGCGCTCCTTCGCCGTTCCTCCCCCCGCGCCGAGGATGTCGACCTTGGCGCCGTCCCGGAGCCTGTCGGCCCCGTCGACGACGACGCTCTCGCCGACCGCAAGCCCGGACGCGACGGAAGTGTCGTCCTCTTGCGACGGTCCGGGGACCACCGGCCTGGACGTGACGGTATTGTCCTGCTTCACCACATAGACGAAGGCGCCTTGGGGGTTGCGCAGGATCGCCGCGGACGGGACCACGACGGTTCCCTTGCGGACCTCGAGGAGAAGGCGGGCGTTGACGAACTGGTTGGGAAACAGCGCATTGCCCTGGTTCCCGAAGATCGCCTGGAGCTTGACGGTGCCGGTCGCCGGGTCGATCTGGTTGTCGATCATCTGGAGATAGCCGGTGGCCAGCAACTTCTTCCCCTCGCGGTCGTACGCCTCGACCTGCAGACGGCGGCCCCCTTTCATCCGGGGCAACAGCTGCGGAAGGGCGTCCTCGGGGATCGAGAAGATCACCTTGATCGGCTGGAGCTGGGTGATGACGACCAGCCCCCCGGGATCGCCGGCGTGGACGATGTTCCCCGCGTCCACGAGACGCAATCCGAGCCGCCCGGGAATCGGGGCGGCGATCCGGGAATAGGACAGCTGGAGCTTCGCGTTGTCGACGACCCCCTGGTCGGACTTGACGACGCCTTCGTACTGGCGCACCAGCGCCTCCTGCGTCTCGGGCTGCTGCCGGGCGATCGAATCCTGCTTGAGGAGGAGGCGATACCGGTCGAGGTCGAGCCGGGCGTTCTGGAGGAGTGCCTGGTCGCGGGCCAGTGCGCCCTCGGCCTGCGCGAGCTGCGCCTCGAAGGGCCGCGGATCGATCCGCGCCAGGAGCGTCCCCGGGGAAACGACCTGGCCCTCCCGGAATAGCACCTCCAGCAGTTGCCCGTCGACCCGGCTCCGGACGGTGACCGTGTTGACCGGGACGACCGCCCCCAGGCCGTTTAAATAGACCCCGACGTCGCCCTTTCGCGCGGCCGCCACGCTGACGGGGGCGCTCCGGGCAGCCGGGGCGGCGCCCGATTTCGGCAAGGCGGCTTTCCCCCGGTCGCTGCAGGTCAGGAAGATCGCGCCGGCTGCAACGACCACAGCGATCGCCGCAGCCGCGGTCAAAAGCCGCTTGCGGGCCAAGGGCGACGGGGATGCGGGGGACGTGCCGGAAGTTTGCGCAGCGTGGAACCCGGGCGAGGTCGGCGCCGGAACGGTCTCGCGGGATGGCTTTCGGGACTTTTTCTTCCGTTGCATGGGGTTCCTGGCCTCCAAAGGGACGAGCCCGCCTCCTCCGGGAAGGAAGCGGGCGACCTGATATTTTGGCGACGAAGGGTTCCGTCTCTTGAGTAGGTGCCTCCCGAGAGCAAAAGGTTACCGCCCTCCCCTGAAATAAACGGGGGGCACGGGAGATTTCTCTCCGGCAAGCCGATGGAAGATGCCGAGGAGGGGGATCAGGGAGATCGCCGCTTCGGCGCTTCCGGGGGCGCCCAGCGGATGACCGAACGGTCGAAGTCGATCTTGTAGTCGCGCCTTCCGAGAAAGTCCATGCCCAGCAGCCCGTCTTCCCCGGAATCGCGCCCCGTGCGGTTCATGACGATCGCCTCCACGTCGGCGGCGACCCAGGGGCCGACCTTGATCGTATCGAGCCGGACCAGGAGGGTCGCCACCCGGTGGCCGCCCGCCAGCTCGCTGACCACCCTTTCGGCGCGGTCCAGGTCGAGTTCGCCGACCGACTGGCGATACAGCAGCGTGTTTGTCGAACCGGTATCCAGGACGAGCTGCACCGTGAGCGTCCTCCCCCCGTACCCGATCTCGACCGGGACCAGCACCTGGTTTCCCCGGATGGTCACGGGCGTCTCGAGCGATCGTTCCATGGCTTCGCGCGCCTTCCGCGCTTCTTCCGCAGTGCGCTGCGACGCCTGTTCGGCATCCTCGCGCATTCGCCTGGCCTTGAGCTCCGCCTTCTCGCCGGGCGGGAGAAGATCTTCCGGTTCGGCGTGTCGGGTGGCCTTGGTCCGGTACTCGGGGGGGACGAGCGACTCGTCGTCGACGAAATGGATCGTGCCGTTCCGGTCGACGTATTTGAAGTAACCGGACCAGGCGGGAGGGGGCGGGCAAGCGCAACACAGCAGGAGCAGGACCGCCGCAGCGGCCGGGACGCCCGTCGGCCCTTTGTGGAAAAGGGAGCCTATCTGGAGATCCTCATCTCCGACTGCGCGATCGTCTTCGTCCGTTTCGATCCTGAGGCGGACTCGATCTCGAGCTCGACCTCGACCCCGAACTTCGACGGGTCGTACCCGGACTCGTCCGACACGGTGATCTCGGGAAGCATCGAGGAATTAAAGATGGCGTATTCCCGGTTGGGGCTGGAGCAGGACATCTCGTCTTCCACCCCGGGGAAGCCGCCGGCCTCGCATTCCCAGGTCCGGGGCCGGAACACGCTGACGACGGAGCCGCCCTTGACTCTGACCTTCACCACGGTGATCCCGTCGTTGGGCGCCATCGAAAAGGCGGGGAGGCGGAGGAGCATCCGCTTCCCCCCCGCCTTCCCGCCGGCGACCGCCCCCGAGGCGCAGGCAACCAGGACCGCAATCAAGATGACCGACAGCTTCCCGGCGCCTGCGAGGGACATCTTGCGCCTCCTAGAACCTGTAGCCGAGGTCGAGCGACACGAGGTGGGCGGTGCCCTTCCACATGCCGTTCATGCCGATCGGGTTCCCGTTCTCCTCGAGCCGGACATTGTTCAAGGTGCGGTTCTTCTTCTGCAGGTAGAAGTAGGAGGCATCGAGCGTGAGCGGGCCGATCTTGTAGCCGGCGCCGACCATGTAGTTGAGGCGGTTGGCGTCGGGCAGCTCGGCCCCTGTCGTCTCGAAGGGAGCGGGGGTCGGGTCGTAGGCGAAGCCCAGCCGAAGCGCGAGCGGGTCGGTCACCTTGTATTCGGTCCCGACGCGGACGGCGCAGACGTCGTTCCACTGCTTGTTGCGCCCCGTGGGAGTCGAGCTCAGCTGCGGGACGGTACGGTTGACGACGTTGAGCTCCCGATACGCGCTCCAGAAGGTCCAGTCGAGGTCGGCCTCGACAGTCAACCGGTCGACCGGCCGGATCGCGATGCCGAGGGCGGCCGTGGCCGGCATCGAGATGACGGCGTCGGCCTTCGAACTGACGGGAAACGGGGTCAGGTTCTGCGACAGCGTCAGATCGGCATCCTTGGCCTTGAGATCGAACGGCGACCGGTAGCTGAAGCCCGCCTGCCAATACGGGGACGGCGTCAAGAGGATGCCGGCGTTGTAGCCCCACGCATCGCCGTCGCCCTTGAGCTTGGAGTAGGCCAGGTTGGTCCCCGTCCCGCCCACGGCGAACTTCTCGAGGTTCGCCCAGCCCATCATGTAATCGATGCCGACGCCGACCGACAGGGCGTCGCCGATCTTGAACGCGACCGTGGGATTGATGACGACCGTCTTCAGGTCGATCCGGGTGGCCTGATTGCGGAAGAAGCTCGTGCCCTTGTCCTTGTATTCCTGGCCGAGGCCGAACGGCGTGAAGACACCGATGCCCCAGGCGACGGCGCTCCCCTTGGTCTTGTGCGTGGCATAGGCATTCGGGATGAAGAAGTCGAGCGTCTTCTGGGTCTCGGTGATCCCCGCACCGCCCGACAGCGGGGTCGTGCCGGCGAACTTTCCGCCGTTCTCCCGGACGGCGGTCACGCCCGCCATCGCGTTGTTGCCCTCGAGCTGGGTGATGCCCGCCGGATTGTAGTAGATCGCGGAGGGATCGTCGGCCTGCGCCGTGAAGGCGAAGCCCATGCCCATCGCCTTGGCGCCCGCCTCGGGAAGCCGGAAGCCCGCGGCCATGGTCCCCGTCGCGGCGACCGAGGTCGTTAGCATTGCAGCCGCGATCGCGGCCAGCGTCGAATTCTTTTTCATCATCCCCCTCCTTGGATAAATGAGGCGACGTCCCACGTCACCGAGAACTGTGCGCTTTCCCCCGGGTGCAGGTGGATCGGGAAGAGAAGCCGCAGGCAAACCCCCTGGTGGATCTTTTCGGCGCCCGCCTCGGACAGCGAGGCCGTCTCGACGGGGTAGCGAACCAGCGTGAACGGGCGATCGGATTGCGCGCCCACCGAGATCTTCCGCCAGACGTCGAAGATCCGGAAGCCGTTCGATTCGGGAGCGACCTCGCGGCCGGAAAGCGATACGTCGCCGTCGCCGCCTCCCGCGATCCAGCGGTCGTAGCCGCCCGACAGGAAGTTGAGGTTCCATTCGGTGGCGAAGGTTCCGGCCGACCGGCTCTTGCCGTGGTTGACAAGCCGGTAGCGAACGATGAACCGTTCGGCGCCGGCGGCGGCCTCGACCGACTTCTCGACCGTCAACGATGCCTGGTCGCAGCACATCGGGACGTCCTGCGACACGAGGATCGTCCCGTCGTGCTCGGCCACGGCGATACCCGCCTCGCAGCCGGCGGTCGTGCAGAGCGGCGCCGCCCCGGCCAGGATCTCGGCCGGCGTCACACCCTCGCCGAAGAACGTCTCGCGCAGCGAGGCCCGCTGGCAGGGGTCGGTCTCGAGCGCATCGAGCACGCTGGGATCCTTGAGGACCAGGACGTCGTGGATGCTGGTCGATCCGTCGAAATGCCCCCCCGCCTGCCGGAACCGGGCGTGGTACGCCTCCTCCCGGCGGGTGAGGACGTGCCCGAGCGCGATCCCGCGCCGGGGAAGGGAGATTTCGGTGATCGACCCGCCGTCGTGCGAGTGGAACAGCAGCGTCAGTTCCGGCGTCTTCAGCAGCAGTTCGGCGCCGTCGTCGGCATCGAGGTCGCCCCGGACCGCCTGCGTCCAGCCCCCCTCGCCGGAAAGGAGCCGGTCGGCCGCGCTCTCGGCGCGCAGCAGGTGCGTCCAGGCCGCCTCCCGGAGATGGTTGAGGTAGATGCCGCCGAAGACGCCGTGCCAGTAGACGTCGTTGCTCTGGGAGCAATAGAGGTCGTTGCGCATCGCCGCAGCGGCGGCCTCCCCGGCCCCCGCGCATGCCGCCTCGACCCGCGCGCTGACGCCCCACATCCGCTTGTGGAGCAGGTTGCTCTCCTCGTACTTGCGCAGGAAGTTGCGGAAGGTGCCGCCCTGGGCGAACGGCTTCAGCTCCGGGTGGTTCCCCTCGCGAAAGGACCGCAGCAGCTCGTCGAAGCGCGACGCCTGCTTCGGCGGAAGCGCCCATTCGCCCATCTCGACGTAGGAGCAGGTGGGCAGGTAGATGCGCCCGCGCACCGGCGCCTGGTCGACGTACTCGCCGAACGTCATCGTCGCCAGGCCGTCCTGCCGACGGGCCTCGATCCCTTCGAAGAAGCGCGACAGCCACCCTTCCTCGTAGACGCTGTGGTGCGTCCCGGGCCACACGCCGAACTTCTCGCCGTCGTCGGCAAAGATCGCGGCGGGACACGGCACGTCGCGCGAAGTCATCCGGTCGACCGCGGCCAGCGACTCGTCGACGCTGCCGAACGGGATGAGATAGCGCAGCGCCTCGCTGCCCGGGAACACCTTGAGCGTGGCGCCGTCGGATTCGGTGAGCCAGACGCCGTCGAGCTCCTCGGGCGAAAGCCCGGCGCGCAGGAAGTGGTAGTCGTCGAGCGGCAAATATTTCACGCCGGCGGCGGCGAGCGTGGGCACCAGCCCCGGTTCCCAGACGCGCTCGGCCAGCCAGATGCCGTCGGGACGCTTGCCGAACGTCCCCTCGAGGCGCGAAGCAAGCGCCTGAAGCTGCCCCTGCCGGTCGCGCTCGGGGAGCAGCGTCAGGATCGGCTCGTACATGCCGCCGCCGAGCAGCTCGACCTGCCCCGACGCGGCCATCGCGCGCAGCAGGTCGACGACGTCGGGCGCGTTCCGGATCAGCCAGTCGAGCAGGTAGCCGGTGTAGTGGAGCGTCGCCTTGACGCCGGGGTACCGGGACAGCGTCTGGAGGAACGGACGGTACGACTTGTGCGTCGCCTCTTCAAGGACGGAATCGAAGTTGCCCACCGGCTGGTGGTTGTGGAAGCACAGGACGAGCGTGCGGCCGGATGAGCCGGAAGCTGCTGACATCAGTGGGAATCCTCGCCTTCCTGGGCGAATTCGGTGAGCACGCCGAAGGTCGATTTCGGATGGAGGAAGCCGATCTTCATGCCGTGCACGCCGTCGCGGGGCGTCTCGTCGATGAGGCGGGCGCCCTTGGCCTTCGCGTCGGCCAGCGCCTGCGCGGTGTCGGCGACGTCGAAGCAGAGGTGGTGGATCCCCTCGCCGTTCTTCTCGACGAACTTGCCGACCGGACCGTCGGGCGACGTGGACTCGATCACCTCGATCGTGCTTTCGCCGACGCGGAACACCGCCGCGCGGATCTTCTGCTCGGCGACTTCCTCGATGCCGACAAGCGCGAGCCCGAGAACATCCCGGTAATACGGGATCGCGGCGTCGAGGCTTTTCACCGCGACGCCGATATGCGCAATCTTCCGGATCATGCGGCCTCCGTTCGATGAATCGCTAAGTTGCCGTTGCATAGTATCCGCTAATGACGGCCCCCTTCAACGAGCTTTTTGCGTAGCGAAACCGCGTCTTGCACGCCCGGGAAGGACGTCGAGGCCGCGAGTGCGCGCTCGACGGCGGCCAGCGCCTCCCGGGCCCGCCCATTGCGGTAGAGCGCTTCCGCATAGTGGTAGAGAATGGCGGGCTCGCCGGGCGACAGCCGGACTGCTTTTTCGAGCGGGGGAAGCGCCGCGGTCCGGTCTCCGCGTCGCAAGAGGATCCAGCCCAGCCGGTCGTGCGCCGTCGCGAAGCCGGGATTTGCGGAAACCGCGCGCCGGGCGGTCTCTATCGCTTCGCCGTGCCGGCCCGCCTCGTCCTGCAGCTCGGCCAGGTCGGAGAGCGCCGCCGGGTCGGTGGGGTGGCGCGCCACGAACGCCCGGTAGAGCGCAATCGCTTCGCTCCCTTTCCCCCGGTCGCGCAGGAGGACGGCATTCATCGCGACGCTGTCGGCGTCGTCGGGCCGCAGCCGGAGGAGGCGCCGGGCAGCCTCCTCGGCGCCGGCCGCGTCTCCCGATCGGCGGCAGGCGACCGCCAGGGCGCGCGCCACCGAGGCGTCGTCGGGCGCCAGCGCCTGCGCCTTGCGGAACTGCGCCGCCGCCTCGGCGGGGTGGTCCTGGAGGCCCAGCACGACGCCGAGCCGGAAATGGGCGGAGGCGCTGCCGGGCACGCGCGCCACGAGGTCGCGCAACACCTTCTCGGCCCCCCGGGGCTGGCCCGCCTCCTCATAAGCCGCGGCCAGCGCGCCGGCCAGCTCGGGATCGGCCGGCGTGTTGCGGCGGAGCGCCTCGAGCGCCGCGATCGCCGCCGGGTAGTCCTTCATCGCGAGGGAAACATCGGCCAGCCGCCGCCGGATCGCGACGGGGTCGCCGCCGGCGCTTTCGGCCTGCCGGTAGTGGCTCTGGGCACGCGCGAATTTTCCGGCGGCCGCCAGCGACTCGGCGAGCTGGAAGTGGGCGGAGGAATCGCCCGGGAAAGCGCGCGCCGCCTTTTCGAGCGTCCCGATGGATTCGTCGTATCGGCCCAGCGCCCGCAGCGCGGAGCCGGCCGCCAGCGCGCCCCGCAGCGAGGCCGGTTCGAGGGCCTGCACGATCCGGAACTGCGCGAGCGCCCGGTCGGCCTTCCCGGTGGCGAGCCATGAGGCGCCGTAGACGAGGTGGGCCGTGGCGTCGCGGTCGGCGTCGGCGACCCGGCCCTCAAGTAGCCGGAGCGCCCGGTCGGAGTGGCCGGCCAGGTTGTAGAGCGATGCCAGGTTGATGCGCAGACGGTCGAAGCCAGGGGGGGGATTCCGGAATCCCTTCTCGTAGGCCTCGATGGCCCGCGCGGGGATTCCTTCCTTTTCGTAGAGGAGGCCGAGCTGGAGTTGCGCGCGGGCGTCGCCCGGCCTGGCCGCAACCGCTTTTTCGAACGCCGCGCGCGCTTCGGCCAAACGGCCTGCGGCCAGGAGCGCCTCGGCCCGGGTGCGCCAGTCGACGGCCTGGGCCTTGGCCTTGCCGCCGGCCTTCGGGCGTGCCAGGGCGTCCGGGCCGCCGGAAATGCCCAGCCCGAGCGCCAGGATCAGGACGAGCGGGAAGCGGAAGCTATTTCCCGAGAACCGGGGAGAGGAGATCATAGGCGACGTACCCCGCCACCGCCGAAGCGGGGATGGTCAGCACCCATGCCCACACGATGCGGATGCCCACCTGCCAGTTGACCTTGCGCCGCCCCTGGGAGAGGCCGACGCCGAGGATCGCCGAGGTAATGACATGGGTGGTGCTGATCGGGATGCCCATTGCCGAGGCGGTGAGGATGACGGCGGCCGAGGAGGTTTCGGCGCAGAAGCCGTGGACCGGCTGCAGCTTGACGAAGTCGGTGCCGACCGTCTTGATGATGCGCCATCCGCCCAGCGCGGTGCCCGCCGCCATGGAGAGGGCGCAACAGACGATGACCCACAGGGGGGGAATGCCGATCGCGGCCGAGCTCGAGATGAACGACGGAAGGTGGATGGGGTGCCCCGTGGCTGCGAGCCCCATGTAGGAAGCGATCGCCATGGTGATGACGCCCATCGATTTCTGGGCGTCGTTGGAGCCGTGCGAGAACGCCATGAACGCCGCGGAGAGGATCTGCAGCTTCTTGAATTTCCGGTTCAGCGGCGACGGGTGGCTCTTCCGGAAGAGCCAGAAGATGCCCAGCATGAGCAGGAACGCGACGAACGTGCCGAGCAGCGGCGAGATGACGATGGCCAGCAGCGTCTTGTAGATGCCGCCGCCCCATCCCCACTTGAGCGCGTCGAATCCCTTGCCGGCTCCGACCGCGCCGATGAGGCCGCCGATGATCGCGTGGGACGACGACGACGGGATGCCGAAGTGCCAGGTGATCAGGTCCCAGAAGATGGCGCCGAAGAGCGCGGAGATGATGACGACCTGGGTGATCGCCCACGGCTCGACGATGCCGGTGCCGATCGTCTTGGCCACGGTGGTCGAGATCAGCGCCCCGACGAAGTTGAGCCCCGCCGCCATGAGGATGGCGTTGCGGATGGAAAGCGCCCGCGTCGAGATGCAGGTGGCGATGGCGTTGGCGGTGTCGTGGAAGCCGTTGATGAAGTCGAACGCGAGCGCGGAGACGATGACCAGGATCAGGAGGTTGAAGGAAACGTCATGCATTCTTCATTGCCACGCTTTCGAGCACGTTGGCGGCGTCTTCGCACCGGTCGGTGGCCGTCTCGAGCGTCTCGTAGATCTCCTTCCACTTGAGGATCGTGATCGGGTCCTTCTCGTGCTCGAACAGGTGCGCGATGGCGTCGCGGCAGACCCGGTCGGCCTCGTTCTCGAGCGAGTTGACCTCGACGCAATGGTCGTGGATGCCGACCATCTGCTTGGACAACAGGCCGATCGCCCGGTTCAGCTCGCGCGTGGACTTGAGGATGAGGAAGCCCAGCTCCTTGGCCTCGGGCGTGCTCTCGGTCACCTTGTAGAGGATGATGCGGGTGGCTGCGCCGTGGATCAGGTCGATGACGTCGTCGAGCGAGGAGGCCAAAGCCAGGATGTCCTCGCGCTCGATGGGCGTGATGAAGGTGGTGTTGAGCTTCTTGATGATGTCGTGGGTATAGGTGTCGCCCTTGTGCTCGATCTCTTCGATCTGGCGCGCCTTTTCCTTGACGTCCTCGAAATTGTCGAGCATGTCCTTGAGCATGGCCGCGCCGTCGTGGATGTTCTGGCCGGCCTTCTCGAACAGGACGAAGAATTCCTGGTCCTTTGGGAGAATACGAAACATGGGTTCAGCTCCTGGAATCGAAGGATTTCGCGGTTTCGGCGAGCGCCCGTTCGGCGCCCTCGACCAGCTCGTCGATGATTTCCTGCACAGGTTGCACTTTCTTGACGAAGGCGACGCTCTGGCCCGCCATGAGAGACCCGTGCTCGATGTCGCCGTTGACGACTGCGCGGCGCAGCGCGCCGACCCAGAACTCCTCGAGCTTGACCTGCGCCTCTTCCTTCGGCATCTCGCCCGACTTGACCTTGGTGATCAGCTCGAGCTGGAGATGGTTGAAGTCGCGCGTTCCCTCGTTGAGGATGGCGCGCACGGGGATGGTGGGAAGGGACGGGTCGAACTGGGCGGTGGGCATCGCGTCGCGCGCCGCGGCGCGGACGTAGGCCTCCTTGAAGCGCGGGTGGGCGATGCACTCCTCGGCCGCCACGAAGCGGGTGCCGAGCTGCGCGCCGGCAGCCCCCATGAGCAGGTAGTTGGCGATCATCTCGCCGGTGCCGATGCCGCCCGCCACGAAGACGGGCACGTCGGGCATGTTGAGAAGGATGTCCTGCACCAGGACGGACGTGGCGACGGGGCCGATGTGGCCGCCCGCCTCGTTCCCCTCGATGACCAGCGCGTCGGCGCCCTGCTTGACGAGCCGCTTGGCCAGCGCGAGCACCGGGGCGAACGCGATGACCTTGCAACCGGCTTCTTTCGCCCTGGCGATGTCCTTGCCCGAGGGGATGCTGCCCGCGAAGACGACGAACGGCACCTTCGCGGCGCAGACGATGTCGATATGGGCCTGATAGGACGGCGCCACCGTGATGAGGTTGACGCCGAACGGGAACTTCGTCTTTTCGCGCGTGAGGGCGATTTCCTTCTCGAGCAGCTCGGGCGGCATGTTGCCTGCCGCCAGCACGCCGAAGCCGCCGGCGTTGGAAATGGCGGAAACGAGACTGGACTCGGATACCCAGGTCATTCCCCCGCACAGGATCGCGTAGCGCACCCCGAGGAAGTCGGTCCCGCGCTTCCAGGCCTTGGGCAGATAGGTCAACTCCATGCACACCTCTCCCGCATCGTGTTCACATTAACCTGATATTTATAGCACACGTGCGCGCCGAATCGGCCATCCAAAAGGAAGTGGCGGCCTTCCGGACCCGTCTGATATATTGGCGGCCATGGTCCGCCAAAGCGAGTTATACGACATCACGGTGGTGGGGGCGGGACCGGTCGGCCTCTACGCCGCCTACTACTCCGGGCTCCGCGAGTGCAAGACCAGGCTCATCGAGATGTACCCGCAGGTCGGGGGCCGCCTCATCTCGATGTACCCCGAAAAGGAGATCTTCGACGTCGCCGGCCACCTCCGGATCGTCGCCGCCGACCTCATTTCCGAACTGACCGCCCAGGCGATGCAGTACGGGCCCACCGTCGTGCTCGACGAGCGGGTCTGCGGCCTGCGCGTCCTCGACGAGCGGCTCATCGAGCTCACCACCCAGGAAGGCGCGACCCACTACACGCAGGCGGTGGTGCTGACCGTCGGCGCCGGCGCGGCGCTCCCCCGCAAGCTCGACGTCCCCAACCTGATCTCCCTCGAGGGCAACGGCATCCACTATTACCTGCCGGCCTTCGAGCCGCTGCGGGGGCACCGGGTGCTCATCGTCGGCGGAGGGAACAGCGCTGTCGACTGGGCGATGGCGCTCGTGAACGTCGCCTCAGAGGTCACCCTGCTCAACCGCTCCTACACCTGGACCGCCCACGAGGCGATGGTCGAGAAGCTGCTCTCGTCGCGGGTCCGGGTCCGATACCCCTACTACGGTCTCAAGGCGGTGCTCGGGGACGACCGCGTCACCGGCGCCGTCATCTGGAACGAAAAAAGCGGCCTCGAGGAAACGATCGAGGTCGACGATATCGTCCTGTCGATCGGGATGCTCGCCAACATCGAGCCGTTCCGCCAGTGGGGCCTCGACATCGAGGGGGGCGGGATCAAGGTCAACACCGACATGTCGACCAACCTGCCCGGGATCTTCGCCGCCGGCGACATCGTCTCATACCATGGCAAGGTCCAGCTCATCGCCGCAGGCGCGGGCGAAGCCGCCACCGCCATCCACAGCGCCAAGGAATACATCCTCGAGGGCGTGTTGGGCCGCTAGCGATCCCGCTTCCTACCCAATCGACAATCCACCCATGATCCACGTCATCTACAACCCCGTCGCGGGGCCGAAATCGGTTCGGAAGATCGACCGGGTCCGCGGCTTTCTCTCCCGGTCGGGCGAGCCGTTCGTCGTCCTCGAGACGACGGGACCCGGCGACGCAACGCATTTCGCGCAGGAAGCGGCTTCCACCGGGGCAAAGGCGGTCGTCGCGGTCGGGGGCGACGGCACGATCAACGAGGTCGCCAACGGACTCGCCGGCAGCCCCGTGCCGCTGCTGATCCTCGCCCACGGGACGGGGAACGTCTTCGCGAAGGAGCTTTCGCTCCCGGCCGGCGTCGAGGCGACGCTCGCCCTGCTGAAATCGGGGCGCACGATCACCATTCCGCTCGCGAAGGCCGAAGGGCGCTACTTCGCCATCGTCGCCTCTGCCGGCTTCGACGCCGAAGTGGTCGAGCGCATGCGGTCGAGCCACAAGAACCGGCTCGGCATCGCCGCCTACGTATTGATGGGCATGCGCCACTTCTTCCGGTCGCAGCCGTCGCTCTGGCTCGAGTTCCCCGGGCGGGAGCGGATCGAGGCGCAGGCGGTCATCCTGTGCCGGGGGCGCATGTATGGAGGCGGGGTGGTCATGGCGCCGGACGCCGACCTGGAAAGCGAAGACCTGCATGTGATCATCCTGAAGAAGAAGGGGCGGCGGGCGCTGCTCTTCTTCGTCCTGAACGTGCTCCGCGGTAAGCACCTGGCCTCGAAAAACGTGACGCACCGCGTCACGCGGTCGCTCTGGGTGCGCAGCACGATCCCGTCGGCCGCCCAGATCGACGGCGAATACCTGGGACCGCTGCCGGCCCGCTTCGAGATGACGGACAAGACGCTGACGCTGTTCGTCCCGGATCATCCCCCGTTCCCCACTGAATTTCTTCCCCCAACCTGCCGATAACAACGCAGGGAAAAGTTTTCGCATATGCGCTTTCCCGTAATAATTTCAGGAGGGTAAGATGAAGAACAGATCGTTCCGCGTTCCCGCGCCCGCCGTCGCATGCCTTTATGTCATGATCGCCCTCGCATCGATCGCCACCCGGGGCGTCGCAGCCGAGATCAAGATCGGCGGCGGCGGCGCCGCAATGAGCACCGTTTTTGCCCCCGTCGCGGAACCGTTCGAAAAGGCGACAGGAATCCACCTCGTCGTCCTCCAGAGCACGCCGAAGGACGGTCTCGTCTCGCTGCTCAAGGGCGAGACGCAGGCGGCCGCCGCCGCGGTGCCGATCGAGAGCATGGTCAAGGGGGCCGAGGCCGACGGCCAGAAGGTCGATACGGCAACGCTCAAGTCGAATCCGGTCGCCACTAACCGGACCATCCTCCTCGTCCACAAGGACAACCCGGTCGGCAAGCTGAACAAGGAGCAGATCAAGGGCATCTTCACCGGGAAGATCGTCAACTGGAAAGAGGTCGGGGGCAAGGATCTGGCGATCATTGTCGTCTGGGGCAAGAACACGCCCGGCCAGAACGCCCAGCTCGTCAAGACCATGCTCGACGGCGCGACGGTGACCAAGGAAGTGCTCGAGAGCGGCAATTACGCCAAGGTGCGCAGCGACGTGGCGGCCAATGCCGAGGCGGTCGGAATCGACCCGCTGGGCATGGTCGACGGAACCGTCAAGGCGGTCGAGACCGAACCGGCCATGACCAGCCCGATCATCGTCGTCACCAAGGGAGATCCTTCTCCCGAGGTTCAGAAATTGATCGACTTCGTCAAGGGCGACGGCGCGAAATACGTCCGCAAGTAGACCGGACTGCGCGCCAATATCGGAGTCGGCATGAAAATCCGCACCAAGCTTTTCCTCAACATCGGCGTCACGGCGGTGGGCATCGCGATCATCGCAGGCGTGGGGTACCTGGGCATGCAATTCGTCCAGGGGAAGCTGTCGCAGCTGGTCGAGCGCTCAACGCCCTACCAGCTCAAGACGATCGAACTTCAGCGCGCACTCCAGGAGCAGACCGCAAACCTGCTCAAGGTGTCCGCCGCCTCGTCGCAGGCCGAATTTTCCGCGGCGAAAATCGATGCCGTGAATACGCACGAGGAGATAAGGCGAATCGACGGGGAGCTTGCGGCGCTCAAAACCGACGGGGGACATTCGTCGGGCGTGGGGGAGCTTGAGACGCTGACGGGGGAACTGGTCAAGACCACCGCCGACCGGCTTGCGGCGGAGGAAGGCGCCCGGGCGGCCGGGGCGCTGATGTCCGCACGCATGTCCGGAATTTCGTCGAAACTCGGCATCCTGGCAAGGCAGAGCCGGACCATCCAGAAGACGGGCACCGCGCATCTGTCCAAGGCAAAGGACAGCGCCAAGTCCGCGACAAGGCGGCTTCGCAGCGTCCAGGCAATGATGGACGCCCTGAAGGACGCCGACTACGCCTTCGCCGATATCCGTCGGGCCGACAGCAAGCGTCCGGCATTGATCGCGAAGGGAAAGTTTGCCGGCGCCATCGAACGGTTCCGCACCAGCGAGCTGACATCGGACGCGACGCCCGCCATCCGGGAAATGTTTGAAACAATCGATGCACAGGACAAGGCGGTCATGGGCTCGGGCGGGCTGCTCGAGCGGAAGAACGCGCTGCTGTCGGGCGGCAGCGACGCCGCGAAGAGGCAGTTCGATGAGGACGCGGACAAGGTCCGCCAGAAGATCAACGACGTCTCGCTCCGCGTCGACCAGGAAGTTGCGCTCACCGCCGATCGGTTCGCAGTCGAGAACCGGTCGCTCGACGACTCGCTCGCTGTTTCGAATGCGGCGGTCGACACGTTTGGCTTGGCCGGGGATCTGCTTTCGACCGGGCTTACGATCCGCAACCTCGTCGCCGGTTGCTCCACCGCGGCGACAGACAACGAACTGAAATATATCGACGGCCGTCTCAAAGAACAGTTCGCCGCCGCGACGACGCTATCGAAGTCGCTTGCCGCGCGCCTCGGCAAAGAACAAGCGGACGAGTTGAAATCCGTCAGGGCAGTCGATGCCGAATTCGGAGAAATTCGCCGGCAGCTATGGGAGGGCGATGGCGCAATTCCGAAACTGGCGCGCAAGATCTCGGTGACGGCCCGGGCCGCCGCCCTGAACGAAAAGTTGAAATCGCTGGTCGCGGCGCAGCGGGAAGCGGGCCAGAAAGGGGTCGTCGCGGCGCGTTCGGAGCAGGAGCAGGCCATCATCACCATCAACCGGGTCGTGCGATCGGGAAAGGCGACGCTCGTCGCCATCGGATTGATCGTATTCGTCGCCGGCACGCTTTTCAGCCTCCTCGTGGCCCGTGCGGTCATGAACCCTATCCAGGAGCTGGCCGACCTGGCCGAACGGTTCGGCGGGGGAGACTTCAGCGCCCGGCTCGACGATCGGCGCAACGACGAATTCGGCCTTCTCGCCGTGCACTTCAACCAAGCGTCCGGCATGCTGGGGGAAATGACCTCGCAAATCGGGTGCGCATCGCAAACCCTGGCCGGCGGTTCCGAGCGGCTTTCCGCCACGGCCGACGACCTGACGCGCGGAGCGGCCGACATTTCCGCTTCAACCCGTACCAACGCCGGGAATGCGACCGAAGCCGATCGCCTGATGGGCGACGCCCGCAAGCTCATCCAGTCGTCGAACGGGTTGATGGTCGAACTGACGGCATCTATGGAAACCATTCAGCAGGCCAGCGAACAGGCGCAGGAGATCATCAAGACGATCAATTCGGTCGCATCGCGCACCAATCTGCTGGCGCTGAACGCCGCAGTCGAGGCGGCACACGCGGGAACGGCAGGCGAAGGCTTTGCCGTGGTGGCGGAGGAGGTCAAGCGGCTCGCGGCGCAGGCGGGAGAAGCGGCAAAAAACACCGACACGCTCATCCGCGACATCGTCCGGAAGGTGCACAACGGCGGAGATCTCGTTCAGCAGGCTGCGGGCGCCTTCGGCCAAGTCGATCAGATCTCCGGCAAGATCGGGCAGATCGTCGGCGAAATCGCTGGGGCCTCGCGCGAACAGGCCGCCGGAATCGAAAAGATGCACTCGGCCGTCGAAGGGCTGGACCGGATCGCCCAGGAAAATGCCGCGGGTGCCGAGGAGCTGGCGGCAAGCGTCGCCCTGTTCCGGACGGAGTAGCGCGCTTCCGTCCGGGAGAAATCACCCCGCGCTGACGGAGACGAACGCCAGTTGCGTTCCGGCCCGCATCCCGTGCGCCTCCCCGGCCGGGGCGAATACCACGCTGCCCTTCTCCACAGGATGGGCGTCTTTTTCGGTCAGGAACCACCCTTCCCCCTCGACGACGGTCCAGACATGATCCCCGGCATGGACGTGCGGGTGAATCTCCTGGCCCGCCTCCAGGCACCACAGCGCCGTCTTGCAATGGGTTCCTTCGGCGACCGGGTGACGAACGGGACCTGTCGGATCGAACCTCGTCAATTCTCCAACCTGTCGAATCAGCATGCCTTCCTCCTTCGATGGCTTCGAACCGGCTACAGCAGAAAGTTGAACAGGTAACCTACCACCAGAATACCGGTCCCCACCACCCCGATGAAAGTTGCGATCAGCGTCGGCTTCAGAACCTTTCGCAGGATAATCATCTCGGGAAGCGACAGCGCGATGACCGCCATCATGAAGGCGAGCACGGTGCCGAGCGCGGCGCCCTTGCCCAGGAGCGCCTGGACGACAGGGATGATGCCCGCCGCGTTCGAATACATCGGGACGCCGATGAGGACCGCCAGCGGCACGGACCACCAGGCCTCGCGCCCCATGATCGACGCCATGAAGTTCTCGGGCACGTAGCCGTGGATGCCGGCGCCGACGGCGATGCCCAATATCACCCAGGG
Organism: Candidatus Deferrimicrobiaceae bacterium; assembly: GCA_036504035.1. NCBI lineage: Bacteria > Candidatus Deferrimicrobiota > Candidatus Deferrimicrobia > Candidatus Deferrimicrobiales > Candidatus Deferrimicrobiaceae > Candidatus Deferrimicrobiaceae bacterium. The sequence goes on from DASXVV010000006.1 coordinate 45,987, forward strand.
CCACACCTTGCCGACGATCTCCCGCTCCGCGTCGAGCCCGCCCCGCACCCGCTCCCGCCAGGTCATCTCGTCGTCGTCCCCATCCTCGCCCGAGGCTCCGCCTACCTTGTAAATCCAGTCCTCGACGTGCCGCTCCATCTTCAATCGGCCGATCGTCCACCCGGCGACCATCGCGATGAGCAGTCCGGTGCCCAAGTAGAGGGCGGCGACCTTCCAGCCGAACAGGCCGAAGAGCAGCACCAGCGCGACCTCGTTGACCATCGGGGTGGAGATCAGGAAGGAAAAGGTGACGCCCAGCGGGACGCCCGCCGTGACGAAGCCGATAAAAAGCGGCACGGCCGAGCAGGAGCAGAAGGGCGTGACGATCCCGAGCAGCGCGGCGGCGACGTTCCCGAACGTCTCCCGCCGGCCGGACAGGATCCGGCGGGCGCGCTCCGGGGTGAAGAACGTCCGGACGACGCCGACGCCGAAAACGACCAGCGCGAGCAGCATCAGCACCTTGGGCGTATCATAGAGGAAGAAATCGACCGACGAGGCGAGTCGCGACCCGGGCTCGAGCGCCAGCAGTTTGTATGTGATCGCCTTCGACAGGAGCGCGAGCCGCCTGTAGACCATCCACCAGAGGATGAGCGACAGCACGCCGACGGAAAACAGCTCGGGGAATCCGACGGTCGATCCCTTTTCGTTTTGCATCGCATGCCCTCCCCATCCAATGGCGCTCAAATGGCGCACCGGGGTTCAGGCTACCTTTTCATATCGTCATATGTCAATATGACATGGATACGAAAGCCGCATCGTGAACGGAAACGGAGGCACGACGCATGTCCGAAGGCATCTCGGGAAAACTTTCCTTCCTCGACCGCTGGCTCACGTTCTGGATCTTCGCCGCCATGGCGCTGGGCGTGGGGCTCGGCTATTCCATACCGGGCATGGAGGACTTCGTCAACGGGTTCCAGGTCGGCACGACCAACCTCCCCATCGCAGCCGGGCTGATCCTCATGATGTACCCCCCTTTCGCCAAGGTGAAGTACGAGGACATGCCCGAGGTCTTCCGGAACAAGAAGATCCTGGGGCTTTCTCTGGTGCAGAACTGGCTGGTCGGTCCGGTGCTGATGTTCGTCCTCGCCGCGCTTCTGCTGCCCGACAAGCCGGACTACCTGGTGGGATTGATCTTGATCGGCCTGGCGCGCTGCATCGCCATGGTCATCGTCTGGAACGAGCTGGCCAAGGGGAACACCGAATATGCCGCGGGGCTGGTCGCCTTCAACAGCATCTTCCAGGTGCTCTTCTACAGCGTCTACGCCTGGTTCTTCATCACGATCCTCCCGCCGCTGGCGGGTTTGCGGGGCGTCGAAGTGAATATCGGGATCGGGCAGATCGCGAAGAGCGTGTTCATCTACCTCGGTATCCCCTGCATCGCCGGTGCCCTGACCCGCCTGATCGGGGTGAAGGTCATGGGCAAGGAACGCTATCACCGGGAAGTGGTGCCCAGAATCAGCCCGCTGACGCTGGTCGCCCTGCTGTTCACGATCGTGGCCATGTTCAGCCTCAAGGGAAAACTGATCGTGCAACTGCCCATGGACGTGGTGCGGATCGCGATCCCGCTTTGCATCTATTTCATCGTAATGTTCCTCGTCTCCTTCTGGATGGGAAAAAGGATGGGGGCCGACTACGGCAAGACGGCCACGCTGGCCTTCACCGCCGCCAGCAACAATTTCGAGTTGGCCATCGCCGTGGCGGTGGCGGTCTTCGGCATCAACTCGGGGGCAGCTTTTGCGGCCGTCATCGGACCACTGGTCGAGGTGCCGGTGATGATCGGGCTCGTGAATGTGGCATTCTGGTTACAAAGACGCTGGTTCGCGCCGGCGGGATCCTCCGCATGCGCAAGCCGATGATCGAAAGGAGAAAAGCATGACCATGGAACAAGAAGAGAAAGGGACTACCTCCCCGGGCACGGTCGAGGCGGACTCGACGGAAAGCACGCAGGACTGCGGGCCGGGTTGCTGCTGCGGGGCACCGGGTGGGAAAGGCCACAGGACCCTCAAGATCGCCGTCTGCATCGCGGTGATCGCGGCGGTCGCCGCAATCCTGTTCTACAAGACGACCAGCGCCCGTCCCAAGGCGGGAAGCGGCCTGTGCTGCCCCGCGTCCGGCGGCAACTGCGAAACGAGCAACCCCGCCCCCCGCAAGTGAGGGGATGACCGTGGTCGGTCATTTCGTTTCCCTGCTGCAGGGTTCGGCCGGCCGGCCGGTCGGGTTTTTCTTCGCCCTGGTCCTGGGCACGGTGAGCGCCGCCGCCAGCGCCTGCTGCACGCTGCCTGCGATGGGCATCCTCATCGGCTACTCCGGGGCGCGGCAAGAGAAGGACCGCCGGACTGCGGCCATCTCCGCCCTCTCCTTCATGGCGGGAACCATCCTGTCGCTGATGATCATCGGCGCCCTGGCCGGCCTGTTCGGACAGGTCGCGCAAAACTCCCTCGGGGGCTACTGGAAGCCGTTCGCCGGCATCGTTGCCATCGTCTTCGGTCTCGCGACGCTGAAGCTGCTCCCCTTCGACCTCTCGCCGGCATTCCTCGGAAATTCAGCGAAGGGGTCCGGAAAGCTGGGAACGGCGACGGGGGGGCTGCTATTGGGAGGAGGGCTGGCTGCCTGCTCCCTGCCCTGCAACCCCGGCATCTTCATCGTGATCGGGGCGGCGGTCCTGCAGGGGCAGGTTCTGTGGGGCGCGCTGATGCTCGCCATGTTCGCGGTCGGATTCAGTCTCCCGATGGGTGCAGTATTGCTCGGTGTCTCCCTCGGCAAGACGGCGCTGCCGGACCGGAACGCGGAAACGGCAATCCGCCGGATTTCCGGGGGCATCCTCCTGGCGGCGGGATTCTATCTGCTGGCATCTTCCTGAACAAATTCGAACCGGATTCAGAACAGCTCGAACGTGTAGCGCAACGTGAAAAAGACGCCCGCGGCGATGAAGACGGCGCCGGTAACCTTGCGCGCCACGCCTTCGGCCCTCCCGACCTTGTCGAAGAGCGACCCGACCGACTTCGCGCCCATCGCGATGAGCAACGCGAACAGCGCCGCCGGGGCGCCTGTGCCCACGCCATAAAGCAGCGGGAAGAGCACCGGTGCGTTGTGCGTGACTGCCAGCGGAACCAGGCTGCCCAGGAACAGGGCACCCGAGATCGGGCAGAAGGAGAGCGCGAACAGCGCCCCCAGCAGGAACGCACCCGGCACGCCCCCCTGCGCCGCCCATTCCTTGAGGCGCGCGCCCCGCGCGCTGCCCGAGCCGGCCTCGAACGCCAGCAGCCCGAGCAGCAGCATCCCGACGAGGATGAGAATCGGTCCCAGGATCGCGTTCATCCAGCGTTGCAGGAACGTGGAAAGCGACGGGGCCGAAAGCAGTCCTCCGGCGAGAAGCACGCCGAGCGCGACGTAGGTCGCCACCCGACCGGCGACGTAGGCGAGCCCCGCGAGCGTGACCCGCAACGGGTGGGAATATTGACGCCCGATGAAGGAGACGGCGGCGATATTGGTGGTCAGCGGACAGGGGCTGATGGCGGTCAGGACCCCCAGCCACAACGCCGTTCCCGCGCCAAGGGCATAGCCGTCCATCATTTTCCTGCGCCGGCGAGGAAGCCGGAAACGTTTTCGCGGATGTATTTCGAGAACGCCGGCGCGTCGTCGAGCAAGGTCCAGACCTGATCGAGATTCTTCCAGCGGCCGCCCGCGCCGGCGCGGCCGTCGACCAAGACGACCGCGGAGCCGGTCAGGGCGTAGTCCTTGACGTAGTGCGCATTGCCCGGCTGGTCGACGTCGATCACGACCTGGGCAATCCGCCCCGCCGAAAGATCGGCGGCGAATGCTTCCTCGATGGTCTTATTCGAAAGCGCCTCGATCCTGTTGCAGGAGACGCAGCGGACGCGGCCGTGGAAATAATAGACGACGACCCGGTTCGCGATCGTCGCGCCGGCAGCCGCCTTGTTTCCGGCGGAAACGGGCGCATCGGGCGGGGCGGCCTTGCGGGACGCCCGGACGCCGACCCATGCGATTCCTGCGGCGACGAAGAGAAGCAGCAGCACGGTCAGGGCTTTCCTCGGGTTCATGGCGTCAGCCCGCCAGGATGGCGGCCAGCTCTGCCGCATCCGGAATGCGCCCGGACACCTTGATCACGCCGTCGACGGACAGCGCGGGCGTCAGCATCACGCCGGCCTTGACGATTTCTGCGATGTCGGTGACCTTGTCGAGCGTATAGGGGATGCTTCCCTGCTTCGCGGCGGACTCTGCCGCTTCCGCGAGTTTCTTGCACTTTGGGCATCCGGTTCCGTAGACGAGCAGTTTCTTCATTTCCGCTTCTCCTTGATGCCCATCCGGGCGAGCTGGTCGCGTATTTCCTTGTAGGGCAGCGGGCCGACCTTGCGGAATGCCTCCTTGCCCGTCGCGTCGAAGAATACCAGCAGCGGGATCATCTCGACCTGGTACCGTTCGACCAGCGCGCCCTCGAGATTCACGTGGACCCACCGGACGGCAACCCGGTCGCCGTAGGCCGCCTCGACCTCCTTCAGCGTTGCCGTCTGTTGCTTGCACTGCCTGCAGAAGCCCAGGCCGAAGTCGGCGACGACCGGCTTGTGATCTTCGCGGGCGATGGCCGCGGGGTCCCTTCTTTCGGTCTCGGCCGAAAAGGATCCGGTGACCGAAGCCGCGACAAGGATGAAGGGCAAAAGAAGCAGGAACGCCCAGCGTCGTAAAAAGACCAAATGATATCCCCCCGTGACCTCAGGCTACGGCCATGGTCCTTCATAGCCGGGCCGATGTCAATTCGTCATTTGGCGATACGACGTGAGCAGCGCTTGTCGCCCATGGCCGTCCGGGTTATCGTAATGGAAGAGACGGATTCCGCGAGGAGTGGACCATGAGCTTGCGCGCATATGAAACGGCCATGAAGGCCGCCGCCGACCCGACCCGCGTCCGCATCCTGAAGATGCTCGAGGACGGGGAGATGTGCGTCTGCCAGATCATCGCCGTCCTGTCCTTGAGCCAGTCGACCGTGTCGAAGCACCTCTTCCTCCTGCGGGCGGCAGGCTTCGTCCGCGACCGGAAGGACAAGAAGTGGATCTATTACACGCTCGACCGGGAGCAGGAGAATCCGTTCGCGGCCAAGGTGCTCAAGTCGCTCCGGAAATGGCTGGACGATGATCCCGTCATCGCCGCCGACCGGAAGCGCATGGCGCTCGCAAGGGAACTCGGGCCCGAAGGGGTGATCGCCGGGCAGATGAAAATCGGCCCGTGCGGCCCCGGGTGCGCTCCGGGCAAACGGAAACCCAAATAACGCCGGGAACGGATACCCTTCACGCGGGGTAGACGTCCGACTCCTCGCACGCCCGGCAGTAGCCGGCCTGGCCCTCGATCGCCGTTTCGGCGTCGTATTCGATCGGGATTCCACACCCGCAGCAAAGGCCCGTCGGTAACTCGTCCGTTTCCTCGTACAGGATGCTCAGGTCGATCGCTTCCATGGCATGGCCTCCCGTCTCTCTTCGATGCCGCGCAGAAGGGCATCGTTCCGGAAGCTACGCGTGGCCCTCATGGGCGCGCCGCCCATTGAACAGCGGCGACGAGATGAGGAAATCGGCGGTGCGCCGGTTGCAGGCGGAGGGCAGGTTGTGCAGCACCGCCAGCCGAAGCAGCGCCTTCACGTCCACGTCGTGCGGCTGCGGCGCCAGCGGGTCCCACAGGAAGACCAGGAAGTCGACCTTGTGCTCGGCGATCATCGCACCGACCTGCGCGTCGCCCCCTTCCGGCCCGTGCATCAGCAGGTTCACGGGGAGCCCGACTTCCCGGATAATCTCCTCGCCTGTCGATTTCGTGGCCCAAAGCTCACGCGTCGAGAGCGGTTTCCGGTTGTACTCCACCCACTCGATCATGTCTTTCTTCTTCGCGTCGTGCGCAATCAGGACGATCCGTTGCATGGCGCCTCCCTTGGTCTGCCGCGATCCGGGCACGGAATCGATTATCGCGCGATATTTATGAATATAATGTGTGAACCGCTGCCGTCGGAGGAACCGTTGGCCAAGACCGTCCTCATCATCGAGGATGAACAGGAGATCCGGGACCTCCTCGCGCACTACCTGCGCAAGGAAGGGTTCCTGCCCATCGTCGCCCCGGACGGGGAGACGGGGCTCGCGCTCGTCCGCTCGGAGCGCCCCGACATGATCCTCCTCGATATCATGCTGCCGAAGATGGACGGCCTCGAGCTGCTCCGGATCGTCCGCGCCGATCCCGCCGTCGCCCGCACGCCGCTGCTCATGCTCACCGCCAAGGGCGACGAGACCGACCGGGTCGTCGGCCTCGAGCTGGGCGCCGACGACTACATCCTCAAACCGTTCAGCCCGCGCGAGGTGGTCGCGCGCATCAAGGCGATCTTTCGCCGGAGCGGCGGGCCGCCGCCCGATCTGCTGGCCGACAAGGTCTACGCCTACCGCGGTCTCCGGATGGACCTGGCGCGCCACGAGGTCCGGGACGACGGCCTTCCTGTCTCCCTCACCACCAAGGAATTCCGCATCCTCGAGGCGCTGCTCGGCGCCGTCGGGCGCGTGCTGTCGCGCGAAGCGATCCTGCAAAAAGTCTGGGGAGGAGACACCTACGTCACCGACCGGACCGTCGACGTCCATGTGGCCAAGCTCCGCCAGAAGATCCCCCTGCTCGTGAAAGCCATCGAGACCGTCAAGGACGTGGGCTACAAGCTGAGGGAGGACTGATCCCGACGTGCCGCGACGCTCCTCGCTCGCCTTCAAGTTCTTCCTGACCTATTTCGTCATCACGGCCGCCGCCCTCGGCATCGCCGGCACGGCCGGCTACCTCCAGTTCCGCAGGTTCGCCCTTGAGGAAACCGACCGGCAGCTTTTGCGCCAGGCCCGGGTGCTTTCCGAATCGGTGCGTCCGATGATCGAGTCGGTCCCCGCCGATCCGGCCCGGATCGCCGCCGAGGTGGACCGGCTGGGGCGGGGGCTCGATCTCCGGATGACGGTCGTCCGCCCCGACGGCGTGGTGATCGCCGATTCCGCCATCGGCGCCGCCGGCGTCCCCGACATGGAGAACCACGGGGACCGCGAGGAGATCCGCGAGGCGCTTTCGGGGACGGTCGGCTACGCCTCCCGCCGAAGCATCACGGAGAAGACCGACGAGCACTACGCGGCGGTTTCCATCCGGGCCGCCGGGAAGATCGTCGGGGTCGCCCGGGTCTCCCTGCGTCTCGCCGGCATGGAGACGGGACTCGCCCACATCCGCAACTACACGCTGGCGACCGGCTTCGCCGCCCTGCTGGTCATGCTGGCGGGCACCGCGGTGCGGGCCCGGCAGGTCACCGGCCCCCTCGACACGATGCGCGCGGCCGTCGGCGCGTTCGCAGGAGGAAATCTGGCGCAACGCGTGTCGGTCGATACGGGCGACGAGCTCGAGGAGATGGCCGACGGACTCAACGCCATGGCCGACCGGCTCGAGCAGACGATCCTGCAGCTCGACGCGGGGAAGGCCCGCCTGGCGACGCTGCTGGAAAACCTCTCCGAAGGCGTCCTCGTCATCGGGCAAGACCGATCGGTCCGGATGGTCAACCGGGAGGCGATCGCCCTGCTCGGGATCACGGGAGAAGTCGCGGGCCACCCGTATACCGATATCATCCGAAGCCCCGAGCTGCTTTCGTGCCTCGACGCGCTGCAACGCGGCACCGCATTGCATGCCCGGGACATCACGCTCGCCTCCCGGGACGGCAAGGCACGCACGCTCCGGGTAACCGGCACCTCCGTCTCCTACCGGGACGACGAGATCCGGGACCTGCTGCTGACGCTGCGCGACATCACCGAGGAAAAACGGCTGGCACAGATCAAGAGCGAGTTCGTCTCGAACGCCTCGCACGAGCTGCGGACGCCGCTCACCAACATCCGGGGCTACCTGGAGGCGGTTCAGGACGCCCTGCGGGAGGGGCAGCCGGTGAATACTTCCTTCCTCGACACCGCCCACGCGAACGCCCTGCGGATGGAACTGCTCGTCGGCGACCTGCTCGAGCTGTCGCGGGCCGAATCGGGCAGCATCCCGCTGATGATCGAGGAGCTGCCGATCGTGGCATTCCTCGAGAGCGTGGTCGCCCCGATGCGCCCGGCGATCGATCGGGCGGGGGTCACCCTGGTCGTCTCCGGCGCCGACGCCCCGCTCCGGGCCGATTTCCGGAAATTGTCCGTGGCGCTGTCCAACCTGCTCGAGAACGCCGTCAAGTACGGCCGGCCCGAGGGGACAATCTCGTTGAGCGGAGAGCTCTCGGGGCATGAGTGCCTGTTCGAGGTCGCCGACGACGGGCCCGGCATCGCCCCCGAGCATCTCCCGCGCATCTTCGAGCGGTTCTACCGGGTCGAGAAGGGGCGTTCTCGCCAGTTGGGGGGCACGGGCCTCGGGCTCTCGATCGTGAAGCACATCGTCGAATCGCACGGGGGCGCCGTCTCGGTCGAGAGCCAGGTCGGGGTCGGCACGCGCTTCCGGATCCGGATTCCGGCGGGATGACCCGGGCCGAGAGAAAGTCCCCGTTTACGATAAAGAAATTTCCCCCTCATGCCGATAGAGACTAGATGGAGCCCCTTTTCCTGTTCTCCATCGAAGGCCGGCGTTTTGCGCTCGAGCTCCCGTGCGTCGAGCGGGTCGTCCAGGCCGTTGCGGTCACGCCGCTGTCCGACGGACCCGAGGCCGTCCTGGGCGTCGTCAACGTCCACGGGACGATCATCCCCGTCGTCGACCTGCGCCGGCGGCTCGGAATCCCTCCCCGGACGGTCCGGCTCGACGACGGCATGGTCATCGCGCACACCGCCCGACGCTCCCTCGCCTTTTTCGTCGACACGGCCTTCGGCGTGGTCGAGAGCCCCGAAGGCGGCTACGTCATCGGGAACGACGTCGTTCCCGGCCTCGAATTCGTGCAGGGCGTGGTGCAGATCGGCGACGATCTGGTGCTGATCCACGACCTCGACCGGGTGCTGTCGATCGACGAGCAGGACCAGCTCGACCGCGCCCTGGGGGATTCCTCCGATGCCGGGTGACCTGTCCGCCACGCTGCTGGAGGGCGTCAGCCGGGCCATCGAACGGCGATCCGGGCTCGCGTTCCCCCCCGACAAATGGCCCGATCTGCGCAAGGGGCTCGCCGAGGCATCCGACACGCTGGGTCTTGCCGGCGCGCGCGAGCTGGCCGAGCGCTTCCTTTCACCTTCCGCCCCTTCCGACTGGACGACCGTGCTGCTCGACCACCTCACCATCGGCGAGACCTATTTCTTCCGGGAACCGGATATGCTCGACGGGATCGAGAAGCAGGTTATCCCCCAGCTCCTCCGGGAGCGGCGGGGCGGCTCCCGGAAGATCCGGGTCTGGAGCGCCGGCTGCTCGACGGGCGAGGAAGCGTACACGCTGGCGATGCTGCTGATCCGTTCGATCGCCGACATCGAGGCGTGGGATGTCTCGGTGCTGGCGACCGACCTCAACACCGAGTCGCTTCTGAAGGCGCAGAGCGGGGTTTACACCGCCTGGTCCTTCCGGGGCACCCCCGCATGGGTCAAAAACGGCTTCTTCCGCCCGGCCGGCGAGGGGGCCTGGTCCGTCGTGCCGGAGGTGCGCCGCCTCGTCCGCTTCGAACGACTCAACCTGGGCACCGAACCCTATCCCGCTTCTTGGAACGGCACCGACAACATCGACCTCGTGTTCTGCCGGAACGTCCTGATGTATTTTTCCCCCGAGCGCATCGAGCACGTCCTCAGCGGCCTCCTGGCCTCGCTCGTGCCCGGCGGTTTTTTCGTCGTCAGCGCCAACGAGCTCTCCCTGGCGCAATTCGAGGGGTTCGAGCGGATCGAACACGGCAAGGCGTTTTACTTCCGGAAACCTCTTTCCGGGAAACCGGCGGCTTCCAGGCCCCGGTCGGCCCCGCCGCCGACCGGACGGCCGCCGGCCAACGCCTTGCGCGCTCCGCGCCCTAAAGCCGAAGCCCTCCGCATCCCGGTGTCCCCGGTCCCGCCGCTGGCCGATCCCCTGTCCGCCGCGCGCCGGAGCGCCGACGCGGGCCGATTCGATGAAGCGGCGATCCATTGCCGCGCGGCGCTCGAAGCCGACCCGATGAATCCCGCGGCGTATTATCTTTACGGCGTCATCCTGCAGGAAAAAGGAGACCCGACGGCGGCGGCCCGCGAGTTCCGGCGCGCGATCTACCTCGACTCCGACTTCGTCGCGCCCCACATCTCGCTCGGGCACCTCTTGCACGGCTCCGGCCACCGGCCCGAAGCTTCGCGGTATTTTTCGAACGCACTCGCGATCCTCGCCCGATACCCGGCCGACGAGATCCTCCGCGAATCCGGCGGCACGACCGTCGGGGGACTCGCGGCCATGATCCGATCCATCGCGCCGGAGGCGTCTCCCGGGCGCGGGGAAGGTGAGGAATGACCGAGAAACCCGGTTATCGGCGTCGGGCGACCGACGCGATCGGATTGACCCGCCAGCAATTGCTCGATAAACGGGCGCGCCGGCTCGCCGAACCGCCCGTCGATGCGCGGCCCCTCCAGGGGATGATCGAGGTCGTCGAGTTCCGGCTGGACGCCGAGCGATACGCGGTCGAAACGTCCCGCGTCCGGGAGGTGTTCCAGGCCAGGGCGCTGACCTCGGTCCCGGGCACGCCCCCGTTCGTGGTCGGCATCATCAACGTGCGCGGGAAGATCATCTCGGTCGTCGACATCCGCGGCTTCTTCGGCCTCCCCGGGCGGGAGGCGGCGGAGGAATTCCGGGTGCTGATCCTCCACGCTTCCGACATGGAATTCGCGCTGCTGGCCGACGAGATCGCAGGCGTCTCCCGCATCGCCTCCGCCGACCTGCAGGCCACATTGCCGACGCTCAGCGGCGTGCGCGCCGAATATCTCAAGGGGATCACCGCCGACCGGCTGGCCGTGCTCGACGCCGACCGGATGCTGGCCGACCCGGGCCTCATGGTCCACGACGACTTCACCGGATGACATCGAAACGAACGCCTCAGGAGGGCGAACATTCATGAACATAGATTTCAGGTTCAACATCGGGGTCAAGCTCGCGGCCGGGTTCATCTTCGCCAACCTGCTGATCATGGCGCTGAGCGTCGATCCCTACATCAGCATCCACCGGCTGATCCTGAAGGCCGGGGAGATCGATGCGACCTCCCGCGACCGGCTGTTCGTCGCGTCGGTCGTCGCCGACCTCGACGAAGCGTCCGCGAACGCCGACGGCTACCTGGCCACCGGCGAGCGTCAGTTCCTCGACGCCGGTACGGCCGCGTCGGGAAGGGTCTCCGAACGCCTTCGCGAATCCGGGACCGCGATCCGGAACGCCGAGGCCCGGCAGCTCTTCGCCAAGATGAGCGACCTGATCGCCAAGCGGCTGGCGCAGATCGGCGACGACGTCGGCGCCCGGCGCGCGGCGGTCGACCGGGGGAAGGCGCAGCCCGAGGGGCGCAAGGCCGAGATCCTGCTCGGAGGCGAGATCCGCAGATTATCGGCCGAGATCGGCCGCGTCCTGCAGAAGAGCGCGGAAGAACAGCTTTACGCCCACCACCAGCTGGCCGACAGCACCAAGACGACCCTCGTCATCGCCTGCCTGATCTGCTCCGTCCTGTTCACCGTCGTCAGCCTCTCGCTCACGCACCACATCGCGAAACCGCTGCGCGACATCACCAAGACCGCCGAGCGGATCTCCGACGGCGATCTCACGATCGCGGTCAGTAAATACAACCGGGAAGACGAGGTGGGCACGCTCGCCAAGGCGTTCGAGAAGATGACCGCCTATCTTGAGGAAATGTCGCTCGTCGCCGGGAACATCGCCACGAACAACCTGACGGTCCGCGTGTTCCCCCGCTCCGACCGCGACATGCTCGGGAACGCCTTCCTCACGATGCTAGAGAACCTGCGGCGGATGATCTCCGACCTGACCGACGCGGCCGACGTCATGGCGTCTTCCTCCAACGAGATCCTCGCGCTCACCACGCAGCTCGCCGCAAGCTCCTCCGAGACGGCCACCGCGGTCAGCGAGACCTCGACCACCATCTCCGAGGTCAAGCAGACCGTGCGGCTGGTCAGCCAGAAGGCCGATTACGTCTCCGAGAGCGCCCAGAACGCCGCGGCCGTCTCCCAGAACGGACGGGCGGCGGTGAACGAGTCCGTCATCCGGATGAACCAGATCCGCGAGCAGATGGAATCGATCGCCGACAGCATCGTCAAGCTCTCCGAGCAGAGCCAGACGATCGGCGCCATCATCGCCAGCGTCAACGACATCGCCAACCAGTCGAACCTGCTCGCGGTCAACGCCTCCATCGAGGCCGCCAAGGCGGGCGAGCAGGGGAAGGGCTTCGCGGTCGTGGCCCAGGAGGTGCGCAACCTGGCGGAACAGTCCAAGGAGGCGACCTCCCAGGTGCGCGCGATCCTCAACGACATCCAGAAGGCGATCTCGGGGGCGGTCATGGCGACCGAGCAGGGCAGCAAGGCGGTCGACGCCGGGGTGATGCAGTCCCACCAGGCCGGCGACTCGATCAAGACGATGTCCGAGGCCGTATCCGAATCCGCGCTCGCCACGACGCAAATCGTGGCGTCGACGAACGAGCAGGTCGTCGGGATCGACCAGGTCGCGCTGGCGATGGACAACATCAAGCGCGCCAGCGAGCAGATCGCCGCCAGCATCCGGCATGCCGAAAGTTCCTCGATGAATTTGCATGAGCTTGGCATCCGGCTCAAGCAGGTCATCGGGCGATTCAAAATCCAGGGAGAATGACGCGCGCGTGAGCACCCGGGAAGAAGAGTTCCTCCAGCGGCTGCTGGCCACCTTCCGGATCGAGGCGGAGGAGCACACCTCCGCCATGAGCGCCGGCCTGATGGAACTCGAGCAGTCGCCACCCGTCCCGCGGCGGCGCGAGCTCGTCGAGATGGTCTATCGGGAGGCGCACAGTCTCAAGGGCGCCGCGCGCTCGGTCAACCTGACCGAGATCGAGCTCATGTGCCAGTCGATGGAAGGGCTGCTCGCGGTCGTCAAGCGCGAGGAGGTGACGTTGTCGCCCGCCCTGTGCGACCTCCTCCTCGAATCGCTCGACACGGTCAACGGGCTGCTGCAGGGAAGCGGCGAGGAGGGGCCGGCCGAACGGCAGAAGCGGCTCGCCCTCCGCGACCGGCTCGGGGCGGCTTCGCGCGGGGAAACCGGCGCATCTCCGCCCGTTCCGTCCGCAGATACGCCGTCAGGTCCCCTCCAGGAACCCGCACGGGCGCCCCGCCGCCGATCCGAAGACCGGCTTCCGCCTCCCGCGGCAGCACCGGCCGCAGGCCCGGTGGTCCCCGGCGCCGACACGATCCGGATCCCCAAGCACAAGCTCGATGCGCTGCTGCTGCAGGTCGAGGAGCTTATAGCGCTCAAACTGATCTCACAGCGGCACGTGGCCGAATTGCGCCAACTGCGCGACGAGGTCGGCCGGTGGTCCGATGGCTGGCAACGCGTCCTCCCGGTCCTGCGGAAGATGGCCGCCACCGACGGAGGGGGCGAAGAAGCCGCCCCCGACGAAGACCGCGATGCACGCCTGCTTCGCGCCTTCCTCGAAAACCATGCATCGGCGGTGAAAGATATCCCGGGGCGCCTGACGCTCATGAAGAAGGGATTCGGCGACGACGTCCGCACCGTGGCCTCGATGGTCGATTCCTTGTTCGAGGACGTCAAGGACGTCCTCATGTTTCCCTGCGCTTCGCTCCTCGACCTGTTTCCCAAGGTGGTGCGCGACCTGGCCCGCGAGCAGGGAAAGGACATCGATTTCCGGATCAGCGGCGGAACCATCGAGGTCGACAACCGGATCCTGCAGGAGGTCAAGGACCCGCTGCTGCACATCATCCGGAACTGCGTCGACCACGGGATCGAGTCGCCCAAGGAGCGGGAGCGCAAGCGCAAGTCGCCCCGCGGCAAACTTTCGATCTCGGTGTCGCGGACCGACGGCGGCAAGATCGAGATCCTGACGTTCGACGACGGCGGCGGGATCGATCCCGAGCGGGTCCGGAATTCAGCCGTCGCCAAGGGGATCATTACAGCCGAGGAATCCTCACGGATGACGACGGACGAGTCGGTGGGCCTCATCTTCCGCTCCGGCTTTTCGACGGCGTCCAAGATCACCACCCTTTCCGGCCGGGGGCTTGGGCTCGCGATCGTCCGCGAGAAGATCGACAAGCTCGGGGGCACGGTCGAGGTCGAGACCCACAGCGACTCGGGCACCACCTTCCGGATCCTCATCCCGATGACGATGGCCACCTTCCGCGGTACGCTCGTGCGGGTGGGCACGCGCATCTTCGCGATCCCGACGACCAACGTGGGGCGCGCCCTGAGCCTCCCGTCCGAGCGCGTGAAGCGGGTCGAGAATGTCGAGACCATCGAGCTCCATGGGAAGCCCGCTTCGCTCGTGCGACTGGGCGCCATCCTCGGCGTGCCCGAGGAGCCGGGCAGCGACGAGGCGAGGACGGTCCAGTTGCTCGTGCTGGGAACCGGGAACGCCCGCATCGCGTTCAAGGTCGACGAGGTGCTGAGCGAGGAGGAGATCATCCTCAAGAGCCTCGGGAAGCAACTGTCCCGCGTCCGGAACGTCTCCGGAGCGACGGTGCTCGCCTCCGGGCGGGTCGTCCTGGTGCTCAACGTCTCCGACCTGCTCAAATCCGCCGTGCTCCTCGCAGGGCGGATCGACCAGGTTCCCTCGGCGCCAGCGACCCGAACCCGAAAACGGAAGTCCGTCCTGGTCGTCGAGGACTCCATTACCGCCCGGACGCTGCTCAAGAACATCCTCGAATCGGCCGGGTACGCCGTCGTCACCGCGATCGACGGAATCGACGGGTTCACGGCGCTCCAGTCCAGGAGCTTCGACCTGGTCGTATCCGACGTCCAGATGCCGCGCATGGACGGGCTCGAGCTTACCGGGAAGATCCGCGCCAGGAAGGAATTCGCAGACCTGCCGGTCATTCTCGTGACCGGCCTCGAATCGGCCGACGACCGCAAAAAAGGGGTCGAAGCCGGCGCCAACGCATATATAGTGAAGAGCAGTTTCGACCAGGGCGACCTGCTGTCCGCGATAAGGAGAATGGCTTAAACGATGATCGACGTCCTGATCGTGGAGGATTCCCCCTCCGCCGCGCAACTCATCAGCTACATCCTCACGACCGACCCCGAGATCCGGATCGCCGGGATCGCATCCAACGGCGCCGAGGCGATCAAGAAGCTGGCCACCCTGTCCGTCGACGTCGTTACGATGGACATCAACCTTCCGGGCGGGATGAACGGCTTCGAGACGACCCGGCGCATCATGGAGACCCGACCGCTTCCGATCGCCATCATCAGCTCGCTCGTCGTGCCCTCCTCCGGGAATTCGAACCCGTTCCGGATGATGGTCGAGGGCGCGCTGGCGGTGCTCGCCAAGCCCCCGGGACCGGGGCACCCCGACTACGAGCGGCGGTCGAAAGAGCTGATCCGCACCGTGCGCGCCATCGCCGAGGTCAAGGTCGTCCGCCGGCACACGGGCTCCGCGCGTCCCGCCGCCCCCTCCACCGAATCCTCCGCACGGGCGGGCATCGTCGTCCCGCAACGGACCCGCCCCCCGCGGATAGCCCAGGGCACGGGACGCTACCGGATCGTGGCGATCGGCGCGTCGACCGGCGGACCCGCCGTGGTCGAATCGATCCTGGCGGGGCTCGGGCCCGATTTCCCGTTGCCGATCCTGCTCGTCCAGCACATCTCGGCCGGCTTCACCGAAGGGTATGCCGCCTGGCTGCGCAAGTCGACGGGGATGCCGACCCGCATGGCGCGGCACGGGGAGCTGCCCGAGGCGGGCATGGTCTACGTCGCCCCCGACGACCAGCACATGGGCGTTTCGACGACCGGGACCATCGTCCTCGACGGTACGCGGGAGGCGATCCACGGGCTGCGCCCTGCGGTAGCCCACCTTTTCGAATCGGTCGCCCGGGTCCACGGCGACCATGCCATCGGCGTGATCCTGACCGGAATGGGCGCGGACGGCGCGCGCGAGCTTGGGCTGATCCGGGAAGCGGGTGGCGTCACCATCGCCCAGGAGCGCGGCAGCTGCGTCGTGCCGGGCATGCCGGGCGAAGCGATCCGGATGGGGTCGTCGACCTTCGAGCTCACGCCCGAGGCGATTCCGAGAAAGCTTTCCGCGCTGGCGGCCGAATGACGACGCCCCCGGTCGATATCCTGCTCGTCGAGGACAGCCGGACGCAGGCCGCCCTGATCCGGCACGCGCTCGAGGAGGCCGGATACGGCGTCCGGAACGCCCTCGACGGGAACCGTGCGCTTGCACTCATCCGGGAATCGGCGCCGACGCTCGTCGTCAGCGACATCATGATGCCCGGCCTCGACGGCCACGGCCTGTGCCGCGTCCTGAAGGCCGATCCCGCGACGGCCGGGATTCCCGTCATCCTCCTGACGACGCTTTCCGAGCCGGGCGACATCGCACGCGGCATCGAGTCCGGCGCCGACAGCTTTCTCTGCAAGCCGTTTTCCCCCGAAGTGTTGCTGGAACGCATCGACGAATTTCTGCAAAATGGGGAGTTGTCGAGAAGCCGGATATTCGACCTGCTGGTGTCCGCCATCGACGAGGGGCGCAGGAAACACGAAGCGCTCGCGCGAAGTTACGGAGAGTTGTTGAAAAGCCGGGTGTCCCGGAAGTCGCTCGACGAGACCATCCGGATCTGCGCACGTTGCAAGAAGGTGCAGGACGACCGCGGAGATTGGGTTCCGGTCGAAGAGTATTTCCGGCGGGTGGCCGGGCTCTCCTTCACCCACGAGTTCTGCGCCGAATGCGGCGACGGCCTGCTGCGGAAGCAGTCCATCCCGTAACGTTGCCGAACGACGACCCGGGCGCCCGGGAAGAAAGGCACTCGAACGCGATGACACCGGAACCGGAACAGGACGCACCCGCGACGATCCTCATCGTCGAGGACAGCCCGACGCAGGCCGAGCAACTCCAGTTCCTGCTCTTCAAGCACGGGTTCCAGACCGACGTCGCCCTGAACGGACGCATCGCGATCGAAGCGATCCGGCTGCGCAAGCCCGACATCGTCATCAGCGACATCGTCATGCCCGAGATGGACGGCTACGAACTGTGCGCAGCAATCCGGAGCGATTCCGGCCTCGACAGCATCCGCATCGTGCTGCTGACGTCGCTATCCGAGACCGACGAGGTGCTCCGGGCGCTCGAGAGCGGCGCCGACTATTTCATCACCAAGCCCTACGACGAACGATTCCTCGTCGAACGGATCCAGGGTATCCTGGCCCGGCGCAAGTCGTCCGACGATAACCCCGACAGCAACGAGATCGTCTACAACCACAAGCGTTATGCGATCCACACCGAGCGGCGCCGGATCCTCGACCTGTTGCTGGCGACCTACGAGTCCACCATCAAGAAGAACGGGGAGCTGCGCCGGGCGCACGACGAGCTTCGGAACATGAACGACAAGCTCGAGCGCGCCGTGACCGAGCGGACCAAGGCGCTCGAATCCGAGACCTATCAGCGGCAGCGCGTCGAGGCGGTGCTCGAGAACCTCCGGCGCGCCGAAGAGGCGCTGGTCGAGCGTCACCGTGCGCTCTCGGTGCTCTACAAGATCACCACCGTGATCAGCGTCGCCCGCGACCCGCGCGAGATGTGCGTCGGCGTGTTGGAAGCCATTTCCGAGCTGAAGCTGTTCGGCTTCGAGACGCGCGGCCGGATCTTCAACGTCGAGAACGGACGATTCACGGACTGCTTCCCGCTCAAGGCCGAAGACAACCCTCCCCCTCCCAGCCTCGCGGCGTGCGAGGAATGCCTCTGCGGTCTTGCAGCGCGCACCGGCGAGATCATCCTCTCCCGAGGTCCCGGGGAAGTCCCCCTCCATTCCGTCACCTGCGAATGCGATACGCACGGCCACGTCATCGTACCGCTCAAGACGCAGTCGGGCACCGTCGGCGTCCTTTGCCTTTGCGTCGACCCCGCGGGCGTGCCCGACATCGGGGAGGCCGGAGAACTGCTGCGGTCGCTGGGCGGCCAGATCGCCATCGGCATCGAGAACGCCCGCGTCTACGAGCAGACGCGCCACAGCTCGCTGCACGACCCGCTGACCGGACTGCCCAACCGGCGCAACATGGAGATCTTCTTCGAGAAGGCCTACGCGCAAGCCACACGCGGCGCGTCGCTCTCGGTGCTGCTGTTCGACATCGACCGATTCAAGAGCTACAACGACACCTACGGCCACGCCGCAGGCGACAAGGTGCTCGTCAGCGTCGGCAAGACGGCGTCCGAACAACTTCGCGACACCGACCTGATCGCCCGCTTCGGGGGCGAGGAGTTCCTGGTCATCTGCCTGGGCCTTGGGCTGACGGAATCGTACAAGGTCGCCGAGCGGATCCGCGCCGCTATCGAGGCGAACACCGAGGTGACGGTCAGCATCGGCGTCGCCGCCTACAGCCACGGGGTCGGCGGCAAGGAAAAACTGATCGAGTGCGCCGACGCCGCCCTCTACGTCGCCAAGAACAACGGCCGCAACCGGGTCGAGGTTCACGTCCGGAAGGAGACCGCCCCCCCCCCTTTCTTGACGCGTTCTTGACACGCCGCTCAACCCTCCTTCATCCGCGGTTTCCATAATGCCTCCATAACGCGCGACAAGCGCCGATCAAAACGGAGGAAGCATCCATGAAAAAAAGATTCGGTTCGGCGGGCCGCCTGTTGCTGGCCACGCTCTGCCTGGCGATGGCCGGCACGGCGTTCGCGGGCGAGGTCACCGTGAACGGGGCCGGGGCAACGTTTCCCTACCCGCTCTATTCCAAGTGGTTTTACGAGTATTCGAATGCCCACCCGGGCGTCAAGTTCAACTACCAGTCCATCGGGTCCGGCGGCGGGATCAAGCAGATCACGTCGGGCACGGTCGATTTCGGCGCCACCGACGCTCCGATGACCGCAGACGAGATGAAAAAGCTGCCGGGGCCGATCTTCCACATACCCACCGCGATCGGCGCCGTCTCGGTCGTCTACAACATGGAAGGGGTCAAGAACGCGCTCAGGCTGTCGCCCGAAGTGCTGGCCGATATCTTCCTCGGGAAGATCGGCAAGTGGAACGATCCGAAGATCGCGGCGCTCAACAAGGAAGCGAGGCTCCCCGACATCGATATCGTCGTGTCGCACCGCTCCGACGGCTCCGGCACCACCGATATCTTCACCAGCTACCTGGCCGCCGTCAGCCCGGGGTGGAACAAAACGGTCGGGCACGGCAAATCGGTCAACTGGCCGGTGGGCCTCGGCGGCAAGGGCAACGAGGGCGTCGCGGGCGTGGTCAAGCAGACGCCGGGGGCGATCGGCTACGTCGAGTTGGCGTTCGCCCAACAGACCAAGATGAAGGACGCGGCACTCCGCAACCGGGAAGGAAAGTTCGTCTCTCCCTCGCTGGGGACCACTTCGGCCGCCGCCGCGGGCGCCGCGAAGACGATGCCGGCCGACTTCCGGATGTCGCTGGTCAACGCGCCCGGCAAGGACGCCTACCCGATCTGCGGACTGACCTGGCTGCTCGTCTACAAGGACCAGAAGGATGCCGTCAAGGGGAAGGCGATCGTCTCCTTCCTCAAGTGGGCGCTGCACGACGGCCAGAAGATGAACGCCCCGCTGCTCTACGCTCCGATTCCGAAGGCGGTGGCCGAGAAGGTCGACAAGACGGTGCGCGAGATCAGGTCGGGCGGCAAAAGCCTCTACTGACCGCCTGCCGTCCTGTTCGAACCTGCACGTCGCGGGGGAGGTGCCGTCCGGGCATTCTCCCCCGCCTTGTTTCCGTACGCGATCGCTTAGGCGGGCGTAACCGCAGATGATCGGGGACGGTATAATAAACACTAATAACCCCCGGTCTTCCGGAAGAAAAAGGTCATTTGTTGCCGCAAAAGCCGTTCCGCCGACGCATGGCGATTGTCGTTTCCCTGTTGCTCCTGTCGTTCTGCTTCCTGACCCGCTTCGATTTCAAGGGACATCACGAGGGTCTCTTCCTGCTCAAGGGCAAGGGCTGGCGCCTGTTCGAGCTCAAGGACGACCTCTACCTGGGGGACGGCAGCCGCATCCTCCTCCACTTCGACACCGACCGGATCCGGGATCTTTACTCCAAGCGGGAGCGTCATCCCCATGGACGGGCTTATCTGGAGTACGTTTGGGACGCGGCCGACGGAAGCGGATACGTGGTGAACGTCTTTCCGGGAGGAGAACGGCTGATGACCAATTTCAGCCGGTTCATCGACGAGGACGGCAAGGCGGTGTTCGGGCTGTTCGTCGGGGGCGGGTTGCCGCTCTCGGTGCTCCCGGAAAGCGTCAACCGCGGGAACGACACCGGGATGGCCTGGTTCGACGGGACACGCTGGTTCCACGTCTGGTGCAACGTCAACGAGGGAATCGGGCCCTCCGGTTCTCCGGGGGCAATCCCTCCATCCCGCTGGAAGTTTCTGGGGAGCCGGATCCTTAACTACAGCGACAAGCGGCTTGTTCTTTCCAGCTGGCACGAAATCGAGGTCGAGGGCGTCCCGCTGCGGATCGATCGATACGCCTATTTCACGGCCGGAGATCCCTTCTTCCGGCTCGAGATCAGGATCACCAACATCGGCAGGCGCTCCGTGCGCGTCGCCTACAACTACGGGGACGACCCGTGGCTGGGCGATTTCGGCCGGGGCAAGGGAAACGTCGGATGGGTGAAGGACCGATTGATCCGCCACGAGGAACTGGTGGATTCGTCGGCGTATTCCTGGGCCGGGATGTACGACCGGGGGAACGAGACCGCGGGAGATCCCCCCGGCATGGCCTACACTTATATCGCCAATTTCATCGAATGGCTGGGCCCGGATAAACCTGTGGTCTATTACGCCAACACCTTTCGGGGACCCCAGATGCCCATCCTCGGCAACGTTCCGCTGTCGAGCAACGAGCGGTTCATCGGCCTCCAGTGGGACCCCCTGGAGCTCGACCCGGGAAAGGGGAAAAAGCTCTTCCTCGTGGTCGGGAAGGCGAACACGGCTCCCGACGGCGGCCTCCCTTCCATTCCGCCCGGGGCACTCGATGCTCCCCCGTCGGCCTCCACCCCGGTCCGCTGAAAACCGCCCTCGCTTCTTAACGCGGTCTTAATACGCGGCCAATCCGCGCTTCATTCCCGCGCGAAAGAATGGGCTCATGTCAGCCAGCCGCGGCAACGTGAAAGACATCCTTTTCGAGCGGGCGACCGCCCTGTTCGCCGGTTGCGTCCTGGGGCTGACGCTGTTGCTCCTCGGGCTGCTCGTACACGAGTCTCTGCCCGCCCTGAAGAAGTTCGGCTTCTCCTTCCTCACCGGCACGACCTGGGACCCGGTGGCCGAGACGTTCGGCGCCCTCCCCTTCATCTACGGAACGCTCGTCACCTCGACGATCGCCCTGCTCATCGCGGTGCCACTCAGCGTCGGCGCCGCCGTCTTCATCAACGAATTCGCTCCGCCGTGGCTCAAGGGCCCCGTCGCCTTCCTCGCCGAGCTGCTCGCCGCCATCCCCAGCGTCATTTACGGGCTATGGGGCATCTTCGTGCTGGTGCCGCTGCTGCGCGACCACCTCATGAAGCCCGTCGCGAAGTTCCTCGGCTGGATCCCCCTGTTCAAGGGCCCCGTCTACGGGCCGAGCATGCTCGCGGCCGGAGTCCTGCTCGCCATCATGATCGTCCCGTTCATCCTGTCGGTCAGCCGCGAAGTCATGGCGACCGTGCCGCAGCGCCAGAAGGAGGCGGTGCTGTCGCTGGGCGGCACGCAGTGGGAGATGATCCGGATCGTCGTCGGCCAGCATTGCATCCCCGGGATCTTCGGCGCCACGATCCTGGGCCTCGGCCGCGCCATCGGCGAGACGATGGCGGTCACCATGCTGATCGGAAACCGCCCCGACATCCTCTTCTCCATCTTCCAGCCCGGCTACTCGATGGCCGCCGTCATCGCCAACGAGTTCACCGAGGCGACAGGCGACCTCTACCTGTCCGCGCTGGTCGCCATCGGGCTCGTCCTCTTCCTCATCACGTTTGTCATCAACCTGGCCGCCCGCTGGATCCTCAAGCGGCTCGTCGCCCGGGCCTCCCGGGGGATCGCATGATCGCGTCGATCGCCCTCCGCCGACGACTGGCCGACCGGACCATGAAAACGCTGTTCGTCCTGGCCGCAATCCTCGTCGTCCTGCCGCTGTTCATGATCTTCGCCGACCTTCTCTGGAAGGGGGCGAAGGAGCTCAAGTGGTCGCTCCTGACCGATCTGCCCCGCCCCGTGGGCGAGCCCGGGGGAGGCATCGCCAACGGCATCCTCGGAACGCTGACGATCAGCGGGTTGGCCATGGCCGTCGGCATCCCGGTG
Source organism: Candidatus Deferrimicrobiaceae bacterium (assembly GCA_036504035.1). Lineage (NCBI taxonomy): Bacteria > Candidatus Deferrimicrobiota > Candidatus Deferrimicrobia > Candidatus Deferrimicrobiales > Candidatus Deferrimicrobiaceae > Candidatus Deferrimicrobiaceae bacterium. Next base: position 68,391 of record DASXVV010000006.1, read on the forward strand.
GCGGTCATGACCGGGATCTACCTTGCGGAATACGGCCGCGGCCGGTTCGCATCGATCGTCCGATTCTGCGTCGACACGCTGGCCGGCGTCCCGTCCATCATCATGGGAATCTTCGGATACGTCCTTATCGTGCTGCCGATGAAGCGCTTTTCAGCGTATGCGGGGGCGGCGGCGCTCGCGATGATCTTCATCCCCATCGTCGTCCGCACGACCGAGGAGATGCTGAAGACCGTCCCGCAGCCGGTGCGAGAAGCGGCGCTTGCGCTGGGAATCGAGCGCTGGAAAGCGACGCTGCATATCACGGTCCGGACCGCCTGGTCCGGCATCGTCACCGGCATTTTGCTGGCGATGGCGCGCATCGTCGGCGAGACCGCCCCGCTGCTCTTCACCGCGCTCGGCAACCAGTTCTGGCAGTCGCGGCTCGACGGGCCGATCGCCGCCGTCCCGCTCCAGGTGTTCACCTACGCGATATCGCCCTACGAAGACTGGCACGACAAGGCGTGGGCCGGCGCTGTCGTCCTGATCCTGATCGTGCTCTGCATCAGCTTGACCGCGCGTTTTTTCACCCGGGAGAAGAAATGGAAACCGTAAAGCAGGACATCCTCCGGATCGAATCGCTGTCCGCCTGGTTCGGGGACAACCAGGTGCTCCGGAACATCTCGATGCCCATCGGGCGCAACACCGTCACCTCGATCATGGGTCCGTCGGGCTGCGGGAAAAGCACCTTCATCCGCTGCATCAACCGGATGCACGACCTGACGCCGGGCTTTCGCCTGTCGGGCGGAATCCTCTACGACGGGGCCGACATCTACGCAGACCGGGTCGATTCCGTGGCCTTGCGGCGCAAGATCGGCATGGTGTTCCAGCAGCCGAACCCGTTCCCCCGCATGTCCATCTTCGAGAATGTTGCCGTGGGGCTCAAGCTCAACGGCGCGTCCAAGGGAAAGCGGGAAATCGCCGAGAAGGTCGAGAAATCGCTCCGCATGGCCGCGATCTGGAACGAGGTGAAAGACCATCTCTCGCGCCCCGGCATAAGCCTTTCCGGGGGGCAGCAGCAGCGGCTCTGCATCGCGCGGGCGCTTGCCGTCGAACCCGAGATCCTCCTGATGGACGAGCCATGCTCCGCGCTCGACCCGGTGTCCACCGGCAAGATCGAGGAGCTGATCGAGGACCTCGGCGAGAAGTACACCATCGTCGTCGTCACCCACAACATGCAGCAGGCGGCCCGCATCTCCGACTTCGTCGCCTTCTTCCTGATGGGCGACCTGGTCGAGCTCGACCGCAGCGCGAAGATCTTCACCAACCCGTCCGACAAACGGACGGAGGAATATATCACCGGCAGGTTCGGATGAACGAAGAAGGAGCGTAGAAGATGACCGCAGCAAGGCATTATTCGGAAGCGCTCGGCGAGCTCAAGGAAATGGTGCTTCGGATGGGGGGGCTGGCCGAACGGATGGTCGACTGCGCCATCAACGCGCTGGTCGAGCGCAATGCCGGCCTCATGGACGAAGTGCGCGCCATGGAAAACCAGGTCAACCGGCTGCACGTCGATATCGACGAGGTCTGCCTCGAAACGATCGCCCTGCGCCAGCCTGCCGCCGGCGACCTTCGCTTCATCACAGCGGCGATGAAGATCAACACCGACCTGGAGCGGATCGGCGACCAGGCGACCAACATCTCCCAGCGCGCCGCATCCCTGCTGGCCGTCCCGCCGCTCAAGCCACTGATCGATATCCCGCGGATGGCGCAGATCGCCGATGGCATGCTCAAGAACGCGCTCGACGCGTTCGTGCACGGGGACGAGGCAATGGCCATGGAAACCATCGCGCTCGACGACGAGGTCGACCAGCTCAAGGACCAGGTGTTCCGGGAGCTGCTCACCTACATGATGAGCGACCCCACGACCATCCCGCGGGCGATGGACCTCATCCTGGTTTCCCGAAGCCTCGAGCGGATCGCCGACCACGCGACCAACATCTGCGAGGATGTCGTTTTCATGGTCAAGGGAAAGGATGTGCGCCACCAGGGGCCGCTGGCGTAAAAAAGTCGACGCGGGTATCATCGGTTACGTGAGCACGCTAGCCGCGATCGACATGGGCTCCAACGCCATCCGCTTCTACGTGGTGGAGCCGACCGGCCCGGCGTCCTACCGGGTGATCGAGAATATCCGCGAGCCGATCCGGCTCGGCGGCGACGTGTTCCTGTCCGGCACCATCCGCCCCGAAAACATCCGCAAGGCCGAGGAGGCGTTTCGCCGCTTCCGGCAGGCGCTGCAACGCTACCGCGCAAGGGTCGTTCGCGCCGTGGCGACGGCCTCCATCCGCGAGGCGGTCAACGGGGAGCAGGTGATCGCGCGGATCGAGAAAGCCTCCGGGATCCGGGTCGAGGTGATTCCCGGCGACGAGGAGGCGCGGCTGGTCGCGCTGGCCGTCGGGAGCCGGATCCCGCTCAAGAAGCGGAACGCGCTCATCGTCGACCTGGGGGGCGGCTCGGTCGAGGTCAGCCGCATCGAGAACGGCCGCATCACGCTGGCCGAATCGCACAACTTCGGCGCGGTCCGGCTGCTCGACGTGCTCTCCTCCGCCGGCGACGACCCGGCGCGCGGCGGCGCCCTTCTCCGCGATTACATGGAGCTGATGGGGCGCAAGCTGCGGCGCAAGGGCGCAGAAAAAGCCGATATATTCATCGCGACGGGCGGAAACATGGAGACGATCGCCTCCCTGTCGGACATCGGCGCCGTCCCACATCCCACATATCCCGGCACGCTCGTCCTTCGCACCTCGAAGCTGCGCACGGTGATGGAGACGCTCTCGGGCATGACCGTCAAGGCGCGCATCGCACGCTACGGCCTGCGGGAAGATCGCGCCGACGTCATCCTCCCCGCCTGCTTCGTCTACCACATGCTCGCGAAACTCAACGGCAGCGCCGAGATCCTCGTGCCGCGCGTCTCGCTCAAGGATGGCCTGATCCTCGATGCCCTGGCCCGCACGCGGGAAGTCGAGCACAGCGACGACCTGCGCGCCCAGGTGCTCGTCTCCTGCCGCGAGCTGGGCGAGCGGTTCAAGATCGACCGCTCCCACGCCGAGAAGGTCGCGTTCCTCGCGACGCGGCTGTTCGACGGCACCGAAAAGGTCCACGGAATGCCCCCCGGCGACCGGCTGCGTCTCGAAGTCGCGGCGCTGCTGCACGACATCGGCTACTACATCAGCATCCAGAAGCATCACAAGCACAGCTTTTACATCATCTCCAACGCCGAGATCGTCGGCTTCCCCCCGCAGGAGCGGTCGATCGCCGCCCATGTCGCCCGATACCACCGGAAGGCGCTTCCCAAAAAAGAGCACGCCGAGTTCGAGGGTCTGCCCAAGAAGGAGCGCGTCGCCGTCCGGCGGCTCGCCGCCCTGCTTCGGCTGGCCGACGCCCTCGACAAGGAGCACCTGGGCGCGATCCGCGGGATCGACTGCCGGATGCGCGGGGGCGTTCTCCGGATCTCGGCGGCCAGCCGGAAGAGCTGCCGCCTCGAATCGCTCGGCTTCGAACGAAACGCCCAGATGTTCCGCGAGGTCTTCGGCATCGACGTCGCACTCGAGATCCGCAAGGAGGCATAGACCCGCATGGTCAACCGGATTCCCCGCACAGCGCGTGAGCCGCACGATTACCCTGGCAAGCTGATCGCCGTCGAAGGGCTCGACGGGTCGGGCAAATCGACGCAGATCTACCTCGTCCGCCGGTGGCTCGAACTCGAGGGGTACAAAGTCTTTTTCACCGAGTGGAATTCGTCGGCGATCGTGAAGAACGCCACGAAGCGCGGGAAGAAGCGCAACCTGCTCACGCCGACCACTTTCTCGCTCATCCACTGCACCGACTTCGCAGATCGGTACGAGCGCAACATCCTGCCGATGCTCAAGGCCGGCTTCATCGTCCTTGCCGACCGCTACAAGTACACGGCGCTCGCCCGCGACACGGTCCGGGGCTGCCCCGAGCGGTGGGTCGAGAAGCTCTACAGCTTCGCGGCGCAGCCCGACATCACCTTCTATTTCCACCTGCCGCTCAAGACGGCGCTCGACCGCATCCTCGCCGGGAGGCCCGAGCTCAAGTACCACGAGGCGGGAATGGACCTCGGACTTTCCCCTGACCCCGTCGAGAGCTTCAAGATCTTCCAGGGCCGCATCCACAAGTCCTACGAGGCGCTCTCGAAGAAGCACGGCTTTACCCGCATCGCCTCGGACCGTCCGATCGAAACCATGCAGGAAGAGGTGCGCGACATCATCCGGGAGCGGATCGACCTCGCCCGGTTCAAGGTGGTGAGCCGATGAGCGCGCCCAAGAGGTTCTACGGCGAAGGGCTGCCGGGCGTCGACCCGGCCTCCCTGCACGGGAAGCTGATCGTCATCGAAGGGGCGGACGGCTCGGGGCGCAGCACCCAGACGGCGATCCTGACCGACTGGCTCGAGCGCCGCGGCCACGCGGTCGCCCACGTCGGCCTGCGCCGCTCCGAGCTCGTCGGCGAAGAGCTGGCCGCCGCGAAAGACGGAAATGTCCTGTCTCCCCGAACGCTCTCCCTCTTCTACGCCACCGACTTCGCCGACCAGGTCGAGAACCGGATCATCCCGGCGCTGCGCGCCGGCTTCGTCGTCCTGGCCGACCGGTACATCTACACGCTCATGGCGCGCGACTTCGTCCGGGGCGCCGAGATCGACTGGCTCCGCTCCGTCTACAGCATCGCTCCCGTCCCCGACCTCGTGATGTACCTGCGCGTCCCGCCGCAACAGTTGCTCGAGCGGTTCATCTACCGCGGGAAAGAGCTCGACTACTGGGAATCCGGGATGGACATCGGCTACAGCCGCGACTGGTTCGATTCCTTCATCCGGTACCAGACCGAGCTCAACCGCGTCTTCACGCGGCTCCAGCACGATTACGGCTTCGAGATCATCAACGGCAACCGCTCCCGCCAGGCCGTAACCCGCGACCTGCAGGCGCGCATCGAGGCGTTCATCGAGTCCCCCGAGGAGAAAAAGCGATGACCCGGAAGACACCCCCTCCTAAAAAGGCGGCCGCGAAGCCGGCTGCACGGCCCTCCGCCAAATCGGCGCCGGCGGAAGGGCCGGCCGCGAAAGGTTTCCCCGCGTCCGAAGGGAAGAAATCGGTGGCCAAGGCATTGACGCGCAAGCGGACGCCGCAGGTCGCCCGCGAGCTCCTTGTCGTCGAGATGCGGCGCGTCCGGGCCATCTTCGTCGAGATCGGCGAGCGTTACCTGGCCGACATCGAGGGGAGCATCGTGTCGATCATCGACGACCTTGCGCAGCGCAAGCTGCCTCCGGACCGCGTCGAACGGCTTCTCAAGGAGGTCCGGGAACTCGACGTCAAGCCGCGCAAGGGGCGCCGGAAAGATCTCGGCCGCATCGAAATGCTGGTCGACGATCTACGCAAGTCGCTCGAGGATTGACCCAAACGTTCCTCGCCAAGGCCGGCGAAAAACGGCTCGAACGCTTCCTGGCCGCCCACAGGGCCGCTTCCCGAAAACCGGGAGAGGAATCGGTGCACGATCTTCGCGTGGCGATCCGAAGGCTGCTCGCGTTCCTCGACATGGCCGCCCCGCTCGTCGGTCAAGGGACTCCGTTTTCAGGAACGCTGCCCGAAACGCTGAACCGGCTGATGAAGCCGCTTGGACGGCTGCGCGACGCGCACGTCAAGACCCTGCGCATCCGGGCGATGGTTCCCCTGGCCGACCCGGTTTCGTGGCAGTACGCGCTGGCGGTGCAAAGCGACACGGAAAAATGGGAAACCGTGGCCGATGCCGCGCTGCGGCGCACCCGGGCAAACCGCATCCGGGCGGCCTTCCGGGCGCTCCCTTTTTCGCGCCCGATCCCCGACGATCCCGAGGGGGCCATGCTCGACCGTCTCCGCGGGCTGGAAAAGGCGCTGGTCAGGGACGCAGGAGTCTTCCTTGCCGAGCCTTCCCCCGAATCGCTCCACGTGTTCCGCCTCGCCTTCAAGACCTACCGCTATTCCGCCGAAGTCGTCGGCGCGCTGCTTCCCGGGCGGGCCCCGGAAGCGGACGCGCGTCTCCACGATTTCCAGACGCTCCTGGGAGATATCCACGATCTCGATGTCATGCTGGCCGAGGCGCGGCATTTCCGCGAAAAGGTCCTGGGGGAAAAAGGCGGCATGAGCGATGTCGAGCGCGCCGCCCGAAAAGCGCGCGCGGAATCCTTGCATCGTCTTTCCCGTATCTTGCACAATGAACGGGAGGTTGCGTCGCTGTTCCGCCGGGACGCGGCCGCCAATCGGACCGACAAACGGAGAATCGATGTCCCAGGCTAACCCGACCCACGATTATTTCCAGGCGCTGTTCAACGCGATCCTTCGAGGGATGCGGGCACTCGGCCGAATGCTCCGAGTGCGTGATCCGGAACTCGGTCGGAAAAGCGATCGCGGGAGAAGCGGTCACCCGGAGACGGATGCGGATGGAGCGCTCCGATGGTCGGGGGACGATCGAGACCTACCAGCTGGTCACCGCCATCCCGTTCGATTACGAAGACCGGCGCCTGGCGCTGTTGCAGCTCGAGGACATCGACGTCTCCCACGGGATCTGCGACGAGTGCCTCGAAAAGCAGCTTCGGGGGCTAAACAGGTAGATAATAGACTTAGGAGAATGCCGTCAGGAGGGTTGCCATGAGCGATGTCACGCACAAGAAATGCATCGTATGCGGCCTTGTCGAGCCCGAAGACGACTCCATCTGCATCCATTGCAAGGCGGTCATCCGGGGAGAAGCGGTCGAGCGGCACCAGCATGAAAAGAGGGACGTCGACGTCGCTCTCCACAAGGAGGGCAGCGGGGATATTCCAAAGCACTGACCCTGCGGAAGGTTCAGGGCGTGGCGAGTGCCGCAGCCGCGAACTGCCTGCCGAATTCGAAGCATTGCGCGAGCTCGGCCTCGGAAGGCGTCATCTTGACCTTGATCGGCTCGACCGCCACCTTGAACCGCATCGCGGTGAGGATGTCGGACACCGCCTTGACGGCCTCGCCGCTCCAGCCGTAAGAACCGAACACCGACGCCGGTTTCCCCTTCATGTTGAGGACGACCAGGTTGCCGATCAGGTCGAGGATCGGGTGCGGCACGGTCCCGTTGAGCGTCGGGGTGCCGAAGAGGACGCCTGCCGCCTGCTCGAACGCGTCGATGATCGTGCCCATCGGCGTCTCGACAATATTGAAAAGCTCGGGCGTGACGCCGCCCGCCTTGAGCCCCTCGGCCACCTTGACCGCCATCGCAGCCGTGTTGCCGTAGGACGAGGCATAGACGACCGGCACCTTCTTTTCGGTGACGCGCGACAGGACCGAGGCGCGCTCCTCGTAGCGGGCGAGGAACTTCTTCGGATCCTTGCGCAGGATCGGCCCATGGGACGTGGCGACCATCCGGATCGGCATGTCCTTGAGCCGAAGGGCCGCCTTGAGGACGTGCTCGCGGAACGGCCGCATGATGGTGCCGTAGTAGAACTCGAACGCGCGCCAGTGATCCTCGGGCTTCTTGATCTCGTCGTCGAAATATTCCGCGGAGCTGTAATGCGCCCCGAGGAAGTCGCACGAGAACAGGATGCCGTCCTCGGCCAGCCAGGTGAGCATCGTGTCGGGCCAGTGCAGGAACGGCGTGTTGAGGAAGGTCAGCGTCTTGCCGCCCAGCGGCAGCGTGTCGTTGTCGCCGACCACGAGCGACTTGTACTCGCCGTTGACGATGTTGTCGACGAAGGTCTTGGCCGACCGGGAGAGCACGACCGTGACGCCCGGGTTCGCGGCGATCAGGTCGACGAGCGCGCCCGAATGGTCGGGCTCGGAGTGGTTGATCACGATGTAGTCGATCTTGACGACCTCCGCCACCTTGGCGATGTTCGCCAACCACTCGGCCGCGAAGGGGCGCTTGACGCTCTCGATGAGCGCGGTCTTCTCGGTTCCCTTGACGAGATAGGCGTTATAGGTGGTCCCGAACTCGGTCGGGATGACGATGTCGAAAACGGCCAGGCCGGGATCCTTGACCCCGACCGCGAACACGTTCGATGCCAGCGTAATCGGTGCCATCTTCTGCGCCTCTCCCATCCGCTCTATTCGTCGGCCGGTTCGAATTCGGACTTGGACGCACCGCAAAGGGGGCAGGCCCAGTCATCGGGCAGGTTCTCGAACGGCGTGCCGGGCTCGACGCCGCTGTCGGGATCGCCGACCGCGGGATCGTAGATGAAGCCGCACGGGATACAACGCCATTTTTTCATTGATCGATTCCTCCTGATGCTGGTTAAGTTGGTCAGGTCTTTAATAATATGCGAATCTCATCGGCCGCGATTCATGAAACTTGCGGCATTATATAATCGATGGAGAAGGGAGAGGCGGGCATGCAGGATTGGCTGGCCAGGTTGCGGGACGTCCCATACGTCGCGGCCGACGTCGAGACGACGGGGCTGTCACCCGATTCGGGCGACCGGATCTGCGAGGTCGGGATGGTCCGCTTCCTGCGCGGGTCCGCCCTCGATTCGTTCGTCTCGTTCGTCAACCCGCTGCGCCCCATCCCGTCCGGCGCCTCGGCCGTCAACGGCATCACCGACGCAATGGTGGCCGGCGCCCCGACCTTCTCCGACCTTTACCCGCGGATCGTCGAATTCCTGGGCGACGACCCTCTCGTCTTCCACAACGCGCCGTTCGACCTGTCGTTCCTTCGCGCCGAGTCGCGCATCGCCGGTCTCGACTGGCCCGGCAACCCGGTCGTCGACACGCTGGCGCTCGCCCGCAACAGCGGCCGCTTCCGGTCGAACAACCTGGCGGCCGTCTGCCGCGAATTCGGCATCACCTCGTCGTTCCACCGGGCCGAGGCCGACGCCTGGGCCGCCGGCCGCCTCCTGCTCCACCTGCTGCCGTAATCGAATCACCGGGCCGACTTCCGTTTATTCCGCATGGCGGAATACCACGATGAAGGATCAAGGAATGCTTTCTTTGCGGCCATGACATCGCGAACGGAAATCCCGGTGGAGTCCGTTACCGGCATTCCCATCTTGTGGATAAATAGAACCTGGCTCGCGTACACGCTGCGATGGCCGGTGACCAGATAACTGACGATGCAGGCGACGGCGGCATACGGAGCGATCGCCGGCCCGAAAAACTCTATCGCCATGACGGATGCGGCGATCGGCGTGTTGGCAGCTCCCGCCAGGAGTGCAACCATCCCGATCGCGGTATAGGCTGCGATGTGCTCGTTCCCGCCGATCAGGTGGAATATGTTCCCCGCCGAGGCGCCGACGAAGAAGATGGGCGTCACGACGCCGCCGCTCCCTCCTGCCGCCAATGTAACGGATGTGGTGCCGATCTTCCAAAGGAACGCAGTGGGTGAAAGAGCCGCCCCGAATACGCCCGCCTCGATGAACCTGAGCCCCAATCCCAGATAATCTTTCGACACGAAGAAGCCGACCACGGCGACAAGCGTTCCACCAAGCAGCGGTTTAAGGACGGGAGGAATCGGGAGCGACTTGAAGCCTTTGTGCGTCAATGCCAGCCCTTCGATCAAAAGGATGGCGACCAGTCCGCACCAGATCCCCATCGGGATCATTTCGAGAAAGAAGGTCTCGCTGACGGCCGGGATGTTCGGGATAGTGCGGTAGAAAAAGGTTGCCCCAAGCATGTGAGACACGAAGAAGCCCGTTATTCCCGCGATGAACGAGGGGTACAGCACGTCGTACAGAATCCGCCCCAGGAACAGTACCTCGATGCCCATCAAGGCACCGCCGACAGGGGTCCCGAAGACGGATGCGAACCCGGCGCTGACCCCACAGATGACCAGCTTGCGTCGATCGACATCGTCCAGACGGAGCAGACTCGCGAACGCCGAAGCAAGCCCTGAGCCGATCTGGGCGCAGGGGCCTTCCTTCCCCGCGGATCCGCCTCCGGAGAGTGTGATCACCGTGGCGACCAGCTTCACGGGGATGACCGCCAGTGGAATCCTGCCCATCTTTTCGTGGATGGCGGCGATGACCCGCTCAGTGCCGTGTCCCTCGGCCTCCGGAGCCAGGCGGCGAACCAGTTCGCTGCTGGCAAGAAAGACCAGCGGCAACGCGAGGAGGGAATAGGGGTTCCGACCAAAGAGCGCCGTCGCCCAAGCAAGGGACTTTAGGAACGCCGTCGTGCTCAGGCCTACCAATGCCCCGACGATCATCGAAAGAACCGTCCAGCGAAGCATGTGGACGAAAAAGAGCGTTTTCACCTTGAGGCGTGCCTTCATTTTTTGACCCGACGAGTCCTGGCGGCAGGGGCCTCTATTTCGCGCGGGGGAATTTCTTTTCTGATCCTGGGACGGTTGACCTCGGATGAGAAAAGCAGTTTCGGAGGGAGTTCCTGGGCTCCGAGCATCTTGACCAGAAGTTCCATCCCTTCCGCGATCACCTGAAGGTCCGTTGCCTTGAGCGATTCGAGGCCCATCAGCAGGAGCACCTGCGCCACCTCCGGGGTTTTCTCCGCCGTCTCCCTGCCGTCTTCGGTCAAAGCGACTGCAATTTCGCGCCGGTCCGTTTTCGACCGCGTACGCGTGACATACCCCCGTGCCTCCAACCGGTCGACGATACCTACGAGGGTCGAGGGATGCAGGTACATCTGCCTCGCCAGGTCGGACAACCTAAGCGGCCCGGCGTCATCGAGTACTTTCATCGCCCAAAGTTGAGGCGATGTCAGGCCGGCGACCCGTTCCGACCGCTTTGAATATTCGTGCGTGACCTGCACGACCCGGCGCAGGTTGTCCACGACTTCCGCGATCGTCTTCTTTCTGCTCGTCACCTTCCCGCCTCCACGCTTCCTGTTGTAACCGCCCATGCATTATATTACGATACCAATAGTTGGTACACAAACTATCAACCGGTCAAGGTCGGGTCCACCCCTTCCTTTGGCTGGCACAGGGGGGGCTTATGGAAAAGGCGACTCGTTTTTCGACCGCAATGGCAATGCTGGTAATTCTGAGTGTCGCTACGTTCGGGTGCGCGAAGAAGCAGACGATCCGGGCGAACGACACCACGTTGCCGAAGGCACCCGGGCAAACGACCGCGACGATGAACACACCGGGGGTGTCCACGAGAACTCCAGAAGGCGTCATCACCTCCGAGACGATTCGGCCGGGCAAGAACACACCCAATGCCAGTGCGGCGGTTCGGAAAGAACCGCCTTCCACGACCGCCAGTTCCACCACATCTACCGTTTCCGGGGTGGCGGGTGCCGCCCTTACCCGGGAACAAGCATCTATCTTCAAGGATATCCACTTCGACTTCGATCAGTCGCTCATCCGCGAGGAGGATAGACCCATCCTCCTCGGCATCGTCGAATATCTCCGGAAGACCTCGGGAGCCCGTCTCCTGATCGAAGGCCATTGCGACGAGCGGGGGACGGCCGAATACAACATGGCGCTTGGGGAACGGCGGGCGACCAGCGCCCGGAAATACTTCGTCGCCTTGGGCATTCATGAAAACCTCCTTACGACGGTGAGCTTCGGGAAAGAAAAGCCGCTGGACTCCGGACACGATGAGGCCGCATGGGCGAAGAATCGCCGGGATCATTTTATCCGGAGATGACGGCGGGAATTCAGGGATTCAGACCGGGGGTGACGAATTGAGAGCGACACTCGTCGTACGTGGGGTGATGTTCCTTTGCATGGTGATTACCAGTCTGTTCGGCCAAGGGCGGATCAACGAACGGGAGATGCTGCGGAAGTATGTGCGAACCCATTCCCTTCGATTTCGGAGAAGACCTCCCGTACCTTCTGCGATTGAGGAACAGACGGCGTACCGGAACACCATCGCGCGGCGAACAGGCGAGTGATGCGACTGGAACCGGATTTTACAAGCCTTGAACCCTGGGAACAGAGAAATGCAGCATCCTGAAACATCGGGGACCATCGGTTCGCAAAGGCGGGTTCGTTCCCACGGTCTGGAGCTGTTTGTCGGATTGGTTTCGCTCGGCCTGGTCGCCATCCTTCAACCCGAATACGCAGTCGGGCAAAGCATATTCATGAAATTGCTTTTCGCCCTGCTCTATCTGCCGCTCCTGGCCGCCATTGCCTTCGGAGTCCTCCGGATCGCCGGCAAACTTCCGACGTTGACCGCTTCGGTCATCCTCGGATCCTGGATCACGATCTCATGGTGCTTCTTCGGCCTGTTGTCAACGTTCCCGATCGAACCGTTCGGAACGAATCTTCCGATAACCATTGCCGCATCCATGGCCGCCGGCGCTCTTGTATCCGCCGCTGTCTCCCTTGCAGGAAAGGCCACCCTGATGTTCCCGATGATCATGGCGATCACTTTTCTGGGCATGGCGGCGCTGTTGAATGTCTCGTATTGGGTCTACAAAGCATTTGCGGGGAATCAGGAAGCGGCAATAGTCGAAATCCTCAGGGAGAAGCAAGCGGTCCCGGGGGTGCCGTTTCCGGGAGACCCGGGGAGTTACCCGGTCAAGACCCTGACCTACGGAACCGGCACCGACCGACACCGACCTGAATATGGAGCCGGGGTCTCGATCCGTACCCGGACGGTCAGTGGCTCTCCTTTCGTTCCTGCCCAGTGGTCCATCGCACGAACCGGCTACTGGGGATTCGATGAGACGGCGCTCCCGATCAATGGGAGAGTCTGGTACCCCGAGGGCAAGGGACCCTTCCCGCTGGTCCTGATCGTTCACGGGATGTGCGGCATGACCACCTTCTCGGATGGCGGGTTCGCATACCTTGGCGAGTTGCTCGCAAGTCGGGGCTATATCGTCGCTTCCGTCGACGAGAATTTCCTGAACCCGGGCGGGTACCGGTACGGGGAGTTTTCGGAATCGGACATCGACGCCAGGGGATGGCTCCTGCTTCAGCATCTCAAGGTTTGGGAGCTGTGGAACCGGGACCCGGGAAGCGGGTTCCACGGCAAGGTCGACATGGATCGGATTGCGCTGATCGGGCACTCCCGCGGGGGCGAGGCGATCGCGGCTGCCGCGGCTTTCAACCGAATGGGCAGGTACCCGCGGAACGGCAATATCCCCTTCGATTTCCACTTCGGGATTCGCACGCTGATCGCGTTCGCACCGAGCGACATCACGCAATCCCGTTATGAACGATCGACCCCGTCGAAGATCGAGAACGTGAACTACCTGCTTCTCGAAGGAACGCACGACAGGCAGGTTCCAAGCGTCATCGGGGCCAGGGTTTTCCAAAGAGTCCGGTTCACCGATCCCGACCGGCACTACATGAAGTCGGCTCTCTATATCGGCGGCGCCAACCACAGCCAGTTCAATTCCGACTGGGGAATCTACGATCTCTCCTTCCCGACGCGGGTGCTCACCGACATGAGCGCACAACTGGGCGCGTCCGACCAGCGTGACATCGCGAAAACCTGCGTCTCGGCTTTTCTCGATGCGACCCTTAAAGGGGATGAACGTTACATCCCGCTGTTTCGGGATTATCGCCTGATGCAGGGTTGGCTTCCCAAGACCACATACGTCAGCCGGTACGAGGATTCGGGATTTCGCCCCATCGCGGATTTCGACGAGGATATCGATCTATCGACAACCACTATCCCCGGCGGGACGATCAGCGGCGAGGGACTGACTCAATGGCGGGAACAGGACATCGATCTTCGCGGGACGCGCAACATCGTGGAGGGGATGATGCCTTCCGATCGCCTGATGTTTTCGATCGCGTTTCCGGACACGACCACCAGCCCTGAAATCAGCGTAATTCTTACCGATCGAAACGGACAAAGCGCGAGTCTGCCATTGTCGAGGATATTCCCGGTCAAACCCGCTCAGCGTTACTCGTTGACCCGCCTCGGCTTCCTCGAAAAGCCCTCGCAAGTGCTGATCCTTCAGACGGTTTCGATCCCGCTGGCACGGTTCATGATGTCCAATCCCCGCCTGGATCTCGCCTGCATCCAGAGGATCGATTTCAAGCTGGACCCGAACCATCGCGGGAGAATCCTGTTGGACGATATCGGCGTCGACATCGGGAAGGACATTCCCGCCGCATGACAGGATTTTTCCCTGGAAAGGAAAAGGCCGGGGGGCGAACGCCCTTCCGGCCTTTTTCGTTCGTCGTCGCGTGTGCGTCTTACTTCTTCTTCGCCTTTTTCGCCTCGCGCGACAGGTAGGCCTTCTGCAGCGCCAGATAGAGCTCTTCGCGCTGGTCGTAGAGCCGCTTCAAGGGCCGCTTCTTGGAGCGCGTCAACACGTAGGCCGTGAGCAGCGGCAGCGCGATGGTCGTGTCGAGGTAGCACACGACGGCGTCGGGGAGGTTGTCGGGGTCGACCTTGCCCCACGACACCGCCTCGGACGGCGTCGCGCCCGAGAGGCCGCCTGTGTCGGGACGGGCGTCGGTAACTTGGAGGAAGTAGTCGTGCCCCTTCTCGTCGAGGCCGAGCACCTCTTGAATCTGCGGCTCGGTCTGAAGCATGAAGTTCTTGGGAGATCCGCCGCCCAAGATAAAGACTGCGCTCTTGCCCTTCTTTTTCGCCGCGTAGACGATCGCCGCGGTCTCGTTGACATCGCGGGAGACGTCGATCTTGACGCCCTTGCCCTTGAGCGCCATCGCCGCGACGTTCATGCCGATGGAGGAGTCGCCCGGCGACGAGGTGTAGACCGGCACGCCGTAGCGATATGCCGCGGCCAGCACGCTGACCTCGCCCAACCCCAGCGCCTTCTCTCGCTCGGCCAGGTACCTCCCCATACGGTGGTGGAACTCGGCGGTGCCCATCTCGGCCTGGAACTCGTCGGCCTCGAGCACCTTCCGGAAGAAGGCGTCGGTGTCGAGCAGCACCTCATAGGAAAACAGGATGTCGTAGATGCGGACGACGCCCTCGTCGCGCAGCACCCGGTCGTCGGTGAAGGGCGACCCGGCGTGGAGCTGCATGCCGAGCGCGAAGTGCGCGTCGTGGTACAGATTGGCGCCGGTGGAGATGATCCAGTCGAGCGCGCCCGCCTTGATGAGCGGCACCACGCACGAGGCGCCGAGCCCCGCGGGCGTCAGCGCGCCGGTCAGCGACACGCCGACGGTCACGTCGGGGCGAAGCATCTTCTGCGTGAGCAGCCGCGCCCCTTCGCGCAGACGTCCCGCGTTATAGGCGAGGAAAAAGGTGTCGATCAGGTCGGCGGCCTTCTCCCCCGCACCGATCGGCGGCGGCAGGATGCGCGCGCCCTTCAAATACTTCGACGTCTTGGCCATTACGTTCGTTACCCTCCCGATCGGGTGCCTCTTGCGGCGCCCCTTAGTCTTCCGGTACCAGCAGGAACTTGGCGGCGATCTCTTCGGACAGCGTGGCGCCGTCGAAGGAAGCGGTCGCCGTGTAGGTCACCCGGCTGTCGGTCTGGATCTCGCGCCCGGAGATGATGTCGACGGCGCTGCGGAAGTTGCCGGCTGCGCTCGTCTTCGAGGTGTACTGCCCGGGCAGCTTGACGCCGAAATCCTCGAGCCGCTCGGTCAGAAGCTCGGGCGAGAGCCGGGACTCGCCGGCATATTTCCCGGCCGCGTTGAGGAAATGCTTCCCGTGGCTCACTTCGAATCCTTCATAGGCCAGCTCGGTCTTGACCTGCATGGGGCCCAGGTCGACGCTGGGGCCGACGAAGGGCAGCAGGAAATCCTTCTCCTCGATGGCCCGGTATTCCCTGGTGAGTTTCCGGCCCGCCAGCCGCGTAAACGGCTTGGTGTAGAGATCCTGCATCTGCGCCAGGTAGCCCTCGAGCCGGAACGTCTTGCCGAGGATGTCGCCCGCGGGGCTGTCCTTGACCGTCGCCATCCAGTCGCGCCAGGCCTTGGCCATCTCGGTGCAATCGGCCTTCCCGGTATTCGTGTCGAGCGTGAAATAGAAGGTCTCGGGCGGGGAGAGCCGGCGGAACGGCGCGTCGACGAACTTGCCGTCCTGCAGGATCTTCGCGGCGGACTCGCGGATCTCGATCCGGGCGATGCCGTCCTTGACGCTCTTGACGGTCTGGACCGCCGTGAGCTCGAGCCCCAGCGAACGGTTCCGGACGGTCTCCTTGCCGTCGGCCGCGCGCAGCGTCCGACGGACCTCGCCCGTGGAGACGAATCGGCCCTTCCACGAGTTGCCTTCTTCCAGATGGAGCGTGACCCCGATCTCGGTCGGCAGCTCTCCCTTGCCGTGCTTCGCCGCTTTCGCGGCGTTGTCGCAGGCGGCGCCCTTGTGGCGCATGCAGGCACATCCCGACGCGAGCAGCGACATTCCGGCGATCAACGACACCAACACCGTCGATACGGAAAACGGACGAACGTTGCGCATGCGGCACCTCCGGGCGTTTCGAGTTTGACCGCATTATATAACGCAGGCCATAATCACGGGATGAACGATTACCGATTTACCGCCAGCGCCGATCTCACCGCCATCCACGAAGTCGCCAAGTTGCTCGCATCCACCCGGAACCTGGAGCGCGCCCTCGGGACGACGCTGCGCACCCTCCAGAGTCTCCTCGGGTTCGACCGGGCCGCTCTCCTTTTCCCCGACCCCGCGACGCGCGAGCTCCGCATGGAGGCGAGCGTCGGCTATTCCCGCGAGGAAGCCGAACGCGCGCATTACGTCTGGGGCGAAGGGATCGTCGGCAAAACGGTCAAGACCGGAAGCCCCATCGTCATCCCCGACGTGCGCCAGGAGCCGATGTTCCTCGACAAGACAGGCGTTCACGCCGATTCTCCCGAGCCGGTCGCCTACCTCTCGGTTCCCATCAAGATCGGCAACGAGGTGCTGGGCGTTCTTACCGCCACCCGCATCGGCCGCCTGGGGACGCAGGCGCTCGAGGGCGATACGCGCACGCTGGTGATCGTCGGCTACCTCATCGGGCAGGCGATGAAGCTGAACACCGCCTTCGAGCGGCTGCAGGAGGAGTTCCAGCGGCAGCGGCAGGAGTTCGAGAAGACCATCCGCAAGACCTACCGGATCGAGAACATCATCGGGCAGAGCAAGCGGATGCAGGAGGTGTTCGCCTCGGTCGTCAGCGTCGCGGCCTCCCGCGCCACGGTGCTGCTCCGGGGCGAGAGCGGCACGGGCAAGGAGATGATCGCCCGCGCGATCCACCTGGCGGGCAAGCGCGCCGAGCGACCGATGATCACCGTCAACTGCGCCGCGCTGCCCGAGACGCTGCTCGAGTCCGAGCTGTTCGGCCACAAAAAGGGCGCGTTCACGGGCGCGGTCGAGGAACGCAAGGGGCGTTTCGAGGAAGCCTCCGGCGGAACCATCTTCCTTGACGAGATCGGCGACATCCCGGTGCCCACGCAGGTCAAGCTGTTGCGCGTCCTCCAGGAACGCAAGTTCGAGCGGCTGGGCGAGAACCGCACGATCGCCGTCGACGTGCGCATCATCGCGGCCACCAACGCCGACCTCGAGAAGATGGTCGAGGAGGGGCGTTTCCGGGAAGACCTCTACTACCGGCTCAACGTCATCCCGCTGTTCCTGCCGCCGCTGCGCGACCGGCGCGAGGACATCCTCCCTTTGCTCGAGCATTTCATCGAGCGCTTCAACCGGGAGCACGGGAAGAACATCTCTTTCTCGCCCGACGCCATCGAGCTGCTGCTCGACTACCGGTGGCCGGGCAACGTCCGCGAGCTCGAGAACCTCGTCGAGCGCACGGTGGTCATGGCCCGCGCCCCCGTCGTCCAGGCGGCGGATCTTCCGCGCGGGGTCCGGACCTATCGGGCCGGCACGATCCTAACGACCATTGCGCCGCCGCCCGAGGCCGCCACCGAAGCCGCGCAGGCGGGAACGGCCGCCCAGGCCCCGAAGGGCCACCCGCCCGCCTCGCGCGCCGCTTATCTGAAGGATATGGAAAAGGAAGAGTTGCGCCAGGCGCTCGACAACGCCGGCTGGGTCATCGCCCGCGCCGCGAAGCTGCTCGGCTGGACGCCGCGACAAGTGGGCTACAAGATGAAGAAGCACGCCCTCGCCTCGCCCTGGAAAAAGCCGGGCGACTAGGGCGACACGATCCCCATCGCCTCGCGGATCTTCCGGACCAGCGCCGCGGGCCGGAACGGCTTCTGGAGATACCCCCGCCCCTTTCCCATCGCCCCCTGCTGCGCGACCGACTCCTCGGTGTAGCCCGACATCAGCACGATCCCGACGCCCGGGCACATCTCCTCGATCCGGTCGGCCATCTCGCAGCCGCCCAGCCGCGGCATCACGATATCGGACAGGACGAGGCGGATCTCTCCGAGGTGCTGCTTCGCGAGCTCGACCCCCTCGACGCCGTCCGCCGCCACGAGTACCCGGTACCCGGCCTGCTCGAGCGATTCGCGCACCAGCCGGCGGACCGCTTCCTCGTCCTCGACGACAAGCAGCAGCTCACCACGGACGGGCATCGCCTCGGCCGGTTTCTCGATTTTTCCGACGCCGACGTCCCCCGTGACCGAAGGCAGGTAGATCCGGAAGGTCGCCCCGTTCCCGGGTGAGCTCTCGACGAGGACGTGCCCTCCGCTCTGCTGGACGATCCCGTAGGTCGTCGACAGCCCCAGCCCGGTTCCTTTTCCCTTTTCCTTGGTCGTGAAGAAGGGTTCGAAGATGTGCTCGCGGGTCTCGTCGTCCATGCCGATCCCGGTGTCGGACACGCTGAGGAGCACGGCGGGGAGCGGCATCCCGATACCGGATTCCAGCAGGCCGGCATGGTCCTCGACGCCCACGGCCGAGGTCTCGACGATGAGGCGCCCCCCGTCGGGCATCGCGTCGCGCGCATTGACCGCCAGGTTCACGAGCACCTGCTCCAGCTGACCCGGATCGATCAGGATGTTCGGGATGCCGGCCTGCGTGCGCGTCTCGAGCTCGATATCCTCCCCGATCAGCCGCTGGAGCATCTTGTCCATGTCGCGCACGACGTCGTTCAGGTTGACCACCCTGGGCTGGAGCATCTGCCTGCGGCTGAAGGCCAGGAGCTGCCCGGTCAGCGACGCGGCGCGCTCGCCCGCCTTGTTGATCTCCTCGATATCGTGCCGGTTCGGGTTGCGCGGGTCGAGGCGGCCGAGCAGAAGCTCGCAATAACCGAGGATCGCCGTCAGCAGGTTGTTGAAATCGTGGGCGACGCCGCCGGCCAATCGTCCGACCGCCTCCATCTTCTGGGCCTGGAGAAGCTGATCCTCAAGTCGCTTGCGCGCGGTCAGGTCGGTCAGCGATCCGGCGATACGGACCGGTTGCCCCGCCTCGTCGAACAGGCAGGTCCCCCGCCCCTGGACCCAGCGGTAACTGCCGTCCTTGTGCAACAGGCGATACTCGGTGTCGATGTGACGGTTACGGCCGCCCGTCAGGTCGGCCAGCGCCGCGGTGACGCGGTCGAAATCGTCGGGGTGGATCCGGCTCGACCACGCATCGACGTTGTATTCGACCTCGCGCTCGGCGTACCCCATCATCTCGAGGCAACGCTCGGAGAAATGCATCTCGCCCGTGCGGACGTTCCAGTCCCAGATGCCGTCGTTCGAACCACGAACCGCCAGCGCATAACGCTCTTCACTTTCGCGTAGCGCCTCGTCGGACCGCAGGCGGTCGGCCAGTGCGCGGTGCTCGGTCTCGGTGAGTTGCCGAGCGATCGCCTCCCGGGCCGTCTCCAGCCGGGCGACGATCTCCTGGTCGAAGATCCGCAGGATGCCCACCACGGCCCAGGCCATGACGACGGCAAAAAACGTGCGGAACAGGTGGACGGGCACGTGCATCTGAACCAGAAAAGTATCGACATTCAGCAGGTTCGCTGGGAAAAAAGCCGCATTGGCCCGGATGCAGCCGCAGAAGAAAGCCCAGGCCAACGTTGCGCCGGCCGCGCCCAGGAAATACCTACGGCTGCCGAGCGGTTGGAGTTCCGTGCGATTCGCCAGGTAATAGCGGTAGAAGCCGGCCGCCGACAGCACCCCGCCCGGGAAGCGGACCAGGTAGCCGACGAGGACATTCGAAGTGACCCAGGGAAACGCCGACGGGACGGATAAGGCGGCGATCGCCGCGAAGAGCAGCGGCATCAGCCAGGCCGGCAGCGTGCGCCCCACGAGTCCCAGCAGGCGGCGGCCGAATTCGAACAGGAAGGCGTAGGAGACGTAGGTGAGGAGCTGCGCAACGCGGAAGAGCGCTTCGTTCCGGCCGTGGATGACGGTCCACATGTCGATGAAATCGGCCGGCGCGTGGATGAGCGCGTAAGCGACGTAGAGCCACAGGACGCCGGCAAGCGAGTGGCGGCTGCCCTTGTGCGGTTGGACCCAGATCGCGATGCCCATGATGGCGAACGCCATCCCGTACACAAGGTACACCAACTCGGGATTTCGGCCGACCCAATCATAGAACGGATTCACGCTGCCTCCGAAGTCCTCTCGGGCCTCATATTCCTCATCGGAATAATAAACGATTTCCTTCAGCAACATATCGCACGACGGAAGCGGCCGGCCTGGACGCGCCCAAATTGTCGATATTGCGACAATCGTGGGACCGGCCGGGACCACCCCTCGCGTGCGACTGACACGTCCTCCTCATAAAAATCTCCTTCCATAATGACCACTTGCGGCGTCGCATTCCCCGGAGCGGCGATTCGGCACGCATACTGCGTTGTCTACCGGCAACAACATTTCAAGGAGGCAAAGATGTCGAACCGCTCCCTGCTCCGGAACCTTTCCCTTGCCGCCGTCGCGCTCTGCGCGCTCACGGGCACCGCGCTGGCCACCCCTTCGACGCAGATCTGGATCCCGTCGACCGACGTCCAGGCCTTCAAGACCGTTCACCTGAACGTCGACAGCTACATCCGGACGAGCAACAACCCCGACGGCACCCGGTCGAACCCGCTCTACGTCATCGGACCGACCTTCGGCGTCTCGCCGTTCGAGAAAGTGCAAGCCGAGGTCGGCTTCGACCTGATGTACTCGGGCGCCACGGCGACCGGCCCCGACGGCAACACCGTCAACCTCGACAGCAACCCGCTCTATGGGCACGCCAAGATCGGAACGCCGGAAGACGCACTATTCAAGGGCTCGCCCGCCCTCGCGGCCGGCATTTACAACGCCGGGACGCGACGCAAGGTGACCGATCAGAACATCGCCTACGCCGAGGCGGCGAAGACGATCCCGGTGCTCGGACGCATCTCCGCCGGTTGGTTCGTGGGCAACAGCTACCTGCTGAACGACGCACAGGGCAACAACGACGCGAGCGGCGTGCTGCTGTCTTGGGACCGCACGATGACCGAGATCTCCGACAAGCTGTGGCTGGGCGTCGACTACCAGGGCACGAAGAGCGCGATGGGCGCACTGTCCTTCGGCGCCTCCTGGGCGTTTGCGAAGAATGTCAGCGTGATCCTCGGCTACGACATCTACAACAGCAAGGCCACGGGCGGCCAGAACACGGCGACCGTGCAGGTCGACATCAACTTCCCGTAGGGGACATCCCGACTACGCGAGCCGTTCTGAAAAAAAGTCCCGTTCCATGAACGGGTAGACGAGGAGACGCAAGATGAAACGCATAACGAGAAAGGCAGCCACGATATTCCTGTGCCTGGCGATGCTTTCGATGTTCGCCGGCTCCCTCTTTACGTCCTTTGCGGAAGACAACGCCGCGGCGAAGACGGCCGACAACGCGGCGCCTGCCGCCGCGGCGGCTCCGGCAGCGGCCGCACCTGCCCCCGCGGCGGCCGAGCCAAAGCCCGACCCCTCCGGCGTAAACACCGGCGGCGTCGGCGACATCATCGGCGGCTCTGCGGGCGCGCCGACCGACAACGATCTCAAGCTGATGGGCAAGACCGAGCCGCTGGCCGCCAAGGTCGCCGATACGGTCGGCCACAACCGGATCGCCATAAACACCGTCTGGACGCTCGTCTGCGGCTTCCTCGTCATGTTCATGCAGGCGGGCTTCGCGATGGCGGAAACCGGCTTCACCCGCGCCAAGAACGCCGGCCACACCATGGCGATGAACTTCATGGTCTACGGACTGGGCATGCTCGGCTTCTGGCTCACCGGCTTCGCGATCCAGATGGGCGGCGCGGGCCCCTTCGCCACGCTGGGCGGCGGTGGCACGATGAACAGCGAATTCGTCGTCCACCTGTTCGGCAAGGAGTTCGGCCTGTTCGGCACGAAGGGCTTCTGCCTCGGCGGCGGCGCCTATGACGCATCGATCTTCACGATGTTCCTCTTCCAGATGGTGTTCATGGATACCACCGCGACGATCCCGACCGGCTCGATGGCCGAGCGGTGGAACTTCAAGTCGTTCGTCCCGTATGCCTTCCTGGTCGGCGGTCTCATCTACCCGCTGTACGGCAACTGGGTGTGGGGCGGCGGCTGGCTGTCCAAGCTCGGCAGCAACTTCGGCCTGGGCCACGGCCATGTCGACTTCGCCGGCTCCTCGGTCGTCCACCTGACCGGCGGCGTCCTCGCCTTCGTCGGCGCCAAGATCCTCGGGCCGCGCATCGGCAAGTATGCCAAGGACGGCACCCCGCAGGCGATTCCCGGCCACCACATCCCGATGGCGGTCGTCGGCTGCTTCATCCTCGCGTTCGGCTGGTTCGGCTTCAACGCCGGCTCCACCCTGGCCGGCACCGATTTGCGCATCGGCGTGGTCGCCGTCAACACGATGCTGGCGGGCGGCGCCTCCTCCTTCTCGGCCATGCTCTACATGTGGCTGCGTTACGGCAAGCCCGACATCAGCATGATGGCCAACGGTCTTCTCGCGGGTCTCGTCGCGATCACGGCGCCGTGCGCCTTCGTCAACTCGATGGCGGCCGTCTTCATCGGCCTCGTCGCCGGCATTCTGGTCTGCTGGGCGATCTTCTTCGTCGAGCGGACGCTCAAGGTCGACGATCCGGTCGGCGCGATCGCGGTCCACGGCTTCAACGGCGCCTGGGGCGTCCTCTCGCTCGGCCTTTTCGCCGACGGGATGTACGGCGACGGATGGAACGGCGTCGCGGGCACGGTCAAGGGGCTCTTCTACGGCGATCCCGGACAGTTCCTCGCCCAGGTCATCGGGACGGCGACCAACCTGATCTACGTCGGCGCCATCGGCTACGTCGTATTCAAGGTGCTCGACCTGACGATCGGCCTGCGCGTCTCCGAAGAAGCCGAGCTTGAAGGCTGCGACCAGAGCGAAGTGGCGGTCGTCGCCTACCCCGACTTCAACCTCCGGAACATGCCCCGGTAACCGGGACAAGCGAAAGACCAGGAGAACAGCCATGAAAAAAGTGGAAGCCATCATCAAGCCGTTCAAGGTCGACGACGTCAAGAAGGCGCTCAACGACATCGGTATCACGGGCATGACCGTGTCCGAGGTCAAGGGCTTCGGCCGGCAGAAGGGACACACCGAAATCTACCGCGGTGCGGAATACGTGGTCGACTTCATCCCGAAGATCAAGATCGAGGTCGCGGTCCCGGCGGACACGGTCCCGGCCGTGGTCGAGCGGATCGTCACCGCCGCCCGCACCGGCAAGATCGGAGACGGCAAGATCTTCGTCTACGATATCGAGGACGTCGTCCGGATCCGCACCGGCGAGCGCGGCAAGGAAGCGCTCTAGATCGTCACGACGACGGGAGTTCCCCGCGGCGGCTCCGGCTGCCGCGGGGGGCTCCCGCCCTTTTTGTGTTCGCATCCGCAATCCACCGTAATATCCTTGGGGCAAGGCACACCGAAACGGAGGTTTCCCCATGAAAATCCTCTACCCGCTGCCCACCCCGGGCTCCCCCCCCGACGCGCTCGAGATGGCCATCGACATCGCTCGCGCCCACGGGGGAAAGATCCGCATCCTGTCCATCGTCGACACCGAACGCATCCGCAGCATCGAAGCGGGGGCGACGCCGGGCGCGATCGAGATCGCCCACGACGTCGTCGAGGAGATCACCGCGCGCGAGCGGGACATCGCGGCCGAGTCTCTGAAGGCCGCGCTTCGCCGGTGCGGAGAGGCCGGCGTCCCCACCGACGGGAAGATGGTCGAGGGCGATCCGCGCGAGGAGCTCGTCCTGGCCTCGGTCGACGCAGACCTGCTGGTTGCGGGAATCAACGCCCATTTCGCTTTCGGCGGCGAGGACAAGCCCGCGGGACTCGCCCTCTCGCTCATGAAGGACCGCACCGTGCCCGTCCTGTTGTGCGCTTCACCCTGGCGGGCCGTACGGACGTTGGCCGTCGGGTGCGGCGGCGGGGAGCGGACGCTGCGGGCCGTCGGCGCGATGGCGCGGATGGGGCTCTGGAAGTCCGGGGTCCGCACCGTCCTGCTCGCGGTCGACGACGACTCCGAGCGTGCGGAGCGGAAGATCGCCGGCCCCAAGGAAGTCCTCGAGGAAGACGGTTATACCGGTCTCGAATCGGTGATCGCCCCGATGCCCAAGATCGAGAACTTTCTCGCGGCGTGCAAGCGGGAGCAGGTCGATGCCGTGGTCCTGGGCGGCTTCGGCGAGCATCGCTGGAACGACGTCTTCGGCTTTTCGATCACCGGCCGGATGATCCGCGAGGCGCAGCATCATCTCTTTCTGTTCATGTAGCGCGAGGACCCGTTGACCGAATCCGCCTCCCACGCCCTAGGCCTGTCGCTGCCGCTCTGGTCCGTGCTGCCGTTCGCGGGCTTCCTGCTGTCGCTTGCCGTCGTCCCGCTTCTCGCGTCCGAATTCTGGTCGCGGCACTACAACAAGGTCGCGGCCGCCTTCGGCCTGCCCGTCGCCGCGGCATTCCTTTTCTTCGGGCCGCACGAGCTGCTGACGACCGCGCTCGACTACGCCTCGTTCATCATCCTCCTGGGCTCCCTGTTCACGATCTCGGGCGGCATCCTGGTTCGCGGGGCATTTCGCGCGACTCCGGCCGTCAACGCCGCGTTCCTGCTCTGCGGTAGCCTCCTCTCGAACGTGCTGGGGACCACCGGCGCCTCGATGCTGCTGCTCCGGCCGCTCCTGAGGGCCAACGCCCACCGGAAGCGACGTGCCCACGTCGTCGTCTTCTTCATCTTCACCGTGGCGAACATCGGCGGTGCGCTGACGCCGATCGGCGATCCCCCCCTGTTCCTCGGCTTCCTCAAGGGAGTCCCGTTCTTCTGGCCCCTGCGGGCGCTCTGGCCTGTCTGGCTGTTCACGCTCGGGACGGTCGTCGGCGTTTTCCTTCTCGTCGACCGGCGGATCCGGAAAACTGACGGCGCGGCGGCAGATGCCGGTGGGGAAAAGACCCCGATCAAGATCGACGGAACGGTCAACTTCCTGCTGCTGGCGCCTGTGATCGGCGCGGTCTTCCTGCCGGCCCCTTATCGGGAGGCCGCGATGGCGGGCGCCGCCGGGCTGTCGATGTGGCTCACCCCGCGCGCCGTACGCGAAGAAAACGGCTTCACGTGGCACCCGATCCGGGAGGTGGCGATCCTGTTCGCCACCATCTTCGCGACGATGATCCCCGCCCTGCTGCTCTTGCAGGCACGCGGCGGCGCGTTGGGCGTCTCGCAACCCTGGCAGCTCTTCTGGGCTTCAGGGTCGTTGTCGAGCTTCCTCGACAACGCGCCGACCTACCTCACCTTCTTCTCGCTCGCCCAGGGCATGGGGAACGGCTCCGGCGTTGCGGGTGTCTCCCCCGCGCTCCTCGCCGCGATCAGCGCCGGAGCGGTCTTCATGGGCGCCAACAGCTACATCGGAAACGCCCCCAACTTCATGGTCAAGGCCATCGCCGAGGAATCCGGCGTCCGGATGCCCTCGTTCTTCGGCTACATGGCGTGGTCGTGCGCAATCCTCATTCCCACGTTCATCCTGGTGACGCTGATCTTCTTCTGACCGGTTGTATACTGTCCCCATGCCCCCTTCCCCCCCCGTCACCGCGTCGCTGTTCTTCACCTGCATGGCCGACGCCCTCTACCCGAACGTGGCGATGGCCGCCGCGACCGTACTCGAGCGGTTCGGCGTCACGGTGCGCGTGCCGCCGGCGCAGACGTGCTGCGGCCAGCCGGCCTTCAACTCCGGCCACCGGAAGGAAGCTCGGAAGATGGCAGCCGGATTCCTCCGGGCGTTCGACGGCGAGGGGTACATCGTGACCCCCTCGGGCTCGTGCGCCGTGATGGTCAAGGAGATGTACCCGGTGCTGTTCCGCAACGAGCCGCGGATGCTCGACCTCGCCTGCGCCGTCGGCGAGCGCGTCTACGAGCTGTCGCAGTTCCTCGTCGACGTCCTGGGCGTCACCGACCCGAAATCGGCTTTCAAGGGCAAGGTCACGCTCCACGACTCCTGCCATCTGCTGCGGGGGCTGGGCGTCCGCGAACAGCCCCGCACGCTGCTGCGCGCCATTCCCGGCGTCGAGCTGGTCGAGATGGAGCAAAGCGACCGCTGCTGCGGATTCGGCGGCGTCTTCTCGGTGAAGAACCCGCTCGTCTCCTGCGCGATGGTCGATAAGAAGATCGAGCGGATCCTGGCGACCGGCGCGCAGTACGTCGCCTCCGGCGACCTGGGATGCCTCATGAACATCGGGGGCGCCGTTTCCCGGTCGGGCTACCCGGTCAAGCCGATCCACCTGGCGGAGATCCTGGCCGGCCCGCCGGCCGATGGGAACGCCCCGTGATCCCGCGCTGCCACGATTTCACCCGCAACGTCGCCCGCGCACTGTCGAACCGGAATCTCCAGTCCGCCATCTCCCGAACGACCGACCGCTTCCTGTCGCACCGCGACGCGGCCGTCCGGTCGTTCCCGGGCGATTTCGAGGCGGCGCGCGAGGCGGCCTCGCAGCTGAAGCTTTCGGTCCTGCGCGATCTCGACGTCCACCTGTCGCGCTTCATCGAAGAAGCCGAGCGGCGGGGAGCATCGGTCCACGTCGCGCACGACGCCGCCGAGGCGCGCGAGATCGCCGTCCGGATCGCGCAGGAAGAAGGGGTCAAGCTCGCCGTCAAGTCCAAGTCGATGGCCACCGAGGAGATCGCGCTCAACGAGGCGCTCGAATCGGCCGGCGTCGAGGCGGTCGAGACCGACCTGGGCGAATACATCATCCAGCTCGCGCACGAGGCGCCCTCGCACCTGATCGCACCCGCCGTCCACAAGACGCGCGAGGAAGTGTCGCAATTGTTCGTCGACAGGTTGGGGGAACCGTATACAGAGGAAATCCCCGAGCTGGTCGCGATCGCCCGCAGGCATCTTCGCGACAAGTTCCTCTCGGCCGGGATGGGCATCAGCGGCGCCAACTTTCTCGTGGCCGAGACCGGGTCGATCGCGATCGTCTCCAACGAAGCCAATGCCCGGATGGTCACGACGCTGCCGCGCGTTCACCTCGCGGTCGCCTCGATCGAGAAGGTGATCCCGAAGCTTTCCGACCTGCCGGCGATGCTGCGGCTGCTGACGCGCAGCGCAACCGGGCAGCCGATCTCCTCGTACGTCTCCGTGTTGACCGGCGTCCGCCGCCCCGGCGACCTCGAGGGGCCCTCGAAGCTGCACATCCTGCTGGTCGACAACGGCCGCAGCGCGATCCTGAAAGGCAAGTACCGCGAAATCCTCAAGTGCCTCCGATGCGGCGCCTGCCTCAACATCTGCCCGGTCTACCAGACCATCGGCGGGCACGCTTACGGATGGGTCTACCCCGGCCCGATGGGCTCGGTACTGTCGCCGCTGCTGCTGGGGCTCCGGGAAGCATCGGCGCTGCCCGACGCCAGCACGCTGTGCGGCGCCTGCGCCGACGTCTGTCCCGTCAAGATTCCGCTGCCCGACCTGCTGCTCGAGCTGCGCGGCGACGCGCGGGCGCAGGGGCACCGGACGCCGGGCGAGGTGGCCGGGATGAAGGGATTCGCCGCGATGATGGGACGAGCAGGCCTCCTCGAGGCATTCGAGCGGATCGCCGGGGTCGTGTCGCAGCTCCTGTGCAAGGACGGGAAGATCCCATGGCTGCCGTTCGGGCTGTCGGGCTGGACCGACCGGCGCGACTTTCCCGCGCCCGCCGTTCAACCGTTCCGGAAGCTCTGGAAGATCAAGCGGGGGATCGCGCCGTGGAACCGCTAGGCCGCAAGGATGCGCTGCTGCGCCGGCTGCGCGTCGCCCTGCACGGTCACGACGAAGCGCGCCCGGCCCCGCCCGCTCCGGAACTGCGCGAGGCAAGGCCCGCGACGCCCGCCGAGCGCGCGGCCCGCTTCTCGGGCGCGCTCCGCGCCGCCGCGGGCACGGTCCTGTCCGGATCCGCCTACGCCGTGCTACCGGCGCTCGGCGAAGCGCTCCGGGGCGCCGGTGTCAGCGCGCTGCTCGTGCCCGAAGGCGACCCCGCCGCGCGCGCGCTGGCCGATGCGCTGCTGCCGCTGGGCCCGTTCCGGCTGGCGTCGACCTCCGAGTTGCTGCACGGGAAGTCGCCGGTCACCGCCGGGATCCAGTCGGCCGAATTCGCGATCGCCGAGAGCGGCACCGTCGTCCAGACCGGCCGCCAGGGCCGGACGCTCTTGCCCGGGCTCGTCACCGACGTTCACGTCTCGCTCGTATCGCCCGATATTCTCGTCGACCGGATGGAGGACGTTTTGGCGACGCTCGCCGCCGACCCGCCCCGCACGATCGCGTTCATCACCGGGCCCAGCCGCACCGGCGACATCGAGCAGACACTCACCCTGGGTGCGCACGGGCCTAGGGCGCTGATCGCGGTCCTCGCCGAAGCGGATTACTTCCCGGTCGCCTTGACGAGGTAGCTGGCGATCGCCTGCGCCTCGGGATCGGTGACCCGGGCACCTTTGTCCTTCATCCGCGCAATCGTCGCTTCCCACTCCGCCTTGTCCTTGGACGCCGACAGCGCCCGGCTCGCGGCGTGGCACAGCGTGCACTTAGACTCGAACAGCGCCTTGCCGTCCTCGGCCGCAAAGGCCGCGGACAGGGCGAGGCACAGGACGGCTGAAACCGGTACGGCCCATCGCATCTTTCTCATCGGCGATCCTCCCTCTGCCCCGGCTACTTCTTGCCGTGTTCTGCGGTCAGGAAGTCGACGATCCTGGTGGCGTCGTCGTCGCTGATCGACCCGGGCTGCTTGGCCTGCATCTTCTTGACGAGAGCGACCCATGCCTCGCGCGTTTCCTTGCGGGAGGTCGCGCGTTCGACCGTGTGGCAGATGGAGCACTTCTGCTCGAAGAGCGCCTTGGGCTCCGCGGGCGCGGCAGCCGTAGCGGCCGGGGCGGCAGGCGCGACGGCCGGGGCGGCGGCAGGCGCGGCGGGCGCCTCGGTCTTGGGCGCTTCCTGCTTGGAGCAGGCGACCAGGGTAGCGACGGAGACGGCGGCGATCAACGACAGGGCAATACGCTTGTTGGGCTTCACGGGATCGATCCCTCCTTTTGGTGGTGGTCCTGTTGATGGTGGTCCTGCGGCATACCTGCAATGGTACAATGATGCGCATGATCTGTGTCCGGATTCCCCAAAAAAACAGGATGCTGGAAATTCCCGGCCCCCGCCTCGTCAAGGACATCCTCCTCGAGACCGGCCATCGTCCCGCCACCGTCATCGTCACGATGGGCAAGCGGCTGCTGACGCGCGACCACCGGGTCGACGACGGCGAGACGATCGATATCGTCTCCGTCGTTTCCGGAGGATGAGTCCCCTCTCATGAAGTGCAAGCGGTGCCGCAAGGCGACCGCGGCCGTCGAGCTTCGCAGCCACAACGCCGCGTTCTGCCCCGAATGCTTCTTTCTCTTCTTCCGCCGCCAGGTCGAGGAGGGGATCCGCAAGCAAGGCCTCCTCGCGCACAACGACCGCGTGCTCGTCTGCGTCTCGGGGGGCAAGGACAGCCTCGTCCTGTGGGACGAGCTGCTCGAGATGGGCTACGACGCCGAGGGGCTCTATATCGGCCTCGGCATCCCCGGCTACTCCGACCGCTCGAAGGAAAAGGTGCTCGCGTTCGCCGAGGCGCGCGGGAAGAAGCCGATCGTCGTCGACCTGCGCGACGAGGGGGTCCCTATTCCCGAGGCGGCGCGCGCCAACAAGAAGCACGAATGCTCGGTCTGCGGCGTGGTCAAGCGCTACTTCTTCAACCGCGTGGCGGCCGAGGGCAACTTCACGGTCGTGGCCACCGGGCACAATCTCGACGACGAGTCGGGGCGCCTGCTCGGCAACCTCCTCCACTGGCAGAAGAGCCACATCGCCCGGCAGCACCCTTTGCTTCCGGCCGACACCGACGGGCTCGTCCGCAAGGTCAAGCCGCTGTGGCGCCTCTCCGAGCTCGAGACCGCGTCCTACGCCTTCCTCAAGGGGATCGATTTCGTAATCGAGGAATGTCCGATGAGCACGGATGCGACGTCGCTCGTCTACAAGGAAGCGCTCTCGCTGATCGAGGACAAGATGCCGGGCAGCCGCTTCGCCTTCTACGCGGGCTTCCTCGACCGCGCCAACCCGGTGCGCGAGGCGATGGCAACGGCCGCAGCGATCGAGGCCGCGAGCTTCGTCCCCGGCGCGGCGCCTGCCGCACCGCGCGGGACTTGCGACGCCTGCGGGGCGCCGACGCTGTCTTCCACCTGCGGCTACTGCCGGATGAAAGCAAAAACCAAGGCTTCCCACAAGGAGAACACGTGAGCGTCCGCAACCCGAAAGGCCCGATGCGTGCCGGCGAAGACGTGATCATCGTCGATCCGAAGGGCGAGGAAAAAATGCTGGTGCTCGTCCCGGGCAAGGTCCACGGGACGCACAAGGGGAACCTTCAGCACGACGATATCATCGGGAAGCCCGACGCCGGCCGGGCCTGGACCCAGATGGGCGCCGAGTACCGCTATTTCCGCCCCACCTACATCCAATACGTCATGAACCAGAAGCGGCACGCGCAGATCATCTACCCGAAGGACACCGGGCCGATCCTTTTGTGGGCCGACATCTTCCCCGGCGCCACGGTGGTCGAGGCGGGCATCGGCTGGGGCGCGTTGTCCGTCAAGCTGCTCGAGGCGATCGGGCCCGGCGGCAAGCTGGTCACTTACGAAATCCGGGAGGATTTTGCGGAGAGCGGCGCGAAGACCGTCGCGCGGTTCCTGGGGGACTGCCCGAACCACACCGTCAAGGTGGGCGACATCTACCAGGGGATCGCCGAGCGGGAAGTCGACCGGATCGTCCTCGACCTGCCCGAGCCGTGGCACGTCGTGCCGCACGCGGCGGAAGCGCTCGTTCCCGGCGGAATCATGCTCGTCTACCTGCCCTCCACGGTCCAGATCAAGCAGTTCGCCGATGCGGTCGTGGCGCACGGCGGCTTCACCGACCCCGACACCTTCGAGGTGATCCACCGGCCCTGGCACGTCAAGGGGCTGTCCGTGCGTCCCGTCCAGTGGATGTTCTCCCACTCCGCATTCCTGGTGAGCTGCCGAAAGCTGTCCTGATCCCGTTTCCCCTAACGATCCTGTGACATCCGCCTCCCCTTATCGCTAAAGTTCCATTCAACGATAACCGATAACCTAATAAACGCAGGAATGCAGGGGATTCAAGGCACCCAACGGTTATTGGAAAGGAGATTTGCATGAAGCAGCGGTTGTATCTTGCAGCGGGCGCGCTCGCATTGCTTTCGCTCGTCGGCTTGGGAACGGGTTGCAACAGCGCCAGCTCAAGCGACCCCGCCGCCCCATCCGACACCCTAACGGGCTCGGCGGCCTACCTCGCCGACATCAGCGCCGGCAACGGCAACGACAATGCGTCATCGACCGGCCTGGGCGGCAACGGCGGCAACGGCGCCAACGGCGCCAACGGAGTCTTCCTCGAAAGCTACGGCGTCCGCGGCATCCAGACGCTCGCGAGCGGGAAGGCCAACGCGACGTTCACGCTGAACATCCCGGCGTTCACGCCCGAATTCGGCGCCGGCGGCAAGACGATCGCAGCCAATACGACCATCTCCTTCGACTTCCCCGCCGACGGTGTCAACCAGGTCTTCTTCACGACATTGGACAACACCCAACTGATGTACAAGAACGCCGACAACACGCTTTCGGTCGTCTCCGGCCTCCGCGTCAACCCGGGCGTCACAGTCACCGTGCAGGGAGGCAACGCAGGTACCGATGCCGCCTCCATCGATCTGACGAACGACGTCGAGGTGTTCGGCACGATTCGGTCGGAGGTCGGCGCAAGCGCCCAGACCTCCCTCACGATCCGGACCGGCGGCGGCTTCTTCATCCGCACCTCGGGCGTCGTCTCCACGGCCGGAGCCGCGGACAACGCTGCCGGGACGCTGACGATCTCCAGCCTGAACAGCACCAGGAACGGCGGGCTGATCCTGAACCAAGGCACGATCGACTGCTCGGGCGGCAACTCGGCTGAAGCCTCCGGGTACGACGGAGGATACTTCTCGCTCCGCTCCGACGGATACCTGATCAACACCGGGTCGATCAAGGCCAATGGCGGCGACGGCGCCATCAACGGCGGTAACGCCCCCTACGGCGGCCAGGTCGTCGCCAACTCATACCTCTACAACACCGGGACGATCCAGGCCAAGGGCGGCAAGGGCACGTCGGCCCAAGGCGGCAACGGCGCCGGCTACAGCAACTGGCTCAATGTCTATTCCAATTATGCCAGCACCTACAACTCGGGCGTCATCGACATCTCCGGCGGCAACGGCGGCACCAACGGCGGGCACGGCGGCGATCTGTTGCTCTATAACAACGCAGCCGGCAACACTCTCAACTCGGGCGACATCGCGGGGAACGGCGGCAACGCCACCGACAACGTGGCCGCGGTCCGCGGTGGCGATGGCGGCACCATCGAGATCGACAACTACGGCGGCAACCTGGCCACCTCGGGCAACCTCTCGGTCAATGGCGGCGCCGCGCCGACGGCAGTCTCGTCTGTATACGGCGGCAACGGCGGCAATATCCAGTTCTATAGCATCTACGGATACGACAACTACGGCGGCGGCCCAGGCTTCACCGTCGCCGCCGACTGGATGGACATCTCCGGCAACCTGTCCGCCAGGGGCGGCAACGGCTACAACGGCGGAGCCGGCGGCTACCTCTCCGCCAGCTACGGCGCGAGCGATACCAACTCCTACGGCCCGAACGCGTCCAACACCGGCGGGATCCGTTTCCTCGGATACCGGAAATTCGCGTGCAACGGCGGCTCCGGGACGGTCGGCGGCAGGGGCGCCGGCATCACCTACCGCACCTTGTCTGACACCTGGGGCTACATCCAGGTCCCGGCGGGCGGCATCGCCAATGAGGCGATGCTCGAAAGCAAAGGCGGTGCGGGCAGCGCGGGCAACGGCGGCAACGGCGGCTCCCTCGACCTCCGTACCGACGACAGCACCTCCAGCCTGACCTCGGCCCCCGGCTTTCCGGTCGCCAACATCGTCAACAGCGGCTCCCTATCCACCCAGGGCGGGGACGGGACCACCGACGGCGGGAGCGGCGGCTCCATCTACTTGTGGGGCTACGACGGGCTCGCCAGCAACGCCGCAATAAACGCCTTCGGTGGCGCCAACACGTACGACAACAACTTCCGCGGCGGAAACGGCGGCGGGATCGACCTGTACGCCACGAACGGCGATGTCGCCTTCTCGGGCACCGTCAACGCAAACGGCGGCAACGGGGGCGCCCTCGGCGGCAACGGCGGCCATTTCGACATCGGGTCGCTCGTCACCACCGTCACAGGCAACGTGGCGGTCAACGGCGGCGACGCCGCCAGTACGCTGGCGGGCGCCAACGCAGGCAGCGGCGGCTACATCGATCTCTGGAGCTACCGTGCCCCGACGACCGTCGCCGGCACGCTGACCGTGACCAAAGGAACCGGCGGCAGCATCGGACTGTCGGCCACCGACGGCTATTACCACGTCGATGGCGTGGCCCTCTTCTAGGGCAACAGCCAGATCCGCCACTGGCTGCCCGTTCAAGACGGGCATGTCCAAACACGACGGCCGGGAGGGGAAACCCTTCCGGCCGTCGTGTTTCCTATTCGTCCCGTCGGAACGGAATCGCGTGTCCTACTTCCGAGGGTTCGGATCCGGCGCGCGGACCGCGATGTCGGGAAACTTCTTCAGATCCGGCAACGTCTTCCGGCCGCTCCGGATGTCGGCGCGCTCCTTCTCGCGATTCGCCGCGCGCGCCTCGTGCTCTTTCCTGACCTTTTCATCCTGTGCCCCCCGGGCCGCTTCCTGCGCCTGGCGCTCCTGTTCGGCCCGTTCGAACGCGGGAAGCCTCCCCTCGGCCTCGGCGGCGTGGCGGCGATACCGGGTCATCTCCTCTCGGTACGCCTCGATCGACGCCTTCGTCGGAACGGCGGGCGGCTTTGGAGGGGGGCCAATCTTCGCCACGACGGCTGCGGAAGGGGAACCCGCGCCGGCGGATGACGGAGATTGCAAGGCGCCCGATTCCCCGGGCGCCGCGACGCCCGGCATCAACGCGCCCCCTGGACCCGGCCGGTTGACCCCCACCGGCGCCTTGCCGCCGAAGAGCACGGCCGGTCCGGGCTCGTCTCCCCGCATCCTGCCGATTCCGAAAGCCAGCCCCCCGGCAACCGCTCCCGCCGCGATCAGGCCATACACCATCTTTCTCGACATGAACGTTCCTTTCAGCCGATCGACCGGTAGTAGTCCATCGCCCGGGCCAGCCCCTCCGAGAAACGCACCCGCGGGGCGTAGCCCAGAAGTTGCTGCGCCAGCGAGATGTCGGCCAGCGAGTCGCGCACGTCGCCCGCGCGCGGCGGCTCGAACCTCGGCGCCACCCGCTTCCCGGCCAACGCATAGATCGCCTCGAGGATGTCGAGAAGCGAAACGCGCTCGCCGCACGCGATGTTGAATACCTTCCCGCACGCTTCGGCAGGCGCCGAGCAGGCCAGAAGGTTGGCCTGGACCACGTTCTCGACGAAGGTGAAATCGCGCGTCTGCCCGCCGTCGCCGTGGACGACCGGCGCGGTTCCGGAAAGCACGGCCGTGACGAAGGCGGGGATGACCGCGGCGTAGGTCGACTTCGGAGCCTGCCGTGGCCCGAAAACGTTGAAATACCGCAGCGCCACCGTCTCGAGTCCGTAGACCGCATGAAAGATGCGCAGGTAGTGCTCGCCCGCCAGCTTCTGGGCAGCGTATGGACTCTTCGGGTTGGGGGTCATCGACTCGCGCTTGGGCAGCTCGGGGGTGTCGCCGTAGGCCGAGGAGGAGGCCGCGAACACGACGCGCCGGACGCCCGCGTCGCGCGCGGCGACCAGGACGTTGAGCGTGCCGTCGACGTTGATCGCGTTCGTCAACAGCGGGTCGGCCACCGAGCGGGGGACCGACGGGAGCGCCCCCTGGTGCAGCACGTAGGAGACGCCCTCGACCGCCCCGCGGACGGCATCGAGATCGCGCAGGTCGCCCTCGACCAGTTCGAACGCATCGCCGTAGGCTTCCGGGAACCCGGCCAGGTTCTCCCGGCGCCCGGTGAGGAAGTTGTCGAAGACACGGACGCGCGCGCCCTTCGACAGGAGCGCCTCGGCCAAGTTGGAGCCGATGAAGCCCGCGCCACCGGTCACGAGATAGGTCACTGGTGGTTCCTCCTCACAGCTTGACGATGTTCTTGCCCGGGAATCCCTTCATCGCGTTGCGTGTATCGACGACGACCTTCGAATGGCGGGACACGAGCGCGTAATCGAACGCGGCGTGGTTGGTCACGATCACGACGCAATCGGCCTTGCGAAGCGTATCTGCGGTGAACGGCACGCCCTTCATCCGCTTCCCGCCGTCCTG
The DNA here is from genome assembly GCA_036504035.1 of Candidatus Deferrimicrobiaceae bacterium. Taxonomy (NCBI): domain Bacteria; phylum Candidatus Deferrimicrobiota; class Candidatus Deferrimicrobia; order Candidatus Deferrimicrobiales; family Candidatus Deferrimicrobiaceae; species Candidatus Deferrimicrobiaceae bacterium. The sequence continues at coordinate 103,943 of DASXVV010000006.1, forward strand.
GAGCGTGGCCACGTGGGGGTCGCAATAGGAGAGAACGGCGCCCTTCTTCTGCAGCAGGTGGATGATGTCGAGCGCCGGCGACTCGCGCACGTCGTCGATGTCCTTCTTGTACGCCACGCCGAGCACCAGAACCTTGGCGCCGTTGACCGATTTCCTGAACCGGTTGAGCGCGTCGCCCACCTTGTCGACCGCGTAGTGCGGCATCTGCCCGTTGACGACGCCCGCCAGCTCGATGAACCGCGATTCGAAGCCGAACTGCTTCGCCTTCCAGGAAAGGTAGAACGGGTCTAGCGGGATGCAATGCCCGCCGATGCCGGGACCGGGGTAGAACGGCATGAAGCCGAACGGCTTCGTCTTGGCCGCGTCGATGACCTCCCAGACGTCGAGCCCCATCCGGTCGCACATCAGCGCCATCTCGTTGACCAGCCCGATGTTGACCGAGCGGAAGGTGTTTTCGAGCAGCTTGACCATCTCGGCGACGGCGGCCCTGGAGACGGGGTGCACGTTTTCGAGGAAGGCGCCGTAGAACGCGGCAGCCACCTTCGAGCAGGCGGGCGTCACGCCCCCGACCACCTTGGGAATGTTCCTCGTGGTGAACTTCTCGTTGCCGGGATCGACCCGCTCTGGGGAAAACGCGAAGAAGACGTCGCGTCCGACGGTCAGCCCCTTGCGCTCGGCCATCGGCACCATCACCTCTTCCGTCGTGCCGGGATAGGTCGTGCTCTCGAGGATCACGAGCATGCCCTTGTGGAGGTGCTTCTCGATCTGCTCCGCCGCGGCGACGATGTAGGAGAGGTCGGGATCCTTGGTCTTGCGCAGCGGCGTGGGAACGCAGACGTTGACCGTGTCGAGCTTTGCGATCGCCGTAAAGTCGGTGGTCGCGGAAAAGAGCCCCGCATCGACGGCCCGCTTCACCGTGGCCGACGGGATGTCGCCGATGTAGGAACCGCCGGCGTTGAGCTTCCGGACCTTGCTCTCGTCGACGTCGATGCCGACGACCGGGACGCCGGCCTCGACCAGCTCCATCGCCAGCGGCAACCCGACGTAGCCCAGGCCGATGACGCCGGCCTTGAACTTCCGAACCTTCAGGCGCTGCAGCAGATCGGGGGACGACTTGGGTGACGCCATGGGAGGAACCTCCGGTCAGGTCTGTTGGGTCTTGTCCAATGCGGCAAGGATCCCGGGGATCGCCTTGAACAGGTCGGACACCAGCCCGTAGTCGGCGACCTGGAAGATCGGCGCCTCGGGATCCTTGTTGATCGCGACGATGGTCTTCGAATCCTTCATGCCTGCGAGGTGCTGGAGCGCCCCCGAGATGCCGAGTGCGATGTAGAGCTCGGGCGCGACGACCTTGCCCGTCTGTCCCACCTGCCGGTCGTTAGGCACCCAGCCCGCGTCGACCGCCGCCCGCGATGCGCCCACGGCCGCACCCAGCCGGTCGGCAAGCTGCTCGACCAGCGAGAATCCCTCGACCGATCCCAGGCCCCGCCCCCCCGAGACGACGACACGCGCTTCGGTCAGCTCGGGCCGGGCGGACTTCGTCTCCTTGCGGCCGACGAACACGGTCCCGTCGGATTCGACCGAGAGCGCGACCGGTACGATCGGGGCGGTCGGGCCGGACGGCGAAGCCGCATCGAACGCCGTCTGCCGTACGGTGAACATCAAGGGGCTTCCCGTCATCAAGACGGCGGCGATCGCGTTGCCCGCGTACATCGGGCGCCGGACGCGCAATTCCCCCGCCTCGAGCGTCAGGCCGACGATGTCGCTCGCCAGCGGCGCGTCGAGCAGCCCCGCCAGTCGCGGCATGAAATCTTTCCCGAACGTGCTCGCGGGCGTCATCACCGCGCCGTAGCCGTGTTCGCGGACGACCTGCGCGCAGGCGGTGGCGAGGGGATGCGCCAAGCCGTGCGCGAAGACAGCCGCGTCCCCGTGCAGCACGCGCCGGACGCCGCACCCCGCGGCCGTTACGGCCACCGCGGCGGCACCCTCGCCCAGCACCAGTGCGTCGATCGCACCGCCGACCAGCGCGGACAATCGCCTGGCGGCAGTGATCGCCGACAGCGTCGACTTGCGGAACGCGCCTTCCTGGTGCTCGACGACGACCAGGATGTCGACCATCAGCCGATCACCCGGGCTTCCTCGCGCAGCAGCCGGACCAGCTCGGCGGCATCGGCAACGATTCGCCCCCCCTTGCGCGCTCTCGGCGCCTCGAAGGAGAGAACCCGAACCTTCGGCGTCAGGTCGATCCCGAGCGTCGCGGCGTCGACGACGCGCACCTCTTTCTGCCTGGCCTTCATGATCCCGGGCAACGAGGCGTAGCGGGGCTCGTTGAGACGAAGGTCGGCCGTCACCACCGCGGGAAGCGGCAGCTCGACCGTTTCGATCCCGGCATCGGTTTCGCGGTCGACCCGGATGCGCTTCCCGTCATCGAGGAATTCGATCCGGGAGGCGAAGGTGGCCTGCGGCCACGACAACAGCGCGGCCAGCGTCTGCCCGACCTGGTTGTTGTCGTCGTCGACGGCCTGCTTGCCGAGCAGCACCAGGACCGGCGACTCCTCTTCAACCACCTTGCGGAGCAGTCCTGCGATCACCAACGCGTCGGCCGCGCCTTCGAGCCGGACGAGCACCCCCCGGTCGGCCCCCATCGCCAGCGCCGTGCGGAGCTGTGCATCGGCCGCGAGCGGCCCGACCGTGACGACGACCACCTCGGAAGTCCCCAACCGCTCCCGAATGCGCAGCGCCTCCTCGACGGCGATCTCGCAGAAAGGGTTGACGATGGTCTTGACGCCGTCGAGCACGAGTCGCAGCCCGTCGGCGGAGATCCTCACCCGCTCGTCGGGATTGGGCACCGGCTTGATGGCGACCAGGATCTTCACTGGCGCTTCGTCACCAGAAACGGGAACACGGCCGGGAAGATCCCCGATGAGAGCGAGCCGATCCCGCCCCCCGCCATGTCGGCAAGCCAGTCGTTGAATTCCATCGACCTTCCCGGGATGAACGACTGGTGCCCCTCGTCGAGGGCGCCGAGAACGACGATGAACAGGACAGCGACCAGGATGGACCGCGGGACGGGATCGGAGGCCTCCCGCCGCCACAATGCGAACAGGAAACCCATGACCCCGTAGAAGCCGAGATGCGCGAGCTTGTCGGCATGGGGAAGATCGACGGGCGTTTCCAGGTTCGGGATCGAGGTCAGGGTGATCGTCAGCGCGACCCAGCCGACCAGCATCCAGAAATAGAGACGCCTGCGGCCCAACGTCTCAGCGCCCCTTGCCGGTGTACCACCGGTCGAAGAACGACCGGTATTCGCCCGATTTCACCGACCGCCACCACGGCTCGTTGTCGAGGTACCAACGCACGGTTGCGCGCAGCCCCTCGTCGAACGGCACCTGCGGGACGATCCCCAGCTCGGTGCGGATCCGGGTGTCGTCGATCGCGTAGCGCCGGTCGTGCCCCGGGCGGTCCTGAACGTATTTCATCGCGGATTCGTCGCGCCCCATGAGCCCGGTCAGCAGCTTCGTGATCTCGATGTTGGTCCGTTCGTTCCCGCCGCCGACGTTGTAGACCTCACCCGGCGTGCCCCGCAGGAGCACCCCCTCGACCGCCCGCGAGTGGTCGTCGACGTGGATCCAGTCGCGCACGTTCATGCCGTCGCCGTAGACCGGCACCTGCTGCCCCTCGTGCAGGAGCGTCACGAAGAAGGGGATCAGCTTCTCGGGGAACTGGTAGGGCCCGTAGTTGTTCGAGCAGCGCGTGGTCAGCGTGGGCAGGCCGTAGGTCTTGAAGTAGGCGCGCACCAGCAGGTCGGCCGCGGTCTTGCTGGCGGCGTAGGGGCTGTTGGGCCGAAGCGGCGAGCTCTCGGTGAATCGGCCGGTGGCGCCCAGCGACCCGTAGACCTCGTCGGTGGAGATCTGCAGGTACCGGGCGACGCCGGACCGGCGCGCCGCGTCTAGCAACACCTGCGTCCCGAGGATGTTGGTCTTGAGGAAGAGGCCGGGATCGTCGATGCTGCGGTCGACGTGCGTCTCGGCGGCGAAATTGACCACGGCGTCGGGCTTCTCATCGTCGAAGACCCGGGCGATGGCCGCCGCGTCGCAAATGTCGGCGCGGACGAAGCGATACCGGCGGTCGGCCTCGGCGTCGCGCCCGGCGACATCCGACAGGTTGGCCAGGTTTCCCGCGTAGGTCAGCGCATCGACGTTGACGATGCGCCAGCCGGGCTGCGCACCGTAGATGTAGCGGACGAAGTTGGAGCCGATGAAGCCGGCCCCGCCGGTCACCAGAAGCGTGAGTCCGCCGTCCGGGAGCCCCGTGTGCGTCGTCGCGTCGGTCACCGCGTCACCCGTCCTTCCGGGCCCAGTCGTACGGGATGTCGTTGTCGTGAGGGGGGAACCGGTATTCGTCGGGCGCCTCGGGCTTGTACGTCTCGGTGCACATGTTGATCAGCAGCGCTTCCTCGCCCGAGATCGTCTTGAAGCCGTGGAAGACGAGCGGCGGGATCCGGAGCAGGATCGGCCGGTGCTCGCCAAGGAAGTATTCGTTGACCTCGCCCTTGGTCGAGGACCCCTCGCGGCTGTCGTAGAGCACGACCTTCATCATGCCCTTCAGCACGCAGAAGTGGTCGTACTGGATCTTGTGGTAGTGCCACGCCTTGACCACTCCGGGATAGCCGGTGGTCATGTAGACCTGGCCGAATTTCAGGAACAGCGCATCGTCGGCGCGCAGGATCTCCATGAGGCGCCCCCGCTCGTCGGGAATGACCTTGAGTTGCTTGATGGCGACGCCGTCGATCATCGAAAAATCCTCCCGGGGCTCTTTTTCAGTAAAGGATCGGTTCGTGGTGCTCGATCGCCTTGCGGCCGATCGAGTGGTAGAAGAAGCCGTGTTCCCGCATCTTCCGGGGATCGTAGATATTGCGGCCGTCGAAGATCACCGGGCGCTTCATCACGCTCTTCATCAGACCCAGGTCGGGCTTTCGGAACTCGTTCCACTCGGTGACGACGATGAGCGCATCGACGCCCTGCAGCGCCCCGTAGGGCGACTCGGCGTATCGGATTTTATCGCCGTAGCGTTGCCGCGCTCCCTCCATCGCCTCGGGGTCGAAGACCGTGACCTCGGCCCCTCCCGCCAGCAGCCGGTCGACGATGTAGAACACGGGCGCCTCGCGAGTGTCGTCGGTGTTGGGCTTGAAGGCAACCCCCCAGACGGCGACTTGAAGCCCCGACAGCTTCTCGTGGAAGTGCAGCTCGAATTTCCGGAAGAAACGCTTGCGCTGTTCCTGGTTGATCGTCTCGACCGCTTGCAGGATTGCCAGCGGCGCCCCGGCGTCGGACGCCGTCTTGAGCAGCGCCTTCACGTCCTTGGGCAGGCAGGAGCCGCCGTAGCCCAGGCCCGGAAACAGGAACTTCTTTCCGATGCGGGAGTCGGACCCGATCCCGTCGCGCACCTTCTCGATGTCGGCGCCCACGGCGTCGCAGAAGTTGGCCAGGTCGTTCATGTAGGAGATCTTCATCGCCAGGAAAGCGTTGGCCGCGTACTTGGTCACCTCGGCGCTCTTCACGTCCATCACCTGCACCGGGTTGCCGGGGGGCAGGAACGGTTCATAAAGGTCGGAGAGGAGGGCGATCGACTTCGGTGAGGAGGCGCCGATCACCACCCGCTCGGGCCGGAGAAAGTCCTCGACCGCGAAGCCTTCGCGCAGGAATTCCGGATTGGAGACGACGTCGAACGCGTCCCGGCCGGCGAGATGTTGCGCGATCGCCGCGGTCACCTTGTCGCTCGTGCCGACGGGCACCGTGCTCTTGTCGACGATCACCTTGTAGCCGGCATCCGGATTGGCCGCGAGGATCTTCCCGATGTCGTCGGCCACCTGGAGGATGTATTTCAGGTCGGCCGACCCGTCCTCGCCGGGCGGCGTCGGAAGGCAAAGGAAGACGACGTCGGATGCGAGCAGCGCGGCGGCCAGGTCGCCGCCGAATGTGATGCGCCCCCGGCGCAGGTTGCGCAGGAAGATCTCCTCGAGCCCCGGTTCGTAGATCGTCACCTCGCCCGAATTGAGCTTGCCGACGATGGCCGGGTTGTTGTCGACGCAATGGACCGTATTCCCGCGTTCGGCAAGACAGACACCGGTGACGAGCCCGACGTATCCCGTACCCACGATGGCGATGTTCATTTCCAGTGCTCCTGATAGTCCTGTTGGAATTGACCGGGCGGAAACCGTACCAATTTACCGCAAAACGGGTCGAATGGGCAGGGGTAGGTGAAACCATGCGGCCCTTCGTGAATCGAACGACAAAATTGAAACGAAGTTTTTTTTGATGCAATCCCGCCAAAGGGTTGGTAGTAATAATTGCAACCGAGAACCATTACCACCAAAAAATGCCGGGCCGGTTTCGCAATTCCTCCATCCCCGGCTTGCAATATTTCGAATTCCATTCCCATGGGGGTGCACGTCGGAAAAGCCGACACGATAACCATTGCTATTTGCTCATGTTTTTTGGGGAGCGCCTTGGTACGCCCCTTGCTCCATACAGATGAACGCAGGAAACGTTAACCCGCACCACACACACTAGAAGGAGGTAAAAATGAACAGGCGAAAAATGATGCCCGTATTTTTCCTGGCATTGATCGCTGCCGTTTTCTCCTGGAGCGCGTCTCCAGGATCGGCAGCCGTCGGCCCGAACCCGGCCGTCAACTACAACGTCCCCAACTACGCCGCCAGCCCGCTCCCGACGGTCGACAACGTCGGCAACGTTGCGCCCGGCACCGGCATCCGGAAATTCATCGACTCGTTGCCGGGGCTAAACGCCGCGAACAACCTGGGGCAGAAGATCCCGGTCGCGATCGCCGACAACACCACGTTCAATGGCTCGGACTACTACGAGATCGCGCTGGTCGACTACACCGAGAAGATGCACACCGACCTCCCCGCGACCCGACTCCGGGGATACGTCCAGCTTGAAACGCCGTTCAACGCCGGCGTCAGCGCCCACATCGCCCTGAAATATCTCGACAACACCGCCATCCTCATCGGCGGCCTCCAGGCCTATGCCGTCGACAACGTGCACTACCTGGGCCCGCTGATCCTCGCCCAGAAGGGCCGCCCGACGCGTATCAAGTTCTACAACCTGCTGGCCAAGAGCGCCAACGGCGGCAACCTGTTCCTGCCGGTCGACACCACCTTCATGGGCGCCGGAGACGGCCCCAAGCAGATCGGCGTCGACAATACGGGCATGCCGATCTACGAACAGTACACCGAGAACCGCGCCACCCTCCACTTGCACGGCGGCAACACGCCGTGGATCAGCGACGGCACGCCCCACCAGTGGATCACCCCCGCGGGGGAAGTCACTTCCTACACCAAGGGCGCGAGCCAGCAGAACGTGCCCGACATGCCGCTGCCGGCCGACGGTTCCGCGACTTTCTACTACACGAACGATCAGAGCGGCCGCCTCATGTTCTACCACGACCACGCCTACGGCATGACGCGCCTCAACGTCTATGCCGGCGAGGCCGCGGGATACCTGTTACAGGATTCCACCGAAGCGGCGCTGGTCAGCTCGGGGGTCATCCCCGCCGACCAGATTCCGCTGGTCATCCAGGACAAGACGTTCGTCCCCGACAACGTGACCGCCACCGACCCGCTTTGGGACGTCGCCAAGTGGGGCGGCAAGGGCAATCTCTGGTTCCCGCACGTCTACATGCCGAACCAGGACCCGACTTCGATCACGGGCGCGAGCGACTTCGGCCGGTGGGATTACGGCCCCTGGTTCTGGCCCGTGTTCCCCGTGGCCAACGACCTGCCGGCGCTGTCCGCCGTTCCCGAGTCGTTCATGGACACGCCGATCGTCAACGGCACCGCCTACCCGTTCCTCGACGTGCAGCCCAAGAGCTACCGGCTGCGCATCCTGAACGCCTGCAACGACCGCATGCTTAACCTGTCGCTGTTCCAGGCCGACAACACGATTCTCACCGGCAATGGCGTCAACAAGGAAGTCAAGATGGTTCCCGCCATGCCCGGCACCATCGGCTTCCCGGCCACCTGGCCGGTCGATGCGCGTGACGGCGGCGTCCCCGATCCGGCGCTTGCCGGTCCGTCCTGGATCCAGATCGGGTCCGAGGGCGGCTTGCTGCCCAAGGCGGCGGTCGTCCCGCCCAACCCGACCAACTATGAGTACAACCGCCGCAACATCGTCGTGCTCAACGTCACGAACCACTCGCTCTTCATGGGTCCCGCCGAACGCGCCGACGTCATCGTCGACTTCTCCGCGTACGCCGGCAAGACGCTGATCCTCTACAACGACTCGCCCGCGCCGGTTCCCGCATCCGACCCGCGCAACGACTACTACACGGGCGACCCCGACCAGACCGCCTTCGGCGGCGCGCCGACCACGGTTCCGGGCTACGGCCCCAACACCCGCACCATCATGCAGATCCGGGTCGCCAACACGGCGCCTGCAGCCGCCTTCAACAAGGCCGCGCTCGACAACGCGCTCCCGGCCGCCTTTGCGGCGAGCCAGCCCGCGCCCCTCGTCGCGGACAACGTCTACGTGCGCATTTCCGACACCTCGCTCAACATGTCCGGCCTGCCCCAGGCGGTCGGCAGCATCCACGTCGCGGCCGGCGGCACGGGCTATACCTCCGCGCCAAAGGTCACGCTGATCGGTGGCGGCGGCACGGGCGCCGTCCTCACGGCGACCATCGCCGGCGGGGCAGTCACCGCCATCAACGTCACGAACGGCGGTTCCGGCTACGTGTCGAACCCCACCATCACCATCACGGGCGGCGGCGGCGTCGGCGCGGTGGCATCGGTCAACCTTGTGGGCTCGACCCCGATGCAGCCCAAGGCCATCCAGGAACTGTTCGACCCGTACGGCCGCATGAACTCCACGCTGGGCGTCGAGCTTCCCTTCACGAGCGCGCTGACCCAGACCACGATTCCGCTGGGCTATATCGACCCGACCACGGAGTCGTTCAAGGACAACGAAATCCAGCTCTGGAAGATCACCCACAACGGCGTCGACACGCACGCCATCCACTTCCACCTGTTCAACGTCCAGGTGATCAACCGCGTCGGCTGGGATGGCGCGATCCGGCCGATAGACAACAACGAGCACGGATGGAAGGAAACCGTCCGGATGAACCCGCTCGAGGACATCGTCGTCGCGATGCAGGCGAAGTCGCAGACGCTGCCCTTCAAACTCCCCGACAGCGTCCGCCCCCTCGACGTGACGAAACCGCTCGGCTCCACGATGGGCTTCACGGGCGTCGATCCGCTCACGGGCAGCCCGATCACCGTCACCAACGACAACACCAACTTCGGTTGGGAATACGTCTGGCACTGCCACCTGCTGGGCCATGAAGAAAACGACATGATGCGACCGGTCGTGCTGCAGGTCGCACCGGCCGCACCTTCGGGCCTGACGGCGGCGAGCACGACCATTCCGCCCCAGGTCACACTTTCCTGGACCAACAACGCCACCACCCCGGCCGCTACGTCCATCACCCTTCAGCGGGCGACCGACAACGCCTTCGCGACCGGCCTGACCACCTTCACGCTCGCCAGCACCGCCACGGGCTACATCGACAACTCGGTCGTTCTCGGAACCTACTTCTACCGCGTCCGGGCCGAGAACGCGAAGGGCCTTTCGCCTTGGACAGCTCCCGCCTCGGCGACCCTCGCCGTCACGCTGAACGCCAGTCCCGCGAGCCCGCAACCCCGGGGCACGCAGATCCTGTTTACGGCGGGAGGCGGCGCATTCCAGTTCCAGTTCCGTGCGCTCCAGCCAGGTTCGTCGACCTGGGTCGTAGCCCGCGGGTACTCGACCACCACCACCTGGACCTGGAACAGCAACGGAGTGGCCCTCGGCACCTACCAGTTCCAGGTTTACGCACGGCGCGTAGGGTCGGTAGCGGCATTTGAAGCCGTGAGCCCGATCGTGCCCTACGTGATTACCGATCCCCTCGCCGCCACCGCGGCCACCATCGGCGCCGCACCGGCGTCGCCGCAACCCGCGGGAACCTCCGTGCTCTTCACCGGCGGCGCGAGCGGAGGCCCCGGTCCCTTCCAGTTCCAGTTCCGGGCCCTCCAGCCGGGGCAATCGACCTGGGTCGTGGCCCGCGCCTACAGCACGACCAGCACCTGGAGCTGGAACAGCACCGGGGTGCCCTTCGGGACCTACCAGTTCCAGGTCTACGCCCGACGCGTGGGTTCCACGGCCGCATTCGAGGCGGCCAGCCCCATCCTGCCCTACGTGATCTTCGACAACCTCGCCGCGACCGGCGCCACGCTGGCCCCGACGACCGCGACAGTCACCGCAGGCACCCCCGTGGGCTTCACGGCCACCGGCAGCGGCGGACCCGGCCCCTACCAGTACCAGTTCCTCGGCCGGGCCGTCGGATCCACCACCTGGCTCGTTGCCCGGGCCTATAGCACGGTCAACACCTTCACCTGGGCCACCACCGGAGTCCAGCCCGGCGGGTACGAGTTCATGGTGAACGTGCGGCGGGTCGGATCGGTCGCGCCGTTCGAGGCGCAATCGACGATCAGCACCATCACGGTCCAGTAACAGGCATACGTCCGTCGGGCGGAGCTCCCTTCGGGGGCTCCGCCCCTTTCATTCCACCGACCTGGAGAATCCGCATGAAAATGATTACGGCTATCGCCTCGGTCACCCTCGTCCTGATTTCCCGTGTCTGCCCGGCCGGAGAAGTCGTCGTTCCGCAGTCCGAGAAGGACCGGATCAACTACAGCGTCGGCTACCAGATCGGAGGAGATTTCAAGAAGCAGGGCGTGGAGATCTCGCCCGAGATGCTTATCCAGGGCATCCGGGACGCCATCGACGAAACTGCGTCCCGGATGAGTCCAAAGGACATGCGACAGACGCTCGTGACGCTCAAGGCAAGCATTACCGCCGCCGAGCGCAAGCGGAAGGGCGGCGTTGGGGCTCCGGTCGATCCTCGGGCCGAGCAGACGTTCCTCGACCTGAACGGGAAGAAGGCCGGCGTCGTCATCCTCCCGAGCGGGCTGCAGTACAAGGTCATCCAGGAAGGGACCGGCGCGACACCGACGGCCAGCGACAACGTCACGGTCAACTACCGGGGAACGCTGGTCGCAGGCAACGATTTCTACGATTCGAAGAAGGTCGGCAAGCCGGCGGAGCTTGCCGTCGGCGCGCTGATTCCCGGCCTTCAGGAGGCGCTGACGCGGATGAAGGAAGGGGCTCTCTGGCAGATCGTCATACCCCCGAGTCTGGGATACCGGGAAGGGAGTCCTCTCGTAGGGAAAACGGTCATTGTCGATCTCGAACTGATTCGGGTCAACCCCGCGAAATAGATCGACTGGATCGCCTTTCTACAATCCTTTCAGCCCCAGGGAAACGAGCGCGGCCAACAGGCTTGTGGCGATCACGAAGTTCCGCCTCGGCTGCTTCCGCACCAGGATCTTGAGCGCCAGCAGCAGCGGGATCGATTCGAGGCAGGCCATCAGCAGGGCATTCCGGACATTCTCCCCCATCCCGACGGCCGGTACCAGGACCGTCGGCACGAAGATCGTGACGCCGATCAGCAGCGCCTCGAATCCAGATATCAGCATGATTTTCTTGTGCCCCGCCTGCAACTTCATGATCGACAGCACCCAGATCAGGACGATCCCGCAGAGGGCGGACAGGTAGTTATCGAGCCATACCGGAGCCGACGGCAGGAAATGGAGGATTCCAAGCAGGCAGACGCAAGCAACGTAGATGATGCCGAAGCAGATTCCGGAGTCGACTCGTTGGGAACGCCAGGGAAACAAAGCCATCATGAACGCCGCGATGCCGAATGCGACGACACCCGCCCGCCCCGGGACCCCGAATACGGCCAGCGCCGGCAGCAGCAGCCCCAGCGCGATCACCCAGGACATGCAGGGGACGGTCTTGCCCATCACGACCGCGATCCAAGCGGTCGTCTTTCCCCCGGCCCCCCGCGTCCCGAACCCGGCATCGGCTGCATTCCGTCTCCAATGCAGCCTTTGAGCCAGGAACACGGTGCCGTAGATTGCCCCCCCGAACGCGAGAATGGCAAGGAGTTGCAACGGCTCGGGCTGTTCCCGCATCGCCCACGAGATCAGCCCGAAAGAGGCCATCGCGCCATAGAGGACCGGGACCACGGCGCCGTGCGGCAGGCCGAGGGTCAACAATCGGTGATGGAGATGTGTCTTGTCGGGGAGGAACGGGTTCTGGCGGTGCCAAAACCTGCGTGCCATCACCAGCAGCGTGTCGAGGATGGGAAGGGCAAGCACGCCGGCGACGGTCACCGGATCCAGCGGAACGGCACCGCCCGGATGCACGCCGGCGACGGCGAGGCAGGCGAGCGAGTAGCCCAGGAGGAGACTCCCCGAATCGCCCATGAACAACCGGGCGGGAAAAGTGTTGTAGCGGAGGAAGCCGATCAGGGCGCCGAGCAACGCCACCGAGACGAGGAGCCCGTCGCCGTCGCGGCTGAGGAGGGCGAACAGCCCGAAGAAGACGCAGGCGATCGCGGCGATCCCCCCCGCCAGGCCATCGAGCCCGTCGGACAGGTTGAGGGCATTCATCACCCCGACCATGCAGAACACGGTGAAGGCGGGGGCGAAAATTCCCGTCTCGATCGGGCCGAAGCCGAACAGGTTCCCGACCGACTCCAGCTCGAAACCGCCCAGCCGGACGAAAAGCGTCGCGGCGATCACCTGCCCGAGGAACTTGACCACCGGACGCAGGATGTAGAGATCGTCCAGGAATCCGACGGCCACCACGGCGACCGCTCCGGCCCCGAATGCAATCAGCGTCCACGACCCATGGCGCGCCATGAGCAGCGCTCCCAGGAGGGCGGCGGCGATCGCCATGCCGCCCAAACGCGGGATGGCGCGCGAGTGGATCTTGCGGGCGTGGTCCGGCGAGTCGACCGCGCCGAGGAATCTCGCCAGCCAAGCGGTGCGGGGCGTGATAAAGAGCGACACAAGGAGCGACACGAAGAACAGCAGCGCCGCCTCCCGGTAGACGGCAGGATCGTTGGTGATCGGAATCTGCATTGGATACTCAGTATACCGGGGGGGGAGAGGCGAAGTACTGATGGATTTTCCGCAATGGCTTGCACAGCAACGTCCAGGGGCGCGGCGACATTCCGTTGACGGTCCAGGCGCGACGATCCATCCGGTTGGCCGCGATCCGGCTGAGCAGGCCGGCGTTACTGGCGCCGCCGATGCGCATCCGGACCAGCACCTCCGGGATGTAGGTCGTGCAAAGGCCGTGCTTCAGGAGAAATCGGAGCATCAACTCGTAGTCCGCTGCGGAGCCCAACGAGAGATCGAACCCGCCCAGCCTCCCATAGACCGCTCTTCTGACGAAGAACGTGGGATGGGGCGGCATCCAGCCCCGATAGAATCCGGCGGGGGAAAGGCTCCCGGCCTTCCAGTACCGGAAGACGCGGTCCTTCGGGGCCGCGACGTAGACGAGGTCTCCGTAGCACGCCTCGATCTCGGGATTCTCGAACACCCGTGCGACCTTCTCCAGGACGTGTTCATGCGCATAGCGGTCGTCGCTGTTGAGGAGGCCGACGACCTCGCCGGTCGCCAGGGCGATCCCCTTGTTCATGGCGTCGTATATGCCCTGGTCCGGCTCGGAGAGAATCAGGGCAGCGGGGGAAAGTTGCCGGACGATCTCGAGCGTCCGGTCGGTCGAGCAGCCGTCGATCACGATGTGCTCGACCCGGACCGTCTGCGCGCGAAGGCTCTCGAGGGAATCGGCGATCGTCGCGGCGCCGTTCCGAACGGCGGTCACGATGGAAAGCGACGGCCGGGTCATCCCGCCCGCTCGACGAACCACTCGCCCAGCACCAGCACGTCCATCCGGGTGCGCAGGAAGCAGTCGAGCGCCTCCTCGGGGCGGCACACCACGGGTTCGTTCTCGTTGAACGACGTGTTGAGCAAGAGCGGCACGCCGGTGAGCTCCCGGAACGCCTCGATGAGCCGGTGGTATCTTGGGTTCTGCCCCTTCGTCACGCTCTGGAGCCGCCCCGATCCGTTCACGTGCGTCACGGCCGGAACAAGGGCGCGCTTCTCTTCCCGGATCGGGTAGACCTGGAGCATGAAGGGGACGTCGTAGTCGGTCTCGAACCATTCCCCCACGGCCTCGCGAAGGATGGAGGGGGCGAACGGCCGGAACGACTCGCGCCGCTTGATCTTGAGGTTGAGGGTTTCCTTCATGTCGGCCCGCCGGGGATCGCCGAGGATCGACCGATTGCCGAGCGCGCGCGGTCCCCACTCCATCCTGCCCTGGAACCAGCCGATCACCTTGCCTTCCGCGATGCGTTCAGCGGTCCGGCGACACAGCGCGTCCTCATTGTCGATCCGGGACACGCGGCAGTTCTCCGCGTCGAGCTCGGATCGCCGCGCCTTGAGGAGGTCGCCGATCGCTTCCGTCGTGAAGCCCGGGCCGAGGTAGGCGTGATCCATCACGAAGCCGCGCGGGTTCCCCATCTCCTGGTTCCAGACGTAGAAAGCCGCGCCGATCGCGCCCCCGCCGTCTCCGGCCGCCGACTGGATGTAGAGATCGCGGAAGGGACTCCGGTCGAACACCTTGCCGTTGGCCACCGAGTTCATCGCGCATCCGCCCGACAGGCAGAGGTTGGGGCTCCCCGTCTCTTCGTGCACGTGCGCCAGGATGTGGAAGAACGCCTCCTCGTACATCGCCTGGAGCGAGGCGGCCAGGTCCCTGTGGTCGTCGGTCAGCGGCTCCCCTTTCGCCCGAGGAGGCCCGAGCAGCTCGGTCATTCCCTCGGAGAAGACGGTGCCGATGACCGGTTCCCCGTTCTCCCAGACCATGGACACGCCTTCCGAATGGTGCCGGAAGCAGTCGAGGTCTAGCTCGAAACGGCCCCCTTTCCTCAGCCGGACGATCCGGCGCATCTGTTCCATCTTTGTAGGAGAGCCGTAGGGCGCCAGCCCCATGACCTTGTATTCGTCGCCGTAATGGGGGAAGCCGAGGAACTGCGTCAGCGCCAGGTAGAAGAGCCCGAGGGAGTGCGGGAACGTCACCTGGCCGGACACCGCGATCTTGTTGCCGCCTCCCTGCCCCCACATCGTGCTGACGAAGTCGCCGAAGCCGTCGACCGAGACCACGGCGGCCGAATCGAAAGGCGAGACGAAGAAGGAACTCGCCAGGTGCGCCCGGTGGTGCTCGACGGCGTGGAGTACCGCCCGCACCGATCCAGCGTCGACCCCGAGCGACCGGCAAAGCTCTCCGCGGATGTCCCGCACCCGCCCGGCGTTGGCCAACCGGTCCCGCACGGCGGAAAGACCAGGGCGTTTCGAGAAGGCGAAGAGCGCCTTCCTGAACAGGTTCGCACCGGGGTTCCGGTTGATGGCGATGTGGTCGACCTCGTCGATGTCGACGCCCGCCTCCGAGAGGCAGTAGCGGATCGACTCGGATGGAAATCCCGCCCAGTGCTTGATGCGCCGGAAACGCTCCTCCTCGGCCGCCGCGACGAGTTGCCCGTCGACGAGGATGCAGGCGGACGAATCGCCGTGGAATGCGTTGATGCCGAGAATGGTCATGGGTTTCCTCCAGGACGGGGCGTCCCGGCATGCGCGCCGCTTCTGTTGGTCGATCGCAGGGCGCCTTCGACGATCCCGTCGACCGCCCTCGCAAGGGAATAGCGCCCGATTCGGGACGGGACCCGCGACTTCCGTTCCTCGAGGCCGTCCAGCACTTTCCCGATGGCGGAAGCCAGGGCAACCGGATCACCGGCGGAAAAGGACTCCCCGATCCCCTCGACCAGGTCGGGCCCGCAGCCGACGCGATCGCTCACGACCGGGACGCAGCCGAAATGCATGGCCTCGTTGACGACCAGCCCCCAGGTTTCGTCGCCTCCGGAAGGCAGGCAGACGATATCCGCTACGGCATAGATGTCCGGCAATCCGGATTGGTTCACGAAACCGGCAAAATGGACGGACAAGCCCGGCACCCCCGACACGGCCGCCTTCATGGGCTCCAGAAGATCGCCCGCTCCCGCCACCAGCAGCGACACCTCGCGTCTTTCCGAGAGACGGCACATCGCCTCTGCCAAGTCCATCGGCCGCTTCTTTTCGATGAGCTTTCCGCAGAACAGCACGACGGGACGCGCGGGAGGGAGGCCGAACCCCTCCCGGATCCGGTCCCGTTCCGGCCGCCTGCGGGACGCCGCCTCTTCCCAGTACGGCGTGTCCACGTTGTGCGGGGAAGAAACGATCCTGTCCGGCGGCGCCCCGAGATCCATCGTGTACTCCCGGACGAGCTTGCCGACCGAAAGGACCATGACGCCGTTGCGAAACAGCGGTCCCAGGATCATCCGCTTCCAGCTTCTCCACCCCGGGCTTTCGTGCAGGAGCGTCGAGTCGCCCCGGTAAAGGACCGGGATGCCCCGCGCCATGCAGGCATAGAAGAAAAGCAGCGCCCCGGGCGAATTGTAATCGTTCCGGAGAAAGACGTCGGCCGTCCCCGCCAACGCCTTCTTGATCGGCTCAAGACTCATGCGGTGTCGGAGGCTGCCCGGCGACGTCCCCTCGGCCCCCGGTAGCAACTCCCAGCGATACCCCTGATCGAGGGGAACATCCCATTGGAACGTGTGCCCGAACCCAGCGTCGAACCCCGGACGCCGCCCGTGGTCTGAAAGATAATAGACGGTCAGGTCGATTTCCTCGCGCTTCGCTAGTTCGCGCCAAATGGGCGCCTGGTACTGGATAAAATGGCTGGCGATGACGCCAAGGCGTGGCCTCTCCGGTTTCCGGGGGGACCTCGTCATCCCCTGCGCCGCCTGGGCGAGCAGGATTCGAGGATCGCCGCTGTCTCGCGGTCCTCCCCGGGGACGAGCACCGCCTCGTCGGAAAACGTTCCCGCATCCAGCGGCTGCCCGTCTAGGCCGAGGACGCGATATCCGAAACCGGCGGCCGACGGGAACAGGCGGCCATACAGATCTCCCGAATGAAGCGACATGAAGATGACGGGCCGGCCCTTGGCCAGCACCTCGCGAGCGCCCTTCAACATGTCGATCTCGGCCCCCTCGATGTCGACCTTCATGACGTTCGGCACGATCCCGAGCGTCCGGGATATCTCGTCGATCGTCGTGACCTCGACGGTCAGCGATCCCCCTTCCGCCAGGCGACTCGTCGCAGGCCCGTCGACCGCAAAGGTCGCCGTGCCCACGCGGTCCGAAACCGCCTTTCCGACGATCGCGACGTTATCGATCCCGTTCATCGCGACATGACGACGGATATACGCGAGATTCCTCGGCAGTGGCTCGATGGCGACCACCCTGCCCCCCGGCCCCGAAAGGACGGAGGCGAAAAGGGAGTAAAAACCCGTGTTGGCCCCCACGTCGAAGAAAACGTCGCCCACCCGGATGCATCGCATCATGCTCATCTGCTTGTCGATCTCGTAGGATCCCAGCCAAACCCCGTGGGTGTGTGCCCCCGTGATCCACTTTTTCCCGCGAAGCGGCCCCTGGAGGATCGGGACGGCCACCCCGTCGGGAATCAGGCCGAGGAGCGCGCGAAGCCCCTTCCCCAACCAATTCCCCATCGGGATATCCCCGAAACGCATCACCATGATTTTCCCGCCTCCGCGTCCTTGTGCCTGCTTTCGCATCTTCCCAGGACATCCCCGATCATCTTTACCAGCGGCGGCTCACTCCCCTGCACCCGGCCGGCCGCCTGTTGCCTTAGCGCTTCCTCGACCGCGCATACCAACTGGTCGGGGCCTTCCGCGAGGACGACCTTCCCCGTGTCGGCCAACACACGCCCGAACTCGACCTGGTGGTCGTCGAGGTGTTCGCCAAACTCCTTGCGCCTGGGCATGACGACCGGAATCTTTCCCGCCCGGAGGGCGTGGATCACGGATCCCGCGCCCGCATGAAGGATCAGCAGATCCGCGCTCGCGAGAAGTTCTCCGAATTCCGCCATGCCCAGGAAAGGCCTCGCATCAAAGCCGGGGGCGCCGAACCGGGTGTGGCCGTGCTGGACGATCACCGGCTGCGGCAACGAAGGCAGGCGCAGGATCGCCTCTAGAAGCCGATCGAACGGCTGGGTCGCGTTCCCCACCGAGACGAAGGTCGTCAAAGAAGCGGCCCCCCGAACCGGCCCTTCGGAAAGAACCGCCGCAGGCTTTCCCACTGATAGAAGAAGTCGTGCGCCAACCGGTACATGATGCGACCCGTGAGCGACGGCGCATGGATCCGGGTGATCGTCTCGACGAAGACCACCCGGATCCCGAAGAGGAAGCGGCCGACTAGCGCGAAGGGCACCGCCGGACCGGCCCCCGTGCTCAGGATGACCGCGGGGCGCTCCTCCCACAGGATACGGAACGCCTCCCACAGGTTCAGGAGGAACTTCCAGTCGCGCTCGGAGTGGGCGATGAACCGGGTCTTGCCTTCCATATCCGGCGGCAGCATCGCCCGGTCGTTGATCACGTAGAAATGATCGTAGCCCGCATACGCGGGCATCAGGCAGCGCACCTCCGTCAGGTGACCGCCGCACGACGAGACGATGCAGACCTTCACGCCCCCACCTTCAATCTTTCCTGGCCACTGCTACCATGGATTTCGCGAATGCGGGAATCCGCCCGACACTACGGAACGCGACCTCGCCGAATCGGGCTTCCCGAAGCAGGGTCCCCAGTGTCTCCTTCGACCAGAACTTGATGTGGCCGAAGTCCCACAGAGCGGTGAAATGCGTGTCCATCTTCCCCGACAGGGCCATCGCCAGATTCTTCCAGTAGCCGTGGTACGGCGTGGAGACGATCGCGACACCTCCGGGTTCGAGCAGGTCGTGGAGCGCCGCCGCAAATTTCCTTGGGTAGTACAGATGCTCCACCACCTCCAGGCTGACCACCGCGGGGAAGGTTCCATATTGTCCCGCAAGGTCGTCGTATGCTGAACCCGTTGCAAGCTTCAACCACGGATAGACCCGGTTCGCGTGCGCAATTCCCTCCGTGGAAGGATCGATCCCGGTCATCTCATACCCTTCCTTCGAAAGGGCATCTGCGACCGACCCGTTCCCGCAGCCCAATTCGAAAACCCGGAGAACCCTTCCGGAGCGCGCCTGCCGCCCCAGCGTCTCTAGGACGACGGGGAGCAGGTGCCGGTGTAAAGGATTGAGTCCCGCGTCGCGGAATCTGTAACCGTATGCGTCATTCGAGGGTTTGTCAGTCACCCCGGGCTCCCTTCAGGCCGCGTGCCGGCCGCCTTTTTGTAGACATCGAGCATGGAAGCCGCGATCGCGCGCCAACCGTAGCCTCTCGCCATCCATTCCCGCCCCCGTTTTCCCATTTCGGCAAGATCGCCCATCTGGATTACACGGACCGCATCCGCCAGTGAAGCGGGGTCGTTATCGACCCACAGGCCGCAGCCGCGGCTTTCCATCTCCGCCCAAGGCGTTCCCCGGCTCGCGATCACCGGCACGCCGTGGGCCAGCGCCTCGGCGACCACCATCCCGAAGTTCTCGGTGAAGGACGGCACGACGCAAACGTCGGCATGCATGAAGGCGGCCGTCCTGTCGTCGCCGTCCACATGCCCAAGGAAACGGACGCGGTCGCCGAGACCGAGCTCGGAGGACAGCCGCCGAAGCGCGTTCTCGTAGTCCGATTCGCCGCTCCCGGCGATCGACAGCGAGAGCGGCATCCCCTCGATCGACCGGATCGCGCGCATCAGGTTCTCGATCCCCTTGATCGGGTGGAACCGCCCGATGAACAGAAGGCGGAGCATTCCCCTTGGCCGCCAGTCGCGCGCGGGAAGCGAATCGGGGATGTCGACGCCATTGGGCACGATGGCGATTTCCGCCTTCGGAATCCGGCGCCGGCTGTCCCTTTCCTCCTCGCGGGACGTCACATGGAGCACGGACCGGCCTGGTGCCAGCAGAGCATTGCAGATTCGCTCCCAGACCGACTTGGTCCATGCCTTGGTCGTGCCTTCCCAGCGCTGCAGCGATCCTCTTGGGGACCAGACCACCGGCTTGCCGGCAAGACGGCACAGCGCCAGCGTCGGCAGGGTCGGGGCGGAATAGACTGCCGTCAGGTGCACCACGTCCGCCCAGCGGATCATCGGCCAGAGCAACCGGAGCATCCCCGGGGAAAAATCCGCCCCCGACCTCCGGCGGCAGAAATAGACTTCGTATCCGCCAGGAAAGGTCACGGGAAATCCCGATACCGGGACGGTATCGGAAAGCCGGGGGCTCGCCGCATCCGTCGTGAGTACCCGGAGGTCCACTCCCGGCAATCCGGCCAACGCGTTGCACAACCCGTGAAGGGAATGGATCGGGCCGCCCCAGTAGGTGGCCGGAAAGAATGTCGGCACGACGTGGAGCACCTTCATCGGCGAGCGGCACCCCGGGCGTAAAGGTAGAAATCGGATCGCGCCGGATCGGCCATCTCCTCCGGCCGGATCCGCCCCCCACCCGTATCCGATGCCTCCACCTCGAATCCCCGGGATTCGAGCAGTTTCCGGAACGCGACGACATCACCGAACCGCGGGTGGATCTCCATGGCGATGAAGCCGACCGAATCGAGCCACTCCCCCGCGGAGGCGAACAGGTCGAACTCCGATCCCTCGATGTCCATCTTGAGAAAGTCGATCCCGTCGAACCCGTTTTTCTCGAGGAGCGATGCCATCGACAGGACCGGCGGGGTCTCGAACCAGTGCGAGCAGCGCTTCTTCCCGTCTTCGCCGCTCAAGACGCCCGTGCCTGCCCCGATAAGTCCGAACTCGATCGAGACGCGGTCGCGCACGCCGTTTCGCTCGAGGTTTTTCCCGATCTCCGGGATGAACCCCGACTGCCCCTCGACGGCGATCACCCGGGCACCGGCCGAGGCCGCGAGCAGGGAAAAGAGGCCGACGTTCGCCCCGAGGTCGACGACCCGGTCGCCGGGCTTGATCGTCGCCTTCCATTGCCGGAGATACACGTTCCGGCAGTACATTTCCCGCACGCCGGGCCAGTGCGCCCCGTCGACCAGGATTTCCGTGCCGAGGGGGCGGACTTTCAGGATCCCCTTCCCCATCCGGCGATCCGCCGGGACGAGGGTGCCCGACTTCAGGATCTCGGGGATGCTGGCGATCACGCAGGCCGAGTATCGCGCGAGCGTCGCCGGGCCGCAGACCCGCCCGATGCCCGACAGTTCTACGACAAGCCGTTTAAATCCTGCTCCCATGTCCTTCCTTTCGCTCACGCCGTGTCGCCTGCGGGATCAGCAGGCGCTCTCAGCACCAGGTACTGGATCGCCAGGCCGATCGCCCCCATCCTGATGATCTCGATGATCACGGAATAAAAGACGCTGTCGACCAGCGTCGTCCCCCGGAACAGGAAAAGGAAGACGATCAGTCCGCCTCCCCCCGCGGGTATGAATACATCTGCCAACTGGCGCTGCGCCATACCGATGAAGAAGAATCCCGCGACGACGGCCGCCGCTCCCCCCGCGAAGTAGAGGTAGGTAAACGGGCTCATCCCGACGGAAGTGTCCCCCGCCTCGATCCCCATCACCTCGCGCACGTACCAGAGCCCGTGCCGGGACATCTCCTTGGATTGCCACAACGCCCGGGGGACGACCGCGTAGACCGGCGCCAGGAGGATGTCCGCCATGAACCGGGGCGAGCCGGGAGGCAGCGGCGTCTCGTCGGCGAACGCCACGCCCAGGGAGGCGATCTGGGTCATGCTGACCCGGGCCAGGAATGCCACCCCCGTACCTGCGGATTCCTCGATGTCCTCAGCGGTATAGCTGTCCCGCTCGGTGAAGGCCGCCTTGATCATCGTGTCCGCGATCGAGCCCACGTCCCTTCCCACGAATGCATCATCCGAGTAGCGGGCAATCCGGAACGGTTCGATGACCGCGTAGGCGACGACGATCGCCAGGGGAACGACCGCGACGATCCGCCAGGGGATCGTTCCCCGCATCAGATAGTGGCCGATGCCGACGATCACGAAGGGCATGGCCACGTTGCCCTTGAACCCGGACAGGAAACCGAACAGCACCTCGACGGTCAGCACGGCAACCAGCAGGCGGCCCTGCCTTCCCCCCCCGGCAGGGTCGAAATACCGCAGCGACAGGAGGAGGAGGGCGAACTTGCCCAGCGATTCCGCAAGCCCGAGGTACTGCTTGAAGGAAACCGTTGCCTGCATGCGGTCGATGTCCGAGCTGTAGCCGTAGATCCCCAGCCTGATCATGAGCAACCGGCTGACGAGGGAGAGCGCAAGGCAGGCGACGATCGTCCCCGGGCGGATATCCAGCCCCGGCCGGAGAACGCGCCTGAGGAAGGAGGAGGCGCGGAACTTCTTCGCGATTGCCCCGGCGATCCCGGACCAGTAGCCCGTCCACATGGCGGCTGCCCCCAGCACGACGAGCAGCATCAGCTTGAGGATGGCCGGGGTGACGTCGGGCAACAGCCCGACGAGCGCCACCTTCTCCTCGGGCATCAGGAACAGCGCGTTCCCAACGCAGAACTGGAGGAATATGGTCAGGAAGGAGGCGAAGACGGCGGGATTCAGCATCCATCGCTCGGGCCTGCGCGCCCTGAGACGACCGACCTCGACCGCGAGATACCCGGTCAGCAGCAGCGTCATCAGCACCAGCTTCCCCTTGGGGGAGAGCGTGTCGTCGGAAACCAGACAGACGACCGACGCACCCGACGCAGAGACGATCGACGCCATCAGGGGAGGCGTCAGCGGAAAGCGTCGGTCCATCACGCGGCCGGCTCCCCGATAGACGGCATGGGGAACCCCCGCTCCTTCCCCGCGAGCGTCGCGAGCAGCAGCTTGAGGCGATGCCGGTAGGTGTGCTCGGCGTGGGCACGCCGCATGCCCGCCTCGGCGACCGCGCGGCGCTCCTCGTCCCGGGGAAGCCACCAGTCGATCTTCCGCTTGAGGTCGGGAATGCCGCGGAACGACACCAACTCCCGGCCATCCTCGAAGAGCTGCCCGAGGCCCGGCCGCCAGTCGACCATCTGGAAGGCGCCGATTCCGGCCACCTCAAACAGGCGCGCGTTTAACCCCCACACCTCTCCATAGTGAAGGGAGTTGAGCACGATCTTCGCCCCCCGGAAAACCCGGGCCTTCTCCCGGCCGAACACGGGACGCCCCCGGTACATCTCCGCCACCGGGTTCGGGTCCATCCAGAGCGGTGGCTTCCCTCCCCAGATCCGGACATCGTACCCGGCCAGGTGACGAAAGACCGAAACGCGCCAGGAATGCTGGGTGCCCGCAGTGGCGATGTCGCACTGGAAGTTCCCCGCCTCCCCATCCGTCTCTGCAAGCTCGTAAGCCGCGGGGTTGAAACATTCCGGCAGGTAAAACACGGGCGGGGTAACGACGCCGTCCAGGACGCGCACAAGGTAGGGCTCCTTGAAAAATGCCGCGTCGTACGGCGCCGTCATGAAAAAGGCCCGACGCAGGTTCACCATCGCATCGGGGAACCACATCGCAACCGGTGCACCCGCCCTGCGCCTCAGTTCGCGCACCTCGCCTGGCCAAAGCGGGTCGCCGCAAACGATGACCGCGTCGAGGGGGCCCTCGTCGACCGCCTGCCACAGCGCGCGCATCCTTCGGGCGCGGATCGCGGGAACGTTGTCGGTGGCCCCATGGACCGCTTCGCCAACCTGGTCGACGCGGCGGCCGAGCCCCGCCCCGAGCCGATGGGCGCGGTAGCCCGGCTCGAAGCGGCGCACGGCGTGCCCCATCCGCGAAAGCGTCTCCGCGATGTGGAGGGCGAACCCTTCCGCGTAATACTTGCCGACGACCAGGATGTTCATTCCGGCCCCTGCGCCAACGTGTTGTACCGGTCGGGAACGACTTCCCGGGTTTGGAACCAGGGCAGTGCGCTGTCGTGGACGATCAGGTAGTTCGCCTCGAAAAATCGCTCCATCTCCGGATGCCAGCAGCTGTACAGGTCAACGTGATCCGGATGTATCCTGCCGATTCGGTACGGCAACCCCTCGACCGCGTCGAAGACGTCCTTAAGGTAGTGCCGGGAGAAGATCCACCGGTAGTTGTACTCGAACTGAAGGACCCGGATTGCTCCCGTTCGCAGGAGCGGCAGCGCCCCCGCAACAACCTCCATATCGTGCCCCTCCGTGTCGCACTTTAGCAGGTGGATGCGACCGATCCCGTGATCGGCGCAGAACCGGGTGGCCGTGACTCGGGAAATGTCGATTGACTGCGTTTCCCCCTCGTTCGTATCCGGGTGGATGGAGTTCGACCCGTCGAACCCTCGGACGTACATCTTTTCGGCTCCCTCCGCGGAAGAGAGCGCCAGTGGGTTAAAACGAAGGTCGATCCCGGCGCCCGAATTCGCCAACCGACCGCGCAGTCTCTCGAAAGTGTGGGGCACCGGTTCGAAGAGATGAAGCAGGAGCAGCGACCGTTCTCGCGGATCGCGAATTTCGTCCCTGAGACACGCTGACCAGTCGCCCACATTCGCGCCGACGTCGAATACCACGAGCCGCTCGGCGGCGGCAGCGCGCGTGCGCCAACCGCCCAGGACGGACCGCTGCACCATCAACTCGCCGTTGCTCCGGATGTTGTTCGCCACGTCGCCCCGGGCTTGCATATAAAGTCCTCGACCCAGCCGCCAGGCCGTTTTTTGCCCGAGCAGCGATGCGATCAATCGGGTCAGCATGTCGTGCGCTCCTCCCCGCCCTGCCATCCGGCCGGATCGATCCGGCAATCGCACGCGCCAACCCGGCGAGCGGCAATTCGTAGCGACAGGCGCCTTCGGACGCGCCTGTGACCATTTCCTGCCGATTCCGGACGACCGCGTACCCCAGCCGCTTGATCACTCCCTCTTGGCAGAAGGAGTGCAAGGCGGACCAGCACTCTATCGATCATTATGCCTCCCGCCCCGCATGGTCGTTGGATTTCACGAGGTAAAACAGAGCCTGGTCTCCTCGCCCCTGTTCGTTCAGCTCCCTTGCGCGATTCGCGAATCCGGCGATTTCCTTCCTCGAGAAAATGGATTCGTCCCGGGTTTCCGCATACGATCGTTTGTCCCTGAGGGATATCCCCTTCAGATATTGCTCACTGCCCCAAAACTGGAATGCCGTGGAATCGTGGACCACCTTTCGAATCTTCAGGCCGGCGCGCTCGGCAAGAATCCCCATGCTTTTCACGGAGTGAAGGTAATAGTGCCTCGGGGCGTCGAGCTGGACCCAGTTGACCCCGTAATAATTCCAGGCGTAGGAAGACGCCAGCGGGATCCCGATCACGCAAGGCCCGCCCGGCGCCAGCAGCCGGGAAACGGTATCCAGCGCTTCGGCGGGATCGGGGACATGTTCGAATGAATGAAGGAAGATCACGATATCCCATTCCCCGACGACTTCCCGGAGACCCATTTTCCGGATTTCCAGGCCGTTCGCGTATCGCAGGTCTTCCCGATTGAACGGGTCGATTCCGAGGAGGTTGCGCAGTCCAACCCCGCGGAGGCAGTTCAGCACGGCACCATGGCCGCAACCAACATCGAGGATCCTGGACTTCTTCGTCACCGAAAGGGGACGGAGGAACCGCAGGGTGTTATTCGGATTGGTCGCATTCAACAAGCGTCCCATGATTCCCTTTCCGGACAGGACATATCCATCTCTCAACCCGGTGAGGTATCCCTTGATCCGGTTGAGGGGGGGAATCGCACCGTAGGACAAATAATCCCGCGGATAGAATCGCGCGATATCGGAAGGAATCTCCGCAATCTGCAGACACTCGCACCTAGCGCACTGGAAATACCGGAATACGTCGCCGTATCCGAACATCCTTTCTCTGGCGTCATAAATCCTGTTGTCCGCTTCATTGCCGCAGATCCTGCACTTCGAATTCATTGGGCGCTCCCCGACGGCCGACCGGCCCCGGGAAAAAATTTCGCGGCAAGAACCCTGGCCGCCCGCGCGGGCGCCATCTCGAAACGGCAGATCCCGTCCGATGATTGACCGATCATCTCCATATTTCCTCGCAGCACCGCATAGCCGAGCCATTTGATCGTCTCGCGGGTCACCCGCATGCGGAACTTTGTCATTTCGAATGTCCGCCGGAATCCCCGGTAAGTCTCCTCCCGGTTCGTCCCGTGGATTTCGTATAGGAATCGCTGCCGCTTCCAGAATCCCGATCTTCCAGTATAGATGCCGGGATAATAATCGGGGCGCTCCTGCCGGGTCACAATGACCGGTTCGGGAACATAGCCGACAGGAAACCTTCGCGCAAGACGCATCCAAAGGTCCACGTCGGCCAGCAACCCGAACGCCTCGCGCATCCCGCCCACTTCCGCCCAGGCATCGCGGCGGATCAACGCCGTGCCGCGGACGGGGCACCCCCATCGAGGGAAAAGGTGCCGCTCGAGGAAAGTGGCCCCATCGATCAATTCGCCGCTGAACGGCTCATCGTCGATCCTGTCCGAGCCATGCACGCCATACGAGTTGAAGACGAACCCGGCATCGGGATGGCGATCCATCAGCGCCCCCCATTTCCTGAGCATGTCGTGCCGGTACAGATCGTCGTGATGGAGCAGCGCGATGTACGGACGGGCGGCCTGCGAGACGACATAATTCGCATTGCCCGCCATCCCCAGGTTCCGCGGCGTCCGGATCGGGACAATTCGCGAATCGGTCTCCGCCATCTCGACGACCTTCTCCCACGTCCCATCGGTGGAGCAGTCGTCGCTCACCAGTAGCTCATAGCCGTCGATGTCCTGTTCTAGCACCGTGCGAAGGGTCGACTCGACCAGGTTCTCGTGATTGTAGGTGACCAGGCAGACCGAGATCTTCCTCCCGAGAGATGCCATCGAATTCCCGTCGGTCACCGGCAGCCCCGGGTCATGACGGAATCCCGGGACGGAACCTGCCCGAGATGGCCGAATACAGCTGGCGCTTCACATCCTGGTCAAGGCGGGTCCAGCCGATCCATCCGGAGGCGACCACCCCTGCGATCGACAAAGGGTAGGTCACCCGCGCAAGGCGCGATCCGACGCTTTCCGCGATCAGGAATACCAGCACCGAACAAACGCCCAAGGAGAAGGACGCAAGCGCGTCGCCCCGCACCCGGACACCGAGATCGATGAGTTCGGCCTTGAAGAAATACCGGTAGGTCACTGCCAGCACGATCCCTTCCGCCAGCAGGATGGCCCCTCCCAGCCCTGCGAAACCGAATCGCCGGTAAAGGAGAGCGCCGGCCGCCAGGCTGACCACCCCGCGGACGAAGGACGACGCGAGGAGCGCCCGGATGTGGTTAATCCCCGTAAGGTAGAGCGTCATCAAAGCCCCGGCGCTCACGATCGAGATGCTCGAGAGCAGAAAGCAGAGCAAGGGCCTGTCGAGCGCAACTCGGCTCCGGGTCCAAAGGGCATATGCCGGCGCGATCAGCGGATAACAGGCCAGGATGCCGAGGTTGACGGCCGTGCCGACGATCGCCCAGTGCGCCTCCTGCAATGCGGCTACCTTCGCCCCCTCCCGATTGGCATGGTAACGCACGACCTCCGGCAGGAGCGGCGTCGTCAGGACTCCGGTCAGCGTCGCCCATAGGTTAGTCAAGGTCCGGACCGTGGTCAGGATCGTGACCATCGCGGGCCCCGAAAGGAAGGAAACCATCAGAACCAGGCCGTTGGCGGACCCCTGTTGGAGCAGGCTGCTTCCCGTCAACCCCAGCGAACGCCCCAGGTCCCTGATTCCGGCGACAGGATCGCCGCCGCGCCACCACGGAAAATAATCGGGAAGGACCCGGCGAATGTAGGCTGCGGAAGCCAGGTAGACGATGGCCTGGACGCACACGTAAATGGCAGTCGCCTGGAAGAGAGACAGGTTCGCAACCGCTGCCGCCATGACGGCCAGGAACTGGCAGACCTGGAAGCCCATCCCCCACCAGGCAGCCTGGTACATCATGCCGGCCGGAATCATGAGTCGATGCAGAATGCTCGGGTAGACGCCGGTAAAAATCCACGCCGGCACCAGGAGAATCAGTGGAGCATTCGAGGCCCAATCCGTCAACACAAGCACGACGCACAGGAGCATCTGGAGGCACCCGATAACGCACAGGCCTGCGACGGACGACGCCAGGCTGCGTTTCAGCTCGTCCCGGTCGCGATAGTAGGCCAGATTGATTCGGTTCCCCACGTACGAGACGTAGCCGGTTTCGAGGGTCCGCAGCATCGTGAATGTGGCCAGAAGCGTCAGCCAACTCCCGTATTTTTCCTTTCCCCAGCAACTCATGCAGACCGGAACGGATACCAGTTGAATCGCGATGGCGATGACCGTCGAGATACCGGTGACGACCGCGACTCTGGCCGCTCGGCGCGTGACGTCGAATTTCCGGATCAAGTCGCCGCTTCCGCCTTCCGTGTGAATACGGCGCAAAGGATCGGCCCCCTGCCCCCCCGCCAGCGCTTCCTGCCGGTCAAGAGGTCTCGCACCGCCCTTGCCGTCGCGAGAAGGCCAGTCACATCGAGGAACAGGGAGATCGGATTCCGGCTTTCCTTCGGATCGAGGGGAGCGATGATCCGCCCGTTTGCGTCGAGGACGCTTCGCCCCGGGCGAGGCGGTCCTTCTGGATCCCGTTGCCGATAATGGCTCGCGTAAAAATCCGTGAAATCGACGAACCGGACGTCAAGACGATGCCGTTCCGCAAGATACCTCAGCGACGTTTCCCCAAGCCACCAGAGGTGTACGGGAGGAAGCTCGGAATCCCAGGTCGACCGGGGGAAGGCGGACCGGTTCGGCGTCGTGACCAGGATCTCGCCGCCTTCGGCCAGCAGGGCCAATGTCTCTTCCAGGAGGCGGTGGATGTCGGGAACGTGCTCGATCAACTGATTCATCACCAGCACATCGAACCGGCTTCGCCCGGATATGGCGGCGACGTCCTGGCCGGACCGGAAATAATGGGGGCCGAACCTGCGCGTCGCCTGGTCGACCGCATCCTGCGACAGATCGATGCCCACCGCGTCAAATCCGTCGCGATTGAGGGCATAGGTGAAATATCCCAAGCCGGACCCGATCTCGAGGACGGATACGCTGCTGCCTTTCCCCCTTCTTTCCCTGAGCGCGTTACCAACGGCCCAATAGGACTCTTCCCGACCGCAAAGAAAATCGAGCGGAGACTTTTCGTCGACGATGTTCAAGCAATAAAGGTAATAACGATTGTATCCGGGCACGCGTTCGATCGCGTTGTAGATGCACTCGTATATGGAATCATCCACCGTCATCGGCCAGGCGAAAGCGCTGCCGCAGCCGCTGCAACCATACAGGTCGAATCGGCTGGATTCCCGATATCCCGGATAATCTTTCGCCATGACTTCGGCAGGACAGCCGCAAAGCGGGCAATTCACGTCGAATCCTCACGCTGGCGAAGCGAAGGCCGGATCGCCAGCAATTCATCCACCCTTTCCTGGAACGCCTCGAACGAGAAGTATTCGAGCCCCTCGGGAACGACGCCGGTTTTCGCGGAGAACGACACCAGGATGGCGGCCTTCAGTTCCTCCCTCGAATCGGGGTCGACCAGCGTCCCCAGCATTCCGTCGCGCAACGCTTCCCTTCCCCCATCGCTCTTGCTCCCGATGACCGGCACGCCGCACGCCATCGCCTCGAGGAACACGATCCCGAATCCTTCCCCCTTGCTCGGCATGGCGTAGACGTCGGCAAGCCGGTAGTGGTCGACCTTCTCGTCCTCGGGAATCATTCCGGCGAAGACGACCCACTCCGACACGCCAAGCACACGCGCTTTTTTTTCAAGACGACCCCGGTCGCTCCCGTCGCCGGCTATCAGATAGGCGACATCGGGGGCCGCGCGGGCCAATTCGGGGAGCACATCGAGGACGGCATCGAACCCCTTGCATCGCTCCTGCGACACCAGCCGCCCCAATGTCATCACGACCTTCTTTCCGCGCAACCCGTAGCGTTCGACCAACGCCCCGTTCCGGGGACCTGGCGTAAACCGGGCGAGGTCGACCGAGTTCGGCAGGATAAACCCCTTTTCGGGCGAAAGGCCGGTCCATGCGGCGAAGCGGTCTCGGGTCAACTTGCTGACGGAAATGAACCGGTCGACCCGCCTCGCAAGCGAATTGCAAACGCGGTTGTTCGTCGGTCGCCAGGCATCGATCCCGTGGACGACCAGCAGAAGCCTGGCGCCCGTCAGCCGGGCGCTCGGCCAGGCGGCGGGAAGCAGGTTGATGTGTCCGCAGACCAGGAGGTCAAAGCCGCCGGCCGCCCGCAATTCGGCCGCCAACACCTGCAGGTAGCGGGCTTTGCCGCCCAGGCCGGCAGTCACGTATTTCAGCTTGGGGGGCTGCGCCTCGCCCGAATTCGGCATCAGTCGTGGAATCGCCACCACCTCCTCGACCGCCGGGTTCGCGCAAAGGGCCGTCAACAGATCACGATTGAACTTCGCGATCCCGCCGTGCCCGCCGAAGGCGTCCGTCAGCAAGCAGAGAATCCTCAAGGAACCGGCCTCCGGCCGACGGGGGAGGCCGGGGGATCATACGCGAAGATGGAGGCGATACCACACACTCTGAAATCGCTCAGCCGGCCCGGCATTCCCGTTTGCGCCTGGCGAACAGGACGACATAGCCGAAGACGGCCGCGGCGGAGGTTGTGGACAGGACGATCCTGGCCCGTGCGGGGCGGGACTTCATGTCGGGCGCCCGGACGGAATCGAGGATCTTGAACCCGAACTGCTCCCGGTTCCTGGCCATCATCTCCCGCTCGGCTTCCTGCCCGTAGAGCGTGTAGAAACGGTCCCGCACGAGCGGGTCGAACGTCCGGGCGATCTGCTCTTCGATGAACCGCTTGTTCCGTACGGCCCGCTCGAGCGCTTCCTCCTGCAGGCGGCTCTTCGCCTCCTCGAGATAGAAGCCCACGATCCGGGCGGATCCCTCCGCCGTCAGCGACTCGAACGAGATGGACAGGGTGCCCGCCTTCTTGTTGGGTGTCAGTTTGAGCGCACGATTCGATGCCCGGATCGCCTGCCAGTCGCCCGGCTTCCGGGCGCGGCCCGCCTGCGCGTCGTCGGAGAATCGAGCCATGAGGCGCTCCCGCCAACCCGGCCGAAGCGTCCCGGTTCCGGGGTCGTATCGTTCGCCCAGGACGATCGGCCAAACGTCATGCTTCGAGAAGACGCGCGCGGTCACGTCCCGGCTCCGGAACAGGGCGTCGAGATCCTCGATCTTCGAGGCGTTCCCGACGGGCAGGCCGATCGAGGCAAGCGCCCCCGCGGCCGGGTTGATCTTGCTCTCCTCGGCCGGAGGCGTGATGACCGCGGTCGCCTGGTAGTAGTTCGGCATCTCCCGCACGACCAGGATGGAAGCGACCCCGACCACCAGGGAGAACAGGCCGATCTTCCACCACCCGCGCCTGAGCACCGCCCAATAGACGCCGAGGTCGATCTCGGCCCCTTCGTCCCGCGTCACGCCTTCGCCGTCCGCCATCGCTCCCCCGTCCTACAGTCTCAGCAGCACGCCGGCCGTCACGGCGATCTGCATCATGATCTGGGTGATGTCCTTGATGTCCTTCATCAGGCGCGTCTGGACCAGCTTCTCGGGGACGACGATCGAATCGCCCGGTGCGACCTTCGCCGACTGGACGCCCCGGTCGCCGAAGACGAAGAATCCGCCCGACCGGCTCGTCTCGCCCGTGGCGACCGTCCCGTCGGCCCGGAGCAGGAAGATGTGGTCGCGGTCGGCCGTCTCAGTCGGGCCGCCGACCAGCCGCAGGTAGTGCCCCACCGTCGGCGTCCCCGGATCGAAGACCACGCCGGTCGGGTTGTAGACGCGCCCGACCACGTTGACGACGTTCATCTTCCGGGGGACCTCGAGCCGGTCGCCGTCTTCGAGCAGGATGTCGGCGGTGGAGCCCGCGATCCGGCCGTCGTCGGGCAAGCCGATGATGACGCGCCCCGTCGCCTTGGCCTTCTTGAGTTGCGCGATGAGCGAACGGCGGGCCGCCAGCAGCGCCCGGTTGGAATCGAGGTCTTCCTTGTCGATCGCCGCGCCGCTCTCCTGCGCCTTCTGGGCGATTTCGAGCTCGAGCTCCTCGATCAGCTTGTCGATGGCCGCCTGCTGCGAGGCGCGGGTGGATTCGCGCGAGAATTGCCCCGCCCGGAAGTAGGCATCGCCGGTGAATCCGCCCGCGCGGGCCACCACCGAGCTGAGCCGCTCGCCCTTCCGGACCGTGTAAATGCCGGGGAAACGCACTTCGCCGGCCAGCGTCACCTGCTGCCTGGTCGACCAGTCGGGCATCGCCCGGACGACGAGCAGGTCGTTTTCCTTGAGCGTCACGTCGGATGCCGGGTCGCCAGCGATCGCCTTCGACGGGGAAACGACGATCGTCTGCGTGGCGACCAGCGTGCCGTCGGGGGAGATCTCGCGCCGGACCAGCTCGGCCTCCTTCCCGTAGGCGCTCTCCTTGAATCCGCCCGCCTTGAACAGGAGGTCGGACAACCGCATCCCGTCGGTCATCAGGTACTCGCCGGGACCGTTGAGCTCGCCCGAAGCGGTCACGCTTTTCTTGTAGCGGGCCTCATAGACGGAATGGACGCGAAGGTGGTCCTCGTCCTGCAACAGGAGATCGGCCTGCGGGTCGCCCGACAGCGCCTTGCCCAGGTCGACGTAGACCGTCGTGAAGTTGCGCCCCGCGTCGACCCGGATCAGCTCGGCACGGGTGAGCAGCGCCGTGCGCGACAGCCCCCCGGCCAGCTTTACGAGGTCGGAGACGCGCGCGCCTTCCGGCACGTCGAACGACAGGACGTTGTCTTCGGGACGGGCCTCGCCGGCCACCTTGCCGAGCGTGGCCTGGTTGTCGGTCACGGGCGCCGGAACGAGGTCGCGCGCCATCCGCACCTCGCCCGAGATCGACGCCTTGCGCCCGTCGCGGAACGCACCCCGGGGATACACCTTGAGCGTGTCGCCCCCCTGCAGCGCGATGTCCGCCTCTTTCTTTCGCTCGAGCACGATCGCCCGGAGGTTGACCGGGATCATCTCCTTGTGCTGGTCGGGCGGGACAAGCCGCGTCAGCAGCGCATAGTCGAAGTCCGTCTCGGGCAGGAACGTTTTTTCGTCGGGCAGGAGCCCGCCGACGGTCATTCCCTTCTTCGCCTCGTACTTGCCGGGGCGCGCAACATTGCCCTCGAGCCGGACGACATTCTTTTCGGCGTCGAGGATGGGCAGCACGCGTACGACGTCGCCATCAGCCAGGTCGAACGCGCTCCCCCCCTTTGCGATCGTCGAGGCGTCGGTGTCGAGGACGGTGCGGGCCGTGTTGCCCTCGAGCCGCTCGACCTGCACCCGCTGCGTGAAGGCCGAGGGGGCGAATCCGCCCGCCATCGCCACGACTTCGGCCAGCGACTTCTCGGGGGCCAGCTCGTAGATCGCGGGCCGGCGGACGTCTCCTGCGACCGCGACCAGCCGACCGACCACCGGCACGAAGATCGTGTCGCCCTGCCGAAGCCGGATGTCTCCGGAGTTTTCGCCATGCAAGAGGAAGTCGTAGAGGTCGATCGTCGTGAGCAGCCGGCCGCCGCGCCGCAGCTCGACCCGCCGGAACGAGCCGATGTCCTTGAGCCCCCCGGCCAGGTAGAGCGCCTGGAGCGCGGTGTGGAAGGAGCTGACGTTGTACCAGCCGGGGGACCGGACCTCGCCGACGACGGAAACGCGGCTTGCCTTCATATCGCCCAGCGATACGTCGGCCGACACCTGGGCCATCGTGCCGATCTTCGCCCGCAGGTACGACTTGAGCTCGCCGAACGTCTTGCCGGCCACGTGCATCGACCCCAGCTTGGGGTAGAAGATCTTCCCGTCCCGGTCGACGGTCAGCCGGCTCGTTCCCTCCAGGCGCCCCCACGTCCGGACGACGATCTCGTCGCCGGGACCGACGACGAAGGAGGGCGACACGGGCATGTCCTCGAGGACCGCGGCGCCGCCGGGCTTCGGGGCGAACAGGTCGTGCCCGAAGTGGACGACGGATTTCGCTTCGTTGTCGCCCAACCGCTTTCCGAACAACCCGGCGAGGTAGACCGAGTTGCGCCAGTCGTAGGACGGCAGCGGCGGGGGGTTGACGGAGACCGCATTCGCGTTTGGAGGCACCGCGCCCGTTTTCGACGATGTCTTGTCCTTGCCTTTATTGTCCTCGTCGGCCTTTTTCTTGGCGCCCTGGATCAGCTGTTCCTTCAACTCCGGATGCGCTTCGAGGAACTGCTTTGCATCGGGCGGAATCTCGGCCCCCGATTGGATCACTTGCCGCGCCTCATCGATCATCTCGGGCGTCACCCCGGCGTCCGGATTGTCTTCGGCGCGAAGGGGCATCGCCGGCCCGAACAGCAGCATCGTCGCCACCAAGGCGAAAATCCATCGCCGGAGGCGGCGTAAACGATCGAATGGCACATCGAACCTCATTTTCGGCATGGTTTGCCCGTCATTATCAGGAATTCCCGTCATTTTCCTCTCATTGCCCGCCATCCGCAACCCGCCAGGCCAGCATTGCCGAGAACGAAAGGTCGGTCCGCCCCTCGCCGCCGAAGCCTTCGGCGTTGCGAATCCTTTCGGAGCCGAACCGGCCTTCGGCCCGGAGGTTCTCCGTCAGCCAGCCGACCAGCCCCGCCCCGGTCCGGACCGTCGACTCGACCTGCGGGCCGCCGGGGGAATAGCGGCGAAGCGAGCCGAGCGAGAGTTCCAGGTATGTGGAGGGCAGGAAATACCAGTGGCCGGTCAGGTCGAGCTGCCGGGCGTCGGTCCCCATCGGGTGCCCGAGAATCCGTCCCCGGTAGCTTTCCGGGTGATGCCCGTGAACGTACCAGCTAGGCCCGTTGCCGGAAAGGTGGTTCGCCGCCCACTCAAGCCGCAGGTCGGCACGGGAGGAGCCGAAAACCGATGGAAGGAATATCCCGCCCAGGAAGGCCCACTTGCTGGGAACGGGCAGGTGGTTCAACTCCTTGATGGTCGCCTCGTCCTCCCCCGCCGCCTCGAGGTAGAGCCGGACCGGCTGGAGCCGGAACGGCAGGTTCACCGCGACATCGAACCCGCTTTCCTGGTTGCCGGTGCTGCCGGGCTCGTTGTCGTGCGTTCCCTTGAAGGCGGTCCACCAGGCTGACGGGCCGCTCGGTTCGCCCCGGCCGCCATACTGCATGGCGCGCGACGCGCCGATCTCGAGGTAGCGGCTCGGGCGAATGGACAGGCGGACGCCCGACAGCAACGGGTGGGGAACGGGGCGGTCATCCTCCAGCCGCGCCACGAACAGGTCGTACCGGAACGTTCCGAGGAACGAGAGAAGCCCCGGCATGGCGATCGGCCGGGCGTTGTGCAGCCGGACGCCGGGATAGGGCGCCGCGTTGTTCGTGAAGATCAGCGCCCCGTTGCGCCCCGGCCCGTACCAGGTGGAGATCTTCCCGGCCTCTACCGACAGGAACGGCCAGCCGGCCTCGACCGACGTGTCGAGCAGACGCGTCCCGCGGGCATCGCCGTCGGCCAGGAACGCCGCCCCGGAGGCCTGGGCCGAAAACCATGCGGCCGGCTCGGCGCGAAAGGCGCCCGATGCGAAGAGGGAACCGCCGTGCGGGACCGGCACACCGTCGGCCAACGGGGGCGCACCCGGCCGATCCGTCAGCGAAAATCCGGCCCCGGCCCGCCCTTCCGAACGCGGCGCGAGATACCATGCAAGCCAGTCCGCGAGCTTTCGGTCGAACCCGTCGGAAGGCAGGTCGCCCGACGCCAGGGCGTTGTCGACCGCATCCCGGACGGAGGAGAGGGGGTATGGGCGCGTGCTCGCCGCGAATCCGGGCAGATAACCGGCTGCATCGAGCTTCTCGACCGCCTGGTAGATCTCGGGCTCCCGGGCGATCGACAGTTCCGCCGCGCGCGCGGCGGGCGGCGTCGCCAGGCCCCCGGCGAGCAGGGCGATCGCGGCAACCAGCATCCGCCCACGGTCGGCCACCGCCCCCGCGTGTATCGAGTGGGTCTTCATGTTCTTTGGATCGTATCCTTCGGCACCGTGACCCGAAAGCGGGATACGGTATCGAGCAGCAGCACCACGCGCTCGCGGTCGGGCAATTCCTCGAGGAAGACGGCTTCGATCCCCGTGAAGGGACCGTCGCCGATCGTCACCTTCTGTCCCGGCTGCCAGGTCGCCGGCCTGCGCATCAGCCGGACGATCCCCTCGTCGTCCATCCGGGCGCGGACCGACGCGATGATCGCCTCCTCGACGGGCTGCGGCTCGAGGCCGAACGCGACGATGCGCGCCACGCCGTGCGTGTAGCGGATCAGCCGGAACTGCTCCAATGAAAAGCGGACGAACAGGTAGGTCGGGAAGAAGGGGCGCTTCTCGACCTCCCCCTTTCGTCGGCCCCGCTTGCAGATCTTCGGGAACAACAGTTCGAATCCGGCATCGGCAAGTCGGGAAGACACCCGGTCTTCAGAGAGCGGCTTGGTCTTGACGAGGAACCATTTAATTTCACTTAACGGCATTAATCGATATTAACCGATTTCCCCCCGCCTGCCTGCGCCCTTTCCTACAGTTTGCTCCCGAAGACGAACCCCTTCTCGTCCAGGATCTTGCGGCCCTCGCCGGGCGAAGTGACGCCGGCCTCTTCCATGTCGGCGTCGACCATGATGCGCACCAGCTCGCGGAACGACACCTTCGGCTCCCAGCCCAACAGCTTCTTCGCCTTGGAGGCGTCGCCGATCAGGTTCTCGACCTCGGTCGGGCGGAAATATTTCGGGTCGATCTTGACGTATTCCTTCCAGTCGAGCCCGGCGTAGGCGAACGACTCCTCGACGAACTCCTGCACCGAGTTGGACTGGCCGGTCGCCACGACGAAATCGTCGCCCTTCTCGTGCTGGAGAATGGCCCACATCGCCTGGACGTACTCGTAGGCGAAGCCCCAGTCGCGTCGGGCGTCGAGGTTGCCCAGGTAGAGGTCTTTCTGCTTCCCGGCCTTGATGGCGGCGACCGCGCGGGTGATCTTGCGCGTGACGAACGTCTCGCCGCGCCGGGGCGACTCGTGGTTGAACAGGATGCCGTTGCTGGTGAAAAGTCCGTATGCCTCGCGATAGTTGACCGCCATCCAGTAGGAATAGACCTTGGCGGCGCCGTAAGGCGAGCGCGGGTAGAAGGCGGTCTTCTCGTTCTGGGGCGGCGGCGTCGCGCCGAACATCTCGCTCGAGGACGCCTGGTAGAATCGCGGCTTCCGTCCCGCCCTGCGGATCGACTCGAGCAGGCGGGTCGTTCCGAGGCCGGTCGTGTCGCCCGTGTACTCGGGGATGTCGAACGAGACCCGCACGTGGCTCTGGGCGCCGAGGTGATAGATCTCGTCGGGCTCGACGTTGTAGATCAGGTTGGTGAGCTGCCCCGCGTCGGTCAGGTCCCCGTAGTGGAGGAACAGGCGTGCGGACTCGATGTGCGGATCGACGTAGAAGTGGTCGAGCCGGCTCGTATTGAACGTGGAGGCGCGGCGGATGATGCCGTGCACCTCGTATCCTTTGAGGAGGAGGAATTCGGCGAGGTACGAGCCGTCCTGTCCGGTGATGCCGGTGATCAGCGCCTTGGGCATGAAACGCTCCGATGGAAAATTGGTGGCAACGCGATAAACTGTCATTCTAGCCGCTCGGGAAGGGACAAATCAATGAACGACCCGGTTTTGCTGCTTCAGGAATACATCCGGATCGATACCGCGAACCCGCCGGGCGATTGCCGCGCGGCGGCCGCTTTCCTGTGCCGCATCCTGTCGGAGGCCGGGCTGTCGCCCGTGATGTCCGGCGCAACGCCCGAAAAGCCCAACGTGCTCTGCCACGTCGGGGGGACCGAGGAACCGGGGCTGGTGCTGGTCCACCACATGGACGTGGTGCCCGCGCAGGCGGAGGAATGGAGCGTCCCCCCCTTTTCGGCCGAGATCCGCGACGGCTTCCTTTACGGGCGCGGGGCGCTCGACACCAAGAACCTGGGGATCGCCCACCTCTGCGCCGCGCTGGCCGCGCGCGAGGCAGGCCTTCTTCGCCGGAAGCTTTTCTTTATCGCCAATGCAGACGAGGAAGTCGGCGGCGGCGAGGGTGCGGAATATTTCGCCCGGAACCTCCCCTTCTCCCTCGGCCGCGCCGTCGGGATGAACGAGGGGGGCAGCGGGCTGCTCGACGCCTTCGGACCCGGGAAATTCTTCCTCGTGAACACATGGGAGAAAGGGCCGCTCTGGCTGACGCTCTCGGCCGAGGGGAAGGCAGGGCACGGAAGCCGACCGTCGCCCCAGGATGCGCCCGGACGCCTCGCCCGCGCCATGGCCCGGATCGCAGAGCACCGCGACCCGCCGCGCCTGACCGAGCCGGTGCGCGAGATGCTCGCGGTCCTTTACGCCCACGGACGGGTGCCGTTCGACCCGGCGACGCTTTCGGGCGCGGCCGGCGATGCCGAAAGGCTCGAGGCGCTGGCGCGCGACTTCCCCGAGTTCGACCCGCTTTTGCGCAACACCTTCGCCGTCACCACGCTCTCGGCGGGCTTCAAGCCCAACGTCATCCCGTCGCGGGCGGAAGGGACCGTCGACGCCCGGATCCTGCCGGGGGAAGCGCCGGAGGCCGTGGCCGCCCGCCTGGGCGAGATGGTCCGGGAGTTCGGCGTGTCCGTCGAGATCGCCTTCTCGGAACCGCCATCCGGATCGCCGTCGGGCCCGCTCTTCGACGCGGTCAAGGCGGCCGTCCTGTCGGTCCACCCCGACGCGATCGTGGCGCCCTACCTGAGCACCGGATTCACCGACTCCCGCTTCTACCGGCAGCTCGGCATCGACATGTACGGCCTGGCCCCGATCCTGCTGCCCCGCGCGGATCTTGCGCGAATCCACGGCGTCGACGAGCGGATCCCGGTCGACGCCTTCCGCGACATGGTGAAGATCACGCAGGCGATGATCGCGGGGTGGAACGGCGACCGGGAAGGCCGGCCATGATGCACGGCCCGGAGCAGGCCGGGTGGTTCGACGCGCAAGCGCCCGAGGACGCCCGCTGGAAAAGGAAAAACCGCTACTACTACGAGTCGGTCGAGCGGATCATCCGGTTCCACGTCCCGCCAGGCGCCTCGGTGCTCGAGATCGGGTGCGGATCCGGCGAGCTGCTGAATGCCCTGACGCCGTCGCGCGGCGTCGGCATCGACCTCTCCCCGGTTTTCGTCGCCCAGGCGAAGGAGAAATACCCCCACCTCGATTTTCGGGTCGGGGACGCCGAATCGCTTCCGCTCGACGAGACGTTCGACTACGTCGTCCTGTCGGACCTGATCGGCTACCTCGACGACGTCCAGCGCGCCTTCGACGCGCTGCGCCAAGTCTGCCATCCGCGCACCCGAATCATCATCACCTACTTCAACTACCTCTG
Source organism: Candidatus Deferrimicrobiaceae bacterium (assembly GCA_036504035.1). Taxonomy (NCBI): domain Bacteria; phylum Candidatus Deferrimicrobiota; class Candidatus Deferrimicrobia; order Candidatus Deferrimicrobiales; family Candidatus Deferrimicrobiaceae; species Candidatus Deferrimicrobiaceae bacterium. Next base: position 143,269 of record DASXVV010000006.1, read on the forward strand.
GCAGCCGATGCTGAAGCTCGGGGAAAAGGCCGGGCTGAAGCGCCCCCAGCCGGAGCAGAACTGGCTCGCCCTCGAAGACCTGCAGAACCTCCTCTCGCTTGCCGGCTTCCAGACGGTACACCAGGGCTACAAGCTGTTGCTGCCGATCCGCATCCCGCTGCTGGCGGCCTTTTGCAACCGGGTGCTCGCGAACCTCCCGCTCTTCCGCAAGCTCTCGCTGGTCGAGGTCGTCATCTCGCGCCCGGCCCCCGTCCCGGTTCCCGAAGAATCGCTTTCCGTCTCGGTCGTCATCCCCGCGCGCAACGAGCGGGGAAACATCGAGAACGCGATCCTCCGGACGCCCGTCATGGGACGCCATACCGAGATCATCTTCGTCGAGGGGAACTCGTCGGACGGAACGGCCGCGGAGATCGAGCGCGTCATCGCCGCCTATCCCGATCGCGACATCAAGCTGATCCTGCAAGGGGACGGCCGGGGCAAGGGCGATGCGGTCCGCAAGGGATTCTCGGCCGCTACGGGCGACATCCTGATGATCCTCGACGCCGACCTGACGATGCCGCCCGAGGAGCTGCCGAAGTTCTTCCACGCCCTCGCCTCCGGGCGGGGCGAGTTCATCAACGGCTCCCGCCTCGTCTATGCGATGGAAAAGCAGGCGATGCGCTTCCTCAACACGCTCGGGAACAAGTTCTTCAGCCTCGCCTTCAGCTTCCTGCTCGATCAGCGCTTCAAGGACACGCTGTGCGGCACCAAGGTGCTGCTCCGGAGCGACTACGCGCGCATCGCCGCCGGACGAAGCTATTTCGGCGACTTCGACCCCTTCGGCGACTTCGACCTCATCTTCGGCGCGGCGAAGCTCGACCTCAAGATCGTCGAGGTGCCGATCCGCTACCGCGACCGGACCTACGGCTCGACCCAGATCTCCCGCTTCCGCCACGGCTGGCTCCTCCTCCGGATGGTGCTGTTTGCGCTGCGGCGGATCAAGTTCGTGTGACACCGATGGCCGGGTTGCAATTCCGCCGGTCCGCCGGGATCGCGCTCCTGGTCCTCGGGACGGCGCTGCTCGCGACGGCCCTCCTCGGCCGCTGGACCGGGCTGGGAAGATATCCGAGCTGCCCCCCCGTCCAGGGCGAGCGGTTTTCCCCGGCGTTGGCCGCGCGCACGAACACGCTGGACGCCCTTTACCGGGAAGCGGAATCACGCGCCTCCGTCCCGCTGGCGACTCTGCCGCCCGAAAAAAGGATGCTCATCCTGGATGAAGTCGTCTCCGAGCGGTTCACGCACGGCGCGCTTTCCGAATACAACTTCTTCGGCAACTGGCTGTTCCGCGTTGCGGGGCGCTACCGGAAAGGGAACCTCCATATCGAGGATCCCGACACCCTCCTGAGGCTCGGGCATTCCGCCCTCTGCGACGAGACCTCGTTCCTGCTTTACCGGCTGGCGGAAAAGGCCGGGATCCCGGCCCGGCACGCTTTCCTGGAAGGCCACGCGCTCATGGAGGCGCAGTACGACGGGGGATGGCACGCCTTCGATCCCGACATGGAAGTCCGTTTGCGCGACGATGCGGGATCGGTCGCGAGCGTCGAATGGATGCGGTCGCATCCGGACGCCGTGCGGGCCGCCTATGCGGCCAGGGGCGGGGAAGAATATGGGAATCGGGTCGCACGCATCTTTTCGGGGCCGGTCCGTTACATCGTCTACCCCGCGCAGACCGGCTTCTCCGTCAAGGGGCAGCGGCCCGGCAGGGCCGAGCGGCTCGCCGCCTCCGGGCAGTTCGTGATCCCCCTCGCAATAATGGCGCTGGGCGCGGTCTTGGCGTACCAAAAGCGTGGGAACGCATCGCGCCCCGGGACCGGAGCAGCGCAGGCCAAGGACGGGGTCCGGCAGCATTTCGACACCCTCGCGGACGACTACGACGACTGGAAACGGAAGGCGTCCTACTACTATTCGGCGCTGGCGGGCATCTATGGGGAATTCATCCCCGAGGGGGCGTCGGTTCTCGAGGTGGGATGCGGCACCGGGACGCTGCTCGCCTCGCTGCGCCCGCGGCGCGGGGTGGGGATCGACATCTCGGAGCGAATGGTCGGGATTGCCGCGGCCAAGTTTCCCGGCCTCAAGTTCGTCACTGCAGACGCCGAGCGGTTCGACCCGGGCGAGACGTTCGACTTCGTGATCGTGCCCGACGTCATCGAGCACCTGTCCGACGTTCCGGCGATGTTCCGCTCCGCCCGACGCTGCTGCCACGAAGGATCGCGGGTAATCGTGACGTGCATCAACCCGCTCTGGGCGCCGGTGCTCCACCTCGCGGAGCGGCTCGGGCTGAAGATGCCCGAGGGCGAGCACCGGTGGCTGCCCGCCGCGACGCTGAAGGCGATGGCCTCGGATGCCGGCTTTGAGACGGCCTCCGCACTGGGGCGCCTCCTGCTCCCAAAGCGGGTGCCGGTCTTGTCCGCGCTCCTCAACCGGGCGGCGCGCCACCCGGCGCTGGCGCCGGTCGACCTGCTGCTGGTGCTCGTGTTCGCGCCAAAGCCCCGAAACCCCCGGTAATCATCCCGGTCAATCCGTCCCCGAAGGGCCGATACCGGAACGCGACCGTGTGCGTGCCGTGACCGATCGGCACCGATTTGAAGGTCCCGAAAAGAAGGTCGATCGGTGTTTGCTTGTCGTCCACCGTCGCGACCCAGCCGTCATCCCAGTTGTCGATGAAGCTCAGGAAGCCGTCGACGGGCGATGCGACACGGACGACCAGCGTGTCTCCGTCATAGGAAACGACCTCGATTTTCTGCGGCAATTGCCGGACGTCGGCCACGAATTCATCGGTATCCCGCTGGACGATCGACCGCGACACGAAGAGTCGCCGGCCGTCCACCATGCCGAGGAGGTACCGCGTGGCCGGGCGCGAGACGTCGTATCGCTTGCGAAAAGAGATGTACCGCTGGTAATACCAGTTATCCACGACCCCCACGGACTGGTCGGCACCCAACACGATGGAATTGTACCGGTTCGTGCGCGGCGTGGTCATCGCCGCCGGCAGGACGCGATCCACGATCCGGAGTTCCCGGCGCATGGCCGCCATATGGCGGGGAGCGTAGAAACTCCAGGTCGTCAGACCGATGTAGGCGATTTCGAGGAGGGAGATCGCGAGGAGCACGGCAAACCATCCTCCGAGCTGTTCCGCGGTCAACGGACGACGTGCGCCGGAACGGAAAAGCATTCGGAGGGCCATCATCGCCAGGACACCGGTCAGGATGAACCAGACTTCGGGATATTCGACCTTCCCGAAATATTTCAGCCAGTATGCGTCATACCAACCCTCGAGACAGGTCACGGATTGCACCGCGAGGATCAGGGCGTAGACGATGCCGATGCCCCACATGGCGCGGCGGCACCCGGCGTTCCTTGCGACCGGATCCGGTTCGGTCAGCAGGCCTTCGAGGGCGGTGAGGGCGAATCCCAAGAGCAGGGCGATGCCCGGCAGAAGGATGATATTCATCCTTCCCCAGACGCGGAGGCTGGAAAAGCCGGGGAAATACCCCCACAGGACGCCGAAGAGCAGCGAATGCCTCCCGTAGGTGATGTACGTGATCACCGCAAACCAGGAAAGCAGCGCGAACTTGATGGGCCTCTTTCCCGGCATCGACAGGAAAAGGAGGATGATCAGGACTCCGGTGATGCCGAAGAAATACCACCCCTCCGTCTGGGCCAGCGGAGGGAACACGAGCGAACCGAGGGTATCCGGCAGAAAAAACACATGAGCGGTCGAGTACTGGTAGCTGTTGCCGCCCCGATCGGTGGTCTGCACCAGCATGCGGGCGACCTGTCGAAGATATGGCGAAAGGAGCAGGACGGGCAGGACGACGGCAACGACCGTCGCTGCCGCCGAAGCCCGGCAGGGGGGACAGGCTGCCGGCAGGAATGCCTTGCGAAGCTTCGGGAGCCACAACAGCAGCATGTACGGGATGAAAAGGAAGATGGCGTAATAGACATAGTACAGGTAGCCCGCGGTGATGAAGCAGATCATCGCGAAGGCGAGCACGAGCGAGGGACGGATCATTGCCCGCCGGGTGCGCGAGAGGAAGATCCGGGTCACCGCATACAGGATCCACGGATACCAGGCGGCCGTATGGACGGCATTCGGGAATCGCAGGATTTCGGACATTCTGAAGCTGACCGGGACGAGAAGCGCGCTGAACAGCACCGCACGGGGAGACAACGGAAAGAGCCGCAGCCAAAGCAGCAGTCCGACGGCGAAAATGGCAACGCCGGCAATGGTGTACACGTGATGGTCCCACGCGGAGTAGCCCCCCATCGCACGGTAGAAGAGGGCCAGGGGCAGGTTGAAGGGATAGAGGGACTGCGTGAAGGGGCTGGCCAGGAACGGGAACCCCGCCCCTTCCGCGGGCGACCAGAGCGGCAAATGCCCCCGGCTCAGGAAATCGAGGAGATAGACCTTGTAATTGTAGTACAGGACGTCGAAATCGTTTCCGAGGCGCAGGAACATGCGATCGGGGTCTATCGGGAGGAAATGCGGGGCGAAGAAGACGAAGGGCCAGAGCATGACCAGCAGGAGCGCCCTCCCGGGTTTGACGGCCAGCGAATTCAGGAATTTCAGCGATTTTCCAGCCATTGCGCCCCGCGGGTCACCCCATTTCCGACATGATTGTTTCGCTCTTCTGCTCGGCATCCTTTAGCAGTTGCTTCAAGGTCGGCCGCGGCCTGGCCACCATCGCGATCTGGTAGGAGAAGAACGGCTTCGACAACCGGATCAGCGCGCGATTGAGCGCCAGGAAACATCGCGCCAGGCGGGTATTCCCCAGAGCCAGCGGGAACGGCACCGGAATCCCTTCGACTTCGAGGACGTCGTAGCCGTGCATTTCGAACAGCCGGCGAAATGACCCGAAGGTGAAGAGACGCGTGTGATCCAGGTCGAGGATGCCGCGCGGCCCATAATTGAAAATCCCGAAGCTCAAGGCCATCCGCGACACGAAGAACGCGATGTTCCCGGTGGTGGCGATCACCCGTGGGCGCCGGTCGCCGAAAGACTCGCGCAGGCGGCAGACCAGCGATTCGGGCGATTTCAGGTGTTCGAGGATATCGAGCAGCAGGATGGCCTGCACCGGCGTCTCCATGTCGGCAAAATCGTAGCTCTCGATATCGGCCTCGATGGCGATGGCGGAGCATTCCCTGGCGGAGTCGGGGATGCGCACGTCGACGGAGACCGTCCGGATGTCGCGTTCGGCGAGGGCGCGGGCCATGATGCCGGGACCGCAACCGACATCGAGGACGGTCCAGCCCGGCTCGAGATGCCCGATCGCGAATTCGTGGGAGCTCGGGTAGCCGAACTTGCCCTCGTACCGGCTGTTGCCGGCGTGGTAATCGAATTTCGGGTGGTAGAAGATCCCGAGCCGCATGATCCGCGACATCAAGGTCGTCCATGTGATTTTCGCGGCGTACTTGATGCCGTTGACCCGTGAGATCTCGTCGCCGTAAAACGTCGGAATCGGGATTTCCTGGATGCGCCGCCCGGTATCCAGCATTTGGATGATGATGTCGGTGTCGTAATCGAAGTAGTTCGAATTCAGCTCGAAGGGAAGCTGCGCCAGCGCCTTGACGCTGTAGGCGCGATAGCCGGTATGGAATTCCGAGAGGGAGCAGCCGAGCAGGCAGTTCTGGATCGCGGTCAGCAGCTGGTTCCCCAGCCACTTGTACAGCGGCATGCCTCCCTTCAACGCATCGAGCTTCCGGATCATGCGCGAACCCAGAACGACATCCGCATCGCCGTCCATGATCGGCTCCACCATTTCGAACAAATGTTCCGGAGGGTACTGGCCATCCCCGTGCAGCAGCAGGACCGCGTCGAATCCCTTCTCGACCGCATAGTGATAGCCGATCTTCTGGTTGCCGCCGTATCCCTGGTTGACGGGGTTGTACAGCAGGGTGATCCGCTGCTTTTCATGCTTCCGGGCATAGGCATGGACCGTCTGGAAGGTCCGGTCGGTCGACTGGTCGTCGATCACCAGGATTTCGGTCTCGAACTTGTCGGTCTCCCAGACGGATGCCGGGATCCGTTCGAGGACGCCCTCGATGAAACGTTCGGCGTGATAGCAGACAATGAAGATCAGAAGTTTCTTCATCGGTCACGCCGTTGTGCGGAAACCATCGCCGACAAAGTGATCGACAGCAGCACGGGATAAACCGCCAGGCCGAATCGCGGGTCGCCCCAGACGATCGCGTGTTCCACCCAGTATCCCCAGTAGAAAAGCATCAGGAAGCAAAGACCGGGGGGCGCCGCCCGTCTCCTGGCCGCCGACAGCGTCGAGAACAGAAGCGCCGCGTATGGCGGAACCCAGAACAGCAGGGAAAGCGTCCAGAAGACCGGACGGCGTTCCCCCGGGCGGACCAGTCCGCGGGAAATCCACCAGTCGCGCGGCGGGGCCGCGAAGTGGATGGCGTTCCGGAGCGTCCGTTCCAGCAGGAACTCGCGCGGATGGCGACGGAGGAATTGCCAAAGGCGTTCCCTCGTTTCGGCCTTCCGGCCCCCGTCCTGACGAAGCGCCGATATCAGCGGCTCCCGCTCCGGGTCGCCCGCCACCTTCGTCTGCAGCACGTTCCAAATGAGCATCCCCTGCCCCTGCCCGTTCACCGGAATGAAGCGGCCGAAGCGGGCTGCGTTGCGGATCGTCCAGGGCGCCACCGCGATCGCCGCAGCCAGGAGCAGGATCAGCGCCTCGCGCCGAGGAAGGTTCGGACGGAACGAAGCCGGGAGCCACCGCATGGCCAGCAGCAGCAGCGGCGCGAACGCGGCGACCGTCTTCCCCAGGATGCAGATCCCCCACGCCAACCCGGCCCAGGCCGCCTTCGGCCCGGACGGAGCCCGGATCAGCCGGATCGACGCCAGCACGGCGAGCGTCGTCGCCAGGATGAGCGTCGGTTCCTGAAGGACGAAAACGACCCGGGTGAAAAGCACCGGGTTGAGGGCGAGAAACAGCGCCCCGCAGAAGGCCCAGCCGATCGGGACCAGCTCGAGGAACAGGAAGAAGGCGGCAGTGACGCCTCCGGCATGGAGAAGCGACTGGAAACAGGCGGCGGATTCCACGGACGCGGTTCCGGTCAGGAAGAACCAGCCGCCCAGTAGCGCGGAAAAAAGAGGCGGGCGATAGATCGCCGGCGTCACCCCGTCCTGCGAGAAGCCGTGGCCGGCGGCGACGTTCCGGGCCAGGGCAAGGTATCCTTCGGCGTCGCTCTGGACGGGAGGAATCGGATACGCAGCCGTGAACAGGAGGCCGGCAAGAAGAGCGATCGCAAACAGGAGTGCCACCGCACCGGGACGTCCGATTTCCTTCACCGGAGCGACTCCACGGGGTGCCACTCGGAGACGGTCAGTACGCCCGGCCCCTCGGCATACGCCCCCTTGACAAGGACATATCCCGGGCGCCCAGACGCGATCTCGCCCGGGCCGACGACCAGGATGTATCGCCCGACGAATGGCCCCGGGTTCCAGTCGCGGGCGAGCACCAGCGCCCCGCGCTCGGGAATCCGGCGGAGCTCCCGGTTTCCGTACCGCATCAGGTTGACCATGAAATCCCCTCGGTCGATCTCGGGAACGAAGGTCCCCCGCGAAGTGGCGGACGGCAGCAGACGAATCGATGGCGCATCGGTGCGGATGACGGCCAGCGACGGGTCGAAACCGGAAGGCCGCGGGGCTGGAGGATTCATCGGGAAGATGGTGCGGGCAACGGGCGGTCCTATCACCGCGGAAACCATCAGGACCGAAAGCAGTGCGACAGCGGGCCCGCAGCGGAATCCTTCCGTCGGAGCACTGCCGCGCGTTTCCGGGTACAGGCCGTCCCGCGGACGCAACCCTGCCAGCGCGAATGCCGGCAACATCGCAAGGATCGGGACCGCCACCGCAAAGACGCGCGTTCCGCCGTCGACCCATAAAACGGGCACCGATGCGAGGACTCCCGCGGACAGCGACAGGACCATCGTCGTTTCCCGGCGCAAACCGAATCGCCAGAGGTAGACGGGCAGTCCCGCCAGCAGCAGCGGGAAGTAGAACCAACTGCGCCCCTGGACGGGGAAATCGCTTGCGAACCGCCCGGCGAATTCCGGAAGGCGGGACAGGAAGTTCCCCCAACCCGCGGCGAGTCCTTCGACCAGCTTTCCCGGGTGCCTCCGGATTTGCGCGATGGTCTTTTCCCGGATGAAGGCGTTCGATTCCGCATCGCGCATTTTCCATATTTGGGGGTAATCGTCGTACACCCTCCGCCAGCCGGGGTCGCCGGTTGAAATTCCGTAAAGCGTGAAATAGAAATTGCCGTGGCCGTTCCCGGGACGGCCCCCGTGAAACGCCGCAAGCCCGACGTTGAACAGGGTGGCCGCCGCGAAGCCCAGGATGATCGCGCCGGCCGCCGCGACCCGGGCCCGCCGCCCGCCGTCCCAGGCCGCGAGGGCCCACAGCGCCAGCGCCGGCAGCATCAGGAACGGACCCGCGCGCGCATGGAGCGCCGCCGTCTCGGCGAATGCGCCGACCGACAGCAAAGGGATGTCTCCCCGCCTGGCCGCTTCCCACAGCAGCGAAAACCCCAGCGCCCCAAGCGTCAGGCCGAGAATTTCCGACAGGCACAAGTGGAGGTAGACCTGGGCAAAGATGAACGGGAAAACGAACACCGCCAGGCCGCTCGGCCAGCCCAGGTCCCGGCGCACCGCGCGGGACAGGAGAAACAGCGACGTCCCGAGGAGCATCGCCTGGATGACCAGCGCCCCCCGGATGCCGCCGCCCGATAGCGCGAGGCGAACGGCAAGGAGTGAAGCGTTCAGGGGACGCCGGAGACTCCAGTCGCCCAGCTTTCCCGACCGGAGGAGCTCGATTGCGCCCTTGTAATAATCCCGGGCGTCGGACACCGGCAGCAGGCCCGACAGGATTGCGTCGCCCGACCTCGCGTCGAGCCAGCAGGCCAGCAGCGGCACCATGCAGGCGGTCAGCACGAGGGGGAACTCGGCGTCCCTCATCCACCCGCCATGGGAAGGGGCAATCCTCCTGTCCGGGAAACCCGCACGGGAAAGGACGCCCTGGAGCGCCGCCGCGAACGCCCCGGCCGACGCCAGGAGGATGAGCAGCGCGGGAAGCCGGCGCCCGTACCCGAGGATCAACTCCCGGAGGACCGGGATGTCCGCCGCGAATCGACAGGCCGCGGCGGCGACCGCCAGCATCGCCGCTCCCCGCAACAGGCGCTTCATGGGGTTCCGGCCACGGGAGGAGACATCGTGCGGTCGATGAACATCAGGTGCCACATCTCGAGCATGAGCAGGTTCCAGATCAGGTATTGCCAGTTCTCGCCCCGCTGATGCCGGTCGAGCATGGATTCTACGTACGCCTTCCGGAAATAGCCCCGGCTCGTGGCGCGCGGCGACAGCAGGATGTCGCGCGTCATGTCCTTCAGCTCGTTGCGGAACCAATGATCCACGGGAACGCCGAACCCCATCTTCTTCCGGTAGATGACCTCGTGCGGCAGCAACGGCTCGGAGGCCGCCTTCAGGATGCGCTTGCCCACGCCGTCCGCCAGCTTCAGGCCGGACGGGATCCGGGCCGCGAATTCCATGAATTCGTGATCGAGAAACGGCGAGCGCGCCTCGAGCGAGTGCGCCATCGAAGCGATGTCGACCTTCGGCATCAGCGTGTCGGGGAGGTACTGGTCGAAGTCGAGCCCCATCGTCGCGTCCAGGAAATCGGCTCCCGCCGCCGCCCGGTACCGGTCGAGCATCAGGTCGACCGAGAAGAGGCCTCGGGTCGCGGTCTTCATTTCCGGCGTGTACAGGTCGGCCTTGTAATACTCGCTGAAGTGGGTGATCCGCCGATAGTAGAGGAGGCGCCGCTGCGTAAGCGCCGACAAACGCCGGACAGTCTCCCCCATGCGGCTCGCCGGTCCCGAGAACAGCGCCAGCTTCCCCCGGGGACCGAACCAGCCGGAAAGCGCGGCGCGCAGACCGCCGCGCAGGGCGTAGTCGCCCTCGTTCCCGTAGCGGGGATATCCGGCGAAGTTTTCGTCGCCCCCGTCGCCGTTCAGCACGACCGTGACATGGCGCCGCGCCAGCTTGCAGACGTACCAGGTCGGAATCGCGGACGAGTCGGCGAACGGCTCGTTGTAGTGCCAGACCAGCTCGGGAAAGATCGACCGGGCATCCGGCCTGACCACGAATTCGTGGTGCTCGGTCCCGTACCGTTTCGCCACCATCCGGGCGTACGGGAGTTCGTCGTATTCGGGTTCGTCGAAACCGATCGAGAACGTCTTCACGGGCGCATTCGTCAGCCCGGCCATCAACGCCGTCACGAGGGAGGAATCGAGCCCGCCCGACAGGAAGGCGCCCAGCGGGACGTCGCTCATCAGCCGGATCCGCACCGATTCACGCAACCGCTCGACGATCTCTTCCCGAAGCGACGCGAGCCCCTTCTCCCCTTCGACCCGGATCTTGTCCGCGTAGGAAAGCTTCCAGTAGCGCTCCGGCGTCCCCGCGTTCCCCCGGATCAGGAGCCGGTGCGCAGGCGAAAGCTTCCGGATTCCCTTGAAGGCGCAATATGGGGCGGGCACGGACTGGTAGGCGAGATAGTGATGGATCGACGCAATATCGGGCTCGGCACGGAAGGCGGGATCCTGCAGGATCGCCTTGATCTCGGATGCGAAGAGGAACCGGTCGGGAAGGGCGGCATAAAAGAGCGGTTTCTTTCCGGCCCGGTCGCGCGCGAGGAACAACGCCTTCCGGCGATCGTCCCAGACCGCGAAGGCGAACATCCCGCGCAGGGAATCGACGCAGCTGGGACCGTGCTCTTCCCAGAGATGGACGAGCACCTCGGTGTCGGTGTTCGAGCGGAAGGCGTGGCCGCGCCCGACGAGCCATTTCCGCAGCTCCCGGTAGTTGTAGATCTCCCCGTTGAAGGTGACCCGGACGGAGCCGTCCTCGTTTGTCATCGGCTGGGCGCCGCTTGGAGAGAGGTCGATGATCGACAGCCGCGTGTGCCCCAACCCGACGTTACCGCGCGTCCAGACGCCGGTGTGATCCGGCCCCCGGTGGTGCAGGACCGCGGCCATCCGCTCGAGCAGGGCCGGTTCGGCCTCCCGGGCGGGATCCGCGTAGACGACTCCGAAGATGCCGCACATGGGCTTTGCGCCTCAGCCGCCTTCCCTGGCGACCAGGTACTCGACGTTGGCCTCGCCCGTCTTCACCTTCCGCATCGACAAGCCGAGCCCCGCGACGAACTCGGTCACTTCCTGCGGCGTGGACGGCTCGTACGGCCATCCGCCCACCCAGTCGCGGACGTCGGTCCAGAAGGCCATCCCGCGATTGCGCTTGTAGGTCAAGATCTCCTTGAGCGCGGAAAGTCTCTGCCTTGTCGATCTCCCAAGGAAGTAGTTTCGGTAGACGGACGCCACCTCCATCTTCCACCTGGTGGTTTGCGAGGACCGGTTGTACTTCTGCTTCGTCGCGATCCAGTAGGCGGAGTCGGCCGTCTTCTCGTACAAGGCGAGGTAGAAGAGACCGCCCGGCGCGATCCGTCCGGCCGTATTGCGGACGGCCTCCCACAGCGATCCGGTGTGGTGCAAGACGCCCCAGGAATAGACGATGTCCGCGGGTTCGAGCCCGTCGACGAACGCCTTGTCGAGGACGGAGCCGGAGAGCACCTGCCAGTGTGGCGGGTTGCCGGCCATCGCGCGAAGCCGCTCCGTGGTCTTGACCGAAAACGAATCGATGTCGAAGCTGACGATGCGCGCCGCCCCGGAGCGGAATGCCGCCAGCGAGTGAATCCCGCTGCCGCAGCCGACGTCGAGAAAGTATTTTCCCTTGAGGTCGGGCATTTCGAGAAAATCGAGCAGATGCTTCCGGGAGATTTCGACCCGTTCGTCACTGAAATTCTTCTCGACGAATCGCTCCCAGTTTCTGCCGAACGCAAACGTGTCGGCGCCCCGCCGTCCCCCTGAAGCCTCGGTCATCGTATCGCTCCCCCGTCTTTTCCGGCGCCGGCCCGGTCTATCACGCTCTGGTAATACGCAAGCAGTTTTTCGACGACCCGTTCGGGGCGAAGTGTCTGAAGCCGTTCCCCTGATTTCTCGCCCATCGCCGCCCGGGCTTCACCGGTCAGGGCGAGGGCACGCTCGACGGCAACCGCAAGCGCCGCCGGATTTCCCGCCTCGAACAACAGGCCGCTCTCGCCATCCGTCAGCAGTTGCTCGAGGCTGGTGCCCCGGGTTCCGAGGATCACGCAGCGCTGCGCCATCGCTTCCAGGCAGACATTCGGGAAATTCTCGACAAGCGAAGGGATGAGGACCGCCGCGGCGTGTTTCATCACGGGGTACAGCAGGTCATGCCTCATGTCCCCGAGAAAGAGCACCCGTCCCCGATGCGGTCCCGCCTTCTGCCACAGGTGGTCGATGACGGAGGCGCCCTTGTATCCCCCCTGCTCGCGTCCGACCAGGACGACCAGCAGATCGGGATGCCTGCCCAGCAGTTCGGGGAGGGCGTCGGCGATCGTGATCATGCCCTTCGCAATGCTGAAACGACCTACGAACAACAGATACGGCCTTCCCTGAAGCAGCTCGCGGTATACGGAGTCGTCGGTCCGCTCCGTATCCATGACGAACGGCGTCTCGATGACCGTGACCGGACGTCCGAGATCCTTCTCGACCACCGCACCCACGAAGCCGCAGGGCCCGAAGATGCCGTCGGCCCGCAGGAGGCCTTGCCGTTCCAGCCATTGCTGATCGTGCAGGACAGGCATCGGCATCGAGTCGTATTCCCCGAATTTTGCCCAAAGCGGCGAATAGCTGGAAAGGCGAACGACGGCGGGAATTCCGCGGGGGCGAAAAAGCGAAAGCCCGCCCAGGTGCGGGAACTGGACGATCGAAAACGGCGCCCTTCGGTGTTCATTTTTCACCCGGCCGCACAAGCACTGGCTCCGCTTCAACATCCAGATCGCGCTGTAGTGGCGTCGAAGCGTGATGCGGTTCAGGAGCCCCGCCCAGGGGATCGTGCTCTTGGTAGCGACCCGGTGCACTTCGATCCCGTCGTGCACAAGTCGTTCATCGCGGTCGGCCGGCACGAAAACGACCGGCTCGTGCCCCATGCCGATCAAGGAAAGGGACAGGCGGTGCACGTAGTTGGCCAAGCCGCCGGAAAAACTGCGCTCGGTGACGTATTCCGGCGTGACGTAGGCGATCCGCATCACTCCGCCTTGCCTGTCTGCCAGCGCAGAAGCGGGCGGACAAACCCGGGATGCCCGCCCACGTAATCGCCGGGTTCGGGTTCCGAATCGAAAACGTTGAACATGATGGGCCTTTCCTGTTTGAACAACACCGTATTGCCGTCCCGCATGAAGAACAGGTCGACCGTGAACTTGCCGCCGTTCAGCAGGTCCGCCGGAATGTGGCAGACGCTCCGGTAACGCCCGGGGGCGATCGGTGCCGCGCGATCCCCCGAACGGAACACGACATCCCCGCCCGCCGACTTGAAGTGGATGGAAACGTAGAAGGACTGGAACGGAACCAGCACCCTGAACGCGAACTCGAGCAGGAAGGGAACCCGGATGGTCATCGCGTCCGCCGGGGACCCGTCCTCCGGCACGACGCGCGCCCCCAGCAAACGGACGCAGTCATTTCCCGGTGCGGAATCGTCGTCCGGCCAGGCCAGGTCGTCCTCAACCTTCGAGAAGCTGTTGGAATAGGCGACGATGGCGCCATTCGCATCCCCTTCGAATGCGATCTTTCCGTCGTTCAGCCAGATGACGCGATTGCAGAGCGATCGAATCAGCTGAAGGTTGTGGCTGACGACCAGGACCGTCCGCCCTTCCTGGCCGATCTCGCCGATTCGCCCGACGCATTTCGCCTGGAAGCGGGCGTCGCCCACGGCAAGCACCTCGTCGACGATCAGGATCTCGGGTTCGAGGTGAGCCGCGACGGAGAAGGCCAGGCGAACGTACATCCCGGAGGAGTAGTGCTTGACGGGGGTATCGATGAACTTCCCGATCTCGGAAAAGTCGACGATGGCGTCGAACTTCCGGCGGATCTCGGCCTTTCTCATCCCCAGCAGCGTTCCGTTCAGGAAGATGTTTTCCCTGCCCGTCAGTTCGGGATGGAAACCGGTACCCACCTCGAGCAGGCTGCAGACCCGCCCCCGCATTTCGACCCGCCCGGCAGTCGGGTCGGTGATGCCGGACAGGATCTTGAGCAGCGTCGATTTTCCGGCGCCGTTTCGGCCGATGATCCCCAGCGTCTCTCCCGCCGGCACCTCGAAGGTCAGCCCGTCGAGCGCCTGGAAGCGGTTCCCTGCCGCGGGCGCCCCGATGCGGTATTCCTTGGAAAGCCGTTCGACCTTGATCGCGGGCATCCTCACCACTTCGGATCCGCCAGGAAATCAGAGGATGTCGGCAAAACGACGCTCCATCCGGCCAAACCAGGCGATTCCCAAAACCAGGATTGCGAACGAGACGACGAAGGAGAGCGCGAGGGCCCGGACGTCGAGCGGCGTCCCGAGGATCGCGGCCCGAAACCCTTCGACCTGCGCAGCCAGCGGATTGACCGACAGGAGAAAGCGCCAGCGGGGGGGCACCAGCGTCGACGGATAGATCACCGGCGTCACGTAAAGCCAGACCTGGACAAGGTAGCCGACCAGGTTGCCGAAATCCCGGTGTGAAACCGTCAATGCGGAAAATAGGGTTCCGACCCCCAGCGATGTCACGGAGACCGCCAGGATGAGCAGCGGAAGCCAGCACAGGCTCGCGCTCCATCCCGCCCCGAAGAACGGCATCACGAGCAGCAGGAACGCCAGCGACACGAAGAGGTCGACCAGCCCCCCGATCGCGATGGCCAGGGGAATGACGATCCGCGGGAAGTACACCTTGCTGATCAGGGGAGCCGAGGCGATGAGGGAATTGGCCGATGTCAGGGCCACGCCCGAGAAAAAGCCCCAGGGGAGCAGGGCGGAGAAGACGAAGATGGCGTATGGATGCCCCTCGGAAGGAACGCGGACCATCATTCCGAAGACCAGCGTGTAGATCAGCATGGTCCCGAGCGGCCGGAGAAGAACCCAGGCGCTGCCCAGGAGCGTCTGCTTGTAGCGCACCTTGATGTCGCGGAGGACGAGGACGGACACGAGGTCGCGATAGGCCCAGACAGCGGAGAGATCGGCCCAGCGCCACCCGTGCGAAGGCTCGATGATCTTTACGGGAATGCTTTCGTCGGAAGCGGTTTTCATCAATCCCCTATTCTACAGGACCCCCCTCGATTCTCAACGGGCAATCCGGCCGCGGCAAGGGCGGGACGCACCCGCCGGGACGCGCCGGTTGACGCCGGCGAACCGGATGGGGGACACTCCAACGAGCATGCCGACCCGAGAGCCCACGAAGATCGCCTACATCCTCCCCAACGTCGAGTCCGGCGGGACCGAGCGGCACGTTCTGGCGCTCGCCCGGTCGCTGCCGCAGGAGCGATACGCGCTGTCGCTCTTCACGACGGCGGGCGGAGGGTGGCTGCACCCGGAGTTCTCGGAATTGATGCCGGTCACCGTCTTCGGCGATCCACGGCACGGGCGCCGCTTCCGGATCGGCCCGCTCGAGCAGCTGCGGACCATCGCGCGGCTCACCCGGATCTTCCGAAAAACACGGCCCGACATCGTGCACTGCTACCTGCCCGCCGCGAACGTGATCGGCCCTGTCGCCGCACGCCTCGCGGGCGTCCCGCGGGTGATCGTCAGCAAGCGGGCGCTGTGCGACTACAAGGCGCGCTATCCGCTGTTGCGCCGGGTCGAGCCGGTCGGGAACCGGCTGGCCGACGTCGTGCTCGTCAACTCCGACGCCGTCCGGGCCGATGTCGAGCGCACCGAATCCGGCTGGCAGGGAAAATTCCGCAAGGTCTACAACGGCGTGGCTCCGATCGCGCCTTTTGCCCCGGCGGCGCGGGCCGCGTTCCGGGAGCGCGAAGGCATCCCGGCCGAGGCGCGCGTTGTGCTCGCCGTCTCCAACTTCTATCCCTACAAGGGGCACGCGGAGCTGATGGCGGCGGCGCCGGCCGTGCTCGCGCGCTTTCCCGAGACCCGGTTCGTCCTCGTCGGCCGCGACGCCGGAACACTGGCCGAGACGCGGCGACAGGCGGACGCATCCGGCTTCGCCGACCGCTTCCTCTTCCCGGGCGACCGCGCGGATGTCCCCGACTTCCTGCGGGCGGCCGACCTGTTCGTCCACCCGTCGCGGGAGGAGGGCTTCTCCAACGCGATCCTCGAAGCGATGGCCGCCGGTCTGCCGGTCGCGGCTTTCGCCGTCGGCGGCAATCCCGAAGCCGTCGAGGACGGGGTGACGGGTTTGCTCGCTCCCCCCCGCGACGCGGGGCGGCTGGCCGACGCGATGGTGACGCTGCTCGCCGATGCCGGCATGCGCGCGACGATGGGCGAAGCGGGGTGCAGGGCGACACGCGAGCGCTTCTCGATCGAACGGATGGTCGGCGGGATGACCGCGATCTACGACGCGCTCATGGAGGGGAACGGCACATGTGCGGAATAGCGGGCTTCCTGGCCAAGGGGACGGAGCGGCCCGGGCGGGAGCTGCTCGCCACGATGGGCGGGACGTTGGCGCACCGGGGGCCGGACGGCTCGGGGGAATGGCTGTCGCCGGACGGGCGGGCCGGCCTGGCCCACCGCCGGCTCGCGATCCTCGACCTCACCCCGGCGGGCGCCCAGCCGATGACGACCGCCGACGGCCGGTTCGCGATCTCGTTCAATGGGGAGGTCTTCAACTACCGGGAGATCCGCTCGGAGCTCAAAGGGCTGGGCCACGCCTTCCGGAGCGACTCCGACACCGAGGTCATGCTGGCGGCCATCGCCGAGTGGGGGCTCGACGCAGCCGTCTCCCGCTTCATCGGCATGTTCGCCTTCGCCCTGTGGGACGAGCAAAAAGGCACGCTCTCGCTCGTGCGCGACCGGCTCGGCATCAAGCCGCTCTACCTGGCGCACGCGCCGGGGCTGACGCTGTTTTCCTCCGAGCTCAAGGGGATCATGGCGTGTCCCGCCTTCTCGCGGGAGGTCGACCGCGACGCCCTGCAATATTTCCTCGAGTTCCAGTACGTCCCCATCCCGTTCTCGATCTTCCGCGACGCGCGCAAAGTGCCGCCGGGCGTCATCGTCGAGATCGGGCCGGACGGCAGCCGGGCCGAGCGTCGCTACTGGGATCTGCTCGACCACTGGGGAGTCTCCGGCGCCCCGCGCCGGGAAGAGGAGTACCTCGATGAGCTCAAGGGGCTGCTGTCCTCCTCGATCCGCTACCGGATGATCAGCGACGTGCCGCTGGGCGCATTCCTGTCGGGCGGGATCGATTCCTCGCTCGTCGTCGCGCTGATGCAGCGGGAGTCCTCCCGGCCGGTGAAGACCTTCTCGATCGGCTTCGACGAGAAGGGGTACGACGAATCCGGCTACGCCCGCGCCGTCGCGAACCACCTCGGGACCGAGCACCACGCGAAGATCTGCACGGCATCGGAGGCGCTGTCGCTCATCCGGAAGATTCCCGAGCACTATGACGAGCCGTTCGCCGATTCCTCGGCGATCCCGACGATGCTCGTGTCGTCATTCACGCGGGAGCACGTCACGGTCAGCCTCTCGGGCGACGGCGGCGACGAGCTGTTCTGCGGATACCCGCGGTACGACTGGGTGCGGCAGGGGTCCCGGGCGCACCGGCTGCCGGCGCCGATCCGGAAGCCGCTGGCCGCGCTCCTGTCGCGCGTGCCGAGCCACCGGGTGCAAAAGGCGGCGGCGAGCCTCCGGGAGGGCGACCTCGCCCGATTCTATTTCCACGCGGTCGCGATCGTCGGCCACGACCTGCTGCCCGACCTGCTCGCGCACGTCGCGGACGATTCCGGGCTCGGCTACTTCTCGACGTTCCGCGACCCGCGCCTCTCGAACCCGCTCGACCGGGCCATGGCGACCGACATCCGCACCTACCTCGTCGACGACATCCTGACGAAGGTCGACCGGGCATCCATGGCATGCTCGCTCGAAGCCCGCGTGCCGCTGCTGGACCACCGGATCGTCGAGTTCGCCGCAAGGCTTCCGCTTTCGATGAAGGTCGGGGCGTTCGGCGCGAAGCACCTGCTCCGGCGGGTCCTTTACGACCTCGTCCCGAGGGAGCTGCTCGAGCGGCCCAAGATGGGATTCGGCATTCCCGTCGACCGCTGGCTTCGGAACGAGCTTCGCCCGCTGGTCGAGGAGCATCTGTCCCCCGAGCGGATCCGCAAGGAAGGGTTCCTCCGGCCGGAAGGCGTCTCGCGGCTGGTCGACGAACATATGAGCGGGCGGACCAACCACATGTACCGGATCTGGGCGCTGCTCATGTTCTCGATGTGGCGGGAGCGCTGGCTGGGATGACACCGGGCGGTCCTTGTTGACTTCCGGCCCGGGGGTCGTGATGATTGAATCATGCTCATCAATATAGAAGAAACGGCACGCCTGTTCGACGTATCCGAGAAGGAAGTCCTCCGGTGGATCCGGAAAGGGGGTCTCCCCGCCTCGCAGATCGAGGGGCAGTTCGAGATCAACCGGATGGAACTGCTCGAATGGGCCACCGACAAGGGCATCAAGGTGCCGTCGGAGCTGTTCGCGGCCGCGGACGCCGAGGAATCGCGGCCGCTGCCCACCCTGCTTGCCGCCCTCGAGAGGGGGGGAATCCATCGGGACGTTCCCGGGGACGACCGGCAGGCGGTCCTCCGGAGCGTGGTCGGCCTGCTGCCGCTGCCGCCCAAGGTCGACGCCGGCTTCCTGCTCCAGGTGCTGCTCGCCCGCGAGGCGCTCGGATCGACCGCGATCGGCGACGGGATCGCCATCCCCCACGTCCGCAACCCGATCCTGCTCAACCAGGCGACGCCGTTCATCGCCCTGTGCTTCCTGGCGAAGCCGATCGACTTTCAGGCGCTCGACGGGAAACCGGTGCACATCCTGTTCACGCTGGCGAGCCCGACCGTGAAGTGCCACCTGCACCTGCTGTCGCGGCTGGCCTTCGTCCTGCGCAACCCGGCTTTCAAGGCGGTCCTTTCGGGCCCGTACGACCCGGCGAAGATTCTCGGGACCGTCGCGACGCTCGAAGCAGGGATCACATCGACCAGGCCAGCAGCGCCGCCAAGGTAAACACCATGTAAAGGATGTAGAGGTGCAGCCGGCCGTGCTGCAGGCCGCGCAGGACCGACAGTCTTTCGTTCGCGCGCGCCAGGAACGGCAGATACGCCAGATCGAGCACCGCCTCGGGCACGTGGATCTCGAACCGCCCGGCCCCGGGCAATAGCCTCCCGAGCTCCGGCTCCCGCCGGTGCGGCCGCAGGATTCCCCTGAACAGCGAGACGATCATGTCGGCGAAGGACGAGGCCGTGTACTGGATCCGGGGCGTCGGCCGGAGGTAGGCGCACCCCCAGGTCGGCGCCAACGGGGACGCGGCCGCCTTCGTCCGCGACAGGAACAGGAGCGTCGCCCCGACGCAACCGGCCGCCAGTGCAAGGTCGAGCGCGGTGATCCACCCGAGCGGCGCCAGGCCGGACGGGGAGATCCCCGCCGCGTCTGCGGAAGGGACGGACGCCGCGACAGCCGCATCGAGGAGTCCGCCCAACAGGACCGGCGCCAGCCCGATCGCGACGCAAACCAGGGCGAGCACCGACATCGCCCCGACCATCCATCGGCCTTCCCCGTGGGCCTCCTCCGGGAGAGCGACGCGCGGCGTCCCCAAGAACACGACCCCGTAAACCTTGACGAAACAGGCCAGCGCCAGCCCCCCCGTCAGCGCGAGCGACGGCACCGCGAGCGCAGTGAAGGCGGCGGCGGACGTGTGCTTGCCCGTGGCACCGGCGAACAGGCCGAGATAGACCAGCAGCTCGCTGACGAAGCCGTTGAGCGGCGGCAGCCCGCAGATCGCCGCAGCGCCCACCAGGAAAAGGATCGCGGTGCGCGGCAGGCGCCGGGAGAGCCCCCCCATCCGGTCGATCTCCCGGGTCCCGGCCGCGTGGATGACGGAGCCCGCCCCGAGGAACAGCAGCCCCTTGAACGTCGCGTGGTTGAGCACGTGGAGCAGCGCGCCCGCCATCCCGAGGACCATGAGCGGCCCGTTATGCGTCGCCCGCCCGATCAGCGACCCGCCGAGGCCCAGGAGGATGATCCCGATATTCTCGATGCTGTGGTAGGCCAGGAGCCGCTTGAGGTCGTGCTGCCCGATCGCGAACGCCACGCCGGCCACCGCCGAGACGATGCCGAGCAGAAGGACCGCGATCCCCCACCAGAGCGGGATGCCGGCGAAGAACGACATGGCCCGGACGAACCCGTAGACCCCGACCTTCAGGACGACACCCGACATGACCGCCGAGACGTGACTGGGGGCGGACGCGTGCGCCGAGGGGAGCCAGATGTGCAGCGGCATCATGCCCATCTTCATCCCGAAACCGAACAGGGCGGCGAGGAAGAGCCAGGCCGGCGCGACGCCGTCCGCCGGCACCGAGCCCGCGGCCGGGAAAAGGTAGCTCCCCGTCGCTTGGAAGAGCAGCGGGAAGAAGGCGAAGAGCGCGAGCGTTCCGATGTGCGTCGTGATCAGGTAGAGGGCGCTTGCCTCCCGGACCTCCTCCTTCTCGTCCTCGGTGGACAGGACCAGCCAGGCGGCGAGCGCCATGATCTCCCAGGCGATGAGGAAGAGGACCCCGTTGCGCGCCATCGCCACCCACGCCATGGCCGACGTGAGCAGGCCGAAGAAGAAGGTGAGCTTCGCCGCGGAGCGGGGATAGGCGTCCGCGGGCCGGTAGTCGAGCGCGTAGAAGGCGCAGCACGCGGGAACGATGAAGATGGGCAGGAGGAAGAGCGCCGAGAGGGGATCGACGCCGAATTCGCAGGGGCCGAAGGGCAGCGTCCAGGAAAATTCGAAGGTCTCGGTCCGGCGAAGGAGAAGCGCCGAGACGCTCCCGCCCGCACCGATCGCCGCCGCCGCGCCCATCATGAACGCGGCCACCTTCTGCCCCGTCCGCGGGGAAGTCATCCGGAACGCCATCGGAACTCCGGAAAGGGCGGCGAGCGTCGACGCGAGGATCAACAGGACGCCCGGAGCGAGCCAGTCGCCGATCACGGCCATATCACCTCCCGGAATAAAACAATGTCACGCACAAAATGAAATCCCGCGCAAAATCAATTTTATCGGAGCAGTTTGTCATCTTCCGCCCCTTTGTGCTAAATTGGGGCGCAGTTCCGGAATCGAGCCTCATTATGACCCTAGATCACTCCGCAAAATATGACAAGCCCGGGCGTCCTCCTGCCCTGCCCTCCCTTCCGGTGACGGCGTGACGGGTTTCGGGCCGGACGAATTCCCGTTGGCCATTGCGCTGATCGGTTGCGCGACCGCCCTGCTGGCGCTGTCCGGCATCCCCGGCCTCTTCCTACGGCATCGTCCCGGGTGGGGCCAGAATTTCGCGGCTGCCGCGACCGTCGTCGCCGCGCTCGCGGGCCTGTCCTCGGCGGTTTCCCTGCTCCTCTTCCCCGATCCCTCCTCCTGGCTCCTCGACTGGAATCTCCCGTTCGGCGACTGTGAAGTCGCGGTCGACGCGCTGTCCGCCCTGTTCCTGATCCCCGTCTTCCTCGTCTCGGCCTGCGCCGCCGTCTACGCGATCGGCTACCATCCCGCCCGGGAGCACCGGGACACCGAGCCGGGCATGACCTTCTTCACCGGAATCCTGGCCGCCGCGATGGTGCTGCTCCTGATGGCCCGCAACGGCGTCCTGTTCATCATGGCGTGGGAGGCCATGGCGCTGTCCGCCTGGTTCCTGCTCACGACCGACCGCGGCAAGCCCGAGGTGCAGCGGGCAGGCACCGTCTACCTGTTCGCCACCCACATCGGCACCATGGCGCTTTTCGTCCTGTTCGCCGTGCTCCGGACCGAGACCGGCACCTTCGGATTTCCCGGCATCCGCGCGCTCGCCTCGACCGGTCCCGCGACGGCGATCTTCCTGCTGGCGCTCTTCGGGTTCGGCGCCAAGGCGGGGCTCATGCCGCTGCACACCTGGCTCCCCGCCGCCCACGCCAACGCCCCCAGCCACGTGTCGGCCCTATTGTCCGGCGTCATGCTCAAGATGGGCATCTACGGCATCGTGCGCGTCGCCTTCCTCTTCCAGGCGCCGCCCGCCTGGTGGGACATCCTGCTGGTCGTCATGGGCGCGATGACGGCCGTCCTGGGCATCGCCTTCGCGACGTCGCAGCGCGACCTGAAGCGCATGCTCGCCTGCAGCAGCATCGAAAACATCGGGATCATCACGCTCGGCCTCGGTCTCGGGATGGCCGGCATCCGGCGCGGGAACACCACGCTGGCGCTCCTCGGCGTCGCCGGCGCCTTCCTGCACGTGCTCAACCACAGCCTCTTCAAGCCGCTCCTGTTCCTCGGCTCGGGCGCCCTGATCCACGCCACCGGCACCCGGGAGATCGACCGGATGGGCGGCCTCGCCAAGAGGATGCCCACGACCGCCCTCCTGTTCCTCGTCGGCTCCGCGGCCATCTGCGGCCTCCCGCCGCTCAACGGCTTCGTCGGCGAATTCCTCATCTACCTCGGCATCTTCTCCGACGCCCGGGGCGCGGCCGCCCCATGGCCCGCCCTCCTGGCGCCGGTGCTCGCCCTGGTCGGCGGCATCGCGGCGATCGGCTTCGTGAAGCTCTACGGCATCGCGTTCCTCGGGAACCCCCGCTCGCCCGAGGCCGCGACCGGCCACGAGGCGGGCAAGGCCATGCTTCTGCCCATGGCGCTGCTGGCCATCCTGTGCTGTGTCGTCGGCGTCGTTCCGCAGCCGATCATCCGCCTGGTCGAGCCGGCCGCCTCCTCCCTGATGCCCTGGCCGCCCGCGCCGGGCGGGGCGATCGCGACGCTTCCGTCGATCGGCTGGCTCTCCGTCGCGAGCGGCGGCCTCCTCGCGCTTGCCGCCCTGATCGCGCTGCTCTTCCGGCGCCGGCTGGCCGCCGCGCCCTCCGCCGTCGCGCCCACATGGGGATGCGGCTATCTCGCCCCCTCTCCCCGGGTCCAGTACACGGGCACCTCCTTCTCCGAGCTGCTCGTCAACCTGTTCGAGGGCGCCGTCCGCCCCGACCGCACGCCGCCGATCCTCTCCGGGCTCGCCGCCGGGGCGTCGCGCTTCCGGTTCGCCCCGACCGAGACGATCCTCGACCGGCTGCTCTTCCCGGCCTTTTCCGTCGCAGCGGGCGTCTTCGCCTTCATCCACCGGCTCCAGCACGGGCAGATGCACATCTATATGCTTTACATCTTCGTCACGCTCTTTCTGCTGATGATCTGGGCACACTAGGGGGATTGCTTTATGGCCGATACGATCATCCACCTGCTGCTCGCCCTGCTGATGCCGCCGCTCCTGCTCGGCGTCATCGGAAAGACCAAGGCGGCGTTCGCCGGCCGCGTGGGGGCGCCTTACCTCCAGCCCTACTTCGACCTCGCGCGACTGTTCCGCAAGGGATCCGTCTTCAGCCCGACGACCACCTGGATCTTCCGCGCGGGCCCGGTGGTCACGCTGGCCGCCACGGCGGCCGCGGCGCTGATGATCCCCTTCGGCAACCACCCGGCGCCGATCTCGTTCGCCGGCGACGCCGTCCTCTTCGCCTACCTCTTCGCGCTCGGCCGCTTCTTCACGACGCTCGCCGCGCTCGACACCGGGTCCAGCTTCGAAGGAATGGGCGCCGCCCGCGAGGTCACCTTCTCCTGCCTGGCCGAGCCCACCCTGTTCTTCGCGCTCGTCACGCTGGCCCGCCTGACCGGCAGCCTCTCGCTCACCGGCATGCTGACGGGGTTGCCCGCCGCCGTCTGGCTGGGCGCGGGCGCCTCGATGATCCTGCTGCTCTGCGGGATGTTCATCGTCCTGTTGTCCGAGAACTGCCGCATCCCGTTCGACGATCCCAACACGCACCTCGAGCTGACCATGATCCACGAGGTCATGGTGCTCGATCACAGCGGTCCCGCGTTCGGGCTCATCCTGTACGGCGCCGCCCTGAAGCTGTTCGTCCTGGGCGCCTTCTTCGTCGACATCGCCCTGCCGTTCGGGGCGAGCAACCCGGCCCTCGAGTGGCCCCTGTTCGTCTTTTCCATGCTCGTGCTGGCCATCCTCATCGGGATGGTCGAATCCGTGATGGCGCGGCTCCGGCTGGTCCGGATCCCGCAGCTGCTGGTGGCGGCAACGGTCCTGACCGCCTTCTCCATGCTGCTGATACTGAGGTAACCGATGGTCCCGTTCGCAGACCAAATGCTCGTGCTGGTCATGCTGATCAACTTCGTGGTGCTGGGGTCGAGCCGGCTGGCGTTCTCCATCCGCGCGGTCGCGGCGCAGGGGGTCGTCCTCGGCGCCCTGCCGATGATCATCCACCCCCTTTCCTGGCGACTGGCGGGGATCACCGCGGGCATCATCCTCGCCAAGGGGATGCTCATCCCGTGGCTCATCAACGACGCCGTCCGGAAGGCCCAGATCAAGCGCGAGGTCGAGCCGTTCCTCGGCTACGTGACCACGCTCCTGATCGGCGCCGTCTTCACCGCGCTCGCCTTCGTCTTCGCCGAGCGGCTCCCGCTCGCCCCCGAGCACCAGGACCTGCTGGTCGTTCCCGCATCCATTGCCACGCTATTGACCGGCTTCCTCGTGCTGACGTCGCGACGCAAGGCCATCTCGCAGGTCATCGGCTACCTGGTACTGGAAAACGGGATTTTCATCTTCGGCCTCCTCCTGACCGAGGCCATGCCGATGATGGTCGAGGCCGGGGTGCTGCTCGACCTCCTGGTCGGCATCTTCGTCATGGGCATCGTGATCAACCACATCAGCCACGAATTTTCCTCGATCGACACGTCGCGGCTGCGCACCCTCAAGGAGGACTGAAGCGATGCTGCTGACCGTCTTCGTCCTCATGCCGCTTGTCGGCGCCCTCCTCGCCTGGGTCGTCCCGTCGGGCCGGAAGCGCCCGCTGATCCTGCCGATTGTCGGCGCCGCGCACCTGGTCATGACGATCCTGCTCCTGGCCGACACGCCGCCCCCCTCGGCGGGGGGCTGGATCTTCCTCGACCCGCTCGGGAAAATCGTCCTTTTGAGCATCAGCACGCTGTTTCTCGTGTGCGCGGTCTACGCCGTGGGCTACCTCGCCTACCGCGAGGAGCGGTCGAACCGGGTACTCTGCATGGGGCTCCAGGTCTGCCTATCGGCCATGACGCTGGTCACGATGTCGCATCATCTCGGGTTGCTCTGGGTCGCGCTCGAGACGACCACCGTCGCGATGGCGCCGCTCGTCTACTTCAACCGCAACGCCCGCTCCATCGAGGCGACCTGGAAGTACCTGCTCATCTGCTCGGTCGGCATCGCGCTGGCGCTGCTCGGCCTCTTCTTCCTCGCCTACTCCACGGTCGTCGCGAAGGCCACCGAGCCGACGCTGCTGCTCGAGCCGCTCATCGCCTCCGCCTCCCGCCTCAACCCCGGGTGGCTCCACGGCGCGTTCATATTCCTGCTGGTGGGGTTCGGCTCCAAGATGGGGCTGGCGCCGCTGCACACCTGGAAGCCCGACGCCTACGGCGAGGCGCCGGGGCTCGTGGGGGCGCTTTTGGCCGGAGGGCTCGTCAACTGCGCCTTCCTGGCCGTCCTGCGCGTCTACCAGATCTGCATGGCCTCGGGCACCGAGATCGCCTTCTTCCAGCACGCGCTGCTGGCGATGGGGCTGGTCTCCATGGCGTTCGCGGCCGTCTTCATGGTCCGGCAGGCCGATTTCAAGCGAATGCTCGCCTGGTCCAGCGTCGAGCACGTGGGGATTCTCGCCGTGGCGCTGGGGCTCGGCAAGGGGGCGCTTTTCGGCGCGCTCTTCCACGTCATCAACAACGGGCTGACCAAGGGGGTGCTGTTCCTCTCCTCCGGCAACATCCACCGCTCCTACGGCAGCAAGACGACCGATGTCGTCAAGGGGGCGATGCGGCGCGTGCCGTGGTCCGGCGGGCTTTTCCTGGCGGGCTTCATCGCGATCACCGGCTCGCCGCCGTTCTCGCCGTTCATCAGCGAGTACACCATCGTCAGCAGCGCCTTCCTGCAGGGCAACGGCGGCGTCGGCGCGGCGTTTCTGCTGCTGCTGACCATCGTGTTCATCGGCATGGCCTCCACCGTCCTTCCGCTCGTGATGGGCGAGCCGCCGGAGGGGCTCGAGAAAAGCCCTTACCGCGACCGGGTGCTGACGGTCGCGCCGCCGCTCTGCCTGATGGGCGTCGTGCTGATGCTGGGGCTCTGGATTCCCGGCCCGCTGATGACGCTCTTGCGCGACGGCGCCGCACTTCTGGGAGCGCAACCATGAAACCCGACTTCCTGATCCTCGGCAACGGCGCCGCGGCGCCGGCCCGCGACATCCCCGTCTACGAGATCGACCGGTTCCTCCAAGGGATCATCGACGCCGTCGACGATGGCTGGCGGATCTCGTCCTGGTTCGGGGTGCCCACGCCCGGCGGCGCGACGCTCTATTGCGTGCTTTCCTTCAAGCAGGATGGGCAGATCGGAATCATGGCGGCCGAGGCAGGCCTGTCCTTCACGTCGATCGCCGGGCTCTGCCCGCAGGCGAGCCTCTTCGAGCGGGAGATCGCCGAGCAGTGCGGAATCGTCCCCGAGGGGCACCCGTGGTTCAAGCCGGTCCGCTTCCATCGATCGTTCGTCCGCGGGCGGGATGCGTGGGGACGCCCCGAGGCCGACCCGATCCTTCCGGGCATCATGGATTTCTACCGGGTCGAGGGGGAATCGGTCCACGAGGTGGCGGTCGGGCCGATCCACGCCGGCATCATCGAGCCGGGACACTTCCGCTTCCAGTGCCACGGCGAGCAGGTGTTCCATCTCGAGATCTCGCTGGGATACCAGCACCGGGGAATTGAGCAGGCGCTGATGGGGGGACCGCACCCCAAAAGCCCCTACATGATCGAGGCGGCGGCGGGCGACACGACCGTCGGGCACTCGCAGGCGTGGTGCATGGCGCTCGAGGCGCTTTCGGGATGCCGGGTTCCGGCGCGGGCCGAGGCGCTCCGCGGGATCGCCCTCGAACTCGAGCGGCTGGCCAACCATACCGGCGACCTGGGGGCGATCGCCGGCGACATCGGCTACCTGCCGACCTCGTCGTTCTGCGGCCGGATCCGCGGCGACTTCCTCAATATGACTGCGATGATCTGCGGTAGCCGCTTCGGCCGGGGCCTCGTCCGGCACGGCGGGACCGGCTTCGACCTGGGCGCCCGCGAGGTCGACGAGATGCTCGCAAGACTCGCGGAGGCGCGCCGCGACCTCACCAACGCGGTCGACCTGCTGTGGAACACCCCGTCGGTCATGGGACGCCTCGAAAACACGGGCGCACTCGCACCCGACCTCGCCCGCGAACTGGGGCTGGTCGGCCCGCCCGCCCGCGCCTGCGGCCTGGCGCTCGACGTCCGCCGCGACCACCCCTTCGGCATCTACCGGGTGGCCCAGATCCCGCTGGTCGCGGGGCACCACGGCGACGTCTGCGCCCGAAGCATGATCCGGTGGCTCGAATGCGAGAAGTCGCTCGACTTTATCGGCGAGCAGCTGCTGCAATTGCCGGGCGGCCCGTTCCGCAACCCCGGCGGCGAGCTCGCACCGGGGCACGTGACGGTCGCCATGACCGAGGGTTGGCGCGGCGAGATCTGCCACGTCGCACTGACCGACGCGTCGGGGCGCCTGGCCCGCTACAAGATCGTCGATCCCTCGTTCCACAACTGGCAGGGGCTCTCGATCGCGCTCAGGGGACAGCAGATCTCCGATTTCCCGCTCTGCAACAAGAGCTTCAACCTGTCCTACTGCGGATTCGACCTGTGACGGAGGACGCACGATGATACGCGCGATGTTGGCCCGCATCCGGCAGGGACACCGGACCACCGGCTATCCCCGGGTTCCGGCCGTCCTGCCCGAGCGGTTCCGCGGATATCCCCGGCTCGACCCCTCTCGTTGCCCGGGTGGGTGCCATGCCTGCGGAGACGCCTGCGCCTACGGCGCCATCACCCATGAAGCCGGGACGCTACGCCTCGATATGGGGAAATGCATCTTCTGCCCGGAATGCGTCGACGCCTGCCCGCACGAAGCCCTCGCGTTCGGCAACGATGCGCAGCTCTCGTCGAACACGCGGGAAGGGCTGGTCGTTTTATCGGGGGAGGAGCGGCAGAAGACCCGGGCAATGGGCGACGAGCTGATCTCGCTGTTCGGTCGCTCGATCAAGTTCCGCGAGGTCAGCGCGGGCGGATGCAACGGGTGCGAGGCCGACACCAACGTCCTGTCGACCATCGGCTGGGACCTGGGCCGGTTCGGCGTCCAGTTCGTCGCCAGCCCCCGGCATGCCGACGGACTCTGGATCACGGGACCGGTGACCGCAAATATGAAGGAGGCGGTGCGGATCGCCTACGAGGCCGTCCCTTCCCCGAAGATCGTCGTGGCATGCGGCGCCTGCGCCATCGGCGGCGGCCCGTACGCCGGTTCCCCCGAGGCATCGGACGGCATCGGCGGCCTGCTGCCGGTCGACCTCTACATCCCCGGCTGCCCGCCCCACCCGGTGACCATCCTCGACGGCCTGCTCCGCCTGCTGGGGAAAATCAGGTAACGCTTACCAGCGTCGGATCGCCCGGGCTGCGCGGCATCGTCCGGCCGATCCGCCACCCCGTCTCTCCCAGCTCAGCAAGCGTCGACAGGAGCAGGTCGGACCGCTCCTCCGGCACGAACATCAGCAGCCCCCCCGACGTCTGCGGATCCGCCAGCAGGAATTGCGTTTCCTCGGCGACCCGCTCCGAAAAACGGACCTTTCCGCCGAATCCGGCCAGCATCTCGCGCACCCCGCCCGGGATCGGCCGAAAGCCGAACCGACGATGCAGATAATCGGCCCCGGGGAAACGGCGGCCTGAAATCCTCGGCAGCGTCCGGGTCGGAAGAAGCTCCGGGACGCCGGGCAGCACGGGCACCGATCGCAGGTCGATCTCGGCCCGGAGCCCGCTGGCCTCGAGCACCTCGACCAGGTGCCCCAGCAATCCGTAGCCGGTGATGTCCGTCGCCGTGTCGATTCCCGCCTCGCGTCCTGCCTTCCCGGCGGCGGCGTTCAGCCGGAGCATCGACCGGACGGCCGCATCGGCGACCGCCTGCGACGCAATCCCCCACTTGATGCACGTCGTCACGATCCCCGTCCCGAGCGGCTTGGTCAGCACCATGGCGTCCCCCGCCTTCGCGCCGCTGTTGCGCCAGACGGCCTGCGGGTGGATGCGTCCCGTCACCGCCAGCCCGAACTTGGGCTCGGCGTCGCGCACCGTGTGGCCGCCGGCGATGCAGATGCCCGCCTCCCGCGCCTTGTCGGCTGCCCCGGCCATGACGTCGGCCAAAAGCGGAAACGTCTTTTTATCGCCGGGAAATGCCGCGATCGCTAGCGCATAAAGCGGTTCGCCCCCCATCGCGTAGATATCGGACAGGGAATTGGCCGCCGCGATGGCGCCATAGGTGTACGGATCGTCGACGATCGGCGTGAAGAAGTCGAGCGTCGACACCAGCGCCAGGTCGTCCGAAAGCCGGAAGACGGCGGCATCGTCGGCCTGCGCGTTGCCCACCAGAAGGCGCGGATCATCGGCGGGCGGCACGGCGGAAAGTATTCGGGCAAGGTCCCCCTGCCCCACTTTCGACGCTCAGCCGGCGCAGGAAGAGAGATGGGTCAAAAAGATTCGCTCCCGATCGCTCAAAATGCTTCCTCCTACGGAACATCGTTACATAGAGGGTACCACCGAACGGGACCCGTGGGGGACCCTATCGGAAAAGGCCAATGAAAACGGGATTATCTCCGCATACTGTATACAATAAAACCACGTTACTTTTCCACTTGACACCCCCCTTGCCTTCCGGTAAAAATGGTGCCATAGTTTTAAAGAGTAAAACCTCATTTCCCCGAAAGGAGGAACGGATGAACTCGAACACGCACCAACATTTCGATAGAGGAGGGAACCAATGAGCAAGAATGCCCACCAAATCCTCGAAGATCCCGAATTCCAGAAGCTGAAGTCACAGAAGGACACCATCTCGATCATTCTGACCATCCTCGAGCTGGTGCTCTACTTCGGGTTTATCGCCATCATCGCCTACAACAAGCCGTTCCTGGCGCAGAAGCTGTCACCCGACGCGGCCATGACCATCGGCATCCCGATCGCGATCGGCGTGATCATCCTGTCCTGGGTGTTGACCGGCGTCTACATCTACTGGGCGAACACCAGCTACGATGTCATGGTCAAGCGTGTAAAAGATCGGGTCGGGGGGTGACCAACTATGCAGCCTGAAGTCCAATCCGTCATCGGAACACTGAGCCCGATCGCTGTTGCCTGCTTCCTGATCTTCGTCGCGATCACGCTCGGAATCACCTACTGGGCCGCCAAGCAGACCAAGACCGCCAGCCAGTTCTACGCGGCGGGCGGCGGCATCACCGGCTTCCAGAACGGCCTCGCGCTTGCCGGCGACTACATGAGCGCGGCGTCGTTCCTCGGCATCGCCGGCCTCGTGTCCACCAAGGGCTACGACGGCCTCATCTACTCGGTGGGCTGGCTCGTCGGCTGGCCGATCGTCATGTTCCTCATCTCCGAGCCGCTGCGCAATCTCGGCAAGTACACCTTCTCCGACGTCGTCGCCTTCCGGCTGCAGCACCGCCCGATCAAGGCCGCGGCCGCCCTGGGCTCGCTGATCACGGTCATCTTCTACCTGATCGCCCAGATGGTCGGCGCCGGCACCCTTATCAAGCTGATGTTCAACCTGCCGTACGAGCTGGCGCTCGTTCTCGTCGGCACCCTGATGATCTGCTACGTCCTCTTCGGCGGCATGCTCGCCACCACCTGGGTCCAGATCATCAAGGCGTGCCTGCTGCTCGGCGGCGCCACGCTGCTGGTGTTCCTGGCCATGAGCAAGCTCGGGTTCAGCTACCCTGCGCTGTTCGACAAGGCCGCGTCCCTCTACGACACCCCCAGCCAGGGCTTCCTGGCGCCGGGCGGTCTCGTCACCAGCCCGATCGAGGCCTTCTCTCTGGGCCTCGCCCTCATGTTCGGCACCGCCGGCCTGCCGCATATCCTCATGCGCTTCTTCACCGTCCCCGACGCCAAGCAGGCGCGCAAGTCGGTGTTCGTCGCGACGGGCTTCATCGGCTACTTCTACATCCTCACGGTCACCATCGGCTTCTCCGCCGCGGTCCTTTGCGGCACGGATACCATGACCGGCAGAGACTTCATCATGTCGATCGACAAGGGCGGCAACATGGCGGCGCTCGCGCTGGCCGAAAACATCGGCGGCGGGCTGTTCCTCGGCTTCCTCGCCGCGGTCGCCTTCGCGACCATCCTCGCGGTCGTCGCCGGCCTGACGCTCTCGGGCGCCTCGGCGCTGTCGCACGACCTCTACGTCGGCGTCTTCCGCCACGGAGTCTCGAGCGAGAAGGAAGAGATGAAGGTCGCCAAGGGCGCCACGGTCTGCCTCGGCATCGTCGCAGTGCTCCTCGCGCTCGCGTTCAAGGGGCAAAACGTCGCCTTCATGGTCGGTCTCGCATTCGTCGTCGCCGCCAGCGCCAACTTCCCGGCGCTGGTCATGTCGATCATGTGGAAGCGCTTCACCACGGCCGGCGCGATCGCCAGCATCTACACCGGCCTCATCCTCGCCGTCGTCCTGATCGCCTTCTCGCCGACGGTCTACGAAGAAGTGTTCCAGGGCACCGCATCCAAGGCCGTCGTCGCCGCCAAGGCGCGCGTCGACGTGGTCGAGAAGATCGCCAAGGATCCCGCAAAGGCGCTGGCGGGCCTCCAGCCCAAGGTCGACAAGCTCCGGATCAAGGTCGCCAACCCGGCCCTCGCTCCCGACAAGCTGAAGGAAGCCCAGAAGGAGCTCAAGACCGCCGAAGGCGACATCCAGATGATCACCTCCAACGCGGTCGCCGCGGGCGTCGATGCCGCGAAGGCCAAGAAGGCCGAGGCCGACCTGGGCCTCAAGAAGGCCCCCTACAAGATGAAGAACCCGGGCGTCTACTCGATGGGCGGCGCGTTCCTCATGGGCATCCTCGTCTCCCTGTTCAAGCGTGAAGAGGAAGCCGAGATCAAGTTCGAGGCCGAGAAGGTCCGTACCTACATCGGCATCGGCGCCGAAGGAGCCGCAAGCCACTAAGCGCCGCCGCACCAACAGCAAGAAACGCCAACGGCCGGGAGGGCAACCTCCCGGCCGTTTCGTTTGCGCCCGCATCCGTATCCGTTCCCGGCTCCGCGCGCCCCGCGAGGGTGTCCTCCTCCGGGGTACGGCTTGTCGGCGCATCCCTGCGCCTCCTGCGCCTCGGGTCCACCTTGCGCCGCCATCCATGGCGGCTAAAACCGCAAGGTGGACATGCCCCCATCGGAGGTCACCCATCCCGGGGCGGCTGCGCCGGGGTTCGCATTCCGCGCGAACCACCTGCGGGGAACCTTTCCCGCAACCTCCGTTCGCCGCCCATCCATGGGCGGTTTCTCTGCCGTGCCCCTTGCTCCCGCCATCCAGGCTTCGCAAGGGGTACATGGCCGCTCAAGCGGAAAAGCTTCCCCGAAGGCTCAACCCAAGTTGCGAAATGCCGTGACGATGATCTGAGGGTACCGAGGCATCATGCTCCCGGGCATATGCCGAAGCGGGGGTCCCTGGACGGGGGCCTCTCTCGGCTCGCCGGGAGACAGGGATGCCGGAGGCGAGCCGAAGGGAGGGAGCCCCCGCGTGGCACTAGCCGGGGAGCATTGGGCCGAGCCATGGAAGTTCAAGCAAGGCGACGCCGCTCCGTGAGGATCAGGAAATCAGAAATTGGCGCGGCCGCCGGGGGAGAAGAGGTTTTCGCCCTGCATGCCCGGGTTGCCGATGCGCAGCAGGTCGTCGAGATCGCGGATGCCGAAGCCCTCGAGGATCGGGATGAAGCGCTGGAAGAGTTGCGCGGTGATGAAGGCGTCCGCCAGGGCGTCGTGCGCCCCTTCGCACGAGATCCCGAACCCCTTCGCCATGTCGTAGAGCCGAAGCCCGTTCAGGGGAGAGGAAAAGATGGGGTGCCCGGCCTGCCGGTTCCGCAGCCACCCATAGATCGAGAGCGTATCGACGACGGGATTGTGCAGGGGCCCGCCGAACAACCGCCGCGCCTCCCGGTTGAGGAAAGACAGGTCGATCGACAGGCAGTGGCCGACGAGGACGTCGTTGCCGCAGTAGCCGGTGAACGCCGCGAGCACCGAATCGATCGGCGGCTTCCCGGCAACCTGGGTCGGCGTGATGCCGTGGATGACGATGCTTTTCCCGTCGAGCGTGGCGCTCGGGCGGACGAGCTCGTAGAACGATCCGCCGATCTCGAGCCGCCCGCCGCTCATCCGGAGCGCGCCGATCGACACGATATCGTCCTTGCGCGGGTCGAGCCCCGTCAGCTCGGTGTCGACGACGACGTAGCGCGTGCCGGACACCAGCGCGGCCGTCGGCTGCGCGCCGCCCGGAGGCGCCTCCCTTCCCAGGAACCAGTCGAGGAATCCCACCTTCCCTGCCCCTAGATGATGAACGCCTTGTAGCGTTCCATCACCAGCTCCTGCACCTTGAGGATCACGCGGAAGGCGTTCTTGAGCGTCTGTTTCTCGAGGTTGGAGAGCGTTTCGAGATTGATGAAGTTGTCGATGGGCTTTCCCGCCTCGAGCTGCCGGAACTGGTTGTGGATCCGCAGGATCGTGATGAACTCGAAGGCGTACTCGAGCTCGTCGGCGTATTCGGACACGATCGTGTGCGAAGCACGGAGCGCCTTGATCCGCTCCAGCGTGGAGGAGACGCGGACCCCCTTCTCGAGCGCGAACAGGCGGGCGATGTCGACCAGCGGGGCGATCCCCTTGATCTTGAGGTTCAGCTCGTCCTTGTGCTCGCCTCCGCGCTCGACGACGACCGTGCCGAAGAAGCCGATCGGCGGCCGGTTCTTGACCAGCATGTTCGCGAGGAAGCCGAGGAAGGAGGCGTGGTCGGGCACCTCGAGGTTCAGGTGGTCGCGCAGCGATCGCGCCAGCGACTCGTCTCCGTAGAGCGGACGGAAGTCGAAGAAGATGAGCGACTTGAGCACCGCCTCGGGCGTCGGCTCGGAGACCCAGTTCGAGAAGTAGCGAAGCCACGTGGAGAGTGGCTGACACCACTCGGGATTGCTGGCCATGTAGTTGGCCGGGCACGCCTCGAAGCCGCACTGGATGAGCCCGTCACGTACGCGCCCGGCGAGCATGGTGAAATATCCGGCTGCGGCTGCGGCAAGCTCTGGGGTTTCGCAGTCGGCGTAGATGATCGCATTGTCCTGGTCGGTCCGGAACGTCTGCTCCTTGCGCCCCTCGCTGCCCAGGGCGAGCCAGCAGAACGGCACCGGGGGAGGCCCCAGCTCGGCCTCGACGATCTCGAGCACCTTCCGCACGATCCGGTCGTTGAGCTCGGAGATGATCCGGATGATGTTGGCCGCCCGGGCGCCCTCCCGCAGGAGGACGCCGATGATGTTGAGGAGCTTGCCCGAGACCGGCGCGAGCGCCTCGATGGTCTTCTGCTGCTCGATGTCCTCGGAGAACGCCAGCGGGCTGCGCCCCTGCAGGAGCATGAAGTCGTGGTTCGTGATCACGCCCTGGAGGACGCCGTCGCGCGTGACTGCGACGTGGTGGATGTTGTGCTGGAGCATCTTGAGGATGACCTCGAAGCAGTGGTCCTTGTCCTCGACCGTGACGACGAACGCGCTCATGATCGTCGTGATGGGCGAGTCGACCGGGTGCCCCTTCGCCACCACTTTCTTGCGGAGGTCGGTGTCGGTGACGATGCCCGCGGGTATGCCCTTCTCGTCGAGGACGATGACCGCGCTCTGCTTCTCGTCGACCATCCTCTGCGCCGCCTCGCGGACCGTCGCCGTCTTCTCGACCGTCGCGGCCGTCCGCGTGCAGATCTCGCCGACCTGCGTCGTGAACAGGACGTGGTCGCTGCTGCCGAGGAACAGGCTCTTGCCCTGGATCTCGCGCGAGGTCATGTCGGCATACTTGGTGAGGTGGAACTGGAGCAGATACTCCATGATGGTGGGGTTCGTGCCGAGCAGCTCGTTGAAGCGCTCCTTCGGGAGCAGGTAGCAGATCGTGTCCTGCACCGCCACGATCGTCGTCTTCTGCCGCTTGCCCATGAGAGAGACCAGTCCGAACGTCTCGCCCGGCTCCCGGTAATCGATCACGACCTCGTCCCCGCCCCCCTTTGGCCGGAGGGAGATCTTGACGACGCCCTTCTTGACGATCCGGAGCGCGTCGCTGACCGTCCCGTCCTGCTGCAGGATCACGGTTCCCTTCGGATAGAACTCGAGCGCGAGGCTGCCGGCCACCTGGCGCAGCAGGGCATCCTCGAGGAACTGGAAAGGGGGGATCTTCGACAGGAAGCGGATTGCTTCATCGACCATCATGGCATCACCCGGACGAACGCGAATTGAGATGGACTTGCCGCCCCGCGCGGGCGCTACTTTCCGCCCTTCTTGAGGTCTACCAGGATGAGGCGAATGATGGATTTGAGCGTCTCGAAGACACCGGCGCCCGTGATCGCGGCCGCCTCGAACTCGGGGACGTTCCGGTTGTTGAGCAGCGCGTGCAGCTCGGAGACGGAGGCGATATTGGGAAGGTCGCGCTTGTTGTACTGCAGCGTGAGCGGGAGCTTGTCGGGATCATACCCCTGCTCGCGCAAGTTGACGTGCAGGTTCTCGAGCGACTCGACGTTGGCGTCCATGCGCGTGAGCTGCGAATCGGCGCAGAACACGACGCCGTCGACGCCGCGTAGGATGAGCCGCCGGCTCGCGTCGTAGAACACCTGCCCCGGGACCGTGTAGAGGTGGAAGCGCGTCTTGAAGCCCCGGATCTCGCCGAGGGAAACCGGAAGAAAGTCGAAGAAGAGGGTGCGCTCGGTCTCGGTGGCGAGGGAGATCATCTTCCCGCGCGCCTCGGGGTTCATCCGCTTGAAGATGTACTGGAGGTTGGCGGTCTTCCCGCACAACCCGGGCCCGTAGTAGACGACCTTGCAGTTGATTTCGCGGGAGGAATAGTTGATGAACGACATTACTTGAAGAGGCTCTCGATGTCGGCTTCGGTCAATTCCTCGAGGGAATCGCCCTCGAGGTTGGCCTCGGACCCCGCCGCATCGGCCTGCGCGAGGATGCGCACCATCTCGTCGTTCGCCTTGCGCACCCGCAGCCGGACGAGCCCGACCGACGAGCGCTTGTCGAAGACGACGACGAGGATGAGCCGGTTGGCGATCACCGAGATGTGCATGTTGTCTTTCTCGCCCTCGTGGAAGAGGATCGAGAATTCCTTCTCGCCGATGAGGTTGGCCAGCCCCCCGGTCGCGGCGATGTTTCCGGCGGCCAGCGAGGCGATCGACGTCGAATCGAACTCGTCCGTCTCGCCCGCGGAAGCCAGCATGGACCCGTTCTTGTCGATCAGGAAGATGACCTTGGCGCAGGACTCGGCCAGGAGCCGCTTGAGCAGCGCGTGAAACGCCTCGTATTCCTTCTCGCGAAGAATGAAGTGACCCTGGGCCATAAGGAGAAAAGATATCATATAATCCCGGGGGCTTAAGCCGGAAAAGCAACGGCGGTCCGGCTTGAACTTCGATAGGATAGAGGCATGAGCTCGAACGGCGGCATCAGGTTCCCCGAAGACCCGGACGGCGGCTGGATCCACCGCGCCTTCGTCGCGATCGTCGACCGCCTCAACCGCGTGCCCGCGCCGGTCATTCTCGCGAGCGGTTATCTCTTCGTGGCAGTGCTGGGCGTCATCGACTATTTCACCTCGTCGGACCTGTCCTTCCTGATCTTCTACCTGGTCCCCGTCTTCGTCGTCACCTTCTTCGTCGGCAGCTGGGCCGGCACGATCCTGTCGGTCGCCTGCACCGCGGTCTGGTTCGGGGTCAACACCCGCGAGCTGATGGCGGACGCGGCCACGGTCATCCCCTTCTGGAACATCGCGCAGAAGCTGGCGTTTTTCTTCCTGATGACCTGGCTCCTGGGTGCCCTCAAGAAAGCCATGATGCACGTGCAGGCGCAGGCGCGGATCGACCCGCTGACGGGATTGCCGAACCGGCGCACTTTCCAGGAAGTGGCCGCCGCCGAGATCCACCGCTCCCGGCGATACAAACGGCCCTTCACATTCGCCTACATCGACCTCGACCGGTTCAAGTCCGTCAACGACACGCGGGGGCACGCGGAAGGCGACCGCCTCCTGTGCGCCGTCTCCGACACGCTCCGCGAGGCGTTGCGGGAGGTCGACCTGGCCGTGCGCCTGGGCGGCGACGAGTTCGCCCTCCTGTTGCCGGAGACCGATTACGCCTCGGCGCAGACCGCCGTGTCCAACCTCAGGGACCGGCTGATCCTGGTCATGGAAGCGCACGGATGGCCCGTCACGTTCACCATCGGGGTCGTGACCTATGAGGAGGCCGTCCACTCCGTCGACGAGATGATCGGCCTGGGCGACCAGCTGATGTACAAGGGGAAGCAGACCGGGAAGAACGTGATCATCCATCGCAGGATCGACGCATGAAGATCGTCGTCGTCCGCGAGATCGCTCCGTCGGAGCGGCGTGTCGCCCTCGTTCCCGAAAGCTGCGCCAAGCTGGTCAAGGCCGGCCTGCAGGTCGACGTCCAGGCCGGCGCAGGCGAAGCGGCCTTCTTCCCCGACGACGCCTATCGGAATTCCGGCGCAAAAATCGTCCCCGACGCCGCGTCGCTCCTGGCCTCCTCCGACCTGCTTCTCAAGGTTCAGCCTCCCGCCCTCGATCCCTCGACCGGGCTCCATGAATCCGACCTGATCCGCGAAGGGTCGATGCTCCTGGGCATGTTGCTGCCCGCGCGCCACCCCGACCTGGCGGGCAAGCTGGCCGCCCGGCGGATCACGGCGTTCGCCACTGACCGCATCCCGCGGATTTCGCGCGCCCAGTCGATGGACACCCTTTCCTCGATGGCCAACATCGCCGGCTACAAGGCGGTGCTGATCGCCGCCAACGCCCTGCCCCGCTTCTTCCCCATGCTCATGACCGCGGCGGGCACCGTGACGCCCGCTCGAGTCTTCGTGATCGGCGCCGGGGTCGCCGGCCTGCAGGCCGTCGCAACGGCGCGGCGCCTGGGCGCCGTCGTCGAAGCCACCGACACCCGCCCCGTCGCGAAAGAGCAGGTCGAAAGCCTCGGCGCGCGCTTCGTCGGCGTCGAGGCGGGCGCCGAGGCGCAGGATGCGGGCGGCTATGCCCGCGAGTTGTCGCCCGAGTTCTACCGGCGGCAAGGCGAGTTGATCGCCGAGCGGTGCGCCGCGGCCGACGTCGTCATCACCACGGCGCTGATCGGGGGCGTCAAGGCGCCGTGCCTGATCACCGCCGACATGGTGGCCGGGATGAAGCCCGGCTCGGTGGTCGTCGACCTCGCGGCCGAGGGGGGCGGCAACTGCGCGCTCACCCGCCCGGGCGAGACGGTCGTCAGGAACGGCGTCACGATTTTCGGTCCGGCGAACCTGCCCTCCGAATTGCCGTGGCACGCGAGCACCCTCTACTCCCGGAACCTCGCGGCGTTCGTCCTGGCGTTCTGGAGGGACGGCGCGTTCAACCTCGACCTCGAAGACGAGATCCTCCGGTCCGCGACGATCACCCACAACGGCAAGGTGCTGCTCCCTGGAGGCGACAGGTGATCGGGCGGAATCTTTCCTCGGGAACGATTCATCCCTCCCGGCGCATCGACTCGACGGCACATGACCAAACGCGATTTCCGGGGCGCAATTGCCCGGCCCCCTCCGTATCACCGGCGCGCAGCGGCTTGGGTGTCCTCGGACGGGGGCCTATGCTCCGAGCGGGTGTAGCCGCCAGGGATGGCGGCGCGAGGGGTATGGAGTCGCAGCGATGCCATGGATGGCTGAGCAAGACGTCCCCCGGGAGGGGATACCCGAGACGCGGAGTCGAAGGTGTCCAACTAATCCGGGAGGAACGCCCGACATGATCGCCGACCTCGAGACCGGATTGTACGTGTTCGTGCTCGCGACGTTCCTCGGGCTCGAGGTGATCCGCCGGGTGTCGCCGCTGCTGCACACGCCGCTCATGTCGCTGACCAACGCGATCTCGGCGATCACGATCGTGGGATCGATCCTCGTGGCGGGCAAGCAGGAAACGACGCTGTCGACCGTGCTCGGCACGCTGGCGGTCACCTGCTCGGCGATCAACCTCGTCGGCGGCTACCTCATCACATGGCGGATGCTCCGGATGTTCCGGAGAAGCGGGAAGGCGCCGAAATGATCGACCGCGCCCTTCCGCTCGTCTACCTCGCCGCCGCCGCTTCCTTCATCCTCGCGCTCAAATGGCTTTCGGCGGTGCCGACGGCGCGCCGCGGCGTGCTCGTCGGCGCGGGCGGCATGCTGCTGGCGGTCGGCGCGACGCTGCTCGAACCGGCGATCGTCGGCTACCGGTACATCGCGATCGCCTTCGCGGTCGGCGCCGCGATCGGCATCCCGATGGCGATGATGCCGATGACCGCCGTCCCGCAGCGGACGGCGCTATCGCACGCCTTCGGCGCCCTCGCCGCAGCGCTCGTCGGAACCGCCGAATTCTACCTGCGCGCGCCGGGCATCGGCCGCTTCGCGATGGGCGCCCTCGCGCTCGAGGTGTTGCTCGGAAGCCTCACCGTGACCGCGTCGCTGATGGCGTTCGGGAAATTGCAGGAGCTGCTGCCGACCCGCCCGATCGTCTGGCGCGGGCAGAACTGGCTCAACCTCTCGATCTTCGCGCTGGCCGCAGGCCTCGGCGTTTGGCTGGTGGCGCACCCGGAGGCGGCTTTATTGTTCCCCGCTTTCATCGGCCTCTCCCTGCTCTTCGGCATCCTCCTCATCCTGCCGATCGGCGGCGCCGACATGCCGACGGTGATCTCGCTGCTCAACGCCTACGCGGGGCTCTCCGCCGCGGCGATGGGATTCGTCCTGAACAACAAGCTGCTCATCGTCGCGGGATCGCTCGACGGCTCCTCGGGCCTCGTCCTGTCGATCATCATGTGCCGGGCGATGAACCGGTCGTTCGCCAACGTGCTGTTCGGCGGCTTCGGGCAGATCCGGGCGGCGAAGGCCGGGGTCGAGACGCGCATCGCGCGCAGCGCCGCTCCCGAGGACGCGGCCGAGATCCTCAAGGCGGCCGCCCGCGTCGTCGTGGTGCCCGGCTACGGCATGGCGGTGGCGCAGGCGCAGCACAAGGTGCGCGAGCTCTACGATCTCCTGACGAAGGCGGGCGTCACGGTCACCTTCGCGATCCACCCCGTCGCGGGCCGGATGCCGGGCCACATGAACGTGCTGCTCGCCGAGGCCAACATCCCCTACGACCGGCTGCTCGAGATGGACGACGCCAATGCCGAGCTTCCGCAGGCCGATGTCGCCCTCGTCCTCGGCGCCAACGACGTCACCAACCCCGCCGCGCGCACCGACAAGACAAGCCCGATCTACGGCATGCCGATCCTCGACGTCGACAAGGCGCGCACCGTGCTCGTGGTCAAGCGCGGCATGAGCCCCGGCTTCGCGGGGATCGACAACCCGCTCTACTATCTCGACAACACGTTGATGGTCTTCGGCGACGCCAAGGCGGTGGTCGGCGACATCGTCAAGGCGCTGGCCGGGGATGCCGGCCGCTGATATCCCGGGAACAAGGAGGAGGCAGACGATGACGACGATTCGCAGGATCGCGAAGGTCTGGAAAAGCAAGCCCACCATCGAGGGCGCGGGCGTTCATCTGAGGCGGGCGTTCGGCAACGAACAGGTGCCGCAGCTCGACCCGTTCCTTCTGCTCGACGACTTTCGGGGGGACGACCCCTCGAAATTCCTCCCGGGATTCCCGTGGCACCCGCACCGGGGCATCGAGACGATCACCTACGTGCTCGAGGGGAACGTCGAGCACGGCGACAGCATGGGCAACAAGGGCAACATCGCGCCCGGCGACGTCCAGTGGATGACGGCCGGCAGCGGCATCATCCATCAGGAGATGCCCAAGGGTAACGCACAAGGTCGGATGGGCGGATTTCAGCTCTGGGCCAACCTCCCGCGCGCCCACAAGATGATGGATCCGCGCTACCGGGGGATCACGAAGGCCGAGATCCCCGAGGCGGTTCTCGACGGGGGCGTCCGGGTGAAGGTGATCGCCGGGAAGATCGACGGCGTCCAGGGGCCCGTCCGGGACATCGTCACCGACCCCGAGTATCTCGACGTGTCCGTGCCCGGAGGCGCGACCTTCCGCCACGGCGTCAAGCGGGGGCACACCGTACTGGCCTACGTGATCGAGGGGGAAGGGTATTTCGACCCGGGCCGGGATCCTTACGACCGCGAGGCCGAGGGAGCCAACTGGTCGGATATGGAGCGAAAATGCCGCTGCGGGAACGGAACGCTGGTCCTATATGACGACGGCGACGAGATCGTCGTGACGGCCGACCAGGGACCGGTCCGCTTCCTGCTCGTCTCTGGAAAGCCGATCAGGGAGCCGGTGGCGTGGTATGGCCCGATCGTCATGAACACGCGGGAGGAACTGCGCGTCGCGTTCGAGGAGTTCTCGAACGGAACCTTCATCAAGCACAAGTGACGCACCGCCGCTGAATCCCCCCACCCGGAGCCCCGGCGTGCGATTGCGCCGGGGTCTTCCCTAGGAGGCCTTCCGAATCTGGCCGCCGAGGCGGTCCAGGATGCCTTCCAGGACGGCCTCTCCCCGCTTGAGCTCCTTGCGGGCCGTCCGGCTGTCGGTCCGGCCGATCTCGTGGATCAGGCGGGCCAGATCGTCGGTGAGGATGTCCCTCAGCAGTTCCACTTCGTGGTCGTACAGGTGAAGTTCCATGGCGTCCTCCTACCTCATTCGACGACGCGGGGGACAGGATCGTTTCTTCGGTCCGGGGGCACTGGAGTGTTGTTATTAACCCTTTTCCCTATTGCCCCGCGGGAGGCAAGACCGTGATGTCGCAAATGGAATTTACCGGATACGGTGCTTTCATAAATATGACTTCCGCCCCGCTCCACATCCGGTTGCCGCGAAGGATCGGAACCGGGTAGAAGAAACGGGTTTCGTCGTCAGCCAGCAACTGGTTTTTTATCGCGGTTCCGTCGTTGATGACACTGGGGCTGACACTGTATTTGAAAGCATAATCGGTCAGGATATAGCCGATCCGTCGATGGACTCCCGGCCCCAACAGGTTGGTATCGAAGAATGCGTAATTTGTCGGAGAGACTGGCTTCGGGTCCGTTACCGTCGAGACCGTGTAGTGATAGTTTGCAACAGTTTCCGGTTGGATGTCGACAGTTGCATTACGACCTGTGGCATCGAAGGCTGCCTGCGATCCTGAGTCGTACCACTGGCCAAATATGCAGATTTTGTCCGTATTGTTCAGGATATCCACCGGCGTCGGTTCCGAAATATCGCGGCGTCCGACAGCTAGCCATTTTGTTGCCGGATCGGTCGCACGGCGGTAGACCAAGTTGATGTAAACATCAGTTGCGTAAACCGGAATGGATAGTTCCGATAGATCGAATTGCAACTCGACCGATTGACCCCACGGCAAACTTTTTACCCCATTCTTTTCCGGCACCCGGAAATAGTAGGTCGATGCATCTGTCGGAAGGGTGTCCACGACCGGGGAAGCAAATGGATCGCTGGTCGCCTCGCGGTATTCCACCTCCAATTCGATAATCCCGTTCGGATCGACAAGGCCTCCGGGGATATTCGTCTTCGCGGCCAGTGTAAAGTTCGTGAAAATATTATCTGTAGCAATTGCGTAAACTCCGTTGGTCGGGGGAGAAATGTCGATATTGGTACCTAAGGTAGTCGCTATAGCATTTCCGACCGCCACAGCCGTGCCCTCGTTCCCGAGATATCCCTTGTAGACCAGTTGAAGGGTGACATCAGAGATACGAAACGGGAGCGGATTAGAGGAAAGGTCAAACGTTAAGGGTAAGGGATTGAGATTTGCGCCAGGGATGCTCGTCAGGTAAGGCAGTTGATAGACCCGGTACTGATAGTCGCCGGGAACGTAGCCGATCGTTCCATCCGGATTTTCCTGCAACTCGTGGTAGCGGACAACCAGATAAACATCCCCCCATGGCATT
This sequence comes from Candidatus Deferrimicrobiaceae bacterium, assembly GCA_036504035.1. NCBI lineage: Bacteria > Candidatus Deferrimicrobiota > Candidatus Deferrimicrobia > Candidatus Deferrimicrobiales > Candidatus Deferrimicrobiaceae > Candidatus Deferrimicrobiaceae bacterium. Next base: position 186,409 of record DASXVV010000006.1, read on the forward strand.
GCGTCTCCGTTTGAAGTCGTGTTTCTGGCTGTCACGCTGATACTTCGAAAGGAGGAAGTTTCCGGGACATACTGAACATCGATAGTGCCACGAAAGAAGTAACCAAGAAGTTGTGACGAATAAGCGATGGCTCTGGGTATAAGTACCTTAGCATAGTCATCATATACTCTATTGTCTAGATTATATTTCCAACTGCCAGGCTTGCCAACAAGTTTAGGATGGGGTGCCACGTAAGACTTGGCGGCCAATTTGTTGCTCTGCCCATTTATGTATACGTAATATGCATTGTCTATCTTGCCGTACCTGTTTGCAACCGGTTCTGCTCTTTCATATACATTGGATATATCCGGATAATTGAAAACAGATGACAATAGTGAACGATTACTATAGAAATTGGCATTGGAGAATTCTGAAAGCCCAACAGTATTAGATAGGGTGATCTCCGAATTATTCCCCGTATATTGATCCGCATCAAATAGACTTGCGATACCGTTGATAGTACCGGCAAAATATTGAGAATCTGCGGGGGAAAATTGAAGAGCTTTCGTAGCATTTGTTATTTTAGATGAAACGAAATCTTCATAATCGTGCGAATAAGGAGGATGAAAAGTATTCCGGGTATGATCCGGCACTGACATGTCTTCCAGAAGATGCATCACTTGGCCCAAGCCTTGAAAAGTGTAGGCAAAGTTAATGTCTCTGACTCCTTTATCTGTCGATATTAGGCCTGTAAAAAAATACTGGCGTGTTTTGGACCAGGACCAATCACCCCCTGGATTCAGGTCTAGAACATCATAATGTATTGGTCCCCAATTCAGATTATATATGAAATCTGAATTCTGCGGCCCTTGCGCCCAACGAATCGCGGATACAGGACAATGGCCTACGTCGCAAAACGAGAACCAGTCCGTAAAACCAGCATTGTCCAATGATGGTGGAATTGGATTGTGAAAATGATTCCGCGAACGTCTATAGGGAGGCCAACCTCCAACAAACGTGTCTGGCGGGTAGTCTTCCTCGCGGCCACCCTTTTTTAGCCAATCCTCAACCCGAACATTATTTAGTTGTTGTTTTACCCCGTCGCCAAACCCGAAACGGTCGCGCAAACAGTTATCCAAGGAAAATCCACCCAATGAGTTTTGGGCGATGTATTGATTTAAAAACTCATGCGTACCCATATTTAAAGCCATACATAACGACGTATTCAGCGATAACGACCAAAATAGAATGCACATAATTATTTTTTTTATAGGCATATGGATCGGCCCCCTATTTTTTCGGCAATTGGCTTTCTTCTTCCAGAAGGTATTTATTTAAAATTGGCGTCTTGTATCGGTATTTTTCATCAATCACCACTGCCGTCTCCCTTAGAATTTCTCCCCTCGTCCTCGTCTTAAGCCTAGGAAGTTTTATGACTCCAAAAACTACCTTGTAATATTTTTCTGTTGATCCAATTTTGCCCATATTGGGGTCCAACAAAACATTATCTTCTTTACCGAAACTTTCAGAAAAAAACCGCTCATGTTCGTCGCCACTAATGCCTGCATCCGACGAAAAGTTTCCCGGACGGAATTCATCCATATAACCCGGTTTGTTGAAGATAAACCTTACATAACTATTTATTGAAAACGGATCAATTATCGTCGTATAAGAAGGAATATAAAAAATACCATCCTTATCCGTAAACGTTTCCCTGACTTCAATCGTTTGGGTGATAGGCTCGAATCCTGCCGCTATCGTTTTTTGATATATAGCGACAACGGCGACCCCTTCCAGGGGCGCGTTTGTTTCCGCGTCAAAGATTTTTCCCTTGAAGGCGGGCTTGTGGTAATAGAGCCACGCATGCGACGGAACCGCCGCTATCAACATCAGGATCAGGAAAACGCCGAAGGCGGCTGCTCCACTTCGCATCTGGACTCCTTGTGGTGTGCCTATAACACTACGCGGGCAGCCCTTCGACTGCTCCGCCTATTTAGAACTGCTGGATCTTCCATACTCCGTCAGTGTAGTCTTTCACAATATATATGTAATAGGTCATCAAACTACCATTCTCCATCCTCCTGATTGCATATTCCGCCACATTGTTCTCTAGGGAGATCAGTTCGATATCCTGCATGTCTAGGGCGAATTGCGGCAGACTTTCTCCAATCGCCGTGAAAATATCCGTATATCGCCCCAGGCTATCGGTCACGAAAAAGCTTGCCGCCTTCATCGGATCGCTCAACGTCATCGCGGCCTTCATTCCATCCCACTTGCCGCGGAGCCGGGAATCCATCTGGAACGTCGAATACACCACGACGGTGATCGTGTCGCTATGCGGCTGTCCGTCCGGCCCCATTGCACTAGCGGTGACGGTGTAAGTTCCCTCCGCCGGGAGCAAGGCGCTGTATTCGCCTGAACTCCCGCCAGCGATCACCGGCACGGGAACCGGTCCCGAGACGTTGAAGGAACAGGCGTTGACGCTGAAGGAACCGTCCAGCGTCAACGTGACGTTTAGCGGCGCAAGACCCGACTGAGTGCTCGCCTTGATCCTGATGTAGTCTCCTTGCGTTGCGCTTACGTTGACCGTAGCGGTGGCCCTCAGGGCGATATTGTCGGACGCGATAATCTCGATAGTATTCGCCCCTGGCTGCAACGGCACATGGCTGGCGGTGAAGCGAGTGCCAACGATCGTGGCCGGCGTGCCGCCGATCATGACTCCCGTGTCGGCACCGGTGGAATTGATGACGGTCCCTGAAACGGTCACATCAGGCCCTACCACAGCAGAGTTGTCCGCGGGGGAATCGACCACAAGGTCGAGGGTGGGCGCCACGCCGCTGATGCTCCCCTTGCCCTGCGTCAGCTCCGCAAACCGGCCCGCGAACGCCTTGCGCAGCGTCTCGAGTGCCTGCACGCCGGCCACGGTGTTGTCTTCAGGTCGGGTCAGCAGGACAAACCCCACGTTGAACTGTTTCTGGGAAGTGGCCGCGCTCGGGATCCGGCCCCCTTCGGCCGCGATGATGTCGTCGATCGTGACGGTCTTCGCCGTGCCGGTCACCACGGCGCCCGGCTGCGGCAGGCGGGTCGGGTCGATGGCCGCGTTGTCGATCAGCAGCATCGGCGGCACCTGCTCCCTCGGAATCATCCCCATCAGGTACAGATCGAGCGAGCTGTAAACACTCATCGCGCCGGTAGACAGGAACGTGTTGTCCTTGTTGTCGCGCCATACATTGCCATACAGAAGCGATCCTTTGGTGTCGAACAGGTAACTCCAGTGCGTGTTATCCTTGCCGAGCAGTCCGGTGCTCAGGGGCCCGCCACCAACCGGCTGATAGCGGACATAGGCCCCAAAGCGGTGCATCAGCTCGTGGCTGACGACCGTTAAAGTTTCATCGAGTTTTGGCCCATAGGGCGCACCGGCCAATGCGGTTGCATTCCCGACCTCGATGATCCCCTGCAGTTTCCCGGGGCTCCCGTAAAAGACTGTGTTGTTGAAAGTCGGAAGGCCGATCCCCTGCGTGTCGTTCTTGACATCCAGGTAGAACCCTTTTGCCTCGGCCTCCGGCATGCCATAGTCGAAAGTTGAAAACACAACAAGAAAATCCTTGTCGCCTCGCGTCGAGAAATACTGTCGCGCGATGTCCTGGCGCGGAACATCGTTGATCGTGCCGTTGGGGTTTTTTGCATCGTAATTCCCCGCGAATTCCATCACCGCGACGTTGCCTGAATCGCCCAGGTCGAGGATCGTGGACTGCGTCCGGAACGTGCTGTCCGCGGTTGCGGAAGCGGCGCCGTAGGCGGTCGTGGATTTCACCTGGAAATGGTAGGTGGTCACCGGGGAAAGACCGGAAAGGTTCAGGACGTGGCTTGTAACCAATGAGCCTTCGGAAACCGAGCTGCCGTAGGAAACCGTCGTACCGTGATCGACACGACTATCGGCCGGCAGGTCGGTGGTCCAGGTGATCCGGGCGGAGTTCGAGGTCAGGTTAACCACTGCAACATTGCTGATGACCGGGAGGACCGGCTGAACCGACATCAGCGACACGTTCAGCGTCGTCGCATATCCTCCGGTGATGGTTCCCGAGATTGAAGCGGTAACATATCCGGGTTTCCCGACTATCCCGGTAAAGGGACCTTCTGGAAGATCGCTGATTAAAATATCTCCGTAGTAACTCGATAATACCGCCCGGACATGTCCCCCACTGTCCGTGATCCGAATGCCCGCTTCGGCAAGCGGGAAACCACCCTGGGTGCATATGACCGTCCCGGTCAAATATCCAAGGGAAGGTCTCAGTTGAGCGTTTAGGATGGTCGTGCGGCCGGTGGTTCCAACCCCGGAGAGGTTGCCTGCAAGAAAGTGTCGGTAGGCTTCGATCGCTACGGTAAACGGTCCGGGGGCGATAGGAACCCTGAAGACCCCGTATTGATCCGTCCAACCTAATGTTGTCAGGGTGGAATTGACATCCGCATAGATCACTGCATAGGGGATTGGCAATCCGGTTACCGAATCCGATACGGTCCCCGAAAGAATGGTCGTTTGCGGAACAAGAATTGCGTCGAGCATCGTCGTCACGTCCGAAACAACGGTTCCGGAAAGGGAGCCAGGAGAATACAAGGGGTCCTGGATCGTTCCGGTGAAAGCCCCGGGCGCAATATTGGGACAGGTATACCCCCCGGCGCTATCGGTCGTGGTCAAGCACCGGGATCCTGAAGCACCCTCTATGTAAATTGAAATACTGGATAATGGGAGGCATGTGGAATTGTCCGTAACGGTTCCTACGATTCTGCCGGGCTCTACCGCCATCTTGAGATTGGCTATGACTGTTTGACCGGATATGGCGTTTCCGGAAAAAACCACGACATAGTTGCCATTCAAGGAAACGGTTCCGGTGAATGCTCCCGCCGCTAGGTCGGATACGGCATAAGCTCCATTCACGTAGGCCATCGCCGTATGCGAAACCCCGGCGGAATCCGTAACCGTAACGACAGCCGAGATTACCGGCAAGCCCGTCGTCACTTCGGTAACTGTTCCGGCCACTACCCCCCCTGGGGCAAGATCCATATTTAGGTTGGTCACCTGCCCTGGGACAGAATTGCCGGAATAGAATTTGGTCCCATATCCGGACTTCGAGATGGTAACGGTGTACGGACCATAGAGAAACTCCCGAATATAGCCATCCGGTTCGCTACGAATCTCATCACGACAACCGTAGCCGTCATCGCAAACGATCACGGACACCCAAGCAAGCCCTATACCCGTTGTCGAGTCCCTGACGACACCTGTGATGCAATCCGGAATCGCCGAATTGGAATAGACATCGACTTCGAAGGAATCCATCGCGGTCAGGCCGCTGTTGTCCGTGACAGTGAGGGTGCCCATGAATGACCCCTCTGTGGCATAGACATGTGTGGGGGATATCCCGGTGCCCTTTCTGCCATCTCCGAAATCCCATGACCAGGATGTGATGGCGCCATCGGGATCATGGGAAAGGCTCCCGTCGAAGTTTGCAATAGTCCCGACCAGACCATAATCCGCGTATCCCGCATGTGCGATCGGGATTTGACTCGATATCATGGTCGGAACGATCGTCACCGTGGTGTTGTCCGTCTTCGACGCCCCGAAATAATCCGTTACGGTTAATTTCAGGGGATAGGTTCCCGTTGATGAATATGCATGGAACGGATTTTCGGAATCCGATGTGGCGCCATCGCCGAAATCCCACAGATAGGTCACCGGGTTGCTTTCCGGATCGTTCGTGCCGGCGCTGCTGAATGCGATCGGGCTGTTGATGGCATCTTTGTAAGGCCCGTTCGAGACAACGACCGGCGCCTGATTGGTGTTTCCGCCAGCCAAGGTCGTCGTTATGTCGGCGCCCAAGATGCCGGTGTAATTATTGCTGGTCGGAACCAGACGGATCTTTACGAAACCGAATCCTCTCATCGAAGGCAAGAGGCTGCTTGCATCGATCTGGTTCCATCCCATGGAAAGATTGACGGTCAGATAGCTGCCCGTTTGAAGGGTGTTCCCATTGGGACTATAGGCATACACGCGGAAAGCTTGTGGGGAAACCGATCTTTGATCGGACACATAGACTTTCAAGAAGAGCGAGGACAATTTTGATGCGTCTATGTTCGACTGGAAGTTCATGACCGCTTGGGTCGATGCGCATATTTTCAATTCGGCAGGCGCACTGATGAGGGCCGGGTTGGAATCGGGCATCGGATTTTTTAGGTATCGAGTCAGATCGCCGGGCATTTCAATGCCATCGCAATATCCGTACGGAATGGGCAGGCCATTATTATAAGTTTTCGCGGTATTGTCGGCGCTTGTGCCCGTCGGCACCGCGAGATTTATTGCGGTAGTCAGGAAATCGATCGATAGGCCGCAGGCATCGCCGACGCCATCATGATCCAGATCCTGTTGGTCGGGATTGTATACCGTCGGGCAATTGTCCCGGCTGTCGGGGATTCCGTCATGATCCGTATCGATTCCGATTTCAATATAATTTGACTTGCTCTTTGTATAAACCCCGCCCGTAGAATCGCTGACGGTGAACCCCACAGTGTATTTCCCTGGATTCTGGTACACGAAAACCGGATTCGGGGATGTATTATCCGTCGTCCCGTCCCCGTTGAAATCCCAGGCCCTGGAAACGATCGTTCCCGGCAGGACTGAAGCGTCGGTAAATTTCGCAGAAAAAGGCGCGACCCCGAAGACGGGCGTCCCAAAAAAGGTTGACGGGTTGTATTCGTAGGCGCCGATATCCACGGCACTTGAAATAATCCTGTTGTTTCCATCATAATCTTGGGTGGGAAGATTTGGGGTCAGATTGTAACCCCTATTGATCAAAGGCGAATTCTTGCTCAGCCGATAATCATGGCCCTTCTTGTTAGCAAATATCGCATCGCTATAATTGATATTCCCAACGATGTCGACATTGGCGTATGGCCAACAACTAATTTCAGCACTGCTTATCAGGTCAATGTTGTTATTATACCCCCTTAGCACTGATCCACATATATTATACAATAGACCAAGCCCCTTGTTGCCATTCAAATAATTATCAAATAAGTCTATGGACCCATTATTATCCTCATCCACGAGTATGCCGTTTGAGGAATTTTCACTAATTGTGTTGTTTATATATTTAATTTCGTGCGCAGATACGAATACGCCATTCCCTTCGTTCCCAACAATAATATTATTTGCAACGACGACATTATCCCAACCGTTCACAATAACCGCACCAGCACGGTTATTCCTATAGGATGGATAGGTATTATTATTTCTATTGTATGTATTATAACTGATCGTGTTGTTTGACAAACTAACGCGACCATTCCCTTCTTCCTCTATGTAAACACCTGGGCAAGTCATCGTAGAGTTAGATTTATTTCCTGTGATTGTATTGCCCGACACATCGATATTTCCGAATGCAAGCAAGTGAAGCGCACTATTCGGACTTCCTTCAATCATCGTAAAAACATTATTGTCAACTCGGATATTTCCGTTTTCTGCCCATAGAAGCCTGGATAGAACCGGACCGATGAATAAACCAGTCGAGTCGGAGTATACCGTCTCGTCAAGATGTGTCCCAATATCCATTATTGTATTATTGCGAAAATTAACATCTATTTTCGTTGGCAAAATGGAAACACCGGTCACATTCACGCCGTACCCTTTCTTTACGGTAATGCCTTCAATCGTAATTGAGTTGGCTGGAGAGGGAGTATCTGATGTGTTGGTAATCTTCAGCAGCCCAGTGTTGGACATCAATGTGTTCTGGCCGTCAATGACCGTATTTATCGGATTTAGATCCCTGGTTGAACACCCATTGTCATATCCTCCGAGGATCGACAGGCCATAATCGGAGGACGAGTCATAAGTAAATGGCTGATTCCCGTTGCTGGAAATGCGGTAAATTCCTGTTTTCATCCTGATTATATTGAATTTGTTGTTCGTTTCGGAGAGGGTGAGCGCCTGCTGAAATTCCGCACTGTTTGTCACGCAATGAAGCATTGTATAGACATCCAGGACCCCATCCCGGTCGCTGTCCTGCTGACCGGGATTGGGGTTGACGGTGAGTGTAAACGCTCGACTCGCCACCAAGCTATTACTATCGGATACCCGGACGCTGAAAGTGGCGGTGCCGACCATGATCGGGATGCCGCTGATGACACCGGTGCCGGAATCAAGATTTAGACCCGCCGGCATTGTTCCCGAAGCAATGCTCCAGACATAGGGGGCCAAACCGCCCGTGGTGACGATCAGGGGCTGGTTGTAGGCCGTATTGTCGTAGCCATCGGGCAAAACGGTTGTCGTGATGGAGAAAGACGGGTTGACGGTGAGTGTCAGCGACCGGCTCGCCGCGACGCTGTTATTGTCCACGACATGAACCGTGATGGTGCTACTTCCGGAACTGGCCGGCGTGCCGCTGATGATGCCGTCGCTACTCAACTCAAGTCCGGCGGGCAGAGTTCCCGAAGTGATGCTCCAGGAATACAGGAGCTTTCCTCCGTCCGCCGTAAGGCTCTTGGTGTAAGCGCTGCCGACATAACTGTCAGGAAGGCTGGCCGTGGTAACGACAAGCGCTGTCTTCACGCTGAGGATGTACGCCTTGTTCGCCGTGACGTTGTTGTTGTCCGCCACCTGAACGGTAATTATGGCTGTTCCAGCGGAGGTCGGCGTGCCGCTGATTGCCCCGGAACCGGCACTCAGGGAAAGCCCGTCGGGAAGGTTTCCGCTGGAGACGGACCAACGATAAGGCGTCTGCCCCCCGGTAACGGACAGCGTCTGGCCATAGGCTGTTCCGGCATATCCGTCCGGCAGATTTCCGGTAGTGATGGTCATCGGGTTGACATTGATCGTGATCGAGAGCGATTTTGTCGCCGCCTTGTTGTTCGCATCCTTGACCTGCACCGTGAATGTGCTTGATCCGGTCGTCGTCGGGGTGCCGCTGATGACGCCCGCGCCGCTCAACGAAAGACCGACCGGCAGCGACCCGCTGCTGATCGCCCATGAATAGGGTGCTTTGCCCCCTGTGGCCGCCAGTGTCTGGCCATACACGATGCCGACAGTCCCTGCAGACAAGCTGGCTATCGTGACGGAAGGGGCAGCGTAGATCATCACCGTCAACGACTGTGTGGCTTTCACACTGTTGTTGTCCGCGGCCTGCGCAATAAATGTGCTGCTGCCGGCTGTCGTCGGCGTGCCGCTGAGAACACCTGCGCTACTTAAGGTGATCCCCGCGGGAAATGAACCGCTGGTTTTGGACCAGACATACGGAGCCTTGCCGCCCGTGGCCGCCAGCGCCTGGCTGTACGCGGTGCTCAGGTAACCGTCCGGAAGCGACGAGGTTGTAACCGACGGCACGGCGTAGACCGTGATCGAGAGCGACTTTGTGTTCAGTGCGCTGTTATTGTCGGCGACCTGCACCGTGAAGGTGCTCGGCCCGGCTGTCGTCGGGTTTCCGCTGATGACGCCGGCGCTGTTCAACGAAAGCCCGGCCGGCAACGTGCCGAGGGTGACGCTCCATTTGTAGGGCGTCTTCCCGCCGGTGGCCGCCAGCGTCTGACTGTAGGCGGTACCCACGTAGCCATCCGCAAGGGTGGTCGTCGAAATCGTCGGGGCTGCGCTGATGACGATCGAAAGCGCCTTCGTCCCTTTCTTGCTGTTGTTATCGGCGACCTGGACGGTGAAACTGCTTGTCGCGACCGTCGTCGGAGTGCCGCTGATGATCCCCGTCGAAACCGCAAGCGTGAGTCCGGCGGGTAACGTGCCGACAGTGACGCTCCACACGTAGGGAGCCTTGCCGCCCGTGGCCGCCAGCGTCTGGTTGTAGGCGGTACCGGTGCTTCCCGACGGCAGACTCGATGTCGTAACCGAAGGCGCCGTGTAAACGGTGATCGTCAGCGACTTCGTCGCCTTCACGCTGTTGTTGTCGGCGACCTGCACCGTGAAGTTGCTTGGTCCGGCCGTCGTCGGCGTGCCGCTGATGACGCCCGCACTGCTCAACAAAAGGCCGGGCGGCAACGTGCCGGTGGTGACGCTCCACTTATAGGGGGTCTTCCCGCCGGTGGCTGCCAGCGTCTGGCTGTAGGCGGTGGCGATGTAGCCGTCCGGAAGCGACGATGTTGCGACGGACGGCACGGCGTAGATGGTGATCGAAAGCGACTTCGTCGTCGAGGCGCTGTTGTTGTCCAGGACCTTTACCGTGAAGGTGCTCGATCCGGCCGTCGTCGGCGCCCCGCTGATGACTCCGGTGCCGGTGCCCAGGGTGAGCCCGGCGGGCAACGTGCCAGTGGTGACGCTCCACTTATAGGGGGTCTTCCCGCCGGTGGCGGCCAGCGTTTGAGCATAGGCAGTGCCGATGTAGCCGTTGTCCAATGCAACCGTATTTATGGTCAGGGGCGGGGCGTTGACGACGATCGAAAGCGCCTTGGTCGCCGTGGTATTGTTGGCGGCTTTCACCTGGACGGTAAAACTGTTGGTGCCTGCGGTGGTCGGCGTGCCGCTGATGACTCCCGCACTGCTCAGGGTAAGCCCGGCCGGCAAGGTTCCCGCCTTGATGCTCCAGGTATATGGAGTCGTGCCGCCGGTGGCCGCCAGCGTCTTGCTGTACGCGGTTCCGACGGTGCCGGCAGCCAGACTGGTGGTTGTAACGCTCAGGGTGGCGGCGTATCCCGTTCCGGAAAGGAGAATGACCGAAAGGACCATCATAAGGATGAATCCGGTTCTTTGAATCCCCGGTTTGGTACGCAGGGGCCTGAGCGAACGCGTCATTTCAACCTCCAGCAGGTATCGGAAAATGAAAGGGGATTGTCAGGATGAAGGCATAGGCCCATGTTCGCTCCGTTACGGCTTCTGCAGGTTTACGGCATCAAACCAACGACCGACGGCGAATGGGACCAAACAGCTTTTACGGAAAGGATTGGTGACGGGAGGCTATCAAATACTTCATCTTTGTGTCAAATAACTTAGCGATTCTTGCTCGGGCATTCCCGGATGATCTCCGCGCAATGCGACCCATCCTGTACCCGGTTCCACGCCAAAGCGTATTTGACAGGTGCCTTCAAGTTCCTGGGCGGTGCCGCGGGTGCCGCGGGTGTTGGCAACCCGCGGGTCCGGGCGTATCATTGAAAGATCGTCCTGGCCGCAAAGGAATCCCGAAAACATGGCAGACTTTCTCTTGGGGAACGACCTCATCGCCCTCGCCGCGGTTCACGCCGGGGCCCATTCCGCCTATTCCTACCCGGGCACGCCCGCGAGCGAGATCCTCGGCGCCTTCCGCCGCTTCGCCCCCGACCGGTTCGCCCAGTGGTCCGTCAACGAGAAGGTCGCGCTCGAGCTGTCTACCGCCGAGGCAATCTCTGGCCGCAGCGTCCTGTGCGCGATGAAGCAGGTGGGGCTCAACGTCGCCGCCGACCCGCTCTTCAGCGTGGCCTACACCGGCGTCGCGGGCGCGCTCGTCCTCGTCTCCGCCGACGATCCGGGACCCCACAGCTCGCAGACCGAGCAGGACAGCCGCCTCTACGCCCTTTCCGCCCGCATCCCCGTCTTCGACCCGGCTAACCCGCGCGACGCCTGGGCGCTGACGCTGCGCGCCTTCGCGCTCTCGGCCCGGGAGAAGATCCCCGTGCTCCTGCGCCCCGTCATGCGCGTCTGCCACAGCCGCCAGGATTTCGACGTTCCCGCCGCCGCGGCGCCCGCGCCGGTCCCCGCCGCCTTCGTGCGCGATCCCGAGCGGTGGGCGGCGACGCCGAGGTTCCGCAGCGTCCTCCACGAGCGGCTGCTCGCAAAACTTTCGGCCATCGCCGCCGACGCATGGCGCGACGACGGCTTCGCCCCGAAGCACGACCTCGCCGTCGTCGCCTCGGGATACCCTTATGCCGTCCTGCGCGACGTCCTCGCAGCGCACCCGCTGCCGGTCGACCTGGTCAAGGTCGACATGCCGTTCCCGCTCTCGGGCGAATTCGCCGCGCGCCACCTCGCCGGCTACCGGCGGCTGCTCGTCGCCGAAGAGACGTTCCCGGTGATCGAAGACCAACTTCGCGACAGGGGAAAGGTATCCGGGAAGCACGACGGCGCGATGCCCGCCCGGGGCGAGCTCACCTTCGACATCCTGTCCGAACGGCTCCACGCCTTCGCCGGGAAGCCGGCGCCGAAGGCGGCCCGGGCCGAGCTTCCGGCGCCCCCGCCGCCCGCCAAGCCGCGCCTCTGCGCCGGCTGCGGCCACCGGCCGGCCTTCTACGCCATCCGCAAGAGCGCGCCTGACGGCATCTTCCCCGGCGACATCGGCTGCTACACGCTCGGCGTCAACCTCGGGGCGGTCGACAGCTGCATCTGCATGGGCGCCTCGATCACATTCGCTGAAGCGATGAAGCGGGCGAATCCCGACCGTCCGGTGATCGCGACGATCGGCGACTCCACCTTCTTCCACACCGGGCTCCCCGGGTTGCTCAACGCCCGCCTGTCGGGCGCGCCTGTCGTGCTCTGCATCCTCGACAACGGGACGACCGCGATGACCGGCTTCCAGCCCGTCCCCCACATGGCCGGGGCGGGCATCACGATCGAGGCCGCCGTGCGCGGGCTCGGCATCGATTTCGTCCGCGCGGCGGACCCGTACGACGTCCAGGGCGCAGTCGCGCTGCTGAAGGAAGCGCTCGCCCACGCGGAGGAAGCTTCCCATCCGGCCGTCGTGATCTTCCGGCGCGGCTGTGTGGCCCGCGAGCGGCCCGCCCCCCGCACCGCCCCCGTCCGCGTTACCGGAGCGTGCCGGAACTGCCGCATCTGCTACGAGCGGTTCGAGTGCCCCGCCCTTTCGGAGGATCCGGCCCTCGGCCGCGCCGTCGTCGATCGGCGGCTTTGCATCGACTGCGGGGTCTGCGTCGACATCTGCCCCTTCGGGGCGATCGCCGCCGGGGAGGACGCGCCATGAAGACGTTGACCGGGATCCTGTGCGGCCGGGGCGGACAGGGAATCGTCACGCTGAACCACCTGCTGGGAAACCTCGCCGCCCGGCTGGGGCATCGGGTCATCTCCGCCGAGACGCACGGGATGGCCATGCGCGGCGGCAGCGTCGCCACCTTCCTCAAGATCGGCCCCTTCGAATCGCCCTCCATCGCGCTCGGCAGCGCCGATTTCGTCCTCTCGACCGACGCCGGCGAGGCGCTGCGCAACGGCTCGTTCCTGGCGCCCGGCGGACTTTGCCTCGTCGACGACGCCGAGCCCGTCGCGCTGCCCCCGCAATATGCGTCCCGTTCGATCGACGCCGCCTCGCTGGCCGCCGAACGCTTCGGCAATCCGGTCCTCGCCGGCCAGATCCTGCTGGGCCGCCTGTTCGCCGCCTTTCCCGTGCTCTTCCCTCCGGAGCAGCTCCTCCCGCTCCTGTCGGGCGACCGGAAAATCAACGCCGACGCCATCCGGGTCGGCCTCGAAATGAAGGACTGACCGCCATGACCGATACCCTTTCCGCCCTGCCTCCGGGCCTCACCGACGCCCAGCTCGAAGGGCTCAACCGATCGCTCCACCGCATCGTCCGCCACAACGACTTCTACGCCCGCGCCATGCGGATCGAGGGCGAGATCCGCAGCTACGAGGATTTCGTCCGGCGCCCGTTCATGACCAAGGAGATCCTGCAGAAGGGCTACCCCTTTTCGTTCGCCTGCGCCGACCGGAAGGACTTCGCCCGGATGCACATGAGCAGCGGCACGACGGGCACCCCCGTGCTCAACCCGATGACCCGCCACGACGTCGACCAGTGGCGCGAGACGATGGGGCGCTGCTTCACGACCGCGACGTTGACCTCCGAGGACACGATCCAGATCACGCCCTCCTTCGGCCTGTTCAACGGCGGCTTCGGCTTCCACTACGGCGCCGAATCGATCCGCGCCTTCACCATCCCGATCGGGGCGGGCCGCAGCCACCTCCAGCTCCGCTTCATGGAGGAGCTCGGGACGACCGCGCTGGGCGCCATCGCCTCCTACCCGCTTCGCCTCATGGAGATCGCCCGGGAAGAAGGATTCGACTTCCGGAAAAGGACGCAGCTCCGCGTCGGCATCATCGGCGCCGAAGTGTGGTCCGACAGCATGCGGAAACGGATCGAGGATGTGATGGGGATCGAGACGTTCGACGTCATCGGGATGACCGAGACGGGCGGCGTGGGGCTGGGGATCGACTGCGTGCAGCACGACGGGATCCACGTCTGGGACGACCACTACATCGTCGAGATCATCGACCCGGAGAGCGGCGACGTCGTGCCCGACGGCGTCGAGGGCGAGATGGTGCTGACGACGCTCACCCGGGAAGGACTGCCGCTGGTCCGCTACCGGACGCGCGACGTCACCCGGATCGTCTCCCGAGGGCCTTGCCCTTGCGGCCTATCGACCGTCAAAGTCGCCCGGATCAAGGGGCGCAACGACGACATGCTGAAGGTCAAGGGCGTCAACTTCTACCCCTCCCAGCTCGAGGCCATCCTGATGTCGTTTACGGAGCTCTCGACCGAGTACCAGATCGTACTCGAGGAGAAGCACGGCAAGGGTATCGTCACGCTGATCGCCGAGACGCTCTCGGGCATCGACGAGGAAGTCGAGACCCGCATCCACACGCGGCTACGCGATTTCCTCGGCTTCCGGGTGACGCTTCAGTTCGTCCCGTTCGGCACGCTTCCCCGGTCCGACGGCAAGGCGCAGCGCGTCGTCGACCGGCGGGGCCCTTCCGGGAAGTAACCGACCGCTAGCCCGGAATCCCGAACTTCCGCATCCGGTAGCCGATCTGGCGCGGCGTGATGCCCAGCGCGCGCGCGGCCTTCGACCGGTTTCCCTCCGCCTTCGCGACCGCCTCTTCGATCATCTCCTTTTCCGAAAGCTCGAGCGCCGAGAGTCCCAGCGGATTCGCCGCAGGGACGGGGGCGCCCGGAGCGGGCAGCGGGCCGGGGCCGAACGCCGGCATGGGGAATCCGGCGCCCGCCACGGGTTGCGCGGCATAGCCGGGCCCGTTCAGGATGGACAGCGGCAGCTCGGCCTCCCCCGCCTCGTTTCCCGCCGCCATGACGACCAGATGCTCGATCGCGTGCTGCAGCTCCCGGATGTTGCCCGGCCACGGGTAGCGCAGAAGCCGGTCATAGACGGCGCGCGACAGCCGCACCGCCTTCCCGTTCTCCTGGTTGAAGCGGGCGAGGTAGAACTCGATCAGCGGCGGGACATCCTCGGGACGCTCCCGCAGCGGGGGCAAAAAAATCGGGATCACGTTCAGCCGGTAGTAGAGATCCTCGCGGAATTGCCCGGCGCGCACCGCTTCTTCCAATACCCGGTTCGTCGCGGTGATGAGGCGGACGTCGACCGAGATCGTCTCCGTCCCGCCAATCCGCTCGAACTGCCGCTCCTGGAGCACGCGCAGCAGCTTGATCTGGAAGGAGAGCGGCAGGTCGCCCACCTCGTCGAGGAAGAGGGTGCCGCCGTTCGCCAGCTCGAACCGCCCGCGCTTCTCGCCCACCGCCCCGGTGAACGCGCCGCGGGCGTGCCCGAACAGCTCGGTCTCGAGCAGCGTCTCCGGGAGCGCCGCGCAGTTGAGCTTGATGAACGGCCCCTGCGCACGCCCGCTGTTGTAGTGGATGAGCCCCGCGATCATCTCCTTGCCTGTCCCGCTTTCCCCCCGCAGGATCACGGTCGCGTTGCTCTTGCTGACCCGGTCCACCTGGCCGAAGACGGCCTGCATCCGGTCGCTTACGCCGACGATGTTGTCGAACCGGTAGCGCCCTTTCAGCTCCGACTTGAGGGAAAGGTTCTCGTCGAGCAGCCGCTGCTTCTCTTCGCGCACCATCTCGTTGATGCGGACCGCCTGCGCGATGCTGCCGGCGACGATTGTCAGGAACCTGAGGTCCCGGTCGAACGGGACGCGGTCCTCGAAGAGCCGGTCCGCGGAGAGGACGCCGACCACCTCACCGCCCACCTTGACGGGCACGCAGAGGAAGGTGATCGATCCGCGGTCGATCAGTTTGGCCCGCGCGCCTGTCCGGTCCAGGAACAGCGGCTCGTCGCCGATGGCGGGAATGACGATCGGGCTCCCGGTGGCCACGACGCGGCCGACGATCCCCTCCCCGACGGCGTAGCGGCCGCGGGCGATCTCCTCGGGCGCCAGTCCCTGCGCCGCGACGATCGACAGCTTCCCGCTCTCGGGCTCACGCATCAGGAAAGTGCCGCGCTCCATGCCCAGGAGTTGCGACAATAACTTGAGCACCCGGGAGCAGGTGACCTGCAGGTCGAGCGACTCGGTCAGCACCTTGCTGATCTCGTGGAGCGTCGTCAGCTCGAGCAGCTGCTGTTCGACGTCGCGCGGCGACCGCGTATGGTTGTTCGGAGACGCGCTCATCGCAAGGTCGCCTCGCGGAGCCCGGGCGACATCCGGAATAGCCGGGCAGCGCTGTCCTCGACCTCGGCACGTACCAACGGGTCGAGCGCCTTTCGCCAGCGGTCCGGGATCCCCTGCGTCCCGTAATAAGCGCCGGCGATCATCCCCGCGATCGCCCCCGTCGTGTCGGCGTCGCCCCCCTGGTTCACGACCCCCGTCAGGCAATCCTCGAACGCCCGCGTCGAAAAGAAGAAATGGAAGACGGTTTGCATCGTATGGACGACGTATCCGCTGGCTTCGCCCGAATAGCGCGAGAAGTCGAACTTCGGATGCGCGGCGACGAGTGCCTCCGCCTCCCGCTGCAACCGGCTCCGCCCTTCCCCCCGAAGAGCGAGGTGCACCATCCGGCCGGCGCAGAGGCAGGCGGCGTCGGAAAGCGGGTGGTTATGCGTCAGGTGCGCCTGCGCGATCACGGCCTGTTCGAGCAGCGCATCGTCGCCGAACGAAAGCAGCGCGGCCGGCGTCATCCGCATCAATGCCCCGTTGCCCGCGTCCCATTCGTTGAACGGCATCTCCGTCCAGCCCTTGAGCATGAAGTCGCGGATTCCCTTCCGGCAGGTGGCGCCGACGTCCGGCGGGTTGCCCCGCAGCCACGTCGCGAACCGCCCGGCGATTGCCTGCAGGTCGAACCCTCCCTTTTCCAGCACCGCCCGCGCGATGCAAAGCGACATCTCCGTGTCGTCGGTGATCGCTCCCGGCTTGAGCCGCAGCCAGCCGCCCCCGACGATCCGGTCGTGGACGCCATGCCTCTCGCGAATCTCCGCGGGCGTCATGAACTCGGTCGTCGCGCCGAGCGCGTCGCCGATCGCCACGCCGAGGAACGACGCGACGGCGCGATCGATCATGCCTTCCGGCCCGGCGGGAACGACCCGCCGACCCTCATCCCGTTCGGACAATGACATCGAAATCCCCTCCGATCACCATGACTTCTTCCTCGCCTTTCAGGAGCGCCCCCGGCAGCAGGTCGGCGCGGAAGAACACCTTGCACGACGGAACCTGAACCTCGAGCACCTTCGTGCCGAACTCGAACGCCCGCTCGAAATCCGGGGTGAACGAGTTGAGGTTGTTGAGCCGGAGACGCATTCGGTGCCGTTCTCCTTTATCGAGGACGCGATGCTCCGAGAAATCGTGGATCCCCCGGAACAGGATGCAGACGGGGGGCTCCTCCCGCCGCCGCAGCTCCTCCTGGACGAACTCGTAGAGCAGGTCGAACTGCGCCTGGATCGCGCTCGTCCGGGCGCTGCCGCGCATCCGGTCGGCGAGGTAGGCCGCGTACGTCGCGGAGTGGACGTCCCCGACCGCTTCCTTGTGGAATGTGGGCGGGATGCCGATCCGGCTCTCGACCCACCCCTTGAGCACCGCGCCCTCCAGCGAATTCGCGTCGAACATCCAGCCGCGCAGGAAGCGCAGGTAGCTGTTCTTCAGGCTTTTCCGCCCGAGGGCGGACGTCTCTTGCTCCCACTGGTGAAGCTGGAACGCGACGTCCATGTGGTCGAGGAACGCCTTCGCCCGCGCCTGCGGGTCCGGCATCGTCGCGAGCCGCTCGAAAAGGAAGCGGTGGGCGCGCCGCACCCCCTGGATCTCGATCGGCTTCGGGTTCGCGTTGAACTCCGGAGCGGCGATCACCCAGGGAGGCAGGTTGCACAGGTTCATCGTCAGCGGCTGCAATAGAATCCTCCGGCCCGGCGACCGCCGGGTATCGACCTTATTGTAGTCATTCCGGAACATATATGCGACCAAAGTGTCGCATTCCGAGAGACGCGGAATGGGGCGAATTCAGGGCAAGTCATTAATCACCCTACAAACAACATGTTACGTGCAGCCATAAAACATGGCACGCCCCTTGGAATGGAGAAGGCAAGAAAGAACATTTCCGACCACTCGACAAGGAGACTTCTCATGAGGCAGATCGCGATCTACGGCAAAGGCGGCATCGGCAAATCCACCACCACCCAGAACACCGTCGCGGGTCTCGCGTCGCTCGGCTTGAAGGTGATGATCGTCGGCTGCGACCCGAAGGCCGACTCGACCCGGCTCATCCTGCACGCCAAGGCGCAGAGCACCGTCATGGATCTCGTGCGCGAGCGCGGCACCGTCGAGGACCTCGAGGTCGACGACGTCCTGAAGGTCGGCTACGGCGGCATCCGCTGCGTCGAGTCGGGCGGCCCGGAACCCGGCGTCGGATGCGCCGGCCGCGGCGTCATCACGGCCATCAACTTCCTCGAGGAGAACGGCGCCTACGTCCCCGACCTCGACTTTGTCTTCTACGACGTCCTGGGCGACGTCGTCTGCGGCGGCTTCGCCATGCCGATCCGCGAAGGCAAGGCCGAGGAGATCTACATCGTCTGTTCCGGCGAGATGATGGCCATGTACGCCGCCAACAACATCGCCAAGGGCATCCTCAAGTACGCCACCTCCGGCAAGGTCCGCCTGGCCGGCCTCATCTGCAACGCGCGAAAGACCGACAAGGAGTTCGAGCTGGTCGATGCCCTCGCCAAGAAGCTCGGCACTCAGATGATCCACTTCGTTCCCCGCGACAACCAGGTCCAACGAGCCGAGATGCGCCGGATGACCGTCATCGAGTACTCCCCCGAGCACCCCCAGGCGCAGGAGTACCGGGAGCTCGCCCGGAAGATCAGCGAGAACAAGATGCTGGTCATCCCGACGCCATTGTCGATGGACGAGCTGGAGGAACTTCTCATGGAGTTCGGCGTCATGGAGGCCGAAGACGAAACGATCGTCGGCGTTGCCGAAGCGGCCACCGCCGCGAAATGACGAACCTTTCAAACTGGAGAACAGGAGTCGGGCCATGTCGGAAATAAAGAAGGTCGAAGGCATCACGAAGGAATCGACGCAGGAAATGATCGACGAAGTGCTTTCGATCTACCCCGAAAAAGCGCGCAAGAAGCGGGCGCCGCACCTGGCCCCCAACGATCCGACGAGCTGCAGCTCGTGCGTCAAGTCCAACCGGAAGACCGTTCCCGGCGTGATGAGCGCCCGCGGCTGCGCCTATGCCGGCGCCAAGGGCGTCGTGTGGGGCCCCATCCGCGACATGGTCCACGTCTCCCACGGGCCGGTCGGCTGCGGCTGGTACTCCTGGGGCACCCGCCGAAACCTGATGAGCGGGATCAACGGCGTCACGAACTTCGCGATGCAGTTCACCTCCGACTTCCAGGAAAAGGACATCGTCTACGGAGGCGACAAGAAGCTGAAGACGCTGCTTTCCGAAGCGCACGAGCTGTTCCCGCTGGCCAAGGGGATTTCGGTCCTCTCCGAGTGCCCGGTCGGCCTGATCGGCGACGACATCAACTCGGTCGCGAAAGCGTCGAGCAAGGAGCTCGACCTTCCAATCATCCCGTGCAACTGCGAAGGGTTCCGCGGCGTGTCCCAGTCGCTCGGCCACCACATCTCCAACGACACCATCCGCGACTACATCATCGAGACGCGCGAATTCGCCGAACCCGCGACGCCTTACGACATCGCCCTGATCGGCGATTACAACATCGGCGGCGACGTCTGGTCGGTGAAGCCGCTGCTCGAAGAGATCGGCCTCAACGTCAAGGCGACCTGGACCGGCGACGGCGAGATGGAGCGGATCGCGGCCACCCACCAGGTGAAGCTCAACATCATCCACTGCTACCGGTCGATGAACTACATGTGCAAGGTCATGGAAGAGAAGTACGGCATCCCCTGGATCGAGCTCAACTTCTTCGGGCCGACCAAGATCAAAAGCAGCCTGCGGGCGCTCGCGGAACGGTTCGACGACCGCATCAAGGAGAACGTCGAGAAGGCGATCGCGAAGTACGACCCGATGATGCAGGCGGTGATCGACGAGTATCGCCCCCGGCTGGAAGGCAAGACCGTGATGCTTTACGTCGGCGGCCTTCGCCCCCGCCACACGGTGAACGCCTACGAGGATCTCGGGATGACGGTCGTCGGTTCCGGCTACGAGTTCGCCCACGGCGACGACTACGAGCGGACCTCGCCCGAAATGCCCGAGGCCACCGTGATCTACGACGACGCCTCCGAGCTCGAGCTCGAGCACTTCGTGGAAACGCTCAAGCCCTCGCTGATCGGAAGCGGGATCAAGGAAAAGTACCTGTTCCAGAAGATGGGGATCCCGTTCCGGCAGATGCACAGCTGGGACTACTCGGGGCCGTACCACGCCTACAACGGCTTCCCGATCTTCGCCCGCGACGTCGACATGGCGGTGAACAGCCCGACCTGGTCGCTCGTCAAGTCACCGTTCTGATGGACACGGCCCGGCCAATGACTCCCCGGCTAAGCGCCACGCGGGGGCTCTTTTCGGCATCCATGCCTCCCGGCGAGTCTCAGAGGCCTCCGTCCAGGGACCCCCGCTTTGGCGTACGCCGGGGAGCGTGTGGCCGCGACACGCCTGACTGGGAGCCAACCCTGGAGCGAAGCGGCGCCGGGTGTCCCCGAACGGGGGCCTATGCCCCGAGCGGGTGTAGGCGCCATGGATGGCGCCGCGAGGGGTATGGAGTCGCAGGGAGGCCATGGATGGCCGATCAAGACGTCCCCCGGAAGGGGATACCCGGTGACGCGAAGCGCGTAACCGGCGACCACACGAATCGACACGGCGGCTGTTCAGCCGGTCGGACATGAGAGGAGTACGGAAATGGCGAACAACCTGGGACTGGAAGTGAAGCCGGTCACCGAATACACCGACGAGGAAATCTCGCGGGTCTCGGCCTGGATCAATACGGAAGAGTACAAGGAGAAGAACTTCGCCCGTCAGGCGCTGGTGATCAATCCGGCGCATGCCTGCCAACCGCTGGGCGCGCAGCTCGCAGCGCACGGCTTCGAGGGGACGCTGCCCTTCGTCCACGGGTCGCAAGGGTGCGCCTCTTACTACCGGTCGACCTTCAACCGGCACTTCCGCGAGCCGGCGCCTGCGGTCTCCGATTCGATGACCGAGGACGGCGCGGTGTTCGGCGGTCAGGCCAACCTCCACGAGGGGCTGGAAAACGCGCTCGCGCTCTACAAGCCGAAGATGATCGCCGTGTTCACATCCTGCATGCCGGAAGTTATCGGAGACGACCTGACCGCGTTCATCAAGAACGCGCGGAACAAGGGGACCCTGCCGGAGGACTTCCCTACTCCATATGCGAACACGCCCAGCTTCAGCGGTTCCCACGTCAACGGCTACGACGCGATGCTGTCGTCGATCCTGCAGACGCTCACGGAAGGCAAGTCGGTCGAGGGGCGCTGCACCGGCAAGCTCAACTTCATCGCCGGCTGCGACTTCAATACCGGCAATTACCGGGAGTACAAGCGGATCTTCAAGGAGTTCGGGATTCCGTATACCTTCCTGGCCGACATCTCGGAGACGTTCGACTCTCCCCTGGACGGCACCTACCGGATCTATCCCGGCGGGACAAAGCTCGACGAGGCCGCCGATGCGATCAACGGCAAGGCGACCCTTTCCGTCGCGCCGTACGCGACGACGAAGACGTTCGGGTGGATCAAGGATCACTTCGCGGGGAAGCACGCCGTCATCCCGACGCCGTTCGGCATCACCAAGACCGACGCGTTTCTCATGAAGCTGGCCGATCTGTTCGGCAAGCCGGTTCCCGAATCGCTCAAGGCCGACCGCGGCCGGGCGGTCGACGCGGTGACCGACGCGCACCAATACATCCATGGGAAGAAGTTCGCGCTTTACGGCGATCCCGACTACCTCGTCGGCTACGTCTCGTTCCTCCTCGAGATGGGCGCGGAACCGGTACACATCCTGTGCAGCAAGGGGAGCAAGAAACTCGAGAAGGAGCTCCAGGCGCTGCTCGACGCCTCCCCGTACGGGAAGAAGGGAAAGATCTACATCAACAAGGACCTGTGGCACCTGCGCAGCCTGCTGATGACGGAACCGGTCGACGCGATGATCGGCGACACGCACGGCAAGTTCGCCGCCCGCGACGCGAAGATCCCGCTCTTCCGCTTCGGCTTCCCGATCTTCGATCGCGTCAACAAGCCCCGCTACCCGCTGGTCGGCTATCAGGGCGTCCTGAACATGGTGACGGAGATCTGCAACAAGTTCATCGACATCAAGGACGACACATGCGACGAACGCTTCTTCGAAATGATGCGGTAGGCGGGCAGGCGGATCGGCCCATGGCTTCCCGGCTAGCGCCACGCGGGGGCTCCCTTCCCGGGGGACGTCTTGCCGCCCCATCCCTGGGTCGTCTGCGACTCCCTTCGGCTCGCCTCCGGCATCCATGCCTCCCGGCGAGCCGAGAGAGGCCCCCGTCCAGGGACCCCCGCTTTGGCCTACGCCTGGAAGCGTGAGGCCTCGGGATACGACCGAGGGCATTCGTAGGCGATTCAGACGAACAAGGTTCCGGTTTCCGGAAGCGCGACACAAGTACCGACCGCCTCCCATCAGGCGCGACACCCGGGTGGCCGACAGGCTCCGCGGTGTCCCCTGAAGGGGGCCTATGCCCCGAGCGGGTGTAGCCGCCAGGGATGGCGGCGCGAGGGGTATGGAGTCGCAGGGAGGCCATGGATGGCCGAGCAAGACGTCCCCCGAAAGGGGATACCGCGGAGCCCAAAGGACACACGGCGCTCTCGCGCTACGGAGGGTAGATAAATGGCGCGACCTGATTATTACGACGCTCCCGAGTGTGAGACGCAGGAAAAGGGCGCGCCCAAGTTCTGCAAAAAGTCGGAGCCGGGGGAAGGGACGGAGCGGTCGTGCGCGTACGACGGCGCCCGGGTCGTCCTGATGCCGATCACCGACGTCATCCACCTCGTCCACGGACCGATCGCCTGCGCGGGCAACTCCTGGGACAACCGGGGGGCGCGCTCGTCCGGCTCGCAGCTCTACCGCCGCGGCTTCACGACCGAGATGATGGAAAACGACGTCGTGTTCGGCGGCGAGAAGAAGCTGTACCGGGCGATCCTCGACCTGGCAGGCCGGTACGCGGGCCAGGTGAAGGCGATCTTCGTCTACGCGACGTGCGTCACCGCGATGACCGGGGACGATGTCGAGGCGGTGTGCGCAGCCGCGGCGGAAAAGGTCACGATCCCCATCATTCCCGTCAACACGCCCGGCTTCATCGGCGACAAGAACATCGGCAATCGGCTGGCGGGCGAGATCCTGTTCAAGCATGTCGTCGGGACGGCCGAGCCGGAATTCGTCACCCCCTACGACATCAACCTGATCGGCGAATACAACATCGCGGGCGACTTGTGGGGAATGTTGCCCCTGTTCGACGCGCTGGGCATCCGAGTCCTGTCGTGCGTCAGCGGCGATGCGAAGTTCGAGGAGCTCAGGTACGCCCACCGCGCGAAGCTCAACGTCATCATCTGCTCCAAGTCGCTCACCAACCTCGCACGGAAGATGAAGAAGCAATACGGAATGGACTACATCGAGGAATCGTTCTACGGGATGACCGACACCGCCAAGGCGCTGCGCGACATCGCGCGGGAACTCGATCTCGTCAACGGCGGCGAATCCGACACGACGATGCGCGACCGGGCCGAGGCGCTGATTGCCAAGGAAGAGGCGGCCTGCCGCGAGCGGATCGCACCCATCCGTGCCCGGCTTTCCGGCAAGCGCGCGGTGCTCTTTACCGGAGGCGTCAAGACCTGGTCGATGGTCAACGCGTTGCGCGAGTTGGGCGTCGAGATCCTGGCTGCCGGCACGCAGAATTCCACCCTCGAAGATTTCCACCGGATGAAGGCGCTGATGCACAAGGACGCCCGCATCATCGAGGACACTTCCACTGCCGGGCTTCTGGCCGTCATGGCCGAGAAGATGCCCGACCTGATCGTCGCCGGCGGCAAGACCAAGTTCCTGGCGCTCAAGACGAAGACGCCGTTCCTCGACATCAACCACGGCCGTTCCTATCCCTATGCGGGCTACGAAGGGATGGTCACGTTCGCGAA
The DNA here is from genome assembly GCA_036504035.1 of Candidatus Deferrimicrobiaceae bacterium. Taxonomy (NCBI): domain Bacteria; phylum Candidatus Deferrimicrobiota; class Candidatus Deferrimicrobia; order Candidatus Deferrimicrobiales; family Candidatus Deferrimicrobiaceae; species Candidatus Deferrimicrobiaceae bacterium. The sequence continues at coordinate 210,701 of DASXVV010000006.1, forward strand.
ACAGCTCGAGCTGACCGTCAATAACCCGATCTGGCGCACGCTCAACGCCCCGGCGCCTTGGGAAAAAGGCACGGATCAATCCGGGGCCGAGGTGGCGATGGCCGCGAACCATGCCGAGACGCTGCTGGCCGAAGACCTCTCCCTTTCCCGCGTGAAAGTCTCGACCAAGGCGGCGACCGTCAACCCGCAAAAGAATTCTCCCGCGCTGGGCGCGACGCTCGCCTACCTCGGGATCGACGGAATGCTCGGGCTGCTCCACGGGGCGCAGGGCTGCTCGACCTTCATCCGGCTGCAGCTATCCCGGCACTTCAAGGAGTCGATCGCGCTCAATTCGACCGCGATGAGCGAGGATACGGCGATCTTCGGGGGATGGGAGAACCTCAAGAAAGGGATCGGCCGCGTCATCGAGAAGTTCAACCCGGGCGTGGTCGGCGTGATGACGTCCGGGCTGACCGAGACGATGGGCGACGACGTCCAGAGCGCGATCGTCCATTTCCGGAACGAGAATCCGCAATTCGCCGGGGTGCCGGTCATCTGGGCCGCGACCCCCGATTACTGCGGCTCCCTGCAGGAAGGGTACGCCGCCGCGGTCGAGGCGATCGTGTCCGCGCTTCCCGAGGGGGGCGAGACGATCCCGGGCCAGGTCACGCTGCTGCCGGGCTCCCAGCTCACGCCGGCCGACGTTGAGGAAGTGAAGGAGCTGATCGAGTCGTTCGGGCTGTCCGTGGTCGCCGTCCCCGATATATCGAATGCGCTCGACGGGCACATCGACGACATCGTGTCCCCCCTTTCGACGGGCGGCGTGACGGTCGATGCGATCAGGACGGCGGGACGCAGCGCGGCGACGGTCTACGTCGGCGACTCGCTGGCGAAGGCGTCGAAGAAGCTGTCGGATTCGTTCGGGACGCCGGCGTACGGCTTCTCATCGTTAACGGGCATGTCGGAAGTCGACCGGCTGATGGAGACGCTCTCCGCGATCAGCGGCAAGCCTGTTCCCGAAAAACATCGCCGGTGGAGAAGCCGCCTGTCGGACGCGATGGTGGATAGCCACTACCAGTTCGGCGCGAAGAAGATCGCGCTGGCGCTCGAGGCCGATCACCTCATGGGGATGACGCGCTTTCTGGCATCGATGGGCTGCGATATCCAGGCAGCGCTTTCGGCTACCCGGACACGCGGCCTCGACGGGCTTCCCTGCGACGCGGTCTCCGTGGGCGACCTGGAAGACCTGGAAACGGCCGCGATCGGCGCCGACCTGCTGGTGGCCAACTCCAACGGCCGCCAGGCCGCGGCGAAGCTGGGAATCAAGGCGCACCTGAGAACCGGCTACCCCGTGTTCGACCGGCTGGGCGCACACCAGAAGATGTGGGTCGGCTACCGGGGAACGCTCAACCTGCTGTTCGAGGTGGCGAACCTCTTCCAGGCGAATTCGTCCGAAGCTCAGAAGTTGGCGCACAACTGACAAAAAGGTCCCGAGGAGGACGCCATGAAAGTCGCATTCACGACCACAGATGGCTTCACGATCGATCAACATTTCGGACAGGCCGCGAAATTCCACATCTGGGAGGTCGGCCCGGACACGGCATCGTTCCTGCACGAAGTCGCAGTAATCCCGGTGGGCGACGACGAAGAAGATCGGATCACCGCACGGGCGAACGCAGTCGCCGGCTGTGCCATCGTCTACACGGTACAGATCGGTGGCCCCCCCGCGGCGAAACTGGTCGCGCGGAAGATCCAGCCGATGAAGACGGGCGAACCGGAGCCGATCGCCATGGTCGTCGCAAAATTGCAGGAAGTGCTCCGCGGCACCCCGCCCCCCTGGCTGCGCAAGGCGATGGCGGGCGCGACCGCCCCGTCGTTCCTCGAAGGCGAGGCGTAAGCGCGATGACAACCGTTGCGATCTATCGCTCGCCTCGCCCCACGTTTTCGTCCGGCCCTCTACCTCAAAGGGCCGAATCGCCGGTGACGGGGGAACAGCTCCCCTTCGGTACGAACGGGGGGCCTTCCGCGGCTGTTCCCGGCCGTTACCCGTTCGGCGCACGCCTCGGAACCGGGACCGTCTTCGCGACGCCCCGCGCAGGGATCGCGGCGGCGGAGCCGGAACTTCCCGGGAAGGGCGGCCGGGCCGACGCGCTTCCGGAAGCACCCGCGGCCATTTCTCCCCGATACCCGTGGGGGGCACGCCTCGGATCCGAAATATTGATCGGAAAGCGACATTCCCTCGTCGGCACTTGATATGCATCGGACAACGACAACCTGGAGGAATACGACATGGCTTACATCACGGGACTGACCAAGGACAAGAAAGAGTGGACGCCTCAATTCATCAAGAATATCGACGAGGAGCTGTGCATCGGCTGTGGCCGCTGCTTCAAGGTATGCGCGCATGACGTGCTCGGTTTCGAGGAAGTCGACGAAGACGACTCCGCGAAGATGTTCATGAAGGTCGAGAACGGCGGCAACTGCATCGGCTGCCAGGCGTGCGGCCGCACCTGCTCCAAGAAGGCGTTCACGTTCGAACCCGTCGTCGCATAGAAACGACGGAAAGATAACCGCAGCGGATTGAAAGGAGACATCTCATGGGCGGATTCGACAATAAAAAACATCCCTGCTTCTCGATGGATGCTGCGCACAAGTTCGCCCGGCTCCACCTTCCGGTGGCGCCCCGCTGCAACATCAAGTGCCTCTACTGCAACCGCAAGTTCGACTGCGTCAACGAGAGCCGCCCCGGCGTCACCAGCTCCGTGCTCACACCGCAGCAGGGGCTCGAGCGCTTCCTCGAGACGAAGCGGCTGATGCCGAACCTGGCGATCGTCGGCGTGGCGGGGCCGGGCGACGCGATGGCCAACCCCGACGAGACGTTCGAGACGTTTCGCCTGATCCGGGCGGCGGACGGTGAAGTCGATTTCTGCCTGTCCACCAACGGGGTTGGACTTGTCGAGCATCTGGAAAAGATCCGGGAGATCGGTATCCGTTACATCACGGTCACGATCAACACACGGAAACTCTCGACGGCGCGCACCCTCTACCCCTGGGCGCAGGACGGCGACGTCTACCTGAAAGGCGACCTCGCCGCACGTTTCATCCTCAACCGCCAGGAGGAGGCGCTCGAGGCGTTGAAGGACAGCGGCATCCACATCAAGGTCAACACGATCTGCATCCCCGGCGTCAATGACGGGGAGATCGCGTCGATCGCCCGCTACGTCCGGGACAAGGGCGCGGACATCCTCAACGTGATGCCGTTCATCCCGACGCCGGGGACGTGGTTCGAGAAGTTCCCGATGGTGAGCCGGGAGGCGCTCGACCGCATCCGCGACGAAATGAGCGAGATCCTCCCGCAGATGCGCCATTGCCGGCAGTGCCGTGCCGACGCGGTCGGGACCGTCCTCAACGAGAAGCCCGTGTTCTTCGACGCCGGCCAAACCATCCGGGAGATGCCGAAGGCCGGGCACGCGTCGGAAGGCGCTTCCGCGGCTACCGGAGAGGATACGGTCCGGGTCGCGGTCGCATCGGGCAACGGATACGTGGTCGACCTGCACTTCGGGCACGCGAACGAGCTGCTGATCTACGACGCGTCTCCCTCGGGCATCCGTTTCGTGGAACGTCGCAGCATCGACAAGTACTGCTCGGGCGAGACGTCGTGCGAGACGTCCGAGGACCGGTTGGAGCGGATGATGCGGGCGCTGGCCGATTGTCGCTGGGTGCTGGTCCTGCGGATCGGCGACGCTCCCCGGCGCACGCTCGAAGAGCGCGGGATCCGGGTCGCCATGACGTGCAACCGGATCGAGGACGCGATTCGCGAATCCTGTGGAATGGTCCCGGCGCAAGACGCGATCCGGGCAACCCCGTAGGCGCCGGGCAAGGACCGGGGAGGAATAGTCATGGATACGGATGGCGGACGGGTTTATCTCATCGACACGACATTGCGCGACGGGGAACAGGCGGCGGGAGTCGCGTTCTCCTTCGACGAAAAGATCCGGATCGCCCGCTTGCTCGATGCGGCAGGCGTGGACGAGATCGAGGCGGGCATCCCCGCGATGGGCGGGGGCGAGGCGAACGCCGTGGCGGCGATTGCCGCGATGGGACTCCGGGCGCGGGTTACGGCCTGGAACCGGGCGGTCGACGCCGACATCGACGCGTCGATATCCTGCGGCGTTTCCGCAGTGGCGATGGCGCTTCCCGTGTCCGACCGGCAGATCGCGGCAAAACTGGGCAAGGATCGGGGCTGGGTGCTGGCGCGCATCGGCGCGGCGGTCCGCTACGCGAAGCGGCGCGGGCTTTATGTGTCCGTGGGGGCCGAGGACGCCTCCCGCTCGGATCCCGCCTTTCTCATCGCGTTCGCCCTTGCGGCGCAGGAGGCCGGGGCCGACCGGCTGCGCTTCTGCGACACCGTCGGGATCCTCGACCCGTTCTCGATCCGCGAAAAGATCGCCGCACTCGTCGCGGTGCTGCGCATTCCGGTGGCAGCTCACACCCACGACGATTTCGGGCTGGCGACCGCGAACGCCCTGGCCGCGGTGCGCGGAGGCGCGACCTTTGTCGACGTCACGGTCAACGGAATCGGAGAGCGCGCCGGGAACGCGGCGCTCGAGGAAGTCGCGATGGGCCTGACTCGCCTTCTCGGGAAGTCTTCCGGAATCGAGACGACGAAGCTGGGATCGCTTTCCCATTACCTGACCCGCGTGTCGCATCAACCGATGCCGCCCTGGAAAGCGATCGTCGGAGAAAACGCATTCCGCCACGAGGCGGGAATCCACGCGGACGGGGTGATCAAGGACCCGGAAACTTACGAACCCTTTCCGCCCGAGTCGGTCGGGACCTCACGGCGAATCGTGCTCGGCAAGCATTCCGGGCGAAGTGCCGTGCATTACGTGTTCGGGGAGCTGGGCCACATTATAACGAACGTGGAAGCGGAGGAGATCCTGTCGATGCTGCGGAAGGAAAAGGTCGCATGAGCGGGAACATCCGTTTCGCGTCCCCGGGCGACGTTCCGGCAATCGTCTCCCTTCTCGGCGCGCTGTTTGCGCAGGAAGCCGATTTCACTCCGGACCCTGCAAGGCAGGGACGGGGCGTGAACCGGATTTTGGCGGACCCGTCGATCGGGAGAATCCTCGTGTGCGACCGGGGAGGAACGGTGGCCGGGATGGTCAGTCTCCTGTTCACCGTCAGCACTTCGGAGGGTGCCCCCGCCGCCTGGCTCGAGGACATGTTTGTGGCGCCCGAACACCGCGGGGCCGGCGTGGGCCAAGAGCTGCTGGAAGCCGCGCTCCTCTTCGCCGGGGCCGCTGGGATGGCGCGGGTCACCCTGCTGACCGATCGTTCGAATACGCGGGCGCAGCGGTTCTACGCCCGGAACGGATTCCGGGAATCGTCGATGGTCCCCATGCGCAGGGAAATACCGACCGTCAGCGGACAGGATCCCGGTAGCCGATGAACCGGTAGGATCTTTTCCCGAAGAACGACGGCCTGGAAGCCACGAGCAGGAGGCTGGCATTCTCCTTGTAGTCGGCCCTTCCGCTCACCCGCACCTGAACGCGGTCGCCATCGGCGAGCCGCACGGTCATGTAGTAGACGTCCCCGACGTCGTCAGGGGCGGAATGCAATCCGACGGCCATCCCCGCGACGGATTCCCCCTCGCCCCCCGGCCGGTCGACGGCCGACACCACCAGCAGAATGTAGAGCGCCAGCGCGGCCGACACCGCGAAGAAGGCCCACCAAGCGCGGCGTCCTGCGACCGGCATCGGCGCCGTCGGTACCGGCGCTCCACCCAGGATGTTCCGCTCTGCGTACTTCCCGGGCTCGCGATGGATTCGGTGCGCCATCGTCACGACGAAATGCTCGCCCCACTCGCGGTAGCGGTCAAGTTCATCGTCGTCGAGAACGACCGCAATATCGTGCCGGGGCACCCCGACCCCGGCGACGCGCAGGACGTAGTCGCCGTCGTGGTCGATCTCGAGCGTCGCGTAGTCTTCCTTGTAGTAAAGGACCGGCATCCGCCACCCCGTTTCGTGATCACGACGTGGGGCTATATGAAAAGGGCGCCCCCGGTTTCCCGGGGACGCCCTTTCGTCGTGTCAGCCTGCCTTGCAGCCCCTCATCGCAGGCTATTTGTTCTCTTCCCCGCCGTAGGTCAGCGCTGAGAGCTTCTGGTAATACTCGAAGCGGTGGGCGGCCCACTGGGTGGCCTTGCCCATCAGCTTCGCGGCCGCCTCGGGGTTGGACTTCCGGAGCACTTTCCACCGGTTTTCCCCATAAGCGAAGTCCTCGAAGGTGGTGCTCGGGGCACGGCTGTCGAGCTGGAGCGGGTTCTTGCCCTGGGCCGCCATCGCCGGGTTATAGCGGTACAGCGGCAGGTAGCCGGAGGAGACCGCCTTGCGCTGCTCGTCGACGGCGCGCGTCATGTCGATGCCGTGGGCGATGCAGTGCGCGTAGGCGACGATGAGCGACGGACCGTCGTACGCTTCGGCTTCGAGGAACGCCTTGACGCACTGGGCCGGATTGGAGAGCGAGACGGAAGCGACGTAGACCGTGCCGTAGGCCATCCCCATCATGCCCAGATCCTTCTTGGCGATCGGCTTGCCCGCGGCGGCGAACTGCGCCACCGCGCCCAGCGGCGTGGACTTGGACGCCTGCCCGCCGGTGTTCGAATACACTTCGGTGTCGAGCACGAGCACGTTGACGTTCTTGCCCGAGGCGATGACGTGGTCGAGCCCGCCGTAGCCGATGTCATAAGCCCAGCCGTCGCCGCCGATGCACCAGACCGACTTCTTGACCAGGTAGTCGACGATCGGCTGCAACTTCTTCGACAGGACGCTGTTGCTCTTGGCGAGGGCGTCCGCAAGCTTCGCTACCCGAAGGCGCTGCGCCTCGATGCCCGCCTGGGCGGACTGGTCGGCCGACTTGATCTCGGCGAGCAGCGGATGGATCGTCTTGAACGCCTTGTCGGCCGCCAGGGCGTCGACGAGCTCGAACGCCTGCTGGCTGAACTTGTCGACCGCCAGCCGCATGCCGTAGCCGAACTCGGCGTTGTCCTCGAACAGGGAGTTGGACCAGGCCGGCCCGCGCCCGTCGGCGCGCTTGGCCCACGGCGTGGTCGGCAGGTTGCCGCCGTAGATCGAGGTGCAGCCGGTCGCGTTGGCGATCAGAGCCCGGTCGCCGAACAGCTGGGAGAGCAGCTTGAGGTACGGCGTCTCGCCGCAACCGGCGCAGGCGCCCGAGAACTCGAAGATCGGGCGGACGAGCTGGCTGCCGCGCAACGTGTCGAGCCGCAACGTGGAGGCGTCGTTGTCGGGCAGCGACAGGAAGAAGTCGAAGTTGGCGGCCTCGGTCGCGCGAAGCGGCGGCTGGAAGTGCATGTCGAGCGCCTTGTGCTTCGGGTTCTCCTTGTCTTTCGCCGGGCAGTTGTACGCGCAGGCGCCGCAGCCCGTGCAGTCCTCGGGGGCGACCTGGATCGTGAGCTTCATCCCCTTGACCTCGGGGATCTTCGCGTCGACCGACTTGAAGGTGGCGGGGGCGCCCTTGAGCAGCTCGGGCGCGTAGGCCTTCATGCGGATCGTGGCATGAGGGCAGACGAAGGAGCAGATGCCGCACTGGATGCAGAGCTGCTCGTCCCAGACCGGGATGTCGACCGCGATGTTGCGCTTCTCGTACTGCGACGTGGCGGTCGGGAAGGTGCCGTCCTTCGGCATCGCGGAAACCGGGACCAGGTCGCCGTTGCCGGCGATAATCACTCCGGTCACGTCTTTCACGAACTTGGGGGCGGTCTTCGAGACGGCCGGCGGCATCTTGAGTCTGCTGGTCGCCTTGGCGGGGACCGTGACCTCGTGGATGTTCCCGAGCGCCGCGTCGACGGCCGCGTAGTTCATCGCGACGACCTTGTCGCCCGATTTGCCGTAGCTCTTCTTGATGGCATCCTTGATCTCGGCGACCGCCTGCTTGAGCGGGATGATGTTGGAGATCTTGAAGAAGGCGGTCTGCATGATCACGTTGATACGCGCGCCGAGCCCCAGCTCCTCGCCCAGCTTGACGGCGTTGATCACGTAGAACTTGAGCTTCTTGTCGATGATCTGCTTCTGGACCTCGACCGGCATCTTGTCCCACACTTCGGCCTGCTCGTAGGGCGAGCAGAGCAGGAACGTGGCGCCCGGCTTCGCCTTGCCGAGCATGTCGTACTTCTCGAGGAAGGTGAAGTTGTGGCACGCGATGAAATCGGCGTGGTCGATGAGGTAGGGCGAGGGGATCGGCTTCTTCCCGAAGCGCAGGTGCGACGTGGTGATCGTGCCCGCCTTTTTGGAGTCGTACACGAAGTACGCCTGGGCGTAGTTGTTCGTCGCCTCGCCGATGATCTTGATCGAGTTCTTGTTGGCGCCGACGGTGCCGTCGGAGCCCAGCCCGTAGAACATGGCCTCATAGGTACCGGGCGACGGGTTGCGGAAGGACGGATCGTAGACCAGGCTCGACTTGGTCACGTCCTCGTTGATGCCCACGACGAAGTGGTTCTTCGGCTTGGCGGCCTTGAGGTTGTCGAAGACGGCCTTGGCCATCGCCGGGGTGAACTCCTTGGAACCCAGCCCGTAGCGGCCGCCCACGATGGTGGGGTAGCCCTTGAAGACGAACTTGCCGTCGGCCATCGCCTCGCCGATCGCGGTGCGGACGTCGAGGTAGAGCGGCTCGCCCAGCGACCCCGGCTCCTTGGTGCGGTCGAGCACGGCGATCTTCTTGACCGTCTTGGGCAGCGCCTTGATGAAGGCGTCGATCGGGAACGGACGGTAGAGGTGGATCTTGACGACGCCGACCTTCTCGCCCTTCTTGGCGAGCGTCTCGACCGTCTCCTGGACCGTCTCGGCCCCGGAGCCCATGATGACGACCACGCGGTCGGCATCCTTCGCGCCGGAGTAATCGACGAGCTTGTACTTGCGGCCGGTCAGCTTGGCGAACTTGTTCATCTCTTCCTGGACGATGCCGATGGCCTTCGGGTAGAACGCGTTGACCGTCTCGCGGCCCTGGAAGTAGACGTCGGGGTTCTGCGCCGTGCCGCGCATCACCGGGCGGTCGGGCGACAGGGCGCGGGCGCGGTGCGCGTTGACCAGGTCGTCGTCGATCATGGCGCGCATATCGTCGTAGGTCAGTTCCTCGACCTTCTGCACTTCATGGGAGGTGCGGAAGCCGTCGAAGAAGTGCAGGAACGGCAGGCGGGCGCGCAGGGTGGACGCCTGGGCGATGAGCGCGAAGTCCATCACCTCCTGGACGTTGTTGGAGCAGAGCATCACCCAGCCCGTAGACCGGCACGACATGACGTCGGAGTGGTCACCGAAGATGGAGAGCGCCTGGGTAGCGATGGCGCGCGCCGCGATGTGGAAGACCGTGGAGGTCAGCTCGCCGGCGATCTTGTACATATTGGGGATCATCAGCAGAAGACCCTGGCTGGACGTGAAGGTTGCCGTCAGCGCCCCCGCCTGCAGCGCGCCGTGCACGGCGCCCGAAGCGCCCCCCTCGGACTGGAGCTCGGCGACCAGCGGCACGGTGCCCCAGATGTTCTTCACGCCTGCCGCGCTCTTGGCATCGGAGATCTCGCCCATCACCGACGAGGGGGTGATCGGATAGATCGCGATGACCTCGTTCGTGGCGTGGGCCACGTGGGCGGCAGCGGTATTGCCGTCGATCGTTACCATCTTTCTGCTCATTTCGGATCTCTCCTCCACGTTGCTGATGTCGGGAAACGGTCTTTGACACCGTCGCCGAATCCGGCAAGGATGCCACCCCCCCAGATCCCGTAAAAAAAACGTTGCGCCCGGCCGCGTCAGCTCCGGTCGTCGCCGGAGCGCGGGGACAGCTCGCGTCGGCCTCTCATGGCGCGGCCGACGGTGACTTCGTCGGTGTACTCGAGATCGGCGCCCACGGGCATGCCGTAGGCGATCCGGCTGACGGACAGCGGCAGATCCTTGAGCGCCGCCCCGAGATAAGAAGCGGTCGCCTCGCCCTCGGACGTCAGGTTGGTCGCCAGGATGACTTCGGCCACCCCGCCCTTCGCCAGCCGGTCAAGCAGTTCCTGGATGTGCAAATGCTCGGGCATGACCCCGTCGATCGGGGAAATGGCCCCGCCTAAAACATGGTATCGCCCCTGGTAGGCGCCGCTCTTTTCGATCGGGATGATGTCGGTCGGCCCTTCAACGACGCAGATCTGATCGTTTCTGCGCTCGGGGTCGGTGCACAGGGAACAAGGGTCTTCATCCGCGATATTGAAACAACGCGAGCATCTTATCACAGTGGTTGAAATTGACGCAATAGCTTCGCCGAGCTCGCGGGTGAACGGCGCGGGCATGCGCAGCAGGAAGAGAGCGAGGCGGGTGGCGGTCTTTTCCCCGATCCCGGGGAGTCGGGAGAGGAGGGCGATGAGGCGACGGAGAGGCTTCGGGTAGCTCATGGGATATCGGTCGGCGGATGATCTAGGGGAACATGCCGGGCGGCAGGATGCCCCCGGTGGCCTTGGCCATCTCGCCTGCGACCAGCGCGCGACTGCGCGAAAGCGCCTCGTTGACGGCCCCCCGGACCAGGTCCTGGAGCAGGGGAATATCGCCGCCGTTGGCGATCTCGGGGTCGATCCGGATCGACATGATCTCCATCTTCCCGTTGGCGACGACGGTCACCATCCCCCCGCCGACGGAAGCCTCGACGCTCATTCCGCCCAGATCTTCCTGGATTTTAGCCATCCGTTCGCGAAGTTGACCCGCCTGCTTGATCATGTCCTGGATGTTCACGTGTCTTCCCCCCCATCCTCGGTCTCGTCGGCCGCCCCTTCCTCCGCATCGGCGCCGGGCGGCGGCACGGGGATGGCCGGCACGGGCGCCTTCGGCGGCGTCGGGCGCACTTCGATCAGGTTGCCGTCGAATTCCCGCAGGAAATCCCGGACGGCCGGATCCTCGAATGCCATCCGTTCGAGACGTTTCGTGTCAGAGATCAGCTCGGCCGGCTCAACGTTTTTTTTTTCGCCCTCGGCCCCGAACCGAAGCGTCAGTCGGGTGCCCGCCACTTCTTCGACCGCCTTTTCGATCAGCGCGAGCTTGTCGGGATCGCGCACCATCGAAAGCAGCGCCTCTGCCCCCTCGATCATCAGGGCGTCCCCGTCGCGGTGACCGGCGAGCGAGCTGAGCAGGGCGACCAAGGGGACCTTTTTCTTGCCCTCGAGGTTGCGCTTGACCGCCTCCCATAGGTCGCCGGCCTTTCCCCCTGCGGGGCCGCGTGCGCCAGGGGCGGCCGGTGCCGGAGCGTGAGCGTGATGCCCCCCGGACGAGGAAGTCGTCGTCCCGGATACGTGCGCCGCCTCGGGATGCGGCGCGCCGGACGGGGCCGGCGGGAGACCGGCGGACGACGGGGCGACAACCGCCCGGACCGTGCGCGGGGGGGCGGCCGGTTGCCCGTCGGCCATATTCTCGGCCAGGAGCAGCGATGGGGCGTTGACCAGCCGGAGCAGCAGCAATTCGAACCCCAGCCGCGGGAACTCGGTGGCCACGACGTCTTTTTCGGAGCGGAAGGCGATGTCGAGCAGGAACATCCATTCCTCGCGGGAGCGTTCGGCCACCAGCGATTTCATCTGGGCCAGCGACGACGGGGCATGGCGCGACAGCAACGCCTCCTGGCCTGTGAACGCCAGCACGGCGGCGTCGCGCAGCACGTCGACCAAAGAGAGGTAGAGGAACTTGAGATCGGCGCCGCGCGACTGGAGCAGCGCGAACCGGCCGAGCGCACCCTCGGCGCCCTCGACGACCACCGACCGCACCAGGTCGATCGCCGCCTCGACCCCCACCAGCCCGAGGATCTCCTCGACCAGCGCCGAGGTCACCTTGCCGTTGCCCGATACGGCCGCCTGCTCGAAGATCGATTGCCCGTCGCGCATCGAGCCGAAAGCGTAGCGCGCGAGCAGCCGCAGCGCGTCTTCCTCGCAGTCGATCTTCTCTTTTTCGGCCATCAGCTTGAAGCGGTCGAGGATCTCTTCCTCGGTCAGCATCCGGAAGTCGAAGCGCTGGACGCGCGACAGGATCGTGTCGGGCAGCTTGTTGGGCTCGGTCGTGGCGAAGATGAAGACGACGTGCGGGGGCGGCTCCTCGAGGATCTTGAGCAGCGCGTTGAACGCCTGCTTCGAGAGCATATGCACTTCGTCGATGATGAAGATCTTGTAGCGCATGGACGCCGGGGCGTACGCGGCGTTCTCGCGCAGCTGCCGGACGTCGTCGATGCCGTTGTTGGAGGCGCCGTCGATTTCCTGGACGTCGGTCGCGGAGCCCTGCTCGACCGCCAGGCAGGCCGGGCAGACGAGGCACGGCGTCGCCGTCGGGCCGTTCACGCAATTGAGGGCGCGGGAGAGAATCCGGGCGAACGTGGTCTTGCCGACGCCGCGGGTTCCCGAGAACAGGTAGGCGTGATGGATCTTGCCGAGCGAGATCGCGTTGGCAAGCGCCCGCGTGACGTGACCCTGCCCGACGATCTCGTCGAACGTCCGGGGGCGCCACTTTCTGGAGAGCGCCTCGTACACGGCAGTGACCTCGGCGTCGTTGATTGGGGGTATCCGCGGGGGTCCGCCGGCGACCAGGTAGACCACCGGCACACGGGGTAATGCGACTGCCGTTGCTTCCTTCCGGACCTGGCGGAGTTCGTCGCCTCCCGTTGCGGAGGGCCTGGCCGCCGGCGCACCCTCGCGGGTGGGGCGTTGCGAAACTGGAACCCCCTATTGTGATGGCATTCGGGCGGCGTGTCAACCGCGGCGGTCAGACCGCGGCGGTCAGATCGCGCCTCTTCCCGGCTTTTCGCTCGGCGGCGGGCTTCCTTCGAATCCAGATGGAGAGAGTTGTGTCAGGGGGGTTTGGTGCTGCGTAAGCGGAGGGGGTGGGATTCCTCTCCGTCCTTCGGCATCCTGCCTCAGTCCTCCGAGCCGCCTCGGCTCTCTTCCGCGGCCATCCATGGCCGCTCTTCCTCGCTATTCGCTCGGCGTTCGCCTCGGTTCGAATCCCACCTAGGCGCCATTTTTCTTCCCCAGGGGGAAAAATGGCGGAGGGGGTGGGATTCCCCTCCACAGCTCGACTTCCTGTCTCGCTGTTCCGGGCCGGTCAGCCCGTCTTCCGCGCGCATCCATGCGCGCTCTTCCTCGCTAAGCGCTCGGCGGCGGGCTTCCTTCGAATCCCACCGAGGCGCCATTTTTTCTCCCCTGAGGGGGAAAAAATGGCGGAGGGGGTGGGATTCCCCTCCACAGCTCGACTTCCTGTCTCGCTGTTCCGGGCCGGTCAGCCCGCCTGCCGCGCGCATCCATGCGCGCTCATCCTCGCTAATCGCTCGGCGGCGGGCTTCCTTCGAATCCCACCCCCTCCGCTGAGGAAGTTATATGGCGGAGGGGGTGGGATTCGAACCCACGTGGAGTTGCCCCCAAATCGATTTCGAGTCGATCCCGTTACGGCCACTTCGGTACCCCTCCGCACGAAAGAGCGATTATAACCGAAAGGCAAGACGGGCTACAATATCATTCATGAAAAAGGAACCGATTGAAAGACCGGTCCGACGGAAGCGAATCCTCCGCGGAGCCGCGCTCCTCCTCTTCCTGTCCGCCGCAGCCTGGGTTCTTTTGGCCACGCCGGTCGGCCGGGAGGCGATGTCGCCGGAGGGACGCGCGCGGATAGTCGCGTCGATCGACCGGTGGGTGCGCGACGCCGGGCCGGCCGGCCCGCTGCTGTTCATCCTGATCTACGCCGCCGGCGCGCTTGTGCTGCCCGCCACCGTGCTGACCATCGCCGGCGCCTTCATCTTCGGACCCTGGCTCGGCTTCCTCTACAACACCCTCGGCGCTTTGATCGCCGCCTCGGCCGCCTTCCTGATCGCGCGGCACCTGCTCCGGGAAGAAGCCGCCCGCTTCCTGAAGGGAAGGTTGAGGACGCTCGACGAGCAGTCGGAGCGGCACGGATTCTCGGCCGTCTTCTACATGAGGATCCTCTTCTTCCCGTTCCTCCCGCTCAACTACGCGGCAGGCGTAACCCGGATCCACTTCCGCGATTATTTTTTCGCCACTCTGCTCGGTCTGCCATTGGGCAGTTTCATCCTGTCGTATTTCTTCGGTAGCCTGAAAGGGATCGTCGCCGCTTACAGGACCCCGGCGGACCTGCTGAGGCTGGACGTGCTGCTGCCAGTCGGGCTCTTCGCCGCCTCGTTATTCATCCCGAAAATCGTGAGGAAATTTATTCCGGCCCCGCCCCGGGATTAGTTCTTCCGGCGTCTGCGATCCCGGAAGAACGCCTTGAGCATGGCGCCGCAATCGTCGGCGAGAACGCCGGGGACAAGGGCGCACCCGTGGTTCAGCCGCGGATCGGAGGCGATCTCGTAGAGGGACCGAACGGCGCCCGTCTTGGGATCGGCGGCGCCGTAGACGATCTCGGCGATGCGGGCGTGGACTGCGGCGCCCGCGCACATGGGGCACGGCTCGAGCGTGACGACGAGGCGGCAACCGGCAAGCCGGTAGTTGCCCAGCTTTTTGGCCGCCTTGCGCAACGCGAGGATCTCGGCGTGCGCGGTCGGGTCGACGGACGAAATCGGACGGTTGAATGCCCGGGACAGGATCGCGCCATCGGGCCCGACGACGACGGCGCCGACCGGCACCTCGCCCGCCGCAGCCCCGCGGGCGGCCAGCGCCAGTGCAACGCGCATCCACTTCTCGTAATCAGGCGGATTGTGGATCCGGGATTTCAGCGGCGGCCGCCAAACGACTCTTCGGCGGCGCCGCCCCGCGGCGAGGCGGCGCCCTGCCCGATCGGGGGCCGCTCGAACAGGAAGCGGCGGATCGCCTTCTGCTCGTTGGGCACCAACCCGCGATAGAACGGCCAGCCCTGCATCTGCGACTCGCGCTCGGCCGGCGGAAGCCCGCGCCACGCCCCGATGCTGTCCCGAAGCTGGTTGCGTCCTTCGGGCGGCAGCGCGTCCCAGCGGTTCAGCAGCTTGCGCAGCGTCTTGCGATCTTCCTGCGGGGCGCTGCGCCAGATCTCGCGGCGATCGCGGAGATATCGCCGGTCTTCCTCGGGAAGCGTCTTCCACTTGCGCCACCGCTCGACGGCACGGTCGCGCTGCTCGGGCGTCATGCTGCGCCACCGCTCGATCTTGTCGGGCGTTACTTGCCTTGGCTTGCTCTCCCACCGCGACGGCGACTCGGGCGCGGGCGATTTCCCGCGTCCGGGGCGCCACGTATCGCGGTCGCCCGACGGCGTCTCGGGGCGGGAATGCAAAGTGCGCCCGGGCGTCGTTTCGGAACGAGGAGACGCTTCGGGACGGACCGGCCGGTTCCAGCGGGGGGCCGCCCCGGACGAGGGCGGCGTCTGCCGTTCGGCGCGCCACCCCTCGCGGTCGCTCGACGGCCTCTCGGGACGGGGATACGTTTCGGGCCGGGTCGACCGCTCGGCCCGCCAACCATCGCCGGACCGGCCTGATGATTCGAAACGCTGCCCGGCATCGCCCATGTCGCCGCCATGCCCGCGCGCCTCGGCTGCCGCCGACGTCAGCAGCGCAACCACGGCCAGGAGGATCGCTGCGAGCGATCGCATGCGGAACACCGGGATCATCCCCTGCTCGTCGCCGGCGGGGTCAACATCTCGTCGAACCCTGCGGGGAGATCGTCGGGGGCGGACGGCGAATCGAGAAGGTCGAGGTTGGCAACGATATCGGCTTCCTCGGGAGAAAGCGCCGGGGGCGCGGCCGGCTTGGCCGGACGACCCGAAGCGGGCTTGGCCGACACGGTCGCCGGGGCGGATCCGGCGGGTGGCGCCGCGGAGCTGGAGGCGCCTGAGGCCGGGAGCGACACGGCCGGAGCCTCCTGCCGGGCCAGCTGGGGAACGGCGGTCTTGAGCTCGCCCGACTCGCGTCCGACGAGCAAAAACAGCGCCAGCCCCGCGGCGGCCGTCAACGGAACGGCGACCCAGCGCCAGGCCGGGAACGACAGGAGTCGCGCCCGACGGGCCGGCAACAGCGCTTCGTCTTCGAGCCGGGCGAACAACGTCGAGCGAAAATCGGGGGAGACGACCGGATCGACGGCCAGCCCCGCATGAATCGCGCGCATGGCCTGCTCGGCCCGGCGGCACGGCGCGCAGCCCGCCAAGTGGGCGTCGAGGGTGCGCACACCCTCGACCGTGATCCGGCCATCGAGGCGTTCACCGGCAAACCGCCTGTAATCGCTGCATTTCATGGTTCTGACCTCTCTTCCAGATAAACCCGGTTTGCCGGAAATGGTTTCATGGCCGCATCTCCGAGACCTTCGCGGCGAGCATCTCGCGCGCCCGGAAGACCCTGCTCTTGACCGCCTGCATCGTGATCCCCAGGATCTCGGCCACCTCCTGGTAGGCCAGCCCTTCGCCCGCGGCCAGCAGGAAGGCCGAACGGTACCCCTCCGGCAGCTCGGCCAGCGCTTGTTCGAGCCGTTCGCGCAGTTGGAGGTTCGAGACGATCCGCTCGGGTTCGAAGCCGGCTGGTCCCGCCAGCTGGAGCGGCGGGCCGTCGTCGTCTTCTTCCCCCAGCGGGAGCGACAGCGCGGTGCCGTCGTCCTTCGCGTCGCGGATGAAATTGAGCGTGGTGCGGCGGGCAATCGTGTACATCCAGGTCGTGAAGCGGGCGGTCGGCTCCCAGGTGGAAGCCGCCCGGGCGATGCGCAGGAAGATCTCCTGTGCCGCCTCCTCGCCGCGGCCGGGATCTCCGGTCATCCGCGCGGCAAAACGGATCACCTTGACATGGTGGCGGTCGAACAGCGTCTCGAACGCCTCCCGGTCGCCGCCCCGGAAGGCGGCCATCAGCTCTTCGTCAGTCCGCATGCATCAGAACGGCCAGAAGCGCGCCTCTTCCCAGTAGGCTTCGCGGAGGGCGTTGTATCGGGATTCCAGCAGGTCGAGATGGTCCTTCTCCCAGGCGACCAGGCCGGAGAAGACCGAGACCGCCGCCTCGTCCCCCGCCGCTTCGGCTTTTTTCCGGAGCGCTGCGAACTGGCGCATCGCACGCTGCTCGAGCGTCATCCCGATCGAGAGCGCCGCGATCTCGCCCTCGGCCTTCCGGGAATCGGCGACCATCCCCGGAGAGACGAGACCGCCGCGGAACTCGCCCAGCTTTTTCCGGCCGCTCGCGCTCCGCTTGAAGCGCAACGGCTTCCCGTCGGCCAGTCGGCCCGCCTGCGCGACCAACGCTTGATAGTGTTGATCCTCTTCGGCCATGAGGAACTCGAACATTTCGCGCACGCCCGCGGACCCCGCGTTCTGCGCGGCCATCCGGTAGAATTCGCGGCCGTCGATCTCGTTCATCAGCGCGGTCCGGAGACCCGGCCCCACCGCTTTCACCAAAGGAGTCGGCTTCATTTCCCGCCCTCCTGGTCGGGCGACGCCCCCTTCAGCCCCTTCGCCTCGCTGATCCGCTGCTTGAGCTCCTGGACCCGGTTCTCGAATTCCCGGGTCATCCGCGTCCCGTCCTCGTTGCTGGCCACCACGCGGGGCGTGATGAAGATCATCAGCTCGGTCCGGCTCGTCGCGTCGGCACGGGCGCCGAACAGCCATCCGAGCCCGGGGATCTTGTAGAACCAGGGGATCCCGTCCCGGTCGAGCGATTTCTTCTCCTTGACCAGCCCCCCCAGGACGATGCTGCGGTCTTCGCTCGCGATGAGCGTCGTCTGGATGTTGCGCTTGAAGAAGACGGGGTTGTTCGTCGAGCTCTTGATGGTCGTCGAGATGTCGCTGACCTCCTGCTCGATCTCGAGCGTGACGGCCCCCTGGTCGTTGATGAAAGGGGTGAAGGAGAGGATCACGCCGACGTCCTTGTATTCGACCGTCGTCGTAGTCACCGGCGGATTGGAGTTGGCGATGATCGAGGCCGTCGTGATCGGCACCTGGTCGGCGACCATGATCTTCCCCTTCTTCCCGTTGGCGGTCAGGATGCTGGGGGAGGATAGGATCGAGACCTTCCCGTCGGTGGCCAGTGCGCGAAAAGCCCCCGTGAGCCGGTCAGCCTTGTCGTAGGTGTACTTGAGCCCCGAGAGGACGCCCCCGGTGGGATCCGCCGCGCTTGAAACGTTGGACAGCGTTTGGGCGCCGCCGTTTCCGTTCCACATGTAGTTCCAGTCGACGCCCAGCCGAAGCGAATCGTTGAGCTGGACCTCGCCGATCATCACCTCGAGCAGCAACTGCTTTGGGTAGATGTCGATCGTCCTGAGGACGTCGAGGATCGCCGCGTATTCGGAGGCGCTGCCCCGGATGATCAGCGCGTTGGCGGGCTCGTTGACGATGATGTCGAAGCGGTCCGCTTCCTTCTCCTGCCCCTTGCCCGTTGCCGCATGCGCGCCCTCGGACACCGGCGCCGCCTTCGTGAGGACCTGCACGCCGGGCGCGACCTGGCTTTTCGGGGACGGCTCGCCGACCTGCGCCTTGAACTCGGTGGGCTTCCCGGCCGACGGGCTCGCCTGCCCGGGGTACAGTTTCTCGAGGACCGCCATGATGTCGGCGACCTTGCCGTTGCGGACCCGGTAGACGTGGACGCCCCGCGACGTGCCGGTCGCCTCGCGGTCGAGCTCGGCGATCCAGCGGCCGACCTCGTCGAGCGTTTTCGGAGACGCGCTGACCACGAGCAGCGCCCCCATCCGGGGCAGCGGGACGAAGTTGATCCCGGCCGGGTGATTCGCCTTCGCAGAGAAATCGAGCGCCCCGAAGACGGCGTCGAGGTTCTTCGCCATCTCGTCGGGATCGAGGAATTTCAGCGGGAACAGCTTGACCCCGGCCGACCGGAACGCGTCGGCGTCGAACAGCTCGACCAGCCGCGCGTGCTTGTCCATGTTGCCGGAGGTGTCGATCACGAGCAGCATGTTGGCGCGCGTCACCTCGACCGCTTCGCCGCCCGTCGACAGGAACGGCTTGATCACCTTGGCCATCTCGGCAGCGGCGATGTACTGGAGCGGAAAGGCGCGCATCACCGGCCGGTTAGGAAGGCTGCTCCCATCCGCGGTGCCGGGCCCGGGAACGGGCATCGGCTCCATCTTCGCCTCGGCCATCGGGACGATGTGGTAGATTTCGCCTTCGAGGACGGCGGTCGCGCCGTTGATCCGGAGGATCGAGAAGAGCAGCTCGAGCGCGTCCTCCTTCCGCATGTTGCCTTGCGTATGAACGTTGACCACGCCGCGGACGCGCGGGTCGATCAGGTAGCTGATGCCGGCGATCCGGCCCAGCGTGTGGATCACCTCGTAGACGTCGGCATTGTTGAACTTGACCAGGAAACCGCTCGAGGCCGGAACGCGCGGGGCCGGCACGGGAGTCACCGCAGGAGGAGCGGGCGCGCCGGCCATTCCCGGGAATGTCACCGGATCTTCAACCACGATTCCGGAGGGGGGAACCGGCAGGGATGGCGCCGCTTCGGGCGAGGCAGCCACCCCTGGAAAGGGCGAAGGAGGCGGCACGGAAGCGGAAAGGGCGGTTCCGGCGACAAGGGCGTTCAAGCCCGCCGCCAGCGCCAAGCCGAGTGGAATCCTTGTTCTCATCGAATCCTCCAACGCATGATTCTACTGGACCGGTGCAACGAACTGGGGACGGCTGGGCATGACCGGAGGCCGCCGGGTCCGGACGTGGCCCGGTGCCGGCACCCCGTACTGTCCGAGCGGCGCTGCCGACGGGGGCGGAACATACCCCTGCGGGAAAGCCGGGTTGATCGGAACCGCCCCGGGCAGCACGCCCCGGGGAACGACTGTCGCGCCTGGGACGCCGTGAGCCGGCTGCGCAGGCGGGATCGCGGGCCCCGCGGACACCTCGGTGCGCATCGGGCCGCTCCCCCCCGGCTTCGGCCCCCCGCCGTAGAGCGGCAACAGGAATTCCTTTCCGTCGGCTTCCAGGAGCACGCCATCCTGGCGGACCGCCTTGGCGACGAATCCGGGAAGCGATTCCCCCGGCGCCAGCTCCCAGCGCTCGTCGCCGGCGCCCGGTCCCTTCCGGACGATCAGCGCCCGTTCCTTCCCGTCGATCGGCAGGACGCCGAGGATGCTGAAGCGGCTTAGCTCCCCTTCGTAATTGCGCTGGGGAACCGCAGCGACGAAGAGCACTTCCTTGAAAGGCTGCCGGTCCGGCCGAAGCAGCGGCCGCGCCACCACCTCGGCGACCGCGGCGGCCAGCGCGGCGGCCGGCGCCGACGCCGACGCATTGTCGGCGGCCGTGACGCCCGAAGCGGCGGAAAGCGGAAGATCGGGCGTGGGCGGCGCGATCCAGGCCTGGTACGTCTCCCAGCCGAGGAAGGCCACGAGCAGCATCAGGAGTGGCGTCAGCCGGACCAACCGGTTCATTCGGGCCCCCGTGCGGACGATTCATCGGCGCCGGCGTCGGCCATCCCGGCCACTTCGACGGTGACCGTGAGGAGCTCGGGCCGGGCGGCCATGGCTTGAGAATACATGCCCGATGTGACCGAAAGCTTCCGGACGCGCAGTGTCTTCTTTTGGCGCGCGATCTCGGCCAGGAACGCCGCCATCCCTTCGGTCGTCCCCTGGAGGTCGACCTGGACCGCGACCTCGGCGTAGGGCCCCTTCACCACCGGCGCGAGGGCGCGAAGCGAGGTCAGCCGCAGTTTCGACCGCTCGATCCCCGGCTTGAGCATCCCCTGGAGCGCCGCCCCGGCCGCCGCAGGGCTGTCGCCGGGAAGCAGCCCCCCCTCGAGCGCGTCGAGTTTCCATGCCCGGTCTGACAGCAGTTCGTCGACCTTTTCCTCGCCCCCCGCTGCGACGCTGTATCGCGCGATCGTCGCCAGCCGCTGGGGGATCGAAGCTCTGGCCTTCCGGTAATCGTCGAGCTTCGGATAGACGAATTGCCTGACCGCAATGAAGATGATCACCGCGAGGATGCCAGCCGCCAGGAGGAATTTCTCCCGGTTGGAGAGGAAGCGCAGCTGCGACCGGAAGCGCCCCGCCCCGGTCATCGACGCCCCCCTTCGGCCTTCGCAGCTCCTCCGACGGCCTTTGCGGGCTCCCCGGCGGGCTTGGCGGGCTCTCCGGTGAACTCGGCCCGGATCTGGAACCGCTCCAGGTTGTCCGCCTGCCGGGTGATGGGTGAAGCGAACTCGACCTTACGGAAGCGGCCGTCGTGCGTCAGCAGCGGGAAGATCTCGTTGGCGGAAGGCGAGAAACCGTCCATCTCGACCTTGACGCCCTCGAAGCGCAAACCCGTCAGCCAGGTGCCCTGCGGCAGGCGCCCGGTCAGCTCGCGCAGGATCTCGAGCGGCTGGCCGGCGCCCGGAGACGCTTCCTGCAGGAGGGCGATCTTCTGCTCGAGATCCTCGATGGCCGTCATCGCGTCGGCGACCCGTTCGACCGCGGGGCGAAGCGCGGCCACGCGGGCGTCGAGCCGAGACAGCTCGGCCTTGGCCTTGTAGTAGCGGATCGACGGCCAGGCCACCGCCAGCAGCACGGCCGCGATGGCCAGCAATGCCGCCGCCCCCGCCGCGATCTGCGGCCAGGGCCCCTCGCTTTCGGTGGCGAGCAGGTCGAGTCCCCTCCGTCCGGCCGCCGCGCCGAAGGCCCCGAGCGTATCCCACGGGGAAGCGTTCCCCTCTCCCTCGCCCGCGACTTGCCCGGCCCGTGCCGCGAACCGGTCATCGACACGGGCCGCCCTTCCGGCGATGCCTTCGGGCAGCGCCGCCGGGAACCAGTCGGTGGGGGCGACCACAAGAAGTTCAGCCTGCTGCGGCGATGCGGGTGGATCGGGCATCCCCTCCTCGAGAAGCGCGCGCCCCGCCGCCGCCAGCCCATCGGGCGGGCAGCTCCGCGAGGCGCTGAAACAGGGCTCACCGCCCGACACGAGCGTGCACTCGACGGCGGCGCCCAGGCTGCGAAGGATCGCGACCTGCCCGGGCCATTTTCCGCCCCCCCCGATCTCGGCGTGCGCAGCGGAAACGGCCCATCCGGAAGGGATCGCGCCGACGAGCGTCAGCCCGGCGCGCGCGGCGATCTCGGCCCAGCGGTCGAGATAATCGGAAGGGACGGCGACGACCAGGTAGCGCCCGGCCCGGCCGGCGGCGCCGTCCCCGATGCGCCGCCATCGAAATCGGAGCTTTGTGGAAGGGAAGGGGAAGAGCCGCTCGAGTTCCATCGAGAGTGCGGCGCGCATGTCGCGGGCGCGCAGCGCGGGAAAATCGAGCCGGGCCGTGAAGACGCGATCGGCGGGGACGCAGAGGTTGGCATCGCACCCGGCAAGCCCGTTGCGCGCCACGAAATCGCGCAGCGCCTCCTCCGCCTCCTCGAGCCGGCCGGCCTCGCGCTCGGATCGAAGCTCGAAGCAGGCCGGCGGCGCAACCGACGCAGGGCTTCCCACGCCACCCTGAACCGCGGTCACGGCCAGTCGGCGCCCCGAAGGATCGATTCCCACCAATGTCCGGAACAGGCTCAAGCGTTAACGCTCCTCATCCCCAGCCACGAGATCTTTCCATCCGATCATTCTGACAGGATTTTCGCCCGTTCCACCGATTTCCGCGAGGCAGGAAATCGTGCGGGACGCTTTTCCGGCGACGGTCCCTTCCGCCCGGATGGTATATACGGGCGTCAGGTTCACCGTGGTGAACATCGCCGTCGCCGGTGGCGAAAAACCCGTCCCGCCGAGAAACTGCACGACGTCGGGAAGCCCGGAAAACGGCCTTTCGTCGCGGCGCGCCGCGATCGCCTGCGCCAGCTCCGCGGAAACGCCCGGAAGCGCCGCCAGCACGTCGACCGGCGCGACGTTGATGTTCACCGCCCCGCCGCCGTGGACGGTGAAGACCTTCGCGACAAAGCGGTCGTAGAAACGGGGCGTCATCCCCTTCACGTATTGGAGCTCCTCGAGGGCCGCCAGCTTCCCGTTCCGCGGGCGCACGGGCTCGGGGTCGTTCGCGTACGCGGAAGCTTCCGCGCCGCGCGCCAGGGGGATGTCGTCGGCGTCCCGCCAGTCGAGGATGGCGTCGCCGAGCGCTTCGGCCTGGTCGGTCGTAAGCCCCCCCTTTCCGAGAATTTCCTTCAGCATGGCCTCGCCCACGAGGTTGATGTCGACCTTCCCGCTTTCCGGCACCAGGCTGACCGCATAAGCCGCGTCGGCCTCCTCGCCTGCGATCTTCATCGCCATGACATTGTCGGGCGGCATCGACGACAGGAGCGCCAGCGCCCGGTCGATCCCGGATCGCGCCTGGTAATAGGCGCGCGTCGCGTCGAGCCCGTTGCGCGCGGCCTGCGCCTCGGTGCGCATGGCCAGCGAGAATCCGAGCGCCAGCGTGCCCAGCAGCAGCATCGCCCAGAGCACGACCAGCGTGGCGATCCCCCGGCGCCCGATCATCCGATCGGCCCCGCATCGAGCGGCGGGCGCTTGTCGGGCAGCTGGTTCATGCCGACCGGCAGAGGGATGACGATGCGCCGCCTGACGCTCTCCCCCTCGGGCGTGAACTCGATGCCGACCGCCACGGGAAACCGCTTTTGCTCCCCCGCGTCCCAGGCGTTTTCGGTCTCCATCGTCCCGTCGGCCGTGAAGCCGGAGACGTAGAAGAACGCCACCCTGGTCGCGCCCGGGAAGACGAGCTGCGCCCCCTCCTTCGATTCCCCGCCGACGGCGTCCGGCGAGAAGGGGGACCGCTCGGAAACCAACAGCCCCGCTTCGCCCGTCGGCAGCCGGCCTTCGCGAAAGCCGAGCACCCGGAAGCCGCCGCCGCGGCGCTGCCCGATCGGGGAAACCGAAAGGAAACTCACCCGGTCGGCTTCGCCCCGGAACCAGGGGCCCGAAGTCTCCCCGATCGGCACCGGGGCCGGGTTTGCGTCCCGGAACAACCGCTCGAGCGTGGCGAATCGCGCCCGTTGCCGCACGGAGGCGTGGACCGCGTCCTCGCCCTGCGCCATCGACCGGACCGTCATGCGGAACGCCAGCGAGATCGAGGCCGCCACGAGCGCCAGGATGGAGAGCGACACGATGACTTCGAGGAGCGTGAAGCCGCCCCTGCGGTCACCCACCGCTTCCCCCCTTCCGCCGCCAGCGGCTCGCCGACAACGCGACGGAGCGCGCCTCGGCGCCGTCGTCCCAGAGGACGGTGACCCGGAACAAGCGACCCTCGACCGGGACGTTATCTTCCGCGGGCAGCGTCTCGGCCGACAGATTCCAGCGGTACTTCGCATCGAAGTCTCCGTGCGTCTCGCTGTCCTGCGGCGCGGGCGACAACAGCGCCTCCTCGAGCCGCTGCGAGGCATAGAGCGTCGCGGTCGTGACGTCGCGCGCGCCGCCCGACAGCCGCAGCGACCCGCGCAACAGCGCCATCAGGCCGGCCATGCCGGCCGCAAGGATCGTCAGCGCCACGACGACCTCGATCAGCGTAAATCCGGACCGCGTCCCGCGCCCTTTCATGCGCCGGCCTCGACGAGACCGGTCAGCGGGTCGACCGTCAGCAGGATGCGCCCCCCGCCGCCGTCGGCCAGCACCACCTCTGCCGCTTCCGCGCTGCCGTCGGGGAAGAAGCGCAGCTCCGCGACACCCCGCTCGACCGTCTCGCCCGCCGCGGTCACGGACGACACCCGGACGCCTTCGGGCAGCACGCGGTCGACGTTGTCGGACGGGATTCCGTATTCGCCCGTCCCGAGATCGATGCGGACCACGCGGGTCCGTCCCGACGCCGCGGCGCGCGACCGCGCCTGCACCATCGCCGCCCGGAACTCGGCCCCGCCCTGCCGGAAGCGCGCCGATGCCAGCGGCCCAGACAGCGAAGGCAATACAAGCGCAACGCCCAGAGCCAAAATCGCCAGGACAAGCAGCAGCTCGAGCAGCGTGAAACCGCCCGTGGAGCGCCGTTTCAAAGCGGCATCTCGTTGAGACGGAAGATCGCGAGGAAGACGGAGGCGACGATAAAGGCGACCAGCCCGCCGAGCAGCAGGATCATCGCCGGCTCGAGCACCACGAGGAAGCGGGCCAGCGTCCGACGGGCGTCGGCCTCGTACGTGTCGGCGACCGAGGAGAGCATCTCCTCGAGCCGCCCCGTCTCTTCCCCCACCGAGATCATCCGGATGGCCATCTCGGGAAACGGAGTGCTCTCGGCCAGCGATCGCCCGACCTTTCCGCCGCCCTGGATCTTGAGGCGCGCCGACTCCATCCCTTCGCGGATCGCCGTGTTCCCGCTCACCTCGCGGGCGATGACGAACGCCGAGAGGATGGGAACGCCGCCGGAGAGCAGCGACGAGAGCGACCAGAGCGTCCGCGACGTCTCGAGCGCGGTGATGATGTCGCCGAGGAAGGGCCAGCGGAATTTCGACCGGTCCCAGTCGCGCCGGAAATCGGGGCGCGCGAGGAGCGTCGAGGCTGCGAACCAGGCGAGCGCGACGCCACCGACCAGCCAGAGGCCGTCGTTCTTCAGGAAATCGCTCGCGGCGATCACGATCCGGGTCGGCAGCGGCAGGACCACGCGCGAGGCGGCGAAAACGCCGGCGAATTTCGGGATGACGAACACCAGCATGAGCGCGACGGAGAGGATGCATGCGGCCAGCAGGATGAGGGGATAGATGAGCGCGCCAACGACGTTCGACCGGAACTCGCGCGACCGCTCGAGGAAGCGATAGGTCTGGTCGAGCGCCTCTTCCATCCGCCCCGTCGCCGCCCCTGCATTGACCATCTGGACCGTGAAGCGGTCGAAGGGCGCCCCCGGCGCCTTCTTCATCGCGTCGGCCAAAGAACTGCCCGCCCGCACCTCGCCCAAAAGCACGCCGGCGACCTCGCCCATGGGCTTCCCCCGGAATAGGTCGGCCAGCATCTCGAGCCCGCGGTCGACGGGGATGCCCGCCCGCAGCATCGTCCGCAGCCCTTGCAGGAACGGGAGGACATCGCGGCGGGTGCCGCCCCTGGACCCGCGAACCGCCTGCCCGCCGGCCGCGGCAAGCGCCGGCGCCGACGCGGGCCAGACGCGGATCGGCAGGAAGCCCATGTCGCGGAGACGGTCGCGGGCCGAACGTTCCTCGGCTGCCTCGACCACCCCCTCGGACACGCGGCCGTCCTTGTCCGTCGCCCGATATCCGAAAACCGCCATCCGCGTCCTCTCCTGAAATACGTCAGGCGCCGCGCGTGACGCGCAGCACTTCCTCGATCGTGGTCAGCCCGCTTCGGACCTTGTCCCAGCCGTCGTCGCGTAGAAGCCGCATGCCGCCCGCGACCGCCTTCTCGCGGATCGTGCCCGCGTCGGCACGCGCGAGGACCAGATCCTTGATCGTCTCGTCGAGGGCGAGCAGCTCGAGGATGGCCACCCTTCCCCGGTACCCGGTCTGGTTGCAGGCGCTGCAGCCCGTCCCCATCCGCAGGTCGCCCTCGGGGATGAACCCTGCCGTACTCAGGATCTCGTCGCGGAACGCCTGCGAGAGTTCCCGCGGCGTCGAGCAGTCGGGGCAGATCGTCCGCACCAGCCGCTGCGCCAGCACGCCCGAGAGCGACGAGGGAAGCAGGTATTCCGCAACCCCCATCTCGAGTAGGCGGGTGATTGCCCCCGCGGCGTCGTTGGTGTGCAGCGTCGAGAGCACCATGTGCCCCGTCAGCGCCGAATGGATGGCGATCTCGGCCGTCTCCTGGTCGCGGATCTCGCCCACGAGGATCACGTCGGGGTCCTGCCGGACGATCGAGCGGAGTCCCGCGGAAAAGGTCAGCCCGATCTGCGGCTTCACCTGGATCTGGTTGACGCCCGGCACCTGGTACTCGACCGGGTCCTCGATCGTGATGATCTTGCGCTCGGCGGAGCGGATTTCCTGGAGGGCGCCGTAGAGCGTGGTCGTCTTGCCCGACCCCGTGGGCCCGGTCACGAGGACCATGCCGTGCGGTGCGCCGACCATCTTGCGGAACCGGTCGAGGATGTCCGGCGAGAATCCCAGCGTCGCAAGGTTCAAGGGAACCGCCGACTGGTCGAGGATGCGGATGACGATGCTCTCGCCGTAGAGCGTGGGCACCGTGGAGACGCGGAAGTCGATCTCCTGCCCGCCGATCCGCAGCTTGACGCGACCGTCCTGCGGCAGCCGGCTCTCGGCGATGTTGATGCGCGCCATGATCTTGATACGGGAGATGATCGCGGTCTGGAGGCGGCGCGGCGGCGCCTCGGCCTCGACGAGGATGCCGTCGATCCGGTAGCGCACCTTGAGCGACTTCTCGAACGGCTCGATGTGGATGTCGCTCGCGCCCCGCTCGATCGCGCGGGCGATGATGAAGTTGACCAGCCGGATGATGGGCGCCTCGGACGCCGCGCCGATCAGCCGCTCGACCCGCTCGTCGCCGGAGGCGATCTCGTCGCCCTCCTCGCCGACCTGCTCGATCAGCCGTTCCATCGAGGACGCCGACTCGCCGTACCCCTTCTCGATCGCCTCGCGGATCTCCTCCTCGGTGCCCGCCTGCACCGCGACGGTCCGCCCGGTGGCCTTGGCGACCGAGTCGCGGGCTTCGGTGTCGAGCGGGTCCGCCATCGCCAGCACAAGCGTCCCGTTCTCGACGGAGACGGGAACGACCAGCCTCGCGCGGAGGAAAGGGAGCGGCAGGATGTCGGGGGGCACGGGACGGACTTCGGAGGCGTCGGGCTGGAACGGCGGCAACCCGCAGACGGACACGTACGCCTGGCGCAGCGCCTCGGAGGAGAGGAGCCCGCGGGCGACCAGCCCCCTCGGGAAGGCGGCCCCTTCGGTACGCGCCCGGCCGAGCAGGGCATCGCGTTCGCCGGGAGCCGGCGCGAGCGAGGTGACGAGCGCTTCATTGAAGGTTCGACGGTTCACGGAATCCCTCCGGCGTAATCCTACAATCTTATCCTAATTTATCCCGCAATCGCGCCCGGCGACGTTGCCCCCGTTTTTCCCAAGGCGTGAAATATGCGAAGATATCCGGATCATGCAGAATCTCATCCGCGACCTGTTGATCAAGATCGGCGAGGACCCCGAACGCGAGGGGTTGCTCAAGACGCCCGAACGCTTCGAGAAGTCGATGCGCTTCCTCATGCAGGGCTACGGCCAGGACCCGCGCGACGTGCTCCAGAAGGCGGTGTTCCACGAGCAGTACGACGAGATGGTGCTCGTCAAGGACATCGACATCTTCTCGATGTGCGAGCACCACATGCTGCCCTTCTTCGGCAAGTGCCACGTGGCCTACATCCCCAAGAACAAGATCGTCGGCCTCTCGAAGATCCCGCGCGTCGTCGAACTCTACGCCCGCCGCCTCCAGGTGCAGGAGCGGCTGACCCAGGAGATCGCCACCGCCATCATGGACACGTTGCAGCCGCACGGCGTCGGCGTCGTCATCGAGGCGTCGCACCTGTGCATGATGATGCGCGGCGTCGAGAAGCAGAACTCGAAGGCGGTCACGTCCTCCATGCTCGGCAGCTTCCGCACCCAGCAGAAGACCCGCATGGAATTCATGGAGCTGATCAAGCCCGGCTTCAACGTCCTGCGCTGACCCCGGGGTGGCCCCCGAGGTTTGCGTGGCTATCGTTTTTCGCGGTGACAGGTGGGGCAGGTGACCGGGACGCCGTTCTTCTCGTGGCACTCCTTGCAGGCGGCCATCTTCGGAAACGACGATTCCTTCTTGCCACCTTGGGGAAGCGCGTGGCAGCCGTCGCACGGGACGCCCGCGCCCGCGTGCGGGGCGTGGGAGAACAGGACGTCGGCATAGGCATTGGGGAGATGCGGGATGATCCGCGACGGGACCGGCAGCGCCTGGAACTCGGCGAAGAGCTGGGCGCCCTTCGCGTGGCAGGCGCCGCATTCCTTCCGGGTGGGACGCGTCGGTGCGGCGGGGTCGTTGCCGTGGCACGGGACGCACGATCCCTTCGCGATCGTCACGTGCCCCGTGTGCTTGAACTTTCCCGCGTCGTCCCCGGCATTGCAGGACGACAGGATTGCCAGTCCCATCAGGAGACAGCAGCGCAACAGAGCGGTATCCGCCCATCGGGTGGACGGTTTCAAGGTCGCCGGGGTCGTCGATGTGGGTACGGCATACATCTGGTTATCAGGATAAGCCGGAAGCCCGGGCGCGTGTCAATCGATTCGCGCGAACCGTTTCCAAATTTACTGCTTCCCCTCCGGCCGTTTTTCCGCAGCCTGCTTCGCGACCGCGGCGACGTCGGCGGAAGGCAGGATCACCGGGTAGAGCCCGAGCCGCCCGATGCCGCCGAACACCATCTCGAGCGGACCCGCAGCCGCGTCCTGCGTCTCCATCGCGCGCAACAGGAAGATGCCCGCCACCTTGCCGTCGAGCGTGAAGGCGGGTGATCCCAGCCGGCCGCTCACGGCGTTCTGGTCGACGAGATAGTAGCTGCGCGGCTTCCCGGCCACCGCCTCGATCCGGAAGATCGCCGCGGAAGGCGCGCGCCCCCCGATGGCGCCCAGGCGGCCGAGGATCAGCACATCGTCGAACATCGCCGGCTTCGCTGCTTTCGAGAGGTCGACCGCAACCAGCGGCCTGGCGGGCTTTTCCGTGGGGCGAATGAAGACGAGGTCGAGATCCTTGTCGCGCAATACCACCTGCGCCGGCAGCTCGCTCCCGTCGGGCAGGAACATCCGGACGTCGGCGAAGCTGCCCTCGATGTCGACGCTTCCCGCATCCTCGCCGCCGGACTTCGCTTTCTTGAGCATGTCGGCGTAGGCCTTCGTCGGATCGACGTTGATGTTCGAGAGCACCGTCAGCCCGGACGGGTCGATCACGGTCCCGAGCGCCTCGACCTCGTTCTCGCCCTTGCGCATCTCGCGTCCCTGGACGACCATCCGGTACCGCGTGACGACCTTGACCTGGATGACCGCATCACCGTAGGCCTTTGCGATCCCGGCCGCCTTCATCCCGCTCTCGTCGGCGCGCGCCGTCGATCCGACGCCCTCCGCGAGCAGGAGCGCGATCGCCGCGAGCAATATCCATCCCTTCGAACATCCGGGCACGTGCATCTTCCCTCCGGTTGCCGTCGTCATTTCAGGCCGGTCCAGTCCGGCGCGATCTCGATGAACAGGGTGTGGATCCCCCGGAGCACCTGCAGCATGATCCGCTCGGGCTTCTCCGCGCGGGCCTTCCGCATCGCCGCCTCGAACGCCGCCACGTCGGCCACCGGCCGCCCGTCGACCGAGGCGATGAGATCGCCCACCGCCAGCTCGGCCAGCGCGGCCCACCCCCCCTCGCCGACGGTTTCGACCAGGACGCCTTCCCGGCTGTCGGGCCAGTCTTCCTGCGCCCGGTCGATGAAGGCGATGTCGCGGACCCGGAAATCGAGGAAGGGCTCCCGATATCGCTTCATCTCGGCCGGCGGCGTGGGCGAGACCTCGAGCGTCACGGGGATGTCGAGCCCCCCTTCCCTCCGCTGGACCCCCAGCAGGACGACCGCACCGGTCCGGTATTGCCGGATGATCGCCGGCAGGGCGTCGGTCTCGTCCGCCGAAGTTGGTCGCACCTTCTCTCCGTCGAGGGCGACGACGACGTCGCCGACCCTCAGTCCGGCCGTATCGGCGCTGTGCCTCTTGTAGACCTGGGTCACGCGGAATCCGGCTCCTCCCGGCACGCCGAGCGCCGCGGCGGACTCCCGCGTCAGCGGCTGCGTGGCCGCGGGCAGCCAGGCCTTCCTGGCCTCGATCCCCTGATCCTGCGACTCCTTCTCCTCTTCGAGCCGGACCAGCGCGACGAGCCGTTCGCGCCTCCGTTCGAACGTGACCATGACCGGCAGCGGGTCCTTGCGCCCCGCGACCAGCGACCGGGTCATCTCGGCCAACGCCTCGACGCTCACCGCCTCGTTGTCGCCCAGCGCGACGATCACGTCGCCCTCGGCGATCCGGGGCCGCGCCTGCCAGGCCGGGCCACCCTGCCGGACGGTGGTGACGAGCACGCCCCGGGCATCGCGCTTCATCTCCCGGGCCGCGCCGCGCGACAGGTTCCGGGCCGTGACGCCCCACATCGGCAGCTCGACCGCTTTCTCGCGGGCGTTCTCCCGCTCCTCGGTCGTCATGCGCATCGTCGACTTTTTGCCGTTCCGGGCGACGACGACCTCGACCTCCTTGCCGACCGGGATGTCCATCACCTGCCGGTTGAAGATCGGGATCTCCTCCCGGAAGCGCACCGAGACCGGATGCCCGTCGAACGACAGCAGCACGTCGCCCGGCAGGAGCCCAGCCTTCCCCGCGGGGGAGCCATCGATCGTACCGCTGACGAGCGCCCCCGGCTGCGTCCCGGTCCCGTCGGGCAGCGGTTGGATGTCGAGCCCGATCCAGCTGCGCATCACCTTGCCCGCGCGGATCAGTTTCTCCGCGACCTCTTTCGCGAGGTTGCCCGGGATGGCGCCGCTCAGACCCAGGTCGACCTCGTTGATCCCGACGATCTCGCCCGCAAGATTGACCAGCGGCCCCCCGGAATTGCCTCCGAAGATCGCGGCGTCGTGCCCGATCCAGCGGACGATCGAGCCGACGTCTTCGCCGTCGAGCGTCATCCGGCTCATGAACCGTGGAAACACGATCTCGGTGTTGCTGACGATGCCCATCGTGACGGACTGCGAGAGCGCGAGCGGGCTCCCCATCGCCAGCACCCGGGTTCCGACGCGCAGGGCGGCGGAATCTCCGAACGCCGCCGCAGGGAATGTCCTCTTGTCGGGATTGCGCAGCTTGATGATCGCGATGTCGGTGAGCGTGTCGGTCGCGACGAGGTCGGCCTCGACCTCCTCCCGGCTCGAAAGCGTGCAGAAGATCTGGCGGGCGTTCCCGGCGACGTGGTGGTTCGTGACGACGTGCCCCTCGGGGCTGATGATCGCGCCGCTCCCGAACGACTCGAACTTGACCTCGCGCCCGCCCCTCTGGCTGACGGCGACGACGTGAATGCGCACCAGCGCCGGCTTGACGCGGGCGATGGCGGCCTCGACGGCCTCGAGCGAGATATCGGCGGCCTGCGCCGCTCCGGACAGGAGCAGCGTCGCGATGCAGGCGATGGCGGACAGGAACCGCTTCACTTGAACCCTTTCGGAGCGGAATGTCGGAGCCACCTACTATATCGCGTCCGGCGTCACCACGCCTCTTTCAGCCGCTCCGCAGCCCGGTCGAAATAGAGTGCCGCGCTGGACAACCGCTCGGTCTCCTTCGCCGTGTAACCGAGCGCCCGGAAGTCGAGGACTCCGTTGCGCGCATGGCAGTTCTCGCAGGAAAGCGCCTTCTCCTTCGGGGCAACC
Source organism: Candidatus Deferrimicrobiaceae bacterium (assembly GCA_036504035.1). Lineage (NCBI taxonomy): Bacteria > Candidatus Deferrimicrobiota > Candidatus Deferrimicrobia > Candidatus Deferrimicrobiales > Candidatus Deferrimicrobiaceae > Candidatus Deferrimicrobiaceae bacterium. The sequence goes on from DASXVV010000006.1 coordinate 242,855, forward strand.
AGGTGGTTGCTGCCGAAGTAGGCCGCCTGCCAGCCGGGCACGGGGTCATACGATTTCAGACCCTGGATCTTCGCGGCGGAGGCGAGCCCCGCCTTGGCGTCGCCGTTGACCATCGGCGGCCCCATGTCCATGACGAGCAGCCGGCCCGTCTTCCGATCGAAGAAGGCGCGCCCCTCGAAGATCTTGAACGGGTAGATCCGGCTCTTCCCGTCCCTGCGGCTCCCCAGGGGAGTGATGAGCTTCGGGGAGTACCGGACGGTCTTGTTGTACCAGGCGTAGGCGGGCGACGTTTCGTTGGCGTCCTTGCGCAGCGTCGTGGGCTCCCAGAACCCGGAGGACAGCTTCGTCCAGTTCACGAAATCCTTGGCGAAGGCGCCGCCGGTCCGCGGGATGTGGCAGGTCTGGCAGGCGATCTTCGCGGTGTGGGCGTTCAGGTCGCGGTCCTTGTGCGGCGCGCCGCTGTGGCATTTGCCGTCGTCGCAGCCGATCCGGGCGCCGTCGGTTGCCCATATGTTCGGGTCATGCCCGGTCGGGATCCTGTGGTCCTTCGTCCCGTGGCAGTCGACGCACACCATGCCCTTGGCCGCGTGTGCATCGTTCGATGCGTTGAAGGCGAAGCCTTTCTTGACCAGCGCCCCGCCGCCCGCGGACTCATGGCACGCCATGCAGTTCTTGATGCCCGGCCGGCCCACGGACAGCGCCGCTTCGACGCGGCGATCCTGCCCGATGACGATGCGCCCCTCGGCATCCTTCTCCGGGTGCCTGCGGCTGAAGTCGTATTTCGCCGCGTGACAGAGCAGGCAGTCGATCGCGGCTTCCGCATCGGGCCCAGTGCTGTTCACGCCCTGGAGGTTGTTGCCCGGATGGCAGCTGTCGCAGCCGGTGTACTTCACTTTCCCGGTCTCGGCGCTTTTCACTTCCTTGAGCGCGCTGACGGTGTCGTTGCCGTTGCACATGGTGTAGGCCCGGTTCTTCATGCCGTAGGCCTTCCGCGGGTTGTCGAGCCCCGTCACGTTCACGGGGACGCCGGCGTGCGTCCAGTGGACGGTGGACAGGAATTGCTTCGCCACGCCCGGGTGGCACCCCTTCGATTCGCATGTCGCCGGACCCGCATACCCGTTCTTCTCGATGAAAGCGCGCCCCGGGTGCTCGCCGGCGCCCGCGGCTCCGGCCATGGCGGCGGCGACCAGGAAGACGAACCAGGCAGCCGCTGCCCCTCGCCGGCTCAAAACCGCTCCTCGTTCCCGGGCAGCATCAGCCGCGACTCGCGCACGGCCGCGCCCTCGTACTCGTCCGAGGCCTTGCGTCCCGCGACGATCGCCCGGATTTCCGTCACGACCTCCTGCAGCGTGAAGGATTGAGCGGACAACTCCTCGGCCGCCGCCGCGATCTCCTCGGACTGGGCGGCCGTGGCCTGCGTGACCTTGTCGACGTCCTGGACGGCCTGGTTGATCCCCTTGATCCCCTTCGACTGCTCTGAGGAAGCCGCGGAGATCTCGGCCACGAGCGCGGTGACCTTGTTCATGGAGGCGGCAACCTGCTGGAACTCCGCATCGGTTCTTCGGACCAGCGCCGTTCCCTCCTTGATCTTCGAAACGGTCCCTTCGATCAGGTCGGAGGTGTTCCTGGCCGCCCCCGCCGCCCGCTGGGCCAGGTTGCGCACCTCGTCGGCCACCACCGCGAATCCGGCGCCGGCCTCCCCGGCCCGCGCCGCCTCGACCGCGGCGTTGAGCGCCAGCAGGTTGGTCTGGAACGAGATCTCGTCGATCGTCTTGACGATCTTCCCGGTTTCCTCGCCCATCCGGGAGATCTCGTCCATCGCCCCGACGAGCGAACTCATCGAGAGATTGGCCCGCTGCACATTTTCGCCGGTCTGGCCTGCCAGCTGGTTCGCGAGACCGGCGTTCTGGGCATTCTGGCCAGTCATCGCCGACATCTCCTCCATCGCGGAGGAGGTCTCCTCCAGGGCGGCGGCCTGCTGGCTCGCACCCGCGGAAAGATGCTGGGACGCGTCGGACATCTCGGTCGCGGCGGTGGATACCTGCCCCGCCCCTTCGGAGAGCGTGCCCATGGCATGGTCCAGGGAGCGGGAGACGGAATAAGCCATGAGGAGACCGACCGAGACGCTCAGGCAGATGCCGGCCGCCCCCGCGAGCACCAGGAATATCAGGACCGATCGGGCCCGACTCCGGAACTGGGACCGCACGTCTTCCGCCTGCCGGGTCTCGATCGCGATCAGCTTGAACAGGTCGTCCCGCATCTTCGTGTAGTACTCGCTGGCGTCCATCGAAATCTCGCCGGCGTTTTCCTTCTCTGCGGGCGAACCGCCGCCCAGCCCAACCATGAACTGCTCCTCGGTCTTCCGGTACTTGTCGTAAAGCACCTCGACCTCTTTCCAGAGCGCCCGCTTCTCGGCGGTCTCGACGAAATCCGCGTACCGGCGTTTCCCGTCGTCGGACCGTTCCCATGCTTCCTTGAGGCGCATCTTCTGGAATTCGATCGCCTTGGGCGTCGTGGTCGAGAGCATCATCGTCCGCTCGTCCTTCAGCCCTTCGACGAGCGCCTCTTTCATCTGCCAGAGTCCCTGGATCGCTGGAAGACGCCGGTCCGCCACCTCTCCGGTGGCGCGGGTTCCGAACTCCAGCGCGGCGTATCCGATCAGCACCATGGCCAGCATGACCAAGCCGACGAAGCCGGACGTCGCGATCATCCGCGTTTTAAGGGAATATCGATCGAGCATGCCTGCCTCCCGAAATGGTGTTCCTGGTCCAACTTACCTTTTCGTCGAGATTCGTCGAAAACTTCATTCGCCCGATTTCGGCGCATTCCAGGATTGCGGAAAAGGGAACGGGCAGAGTTTCCCCTGCCCGCTCCCGAACCCATCTATTTCTCCCTTTTCGGGATGCCGTCCGGCAAGGATGCCGACGCCGGGGCTACCACTCCTCTTTCATTTTTTCCGCGGCCTTGTCGAAGTAGAGCGCGGCGCTGGTCAGCCGCTCCGTTTCCTTTTCGCTGTAGCCGAGCGCCCGGAAGTTGAGCACCCCGTTGCGCGCGTGGCAGTTCTGGCAGGAGAGCGCCTTGTCCTTCGGCGCCACCAGGTGGTTGCTGCCGAAGTAGATCGTCTGCCAGCCCGGAACCGGTTCGTACGATTTGATCCCCATCGTCTTCGCGGCGGATGCCACGCCCTTGAGCGTGTCGCCGTTCGACATCGGGGGCGCGAAATCCATCGAGAGCAGGTTGCCGGTCTTCTTGTCGAAGTACCCCTTCCCTTCGAACACCTTGAAAGGGAATATCCGGGCCGCCTTGTCCTTGCTATTTCCCTTCGGCCCGATGAAATGCGGCGTATTCGCCACTTTCCCACCGTACCAGGCGTAGGCGGGCGCGGTCTCGTTGGCTTCCTTGCGCAGCGTGGTCGGCTCGTAAAACTTGTCGCTGCCCTGCGTCCACTTCGTGAAGTCCTTGGCGAAAGCGCCGCCGGTCCGCGGGATGTGGCATGTCTGGCACGCCACCCGCGCCGTGTGGCGGTTGAGCTCGGCATCCTTGTGGGGCGCCTGCTTGTGGCATTCGCCGCCCGCGCACGTCAGCCGGAGGCCGTCGCTGGCCCAGTTGTTGGGATCGAGCCCGGTCGGGATCCGGTGGTTTTTCGTCTTGTGGCAGTCGACGCACACCATGCCCTTCGACGCATGGACGTCGGTGTCGGCCGTGAACTGGAAGCCGCGCTTGACCAGCACGCCTCCGCCAGCCGACTCGTGGCACGTCATGCAATTCTTGACGGTCGGCTTGCCGATGGCGAGCGCCGCCGCGGTGCTGCGGTCCTGCCCCATGACGACGTTGCCCTTGTCGTCCTTGAACGGCTTGCGCTTGCTGAAGTCGTACTTTGTCGAGTGGCACACGAGGCAGTCGATCGCCGCTTCCGCCTCGGGTCCCGTGCTGCCGACGTCCTGGATATGGTTGCCGGGATGGCAGGTGTTGCAGCCGGTGAATTTCGTCTTGCCCGTCTCGGGGCTCGGCGGAATCTCCTTGAGGTTGTTGACCTGGTCGTTGCCGTTGCACATGGTGTAGATCCGGTTCTTCATCCCGTAGATCTGGTTCGGATTCGTGTGCTCGACGTTGGATACCTTCGACCCGTGCGTCCAGTGGACCGTGCCGAGAAATTCCTTTGCCTTGCCGGGATGGCACTCTTCACAGGTTGCCGGTCCCTTGTAGCCGTTCTTCTCGATCGTCTCCCGGCCTTCATGTTCACCGGCGAAGGCGAACGAGGCGGCCAGCCCCAGCACGGCGAAAGCCGCCATGATCACCGATATCTTTTTCACGTTGTTCCCCTGCCCCCTGTCATACGGCTGCAACGATCAGCAGCCGGCCGTCTTCCGGAAATATTTGCTCTGGTTCTTCCCGTCCTTGACTTCGTACTTCACCCGGATTTCGTCGCCCACGACGATCCGGTGGTCCTTGAACTTGTCGAGCGTGAGATCGTCGGTGACAACGACAGTGATTTCCTTGCCGCCCTTGTTGTCCTTGAGCGTGGCGGTGGCGGACTTCCCGTCGGGCGCGACGGACATCTTGGTGATGACGCCGACCAACTTCTCTTCGGCGAACGCCGCCGTGGCGAACGCCGCCAGCGCGAACACCATCACGAGCATCAGCGATACGGTGCGCTTCATGACTCTACTTCTCCTTTTTTGCCCGGAAGGGCATCTATGATTCATCTATTTCGGGGCGGATGCCCCTGGATTCCTTCGCTCCGGGGCGGGGGCCGTTCACTTCGTAGGCAGCCGCAACCTTCCTATCCATCGGCACTCCGTTCAGACCCCCATCCCTCTTCTGCGCTACGGAAGCAGTGGGCAGCCGCGCCGGGGGCGCGGGACGAAACTACCGCCCCGCACCCCTTTGACGCGATCAGTGCCTTAGAACTTCACTTCGAGCGTGGCGTAGATGTCCTGCGCGTTCTTGACCGGCGCGAACATCTGGGCGTCCAACGGGTTCGAAGCGCTGATCTCCGAGATCTTCTCGGATCCACCGACCCAGTTGTTGGAACCGGTGTAATCGAACTTGTAGTACTGGTAGCCGACCCGAATGAAGGTCTTCGCCTTCTCGGACGAGATCGGGGCGTAGTTCAGCTCCTGGATCACGTAGCCCTCATACACGTTGCCGCGAGTCCCGAGCTTGCTGGTCCAGATGTCGTCGGCTGCAGGAACGAAGGCGATCCAGTTCTTGGAGCCGTGATTGAACTCGAAGCCGATCTTGGTCTTGGAGGGGAGGTCGTAGCGGGCGCCGACGTAGATTGCCTCGCCGGTCTTGTTTTCCTTCGTGCCCGTAAACATCAAGCCCACCGGCATTCCGCCGAAGGTCTGGTCATTCGGTTTGCTCTGATCAACCGCGGCGGAGGCAAACATGTTCAGCGTGCCGGGGCCAATGTTCTTCAACCCGCTCATCACGGTGGCGCCGTACTGGTTGATCGCGCCGAGGTTCACCGAAGGGCCGTTCGGGTTGTCGATGACGTTCATGCCGCGGTTGACCTGAAGGTGGAACGAGAGGCGATCGGTATCGTACGGAACCACCACGATGCCGGCCATGTCCATGTTCTTGACCGAAGCCTGGGCGTTGGAGTGGATCTTTTCCTGGAAGCCGCGGCCATAGCACAGCTTGGCGTAAGCGCCGGGCAGCGCGTCGATGTCGGGCGCGTAGCCGAGCGTCATGCCGTCGTAGGCGTAGTCGACCAGCAGGCCGGAGACGCCGCCGACGCCCGGCTTGTCGCCGTTCTGGCGGTAGTGCGTGGGCAGACCGCCCGTGGAGGGCCGGCGGCCGACCGAGAACCAGATCGGCTGGTCGAGGATGTTGTTGATCGTCACGTACGCCTGGTCGACGGTGACCTGGCCGTCACCGGGCACATGACCTGCCGTGCCGTCCATCAGCTGGCTGCGATCGGCGAAGTAGGAGGGGTTCTGGGGGGTCGTCGCTTCGCCCGTCTGGGAGCCGAAATTCTTGTACATCAGCAGACGGCTGTTGAAAGTGACGTTCTGCATCACCTTGGCCTTGAGGTTCAGGCCGAACCGGTTCGTATAGAGCGTGTCGTCCTTCACGTCATGAGCGCCGACGGCAACAGGCGCCGAGGCCGGCCCGGTGAACTGCTGGTAGGCAGGAACTTCCGCCTTCAGCGAATCGACTCGGAACCGGTAGTCGCCGCTGATCGTCAGCCAGTCGCTGATGTTCTTCTCGGCCGCGAACGCGCCGGCCGGCAGCAGCATCGCGCCCAGCGCGAGCCCTGCCAATACTCTACGTACTGCCTTCATCATGAATCCTCCCTGGGAGTGGGTTTGGGCGGGTGGCCCGGAGGCGTCCGCCTGTGCAGGTAGTACACGATCGCCGCAATGACGCCTGCGACGACAAAAAAACACACAACATCAAGCTTATCGGTCAATTGCCGCCAGACTTTAAAACAGATCGCGGACGGACCGCCCGCACGGAGATATTCGATCGCTCAGAACATCCGTGTTTTTCCCTTGTCGATTTTGGACTGCTTGCAAAATTTGCCCGGCGCACGGCCGGACGCGCCTTTCAGCACGACCCTCAACCACCGCCGCGGCCGAAGAAGAGCACCGCAACGACCGCGATCACGGCCAATGGAATCCAGTCATACCACATTGATCGAAACCTCCCCCACCCCCACAAACCATTGCCCGATCCCGGCGACCGCCGGGACTTGGATTACGTTCAACTGAACGGGAAGCGCCGCGAACCGCTCCCGCACGAGGAAGTCCCGGACGAGGAAGTCGTCCCGCTTCCGGCCGAACTCACGTGCGAGATCTCGACCTTGGCCGCCCTGCCCCCGCAGGCCGGACACTTCTCGACCGACGCGTCCTCGAACGGACGCTTGTACGACTCGAACGTCTGTCGGCACTGGCTGCACTCGTACTCGAACAACGGCATGAATCCCCCCTTTACCCCCGGCTTGCATTAACTCCCCGGCGCTACTTCTCCGGGACCCCCAGTTTCTTGAGAATATCGGACATGAGACACCAGCCCGACAGGCCCGACTGGAACAGGTTGAGCCCGACGAACACGGTGAACAGATACCAGTAAGGGTTGACGAAATAGCCCAGCGCGAGGCTGGCGAGCACGAATGTCCCTGCGATCGTCCGTACGGTGCGTTCAACGGTCATGATGCCACCCCCTATCGACCCGTGTTTCAGGCGCTAGCACACCCGGGATTGTATACAGCATATCGGATGCCAACAGGGGGAAGGGACGCGGTTGAAACGCAACTACCCGTTATTACTGGATTTTAACGCGATACGACCCGGGAGGGATTCGAGGCAACGCGATCAGATGAATCATCCTGTTGCAATCGATTCGTGCAACATGGGGGGGATCAGGCGAGTCCGTGCCGTTTCATCCGGCGCCAAAGCGTCGTCCGGTCGACGCCGAGCGCGGCGGCAGTTTCGCCCCGGTTCCAGCGATGCGATTCGAGCACCCGGGCCAGCTGTTGCTTCTCGTCCTCGCCTTGCGGCGTCGCTGCGGGCGCAGTCCCGGGATCGGCGGAGATCGGCGGCGGGGGTTGGGCGTGCAGGCGGTGCGGCCCCCGGCACAGCTCGCGCACCTCCTCGGCCAACGCATCGCACGACAGGATCGGCCCCCGCGCGCAGACGACGCCGCGCTCGAGAACGTTCTCGAGCTCGCGGACATTGCCGGGCCACCGGTAATCCATCAGGCAGCGCATGGCTTCGGGCGAGACGTTGCGCACGCGGACGAGACCCCGGCGACGCAGATCCTTCAGCACGTGGTCGACGAGCAGCGGGATGTCCTCCTTGCGCTCCCGGAGCGGGGGCACCGTGATCGGGATGACGTGGAGACGGTAGAAGAGGTCTTCCCGGAAGCGCCCTTCCCGCATGGCCGCCTTGAGATCGCGGTTGGTGGCCGCGATGACGCGGACATTGACCTTCATCGTCTTGCTGCTCCCCACCCGCTGGAACGCGTGGTCCTGGAGCACGTGGAGCAGCTTGACCTGAAGCGCGGGCGAGATCTCGCCGATCTCGTCGAGGAAGATGGTGCCGTCGTTGGCGGCCTCGAAGCGGCCCACCTTGTCGGACACCGCGCCCGTGAAGGCGCCCTTGACGTGTCCGAACAGCTCGGACTCGAGCAGCGTCTCGGTGAGCGCTGCGCAGTTGACCTTGACGAACGGCCCTTCCCGCCGGGGCGACAGGTCGTGGATGGCGCGGGCGAACAGTCCCTTCCCGGTGCCGCTTTCGCCCATGATGAGCACGGTCGAGTCGGTCTCCTTGACCACGTCGACCAGTTCGAAGATCTCTTTGAACCGCTGCGTCTTCCCGACGATCTCGCGGAACGGGAAACGCGACCGATGCTCCTCTACCAGCCGCTCGATCTCTTCGAAGCTGCGGAACGAGACGACGAAGCCGAGAATGTGCCCGGGCTCGGCTTCAAGGAAACCCCAGCTCGCGCTGACCGGGATGATCCGGCCGTCGGCGCGCACGAGCGTGCCCATGACCTCGGTCCGCGGCTTGCCGCCCTTGGTGATGTCTCCCATCGGACAGTCGGCCTGCGCCGGCCCGAAGTTCGCGTGCAGGATGGTGCGGCAGTCCTTGCCCAACGCCTCGGCCTCGCGAATCCCGACCATCCGCTCCGCGGCCCGGTTGAACGAGGCGATCCGGTGGTCGCGCCCGACGGTGATCACCGCCTCCCAGACGCTGTTGAGGATGGCGGCCAGCTTCTTCTCGCCCGTCAGCGGCGCGTCGGGAGCCGGCTGCAACATTTCATTGCGATCGGTCATGGGGTTCAGTATATCAACCCGGGGAGAATTGCCTAGCGAACAACGATCGGGGCAGAGGAATTTCGTTGACAGGAAGGAGCGGCCACCCTATTATCGTGTATACAGTATACGGAACGAGGCCCCCTCCTCTTTCCGTATATGATCTCCTTCCTTATCCCTTTCGCATGCATGGGCTTCGCCGTCGGGTCCCCCCCTGGCGGCGAAGCCCGCGAACGGGGCCTTTACCCGGCAGTACTTGCGCGCCTACTCCCTCGAAAACAGCCCCGCGGCGCCCATCCCGCCGCCGACGCACATCGTCACGAGCCCGGTCGACGCGCCCCGCCGCTTCATCTCGTGGAGCAGCGTCGCCGTCAGCTTCGCCCCCGTACATCCCAGCGGGTGCCCCAGCGCGATTGCGCCGCCGTTCACGTTGACCTTGTCGGGATCGATGTTCAGCTCCCGGATGACCGGCAGCGCCTGCGCCGCGAACGCCTCGTTGAGCTCGATCAGGTCGACACGGGTCACCTTCATCCGGAGCCGGCCCATCAGCTTCGGCACCGCCTCGATCGGGCCGATCCCCATGAGGTCGGGCGCCACGCCCGCCACCGCGAAGCCGAGGAAGCGGCCCAGCGGCTCGACGCCCAACTCCTTCAGCCCCTTCTCGGAAACCACCACGCATGCCGCCGCCCCATCGCTGACCTGCGACGTGTTCCCTGCCGTCACCGTGCCGCGCGCGTCGAAAGCCGGCTTGAGCTTCGCGAGCGCCTCGAGCGTCGTGTCGGCGCGCGGCCCCTCGTCCTCTGCGAACACGATCGGCTTCAGGACCGGGCGTCCCCCGTTGGACGCCAGCGAGACCGTCGTCTCGACCGGGATGATCTCATCGCGGAACCGTCCTTCGGCGATCGCCGCGAGCGCCTTCCGGTGGCTGTCGTACGCGAAGCGGTCCTGGTCCTCGCGCGTCACCTGATACCTTGCGGCGACCCGTTCTGCAGTCAGCCCCATCGGCAGGTAGATCTCGGGCCGATGCTCGAGGAGGTCGGGATTGAACGACGGGCGAGCGCCCCCCATCGGCACCATCGTCATCGACTCGGTTCCGCCCGCGACGATGATGTCGGCCGCCCCGGCCAGGATCCGCTCGGCGGCCATCGCGATCGCCTGGAGCCCGGAAGCGCAGAGCCGGTTGATCGTGGCCGCGGGCACCGAATCGGGCAGACCCGCCTTGAGAGCGGCGATGCGGGCGACGTTCATCCCCTGCTCGCCCTCGGGCATCGCGCAACCCAGGATCACGTCGTCGATCCTTTCCGGATCGAGCCCGGGTACCCGCGCAATCGCCCCCCGGATGGCAAGCGCGCCCAGGTCGTCCGGCCGCGTGTCCTTCAGCGCGCCCCGAGTTGCCCGAGCCACCGCCGTCCGGACCGCGGAAACGATGAATACCTTCGACATGGCCTGAACCCTCCCGTGCCGTCCGCCTTGCGTTCCTAGTTCCGGAGCGGCTTGCCGTTCATCAGCATGTGCGAGATCCGGTCGCGCGACTTCTCCTCGCCGCACAGCGACAGGAATCCTTCGAGTTCGAGGTCGAGCAGATCCTGCTCCGACACGCGTGTCCCGCGAACGACATCTCCGCCCGTGAGCACCCGGGCGATCTTCCGCCCGATCAATTCGTCGTGGGCGCTGATCTGGTGCGCTTCCTTCATCGCGTAGAGCCCGTAGCAGAACGAGGCGTACGCGTCGCGCCCCGCCGCGACGATGTCGGCCCGCGGCGCTTCCGGCTCGTAGCCGTCGAGGTTCATCGCCAGCACCGTGTCCTTCGCCGCCTTGAGCAGGAAGTCGCGCTGGATCGTCACCCGGTCCCACGGCCGCAGGAAGCCGAGCGTTCGCGCGTCTTCCGCCGAACTCGACACCTTCGCCATCCCGATCGTCTCGAACGCGCGCCGCAGGAAGGGCAGCGGGTCGGCCGCGACGCCCTCCGGGATCGCATCGGTGGCGCGCAGCACCATCTCCTTGCAGCCGCCCCCGGCGGGAAGGAGCCCCACGCCCGCCTCGACCAGCCCCATGTAGCTTTCGGCCGCCGCGCGGATCCGGTCGGCGCCCAGGCAGATCTCGGTCCCGCCGCCCAACGCGAGCCCGGCCAACGCCGCCACGACGGGGCGCCCGGAATGGCGCAGCCGCATGCACGCTTCCTGGAAGCCGCGCACCAGCTTCTCGATGTTCCCGAAGTTGCCCGCTTGCGCCTCCATGAAGACAAGCATCAGGTTGGCGCCCGCGCTGAAGGTGTCGGAATGGTTCCCGATGACGAGCCCCGCGTGCGATTCCTCCGCGAGCGACACCGCCTCGTGCATCATCGCCACGACGTCGGCGTCGACCGTGTTCATCTTGGTGCGGAACTCGAGGCACAGGACGTCGGCGCCCATGTCGTAGAGCGTCGCCCCGGCATTTTCGCGGACCACCTTGTTCCGCTCCTTCAGCGCCGGGAGGAATATGACGTCGTGCGAGACCGGCGAGCGCACATACCGGACCGCGGCAAAATCGTAGTGCTCGAGCACACCGTCGACGCGGCGATAGAAGGTCGACGCCCCCGACGCCAGCATGTCCTCGACGTTCTTCGGCACCGACTTCTTGTCGGCGTGCATCCGCGCAACCGACTCGGCGACGCCGATCGCGTCCCACGTCTCGAAGGGCCCGAGCGTCCAGTTGAAGCCCCACTTCATCGCGTTGTCGATGTTGAAGACATCGTCTGCGATCTCGGGAATTTTCTTCGCCGCGTAGCACAGCGTCGCGGAGATGACCTTCCATGCGAACTTCGCCGCCGCGTCGTCCCCGGAGATCACTCCCCGGATGCGCGCGCCGACGTCGTCCTCGTTTTTCGCCGCGGAGAGCGACGGGTATTCGACCTTCTCCGGGATCCGGTAGTCGAGCGTGCCGGGATCGAGGACGAGCTTCTGCTTCTTCCCGCCCTTGCCCTCGAGCCGGAAGAAGCCGCCCCCGCTCTTGCGGCCCAGCATCCCGCGCGAGACCATCTCGCGCAGGAAGGGAGGCGCGGCGAACAGCTTGCGCGCCGGGTCGTCCGGGAGGCTGTCGTGGCAATGATCGGCGACGCGAAGGAGCGTGTCGACCCCGACGAGGTCGGCCGTGCCGAAAACCGCCGACTTCGGACGCCCGGTCGCCGGGCCCAGGATCTTGTCGACCGCCTCGACCGTCAAGCCGTCCTCGATCATCGAGTGCATCGCGTGCATCACGGCGAAGATGCCGATCCGGTTTCCGATGAAATTGGGCGTGTCCTTCCCGTAGACGATCCCCTTTCCCAGCTTCCGCTCGCCGCACTCGGCGACGTCTCGCAGCGCATCGGGGTCGGTGTCGGGGCCGGCGACCAGCTCGAGAAGCTTCATGTAGCGGACGGGGTTGAAGAAGTGGGAGACAAGGAACCGGCGGCGGAACGCCTCGCTTCGCCCTTCGGTCAGTTGGGCAAGCGGGAGGCCGGAGGTGTTCGAGGTGACGATCGTGTCGGGCGCCAGGAGCGGCTCGATCCGCGCGTAGAGCGCGCGCTTCACCGCAACCTCTTCGGTGACCGCCTCGATCACCCAGTCGCAGAGCGCCGCCTGCTCGAGGTCGTCCTCGAAGTTCCCGATCGAGATGAGCCCGATTCGTTTCGGGGCGTAGAGCTGGGGCGGGCTGCCTTGCCGGATGCCATCGAGGCCGCGTGCCGCGAGGCGGTTGCGGTCGGCGCCCTCCGCGCCGGCAGGGACGACGTCGAGCATGAGGCACGGGATTCCAGCGTTGGCCAGGTGCGCGGCGATGCCGGAGCCCATGACGCCGGCGCCCAGAACGGCCGCGGTACGGATCTTCGGGACCATGCTGCTCACCTCCCCGGACAAAGATCATGCTTCCTGGATGATACCGGTATTCCGCTTTCGGGGAAACGGCGTTTCGCCCCGTGTTGTAAGATGGCGGCTGGAGGGGAATCGATGTTCGGAATCTACGTCCACGTCCCGTTCTGTCTCCGCAAGTGCGGCTACTGCGACTTTTACTCCGAGGCCGGATGCGGGGAGCCGGAGATGGACCGTTACGTCGACCGGCTCCTCCGCGAGGCTGAACTGCTGTGCTCCGCCTATCCGCACCTGAAGGACTCGGCGGCGGACACGATCTTCTTCGGCGGCGGGACGCCGACGGCGCTGGGGGCCGATCGGCTCCTCGTGCTGCTTGCCTCCCTGCGGCGCACTTTCCGCGTCACGGGCAGCGCCGAGGTGACGGTCGAGGCGAACCCGGGCACGGTCACGCTCGAGTCGCTGACGGTGCTCCGACGGGGGGGCTTCAACCGGCTGAGCCTGGGCGTCCAGTCGTTTCACCCCGAAACGCTCGAGCTGCTGGGGCGGATACACGGCGCCGGCGAGATCCGGGATGCGATCCGCGACGCCCGCCGCGCCGGCATCCGGAACGTCGGCATCGACCTTATCTTCGGCATCCCGTCGCAGACGGTCGTCGAGTGGGGATACGACCTCCACATGGCCGAGACGTTCCTGCCTGAGCATCTTTCCGCCTACGCGCTCACGCCGGAGGCCGGGACGCCGCTGGGCGACGCGCTTGCCGCCGGGGCGCTCACGATGCCCGACGAAACGACGATCGCCGAGATGTACGAGCTGGCCCGCCGCACCTTGTCGACCGCCGGGTACGTGCAATACGAGACGTCCAATTTCGCGCGGCCGGGCCGGGAATCGCGTCACAACCGGAAATACTGGCGCCGCGATGAGGTCGCAGCGCTGGGCCCCGCCGCCCACGGCCTGCTCTTTCCGCCCGGCGGACGCGCGCCGTACGGCATCGCGACGGAAAGCCCGCGAAGCACGGCCGATTGGGGGCGGAACATCGACGCGGACAAGGCGCCCTGGCGGGAGACGGTCCGCAGCGCCGACGATGCCTGGGTCGAGGCGTTGATCGCGGGGCTGCGGGAAATCGAGGGCGTCGACCTCTCGGAGATCATCCGTCGAGACGGCCCGATGCCCGCGGCGCAACGGAACGCCGTCGACCGGCTTGTCGCCGCCGGGAAGCTGCACCGAGACGTGGACCGAATCCGGATTCCGGAGAACATGCTGTTTTTGGCGAACGAGCTTCTCGCGGATCTGGTCTAGAAAAGGGGGGATAACCATGGCGACATTCGAGTTGGTCCAGGGAGATATCACGAAGATTGCCGTCGATGCGATCGTCAATGCGGCGAACAGCGGGCTCAAGGGGGGCGGAGGCGTCGACGGTGCGATCCACCGGGCCGCGGGGCCCGGGCTTCTCGCCGAATGCTTCCAGATGAACGGCTGCCCGACGGGCGAAGCGCGGTTGACGGCGGGGTACGACCTCCCGGCGAAGTTCGTGATCCACGCGGTGGGGCCGCGATGGCGCGGCGGGGAGCACGGCGAGGCGGGACTGCTCGCGTCGGCCTACAAGTCGTCGATGGCGCTAGCGAAAGAAAACGGCGTGCGATCGATCGCCTTTCCGGCGATCAGCTGCGGCATCTACGGCTACCCGCTCGACGCGGCGGCCCGCCTCGCAGTCGACATGGTGCGACGGTGCGCCGCCGGGATGCCGACGCTGGAAAAGGCCGTGTTCGTATGCTTCGACGATAAAACCATGGAAGCCTACCGGAACGCACTGGAGGGATAATCCGATGATCGCCCGATGTCGATGCGTCGTTTTGTGCCTGGCACTGATGGTCCCCTTCGGGACGTTACCGTCCCTCGCCGACGACTCCGGGTTCGCCACGCGCGTGGCCGGGGCGGTCCGGTCCGATTTCGAAGGCTTCTATCTCGAGAAGGAAAACCTGACGCGCCTGGGAATCGGCCTCGCGGCCGGTGCCGTCCTCGCCAACACCAGCGCCGACCGGGAGATCCGCGAGTTCGACCAGGAACGACTCCGGGGGCACGCTACCAACAGCGCCTCGAAGATCGCCAAGATCCCCGGGACGGCGCTCGTCACCGGCCCGGTGTACATCGGCGCCTACGGCGCAGGGTACCTGCTCGGCAACAAGACGGTGGAAACGTGGGCCATGCGCTCGGCGCGCGCCACGCTGGTCGGGGCGCCTGCCGGCCTGGTGCTGCAGCCGTTACTGGGCGGCGACCGCCCCGAATCCGGCGAATCGCATTGGCGGCCGTTCAAGGCGGACCACGGCGTGTCGGGGCACGCGTTCATCGGGGGGGTTCCGCTGATCACCGCGGCGCGCATGACGGACGACCCTTACCTGAAAACGGCATTCTACGGGCTGTCCGCGCTGCCCGGACTGTCCCGCATCAACGACGATGCCCACTATTTCTCGCAGGCGGCGCTGGGCTGGTTTTTGGCTTATCTGAGCTGCGACGTGGTCGCTAATGGTAAGGATGTCGAGGACGGGAGGGTCGCCTACGCCTTGGTGCCATTTCCGGGAGGCATCGGAGTGACCGCCCGATATTGAACCCGGGGGGGGCGGAGGAGGGCGCACCCGCGCCCCTCCCGCCCCCCGCCGGGCATGATCTTTCGGAGACTAGTCGCGGCCGTGCCCGTGGCCGCCACGGTCATCGCCGCGATCGCCCCGGTCGTCGCCCCGGTCTTTCCCCTTGTTCCCTTTCCGATCTTCCTTCATCTCGCGCTTCATCTCTTTCTTGAACTCCTTGCGGTCGCGCTTGTCTTCCTTCCAGTCGCGCCACTCGCCGCGGTGCTCGCGCCGGTCGATCTCGCGGTCGCGCCAGTGCTTCTTGAGCTGGCCGTAGGGAATGTGGCCTTCCCGCCCGTAGAAGTTGCGGTAGTCGGGCCGCATCTCCCGGAACTCGCGCGGGATGCGGGGCTGCGGGACGAATCCCCAGGGGCCGCGATATTCGTGCGAACGATACCAGCGGTCGTGATCGCGGGTCCACCACCAGCCGTTGTTGAAGAACAGGTCGACGCTCAGGCCCGGCGCGAAATAGACCGTGCTGCGCGGAATGACCACCATTTCGGGCGGCTGATCGACGACGATGCGCGGCGGAGGGCTTTCGACGACCACAGGAGGGTTCCCGAGGTTGACGTTGACGTTGAAGTCGGTCTTCGCGGAAGCGGGCGCCGGCACGGACAGGATCGTGAGCGCCGACAACAGACAGAGTGCAGGCAGATAAATCTTTTTCATGGTTCCTCCTGCGGCGACGAGCGCCGTGATCAGCGTGATGACCTGAGATGATTCGATTCTATCCGTTCAAACCCGGTCCCGCACAAAAGGTTCCCGGAAACGTTGTGGTATCATCCGAACGATAGCTGCAATTCCGGCAGTCCGCCTCAATGAGGACGGCAGGCCATGAGCCAACCGATCGATCGACATCCGGCCTCACCCTCTCCATTTTTCCGACCGCCCGGCATCCGGGTCAAGCTGGTCGGCTTCCTCATGCCGTTGATCGTCCTGCTGGTCGCCGGGATGGCCGTAGCCGTCATGACGATCACCAACCACTCGGTCCGCGCAGACTTGCTCCAGCGCGGCGTCGCCGCCTCCCGCATCGTCGCGCTCTCGGCGCGCTGGTCGCTCATGTCCGGCGACAACGCGGCCGTCTACAACCTGGCCGTCGAGACCCGGCGCAGCGCGCCGGACATCGAATACGTCGCCATCATCGACACCGCGGGCAGGATCATCGGCCACAACGACCCACGGGAACTCGGCCATCCCTTCCGGCCCTCGACCCGCGTCGCCCAGCTGGGCGGGTTCGTCGAGACGCAGGCCGACGATGTCCAGCGCGACGGGAAGGATCTGATCGAGTTCTCGACAGCCATCCTCCATCGCGGGGTGAAGATCGGTCTCGTCTCCATCGGTTTCTCCAAGCAGACGCTCGTCGACGCACAGCGCAAAGTGCGCAATTCGATCACGGCCGTCGCCCTCGGCGTGCTGGCGCTCGCGCTGCTGGGCGCCATGGCGCTGTCCTCGCTCATCACGACCCCGATCAAGCGACTTACGGCGGCCATCAAAGTGATCTCGGTCGGGAAGACCTTCCACCGGATTCCCGTCACCAGTTCCGACGAGTTCGGCGAGCTGCTCCGCAGCTTCAACCGGATGGCCGTGACGATCCTGTCGCAACAGGACCGGCTCAAGGGATACGCGAGCCAGCTCGAGGCGGCCTACCTGGGGATGGTGCGCGTCGTGGCGGCATCCATCGAGGCGCGCGACCCATACACCATCGGCCACTCCACGCGCGTGGCGCAGCTGTCCTGCGCCCTCGGGAAACGGCTCGGGATGGGGGAAGAAGAGCTGGGGCACCTGGAGAAGGCGGCGCTGTTCCACGACGTGGGCAAGATCGGCATGCCCGACGAAGTCCTGCTGAAAGAGGAGCGGCTGTCGATGGGAGAGCTGGACGTGATGCGCCGCCATCCGATCGAGGGCGCCGCGATCCTGGGAATGGCGCCGTTCCTCGACCGCTACGTGGCCATCGTAGGCGCCCACCACGAATGGTACGACGGCACCGGCTATCCGTACGGGCGAAAGGATTCCGAGATCCCGGTCCACGCCCAGATCATTGCGCTTGCCGACGCCTACGACGCGATGACGACCACCCGTCCTTACCGTCAGGCGCTCACCAACGATCAGGCGATCGAGTCGCTCCGGGAGTACCGCGGCACGCAGTTCTCGCCCGTCCTGACCGACCTGTTCGTCAAGCTGCTGATCGAATCGCCCCCGGTTCCGGAGCCCGACTGGAAGGGAATGGCGCTATAGCGCTGCCCTCTGAAAACGACACGGCCCGCCGGGAATTCTCCCGGCGGGCCGTGTCGTTTCGAGCACGTTACTCCCGGGGAATCACTTCAAGACCCTGACCGGGATCGCCGATACCGCGCAGTTGTTGCCCTCGTTGCTCTCCGGTACGGCCCCGGACCCGTCGGCGCAGGCGATCAGGTAGTAGGACCCCGGAGCAAGGCCCGAGGGGATCTCGACCGAGACCGTTCCCGCAAATGCGGCTCCCGAAGCCAGCGCGGGCACCTTGAGGGAGGTCTTCGAGGCTTTGTCCGCGCCATCCCGGGTCGTATTGGCGGAGAAGTAGAAGCGGACGGCGGACGAGGCGGCGGGGAGGCTTCCTTGGTTCGAGACCGTGATCGTAACCGGGAGACTGGTCCCCCGGCGGGCCTGCGCCGACAGGGACCCGGCCATGCTCGCCACCAGGTCGATGCCTTCCGCCAGCACCTTGGTGCCGACGTCGGCCCGATCGTCATAGGGATTCGGATCGGGCTCGTTGCCGCTCACGACCACGTAGTTACCCAGGATCCCGCCGACGGGATAGGTGTCGAGGCGGACCTTGATGGTCACGATGATGCCCCGGCCCACCGGCATCTCGCCCGGGGAGCATGTCACGGTGGAGGAAGCGGGATCGAAGGCGCACGTCCCTTGCCCCGAGGAGACGGAGAGGAAGGACACCTCCGGGGGCAGCCGGTCCGTGACCTTCACGCCGGTCGCGGTCGAGGGACCGCGGTTTTCCACGGGAATGGTATAGGTCAGCGTCTCGCCCACCTTCACCGGATCGGGGGTCGCCGTGATCGAGCACCACCGCTCGGTTTCCGCGGGCAACACCTGGGACGTGACCGTGGCCGAGTTGTTCCAGGGATTCGGGTCCTGGAAGGATCCGGAGACGGATGCCGTGTTGGTCAGGGACCCGCCCGTGGCGGAGATCCGGACCTGTACGGACACGGAGGCTCCCGAACCGGCGGGAATGTCTCCGAAGACGCACGTGACGTCGGGCGATCCCGGCTGCCCGCTGCATATCCCCTGGCTCGGCCAGGCGGCGTCGAAAGTCGTACCTGCGGGGAGGGTATCCGAGAGTGTCACGCCGGAGGCGGAGGCGGGCCCGCTGTTGTTCACCATGGCGGTGTAGGTGAGGAAATCGCCGGTCCGGACCGGATCGGGCATGGCCCAGAGGAAAGATACCGAGAGGTCGGCGGGCTGGCCGGCAGCGTAGGCGACCAGCGCCCCGTCCGCAAGCTGGTACAGCGTCCCTGTATTGTCGAGGGAGAGCAGGCGAGTGTCGGAGTATCCCTTTCCAGGAGCGTAATGGTCGAAGAGCGGATCGCCCTGGGGAGAGAAGGCGTACAGGTGGGTCCCGATGTTGGCGCCCGGGCCGGAAACGCTGTTGTCGTAGACCGTCGTGCCCAGGTAGATCACCCCGTGCACGTCGACGAGCGGCTTGTTGGCATTGGGGACGGCGGACATGTCGCCGGGGATGCCGCCCTCGAGAGGCCGGATCCACTGGACCGGCCCCGGGTTGAATTGCGCGTCGAGCGCGATCGAATACAGCTCGCCGCGGCCGGAGAACATCGGGGTCCCCCACTCGTTTACGGTCACGTCGTACACCGTGGCCAGCATGTTGAAGGATGCCCCGGGGATGGCGGGCGGCAGGGGGTAGGAAAGCGCCATCGAGACCGCCTGCTTGCCGGAGCCGAGGGAAATCGCCTCGACCAGAATTCCGTCGGGGGACACCGAGAGGATCCGGTTGTCGGAAAGGACGTAGATGTTGCCGTTCGGCCCGACCGAGACGGACGCGCCGGCCGTGTTGCTGATCGGGTGATTCCAGCGAATCGCGCCCGTGGCGGCGTCGATCGCGTAAAGGCCGTTCCTCGTGGCCGCGTAAACCGTATCCCCGCCCGGGCTGACCGCGGGGCCTTCAAAGACCGGGCTGCCGTCGATAGGCGCGCTGTAGGCGTTGAAGATCCATCGGGCGGTGCCGTTGGGATTGACCGCGTGCAGCTCGCCGGTGCCGATGTAGAGCGTCCCGTCGGGGCCGACGGTCAGCGAGCCGCAGCACATGCCGACGGGATATCGCCACTTGACCGTTTTCAAGTCGGGGGTGAACGCCGTGGTGCCGTTCCCGCAGAAATAAACCGTCCCGTCGGGACCGATCGCAGGGGCGCCGCAACAGATGAAAACGTTGTCGACG
Source organism: Candidatus Deferrimicrobiaceae bacterium (assembly GCA_036504035.1). Lineage (NCBI taxonomy): Bacteria > Candidatus Deferrimicrobiota > Candidatus Deferrimicrobia > Candidatus Deferrimicrobiales > Candidatus Deferrimicrobiaceae > Candidatus Deferrimicrobiaceae bacterium. Next base: position 262,505 of record DASXVV010000006.1, read on the forward strand.
GAGTGCTTGACCGTGCCGGTCACCGGATCGATCGCATAGGCCTTTCCGTCCATGCCGCCCGCGTAGATCGTCCCGTCAGGGCCGATCGCCGTGCCGGCGGTGAAGCCCGGGCCGGGCATATAGGGGTCCGGGATGCCCGGAGCCTGCAGGCGCCACTTCTCGACGGGCGCGTGCGGCCCGGCGACGCCGGCCTGGCCGGTGTGCTGGGCGTCGTGCTGGGGCATCGGCCACTGCGCGGCTGCAACGCCGGACAACGCGAGGAAAAACAGGCATGACGACAACGACAGAAGGCGAGTCTTTACGGCGCGAATCCTCGGAAAGATCAAATCTTCCTCCCTTCGGTTGTCGGCGCAGGCATCGTCATGCCCGTACCGGGTTGGCGACGGGATACGACTCGGACGTCTCCGAATTGCAATATGAGGGGACGCAGGAATATTACATGTTGCCGTGCGGGATTAACACAATATTCCGCATTCGATTGCCGCAAACGCAAGACGGCCGGCCGGGATGAATCCCGGCCGGCCGTCGTCTTCGTTCGCTGCGGGCGAATATCCGCTATTTCGCCCCTCGCGCCGGTCTATGCGCCGCCTGCGCCGATCTCGGTGTCGAGAGCCCGCTCGCGCTCGTTCATCTGCGCCTCGAGCTCCGACAGCTCCTCGAACCGCATCTCGATCCGTTCGCGCGCCGCGGAGTTCGAGGCCGACAGCGTGCGGACCGCGGGGCCGTCGTTCTTCATGGAAGCCGCGATCATCGCCTCGTCGTCGCGGGCGATCTGCGCCTCGAGCGCCTCGATCTCGTGCTCGATCGCCTCGATCGACTTGCGCAAGGGAGCCAACTCCTTCGCCCGGCGCGCCACGATCTCGGCCCGCTGCCGCCGCGCCTCCTTCGGGTTGCCCTGCGGCTCGCGCGGCGCCGCCTTGACTTCCTTGGCTTCCTTGACTCCCTTCTTCCCCTTCGCCAGTCCGACGGCATCGCGCTCTTCCACCCAGCCGACCCGATCGAGGAACTCGGCATAGCTTCCGTCGAACAGGTCGACCTTGCCGCCGTCGAACACCACCAGCTTCGTCGCGACCGCGGAAAGCACCCGCTCGACGTGGGTGACGATGACGACCGCCCCCTCGAACGCCATCACCGCCTCGATGAAGGCGTCGACCGTGTCCTGGTCGAGGTGGTTCGTCGGCTCGTCAAGGAGCAGCAGATTGACCGGCGTCGCGAGGATCCGCCCCAGCAGCACCCGGCTCTTCTCGCCGCCCGAGAGCACGGAGATCTTCTTCTCGGCCGAGTCGCGCTCGAACATCAGGCATCCGCAGAGCGTGCGCACCTGCGTCCGCGTGAGTGTCGGGTTCGCCTGACGGACCTCTTCCTCGACGGTGAGCTGCGGGGAAAGCCGGTCGACGTTGGTCTGCCCGAAGTAGCCCACCTTGAGGTTCTGCGACGGCCTCACCATGCCCGATAGCGGCGCCAGCTCGCCCTCGAGCAGCCGCAACAACGTCGTCTTGCCGCGCCCGTTGGGACCGACGACCGCGATCCGGTCACCCTTGGCCACGGGAAACGACAGCCCTTCGATCAGCGGATGCTTCGGGTCGTATCCGAAGGAGAGGTTGCTCACCTCCATCATGAACTTGCCCGTGAACGGCGCCTCGGTGAAGCGGAAATCGAGATCCCGGATATCCGCCAGCTTTTCGAGCCGCTCGTGCTTGGCCAGCAGCTTGATGCGCGACTGCACCTGCTTGGCCTTGGTCGCCTGCGCCCGGAAGCGGTTGATGAACGCCTCTTCCTGCGACCGCTTCTTCTCGTCGTTCTGCCGCGTCTGCTCGTGGATCTCTTCTTCCATCAGGATCTGCGCGTAAAGCTTCTCGGTGCCGCCCGGCAGCTTCCGGACGCGGCAGCGGTGGATCACCATCGTGTGCGTCGTCACGCTGTCCATGAAGTCGCGGTCGTGGGTGATGATCATGAGCGCGCCCTTCCAGGCGCACAGGAACCGTTTCAGCCAGCGGATCGAGAGGATGTCGAGGTAGTTGGTCGGCTCGTCCAGCAGCAGCAGGTTCGGGTCGGACAAAAGGACGCGGGCGAGGTTCAGCCGCACCTGGTAGCCGCCGGAGAATTCCTTCGGGGCGCGGTCGAAATCCTGCTCCGTGAATCCCAGGCCGTTAAGAATGGCCTTGGCCTTGTATGTCTCGTCGATGCCGAACTCGTTTGGCGGCAGGGCGGATGCCGCTTCGGCGAGGACCGTCTTGTGCTTGAAGTGCAGGTGCTGGGCCAGATGGCCGATCCGGTAGCCGGCCGGGAAGGTCACCTGCCCCTCGTCGGCTTCTTCCTGGTCGAGGATGATCTTGAACAGCGTGGACTTGCCGTGCCCGTTGCGGCCGACGAGCCCCACCCGTTCGCCGGGGGCGATCTGGAAGGATGCGGCTTCGAACAGGGTCTGGCGGCCATACGATTTGGACAGATTGGTAACAGTCAGCATGAGTGTGTCTTTGGGTACCCTTCGATGAATTGCCGGAGGAGCGGCCGGCGCCGGAGGTCAAGCCGCTTTTTTGGCGGGAAGACGGTTCAGGATCTGGCCGGCGCCGAACGGCCCCGGCTCTGCGATCAGTTTACGCGCTGCGGCGACCTGATTCCACACGTTCCACAGCAACACTCCCCGAACGCGGCGGTCCTGCATATAGTACACCACGCCCTTGCGATTCGGCTCGCGCCAGTCGGGCACCGTCTCGAGGGCGGAATCGACGATCCCGACCGCCTCGAACCCGAGCTCGAACAGGTCGGAATAGAAGAACGGAAGGTACGTGTACGGCTCGCCTTTTCCGGCCATCGCCCGGCCTGCGGCGGCCCCCATCTCGCGGGCGTTGTCCTCATGCTCGACCCGGATGCGCCGGTCGAGCGCCGGGTTGTAGAACTCGGCGACGTCGCCTGCTGCGTAAACGTCCGGATGGTTGGTCCGGAGGAACGCGTCGACCCGGATGCCGTTGCCGACCGCGATCCCGGCCGCCCGCGCCAGCTCGACGTTGGGCGTCACGCCGATTCCCGCGACGATGCCGTCCACCGGGAAGTCGCGAGGGATCGCCGATTTCGCGTTGCGCGTCCGGATATCGAGGCGCCCGCCTTCCGGCCGGATCCCCGTCACCTGCGTCCCCGGGTACACCTCGACGCCCTTGTGCCGGTAATAGTCGTTCAGGTAGTTTCCCAACGACTGCGGGAACACGCGGTTGCCGATCGTTTCGCCGGGGAAGAGCATCACGACTTCCTTGTCGTTCATCGACAACGCGGCGGCGATTTCCATGCCGATGAAGCCGGCCCCGACCACGGCGAACCGTTCCCCGCGCGCGGTCATCTCGCGAAGCCGGTTGTAGTCGGCGATGGTGCGGAAATAGATGATCCGGTCGTCCTCGAAGGGCAGCCGCCGGGGCGTTGCCCCTGTCGCGATCAGCAACTTGTCGTACCCGTAGACATTCCCCTGATCGTCGATCGCGCGCTTTCCCTGGAGGTCGAGCATCCGGACCGTGCGCCCCGAGTGGAACGTCACGCCCAGCGTCTCGGTCCAGTACCAGATGGTCTCGTCGGGGTCGCCCTTCCAGAGCCCCTTGCTCAACGGGGGCCGCTTGTAGGGCATTTCCGGCTCGGCCCCGATGATCGCGATCTCGCCGTCCGGATCCGATTCCCGGATTCCCCGGACGGCCGCGTCCGCCGCCATTCCTCCGCCGACGATCAGATAGGGAACCCGTTCCATCGCGCCCTCCCGTGCTGCCTCCGCTCGAACCCGTTATCGCCCATTAGACGAACGGAGCGCGGCGCACGGTTCGCGACGATTCCCGGGCGCGCCGGGGAGCGTCAGGCCTCGGGCGGCTCCTCGGGCGGCGAAACCGCCGTCCGGCGCTGGCCAAGCACGGTCGCCCAGGCGACACCGGCCACGCCGAGCAGCACGCCGGCCACAGCCGTTGCCGAGATGCGCTCGCCCAGCAGCAGCGACGCCAGGAACAACAGCGCGATCGGGGAAAGCTGGAGCCAGACCGCCGCCTCGGACACCGCGAGCGCGCCGTACGCCTCGGTCATCAGGAGCTGGGCGGCAAAGGCGGAGAGCCCCATGCCCACCGCGATCAACCAGGGGAGCCCGGCCATAGGCCACGGGGCGAGGGAAAAGGGCGCGACCACGGGAATCCCCATGAGGCAGAACCAGAAGAAGATCGTCGGGGCGTTGTCGGTACCGCGCATCCCGCGGATCATGTTCGCGCTGATCGCCGCGAAGATCGCCGAACCGAAAGCCGCGATCTCGCCGACTCCCACGCCCGAGGGCATGCCGCCCCGCCCGAGCATCAGACCTACCCCGGCGGTGGCCGCGAGCAGCCCCAGCAGCAGGTGGATCGTCGGGCGTTCCCGGAAGACGACGGTCGACAGCGCCGTCGCGAAGACCGGGTAGAGGTTGTAGATCAGCCCCGCCTCGGCGGCCGGGATCCGCGCCAGCGCGAAGAAGTAGAGGACCACCACGATGCCGCCGGAGATTCCGCGCATCGCGAGCAGGAACCGGTTATGCGGGCGATAGAGGGCGGGACGGATGCGGAATGCGGCTAGGGAGATGAGGACGCCCACGACGAAGCGGATCATCGAAAGCTGCCCTGCGGTGAATCCGCCCGCGTCGCGGGACAGGAGGCGCGACAGCACGGCCATCAGGGCGAAGGCGATCGCCGACCCGACCAGCGCCAGGCGCGACAATCCCCGGGATAGCACCCGCGCAGCCTCCCTTAAACGCCGAAGAACCCGTCGATCAGGATCTTCCGGATCCCCTCGTCGGAGATCTCGACAAGCACCTCCGCCAGGATCCCGCAGCCCTGCCAGCACCCAGACCGGTAGGTCATGTAGTGGCGGTCGTTCATCGTGAACAGGTTGCCGAGCGTCGCTTCGCTCGCGATCTCGCGGATCTCGCCGTTGATGGAGATGTAGACCGGCCCGTACTTGTCGTTTCCGTCCTTGGGCTTCCCGGTCGTGTATTGCGCGATGATCAGGTTGTCGTTCGACGGGATCGGGTAGAAGACGGTCGGCTTGCTGGAAAGCGTGTTCCCGAAATATTCGTTGGCGGTGGAATAGAACTTCAGCAGCTTGATCGCGTTGTCCACTTTTTCGATGACGTTCGGGTCGGTCACCCTGGTAGGGGCATACCGGCTGAACCGTTTCGGCGACTCTGCCCCGCAGGCCAGGAAATAGCTGCTCCGGTTCGGGCACCGGCTCGTGTCGATCTTGCTGATGACCTTTTCCCGCATCCGCTGCTGGAAATTGATCGTGCCGCCCGTTTCCCCCACGCAGACGTTCGACTTGGTCCCCAGGAGATGGAATTTCTGCCCGGAAGGGTACTTGGCCGTCAGGCACAGCTGGCTCTTCTTGACGTTGCACTGGAACACGAAGGCGAAGTCGTACTCGTCGGCGAAGGCCCATCCGGAAGACGCCGACAGCAACAGGAGGATCAGGATCACGCCTCTGCACCAACCCATGTTCACCCGCCTTTTCGAACGCTATTTGTCGGTGGCATGCCATCTACCCTACAAAATTACCCCATCGATGTCACCTTCCGCATCTCGTCCGCAGGAATGTCTCATCGACCTCCCGGCGAGACGATTGGCACGGATCGTGTGTATATTGCCCCTCAGGCGCCGGATCGGAGTCAGGTGCAACAACCTATTGTAGGGAGGGAAGGACAACCATGAAACTGGTCATCGTCGGGGGCGTGGCAGGGGGCGCAAGCGCAGCGGCACGGGCAAGGCGGGTCGACGAGCATGCCGAGATCGTGCTCTTCGAGCGGGGCGAAGACATCTCGTTCGCCAACTGCGGGCTTCCGTACCACGTCGGGAAGACCATCCCCAACCGCGATGCGCTTCTGATCATGACACCCGCCCGCTTCCGGGCCCGCACCGGCATCGACGTACGCGTCCGGCAGGAGATCACCGCCATCGACCCCGCCGCGCATACCGTTACGGTTTTCGACCGCGAGACCGAGCGGGTCTACACGGAATCGTACGACAAGCTGATCCTGTCGCCCGGCGCCAGCCCGATCCGGCCCGCGATCCCCGGCGTCGACGACCCGGCGGTCACGATGCTCTGGACGCTGGCCGACATGGACCGGGTCAAGGCGCGCGTCGACGACGGCATCCGACGCGTCGTCGTCGCGGGCGGCGGCTTCATCGGGCTCGAACTGGTCGAGGAGCTGCGTCGCCGCAACCTCGAGGTCACGCTGGTCGAGATGGCGCCGCAGCTCCTGCCGCCGTTCGACCCCGAGATGACCACGCCGCTGGCGGCCGAGCTGGCGGCGAACGGCGTCCGCCTGCTTCTCGAAAGCCCGGTCGCTGCCCTCCGGCGCGCGGCCCTGGGCGACGACACGCAGGCCGAAACGGTGCAGGTCGTGCTCGGCGACGGGCGTACGGTGTCGGCCGACCTCGTCGTGCTCGCGATCGGCGTCCGTCCCAATGCGACGCTCGCGCAGTCGGCGGGGCTCGCCGCCGGCGCGCGCGGCGGCATCCTGGTCGACGAGAAGATGCGAACGAGCGATCCAGACATCTACGCGGTTGGCGATGCCGTCCAGGTCACCGACGCCCTGGGGAACCCCGCCCAGATCCCGCTCGCGGGGCCGGCCAACCGGCAGGGGCGCATCGCGGCCGACAACGCGCTCGGCGGAAACGCGACCTACCGGGGCACCTTCGGCACCGCGGTCGTCAAGCTGTTCGCGCTGACGGCGGCCTCGACCGGCGCCTCCGAGAAGATGCTCAAGGCCGCCGCCGTCCCGTACGAGAAGATCTATCTCAACCCGTTCTCGCACGCGACCTACTACCCCGGCGCCCAGATGATGCACCTCAAGCTGCTCTTCTCGCAGGAAGGAAAGATCCTGGGGGCGCAGATCGTCGGGCGCGACGGCGTCGACAAGCGGATCGACGTCATTGCGACGGCGATGCAGGCGGGGCTGGGCGTACGCGACCTGGCGGCGCTCGAGCTGGCCTATGCGCCGCCGTACGGCTCGGCCAAGGATCCGGTCAACTTTGCCGGATTCGTCGCGGCGAACTTGCTCGACGGGAAAACCGACGTCGCGCACGCCGACGCCCTCCCCGAAGGCGCCTATCTGCTCGACGTGCGAGAGCCGGCCGAGCACGCCGCGGGCGCGATCCCCGGCTCGACGCTGATACCCCTGGGCACGCTGCGCGGTCGGCTGGGCGAGCTGCCGCGCGACCGCGAGATCGTCGCTTACTGCGCCGTGGGCATCCGCGGCTACCTTGCCGAGCGGATCCTGAAGCAGGAGGGGTTCAAGGCGAGCAACCTGAGCGGCGGCTTCACGACGTGGAAGCTGTTCCGGGCGGCGTCTACCCGAACAGCCTGACGAGGAGGGGCAAGAGGAGCGCCGTCAAGAGGCCGTTCAGCGCCATCGCCAGGGCGGCGAACGCGCCGGACGTCCGGCTCCACTGGAGCGCCCGCGCGGTGCCGATGCCGTGCGAAGCCACGCCCATCGCGAGGCCGCGGGCGGCTTCGTCCCTCACCCGGCACCGGTCTAGGACCCAGCCGCCGAAGACGGCGCCGCCGATGCCGGTCAGCACCACCGACACGGCGGTCAGCGACGGAAGGCCGCCGATCTGCTCCGAGACGCCCATGGCGATCGGCGTCGTGATCGATTTCGGCGCCAGCGACAGCAGGATGATCCGCTCGCCGCCGCATGCCCGCGCGATGCCGACCGCGCTCGCGACGGCGCCCAGCGACCCGATCGACAGCGAGACGAGGATGGGTGCGAAGGCATTTCGAATTCGCGCGACTTCCCGGTAGAGCGGGATCGCCAACGCGACGGTGGCCGGGCCCAGCATGAAGTGGATGAAGCGCGCCCCGCTGAAATAGGTCGAATAGTCGGCGCCGCTCGCCTTGAGCAGGGCGACGAGGAGGACCACCGCGGTCAGCACCGGGTTGAGCAGCGGGTGGCATCCGAACCGCTGGAAGAGCCACGAGCCCGCCTGGTAGGCGACCAGCGTCGCGGTCAGCCACAGGAGCGGCGTGCCCGAAAGCAGCGCCCAGAGTTGCGACAGCGCCACGCTCACGACTCCCCCGCCTCCTTGCCTCGGGTTCCGCGCCGCATCGCGCGCTGCATGACGACCCCGGTCAAGGCGATCGTCAATGCGGTCCCTATGACGATTGCGCCGGCGAAGGCGGCGAAGGAGCGGGCCAGCACGTCGAACTGAGTGACGATGCCGACGCCAGCGGGCACGAACAGCAGCGGCAGGGTCTTCAGCAGGAATCCGCCCGACGCCTCGAGCCCCTCCGGCAGCCGCCCCCGGATCAGCAGCCCGCAAAACAGGATCACCATCCCGATCACCGGCCCGGGCACCGGCAGCCGCGCCAGCTTCGCGACGATCTCGCCCGCAAGCTGGCAGAGGAGGATCAGCGTCAGGTAGCCCAAGGTCATCGACTCCTCTCCTCGGGAAACCTCATTTTCCGATGGCGATCAGCACGCTGCACGGCGCGCACTCGAGCAGCGACATGCCGACCGATCCCTTCCACCAGCGCGCCGCGAACGCGCTCTGCTTCCGATGGCCGAGCACGATCAGGTCCGTGCCTAACGATTCGGCCATTCGGCAGATCGCCTCGACCGGTTCCCCGAAGGCGAGGTGTCCCTGGGCGGCGTATCCGCCCCGGGTCAGCAGCGAGACGCCCTCGTCGACGATCTCCTGGAACCGCTGCCTTTCCGACGTCATCACGCTTTCGGGCACATACCCTTCCGACAGGAAAACGCCCGACGGGATGCGCATTACCGCGAGCAGGTGAAGCTCGGCATGGAGCAGCGGCGCGATCTCGCCGCACTCGAGCAGCGCCACGCGCCCCTCCCGAGTCCCGTCATACGCCAGCAGGATCTTCCGGACCATGGTGATTCCCTCCCCTTCGCATGAAAAAGGCCGGCAGCAGCGCCAGGCCAAAGATGAGCGCCGCCATCAGGAACGCGTCCCGGAACCCTGCGACACGGGCGCCTTCCCTCGAAGCGGCGTGATATGCGATGCGCCAATCCAGCACCGCGGAGAGCAGCGTGACACCGAACGCCCCGCCCAGCAGGCGAACAAAATTGATCGCGCCGGAGCCCTGGTTCAAAAGCTCCGGAGAAAGGGTCTGGACCGCCCCCGCGTTCAGCGCCGGGATGACCAATCCGAGGCCGATCCGGCCCAGGACGATCCACCAGGCCAGCGCCGCGAAGGACGTGGCCGCATCCACCCGCCCGAACAGGGCGAAGGAGACGCCGATGCCGGCAAGTCCCGATGAGACGATGAGCCAAGCCGGATACCGGTCGGTGAGATGACCCGCAATGAAGATGGCGACGGCCAGCACCAGCCCGCCCGGCAGGAGCAGCAGCCCCGATCGCATCGGGTCGTAGCCCGACACGGTCTGGACGAGGAGCGGGATCAGGTAGGTGGAGCCGTAGATCCCGACTCCGTAGACGAACGAGACAGCCGCCGCAGCGGCGAATTGCCGATTCGAGAAGATGCGCAGGTCGAGCAGCGGCTTCCTGCACCGGACCTCCCGCACGACGAACCCGGCCCCCGCGGCCAACGACGCGACAATCAGGAGAAGCGTCGCTCCGGACAGCCAGCCGGCGCTCCGGCCCGACCGCAGGGAGGCGAACAACGCCAGGATGAACCCCGAAAGGAGGGCAAAGCCGGGAGCGTCGAATGCCGGTCGCTCACCCCGCTCCTCCCGGCCCGGGAGATATTTCGCCGCCATCAACACGCCGACGAGACAAAAGGGGAGGACGGCGAAGAAGACCGACCGCCACCCGAAGGCCAGGGTCATCAGGCCGCCGGCAGCGGGACCGATCGCAGGGGACAGCACCACCGCGAGCCCGTAGAGCCCCATGGCGCGCCCCCGCTGGTCGTACGGGAATACCTGGAAGATGACGATCATCGCCAACGGCTGGACCACGCCGCCCGCCGCCCCCTGGACGATCCGTGCCAGTGTCACGGCGTTCGGGCCGCCGGCCGTGCCGCCTGCGATCGATGCCGCGAAGAAAACGGCCATGGTCGCGAGATAGGTTGCCCGAATCCCGAAAGCGCGAACGCACCAGGAAGTCAGAAGCATGGTGGCGGCCATGGCGCCGATGAAGCCGGTCGAAAGCCACTGGGCCTGGTCCTGCCCCATGCGGAACTCGGCCATGATCGCGGGAATCGACACGTTGATGATCGTCGTGGCGAGCACCATCGAGGAAGTGGCGAGCATGACCGCGGCCACGGCAAACCACCGCTCGCGCGCCGATTTCATTCCTGGTCCGCCTCCCCTTCCATCCGTTTCAAAATCCGCAGGATCAGGTCGTTCTGTTGCTCGAGGTGCAGGAGGATCGCCTCGATCTCCCGCTCGGCCTTCACGTTGACGTCGTAGTCGGATTCCGCCCGCTTTTCGGCGTGCCGGCCCTGCAGGTTCTGCCCGATCATGATCAGCGGCATGAGGAAGATCTGGATCATGTTCGACAGGAACAGCCACAGGACGAACGCCGGGAACGGGTCGAAGCGCCATTCCTTCGGGGCCAGCGTGTTCCATCCCAGCCACGCGAAGGTCCAGCCGAAAATGACGAGGAAGAAGCCCATCGACCCCACATGGTCCGTCACCTTGACCGCGATCCTCTCGAGAGCGCTCATGCTCTCCCGGTGCCGGACGTTCACGTTGGGGATCGGCGGCCGCAGTCGGCGAAGTTCTTCGATGGTCGGGATCGTTCGTTTTTCCATGATCAACCCTTCATCGGACGAGATGCATTTCCTTCAGGCATTTTTCGATCAACACAAATCCCATGCCGGAGAACTTGTCCTTGAAGACGGCCGCGTTGTCCGCGAACACGCGCTTCGGGTCTCCGACATTCACGTAGTCGTAGTTCCGGGTCCGGCCGATGACCTTCCCGGTCTTTCCGTCCACCAACTTCGTCGTGACCTGCAGCAACAGGTCGGTCCACATCAGCTCGTAATTGATGATCCCGATTTCCAGGAATGCATCGGGCTTCGCCCCCTCTTCACCAGGCGCCGCCTCCCGGGCATCCGCGTTGTACCAAGCGCGCAGCGGGGCATACCAGTTTTCCATCAGCGCCGTCGTTCTTCGGTCCACGATTCCCGGCAGCATCCGGACGCCAGGCCTCAACCGGGTTTCGCACCCGCCCTGCCCGTTCAACCGGTCTGTCGCGCGCTTCGCCAGGATCTCCGTAGGGATCCAGGCCTCCCCCTTCGCGAGGATCTCCTGGTAACTTTCCGACCGGGTCTTCGCCGTGTGCAGCTCCTCGGGCAGTTTCACCAGAATCACGATCCCGTAGAGGAGGCCGAGCCCCCCGCCCCCGGGACCGGAAGCGCCCGACAGGAGCGACAATCCCCCGGACTGGAAATAGTCCCCCGTGACGGTCAGCGGCGGAGGCTCGATGGCGACGACTTCGATCGAGCGGATTTGCGAGAGGCGTTCCTTCGGGGGTATCACCTGCAAGGAGACGCAGCCCGACAGCGAAAAGACGAGCCCCCCGATCAGCAGCGAAATCGACACGGCCCCAGCTCTCATCGCGCACCTCCTTCGGGATTTCGTCAGAACAGGCTTCCCACCACGGGATCCTGCCGCCGGACGCACTCCTCGCCCTCGGCCGCCGGACTGTTTACGAGCGTCGAGACGGGATAAGACTCCATCGCTTCGGCGGGGAACGGCGCCATCAGCGCGACCAGCTCCGCGGAAACGGCGGCGGTCGTGTCGAGCCAGAGGGCATAATCGGCGGAAGGGATGATCACGGGCATCCGGTCATGGATGGGCGCCATCAAGGCGTTCGCGCCTGTCGTGAGGATCGCGAACGATTCGATCTCGCTGCCGTCCGCCCCCATCCATCCGTCCCAGATCGCGGCCAGCCCGAACAGCCCGCCGCCCTTGGGACGCACGAAATACGGCCGCTTCCCGTTGCCTTGCTTTTTCCACTCGAAGAAGCCGCTGGACGGGATCAGGCAGCGGTGGTGACGGAAGGGGCCGCGGAACGACGGCTTCTCGGCGATGCTCTCGGCGCGCGCGTTGATCGGACGGTTGGCGTGCAGCGGGTCCTTCGTCCAGTAGGGGACGAGCCCCCAATCGAGATGGGTGAACTCCCGGACCCCGGCAAGCCCCCGGCGCAAGACGAGCACGGGCTGGGACGGAGCGATGTTGTAGCGCGGCGCCATCGGAAAGCCGATGGTCGCCTCGAACTGTTGTTCCAGGGCGTATTCGGAATCGAAGAGCGCGAATCGTCCGCACATGTCAAACGACCACCATGCAAATCCAGTCATTATTTTCATAGGCGTTTTCCATATAATCCGCCAAGCCCATCAGCATTTTGGAAATACTGCCCTTTGCCTTGATGAATTCATTGATGGTTTTTGGCGATCGGTCAAAATGAAAATCAATGACTTTCAAAATATCGTTGCCTGTGCACCCGAGGACATTTTCCGCTGCCTCTCGCAAATTATCCACAATGGTCCTGCCCTTGGTCCTTGAAATATGATTGATTTCGCTGCGGATATATTTCTTGAAATGTTTCTTGACGATTCCTTCGATGACGACGAATGAATCCTCGTTTATGAATATTGAACTTTTACCCCAATCCTTGTCCGAATATCTTCCCGTCCCGATTTCTATATAGTTGGTCTCTTGCAATTTGGGTCTGTCCGAGTGTATCGCGTAGTTCCGGTCCACGATTCGCTTTGTTCTCATAAGTGTCCCTTATTTAAAATGTCGTTGCCGTGAAAATCTGGTCCGGCATCTGATCCCCCACCAACCCATTCCTGACGATCCCTCTGGTCAAATTACCGAAGAATGCGGGCCATGTCACGCGACGGACAGCCGATTTGCTGGCGCGCTTCCCCGGCTCGTGCTGAAATAACCGGAGCGGAGGGCCCCCCATGGATTTCGATCGGAATGACGTCGACGCGGCAAGGGAACGGGTCTACAAGTTGGCGTACGCCACGCCGCTGGTCGAGGAGACCGCGCTGTCCGAACAATTCGGCGGCCAGGTGCTTTCGAAGCTCGAGAACCTGCAGAACACCGGCTCGTTCAAGATCCGCGGAGCGGCCAACAAGCTCTTGTCGATGGACAAGTCGAAGGTGAAGGGCGTCGTCGCCTTCAGCGCGGGAAACCACGCCCGCGGCGTCGCCCGGGCGGCGCGCGCCGCGGGGATCCCGGCCACCCTCGTGATGCCGCTCTTCGCCCCGATCGCCAAGTCGGCGGCCGCGCAGCGCGAAGGGGGCGAGAACGTCCGGATCATCCTTCACGGCAACTCGTTCGACGAAGCCATGGAATACGCGCTGGCCCGGTCGGAGGAGGCCGGACTGACGGTCGTCCACCCGTACGACGACCCGGCGGTCATCGCGGGGCAGGGCACGATCGGGCTGGAGATCCTCGAGCGGATCGGCGCGCCGGGATCGATCTACGTGCCGGTCGGCGGCGGAGGGCTGTTCGCGGGCATCGCCGCGGCGATCAAGGAAGCGCACCCGTCGGTCGAGATGGTCGCGGTGCAGGCGAAGGGCGCCGCGTCGCTGCCCGATTCGCTTTCGGCCGGCCACCCGATGCCAGGCCCGGGCGCGTTCACGATCGCCGACGGGATCGCGGTGAAGTCGCCCTCCGAACGCACCTTCGAGGCGCTGCAGCGTTACGCGGACGACGTCGCGGTCGTCGACGACGAGGAGATCGCCGCCGCCATGCTGTTCGCCCTCGAAGACATGAAGACCACGCTCGAGGGGGCGGGCGCCGCCGCGCTCGCCGCGCTGATGTATCGCCGGCCGCCGAAGAAATTTCCCGTGGTGCTGATCCACTCGGGCGGCAACATCGACGTCAACTTCCTCGCGCAGGTCGTCGAGCGGGGGCTGTTCCGCTCGGGCCGCCTGCTCCGGCTGCGCTTCCTTGTGCAGGACCGCCCGGGGTCGCTCGCCGGCCTGCTCGCGGCGGTCGCCCGCGAACGCTCGAGCGTCGTCAGCATCGAGCACGACCGGTTGCCCGCCGACTGCCCGCCCGGGTTTTCGATGGTGGTCTTGCTGCTCGAGACGCGCGACCGCGCCCACGGGGACGAGCTGATCGCCCGGTTGGCTCAGCAGGGGTATCCGGCGGTGTCGTAGCGCTCACTTCACGTAGTCGTCGAAGGAGTCCGGCGAGTACCCCTCGATCACCTCCCCGTTGATGATCACGATCGGCACGCCGAAATGCGCGGTGTACTCCTTCACCCGCTCGAAGGCGGCTTTGTCCTTCTCGATATCGTAGAGCTTGAAGGGGATCCTCTTCTTCCTGAAATACGCCTCGGCCTTCCGGCAGTTCGGGCACCAGGAGGTCCCGTAGATCTCCACTTTCGGGGTGGACTTTGCGGCCCCGTATCGTTCGGCCGCGACCAGGATCACTAACAGCACCGACAGGCAGAACATCGCTTTTCTCATGGCTCCCTACTCCACATCCTCGGCGATCAGCTGGTTGAACGGCGCCTTCGTCCGTTCGACGTAATCGCCGTAGCTCATCCCGTCATCGCGCAGGACGTTGCAGTAGTTCCAGAGCTTCTGGACGATCCCGGCCGGGGTCATCTTTGTCGCTCCTTGGTGCTATTCCGATTCCATGAACTGCCGGGGGGTATAGATCCGGAGCTGCCGCAGCGATCCGGGAAACGTTCGCGGGTCGATTTCGAGTAGGTCTTTATCGCCGGTCATAAGGATATCGGCGCCAACGGCTCCGCAAAGGGAAAGATACGCGTCGTCCTTCGGGTCGCGGCACAACGACAGCTTTTCCGGAACCTCGACCATCCGACAGTGTCCGAACAGCGCTTTCCACAAGCCGGCGAGCTTTCCGGCGCGTTCGTGGCCGAACCGGCCGACAAGCTTTTCGACCGTCTTTTCGATTTTGCGGGCCGTATCCACGGACAAATAGACGGTACCGATCGCAAACGCCTTCCGAACAGCATCCAGCGGTATACCCCCGTACGCGGCCGAAACGTAAACATTCGCGTCGAGAACAATCCGGAGACGGGATTCAGCCATAGATCGTCTTGCCGGCCCGCTTCAGAACCTTGAGCGCCTCGTCCTTCGTGATGCCGGATTCGCCCAGAATCATGCCGATGCCGAGCAGGAGATCTTCGGGCGACCCTTCCGGAACCGGAACGACGCGCGCGATCGGTTTGCCATGCCGCGTGACGACGACTTCCTCCTCGCTCGCCAGCACACCCGTCAACTGCTCCTTGAACTCCCTGACTCCCATGAACCGAATCCCGGCCGCTTTGCTCATCGTGTTCCCCCCATTGAGCCCACTTTACATGACAATGATCCCACATAAGAGGAACATCATCAACCGGGTTGCCGTGTTCGCAATTATCGGCCGATGTCTTCCAATATTTTCTTCATGTCCCGCAGGAAAACTTCGGCGTACTCTTCCCCGTGATAGGGGCTGTCGTCTTCCATCGCATATTGCGCACGATAAATAGCATTCCATCAGTTCGAGAGCGGATTTACCTGAATGTCGAATCGGAGGATGACGACGTCTTTCCCGTCGTTCGAAGCGACCAACTCATACTCGCCGGCCACATCGACCACGAACGGCGTCACGGTCAGATTGATGTAACCTTCGTCTTCCCCCATCGGCCGGGGGGTCGGCACGTCGCCGCCCATGAGCACCTTGCCTTCGACATGGCGGATCGACAGGTGAACCGCATCGGAGAATGGCCCGAATCTTGTCCTCCCTCTGTCGAAATCGAATACACGGAGAAGGGCAGAAAATGGAAACGGGAAACGACCTGGTTCTCATCATGCGAAAAATCGTGGTCATTCGCGGACATCGCGTCATGGTCGATGCCGATCTCGCCGAACTGTACGGTGTCCCGACATTCCGACTAAATGAAGCAGTCAAACGGAATCCGGACCGGTTTCCGGACGACTTCATGTTGCAGTTGACCATTGATGAACACGCGGCTTTGACATCGCAAATTGCGATGTCAAAGCCCGGGCGTGGAGGACGGAGAACATTGCCTTACGTTTTCACCGAGCAAGGTGTCGCGATGCTGTCGAGCGTCCTCAGGACCGACCGCGCCGTCCAGGTCAATATCGCCATCATGAGAGCATTCGTCGCGGTCCGTCAAACGTTGGCCACCAATCGTTCACTCGCGCGAAAACTCGAAGACCTCGAGCGAAAATACGATGCCCGGTTCAAGATTGTCTTCGACGCCATCCGCGCACTCATGACTTCGCCCGACCCGCCTTCCCGCAAGATCGGGTTTTCAATATCGCCGCGTCGGTCAACAGCCCGGTGTGTCACGCGACTTCGGAAATGCCGACCGGATCGTCGAATCGTCAGCCGCTGCTGCCGCCCTTCGTCGCCATCTCCTTGAAGAAGGCCTCGCCCCGCTTCGTCATCTCGGCCGGGGACACTTCCTCGACGTGCGTCGCCAGATCCCATTGATAGCCGAACGGATCCGCGAACGTTCCCGTCCGGTCGCCCCAGAAGGCGTCGTTCACCGGGTGGATCAGCTTCCCGCCCGCGCCGATCGCCTTGCGGAACGCCTTGTCGACATCCTCGACGTAAAGGTAGATCGAACTGGTGGCGCCCCCCAGCGACTCCGGCGAGCGGGCTCCCATCCCGGGGAACTCGTCGGAGAGGAAGATCCTCGAGTCGCCGATCTGGAGGATGGCGTGCGCGACGGCCTTGCCGTCCGGCGTGTCCATCCTCGACAGGAGCTTCGCCCCGAGCGCCTTCTTGTAGAACTCGATCGCCTTGCCGGCACCCTTGATCACAAGGCACGTCGTCACGGTGTGGTAGCCCTCCGGTACCGCAAGGACCGCCTCCCGCAGAACGCTCGCTGTTTTCATGGCCCTTCCCTCCACGCTGCGCGTCCGCGCGCAGGACTGCTGTTGTTCGTTGATCTCGTGGAATTGGATGAGAAACGGAGGGTGGGCGTTGCCGCGGACGGAGTAAATCCACGGCGATCGCCTTGCGCGGCGAGAACGTCGGAGCGACGGCTTCGTTCATCGGGAACTTCCCGGGGAACGGTCTTCAAGCGCGGACGGGAACAGGATATGGCCGATCAGCCGCCGGTTGGGGGCAAATGCGTTGTAGGCGAGGGAGACAAGGGAGCAAACGATCGGGAGGCGAAGCAGCGGTGCGGCCCACCGGTAGCGGGGAAGGCGGTCGAGCAACTCCGGCGCGGCGGCGCCGCCGGCCAGGATTCGCCCGTCGGGCAGGACGAGGTGGACGACCCGGAAACAGTCGGTTCGCGCGACCCTCGGGTAGCGGCGCGACGCCTCTTCCGAACCGCACGGCAGGTACTCGAAGGCGCCGGGGGCGCACGACGCCTCAACCGCCGCGATCGCCTTCCGG
This sequence comes from Candidatus Deferrimicrobiaceae bacterium, assembly GCA_036504035.1. Classification (NCBI taxonomy): domain Bacteria; phylum Candidatus Deferrimicrobiota; class Candidatus Deferrimicrobia; order Candidatus Deferrimicrobiales; family Candidatus Deferrimicrobiaceae; species Candidatus Deferrimicrobiaceae bacterium. The sequence goes on from DASXVV010000006.1 coordinate 279,827, forward strand.
CAGACCGGGCAACCCGCATCGTAGATCAGGACGGCGCGCCCTGGGGGCGCGGCACGGGAAGCAGCCACCGGACCCTCCCCTCCCGCCTCTTACGACGCTATGAACCGCCCCGGTGTTTCGCCCTCTCGGTGATGAAGAACAGGATCGGCACGGTCATCCGCGACAGCAGCAGCGACGCCACCTCGCCCGCCATCAGCGAAATCGCCAGCCCCTGGAAGATCGGGTCGGCGAGCATCACCGAGGCGCCGACGATGACCGCGGCCGCCGTCAGCAGCATCGGCCGGAAACGGACCGCCCCCGCGTCGATCACCGCCTTGTCGAGCGGCATCCCCTGCTTGAGTCTCAGCTCGATGAAGTCGACCAGGATGATCGAGTTGCGCACCACGATGCCCGCGCCCGCGATGAAGCCGATCATCGAGGTGGCCGTGAAGAACGCGCCCATCAAACCGTGGGCAGGCAGGATGCCGACCAGCGAAAAGGGGATCGCGGCCATGATCGTCACCGGGATGACGAACGACTGGAACCAGCCGACCACGAGGATGTAGATCAGGATCATCACCGCGGCGAAGGCGAGCCCCATGTCGCGGAACACCTCGTAAGTGATGTGCCACTCGCCGTCCCACTTCATCGAGATCTTCTCGTCGGATTCCGGCTGCGCCAGGACGTGCCGCTCCATCTTGTACCCGCCGGGCAGCACCAGGTTGTCGAGCGCCTCGTTGATCTTGAGGATCGCGTAGACCGGGCTCTCGACCGCGCCCGCCACGTCGGCCGTGACGTAGACCACCGGCATCAGGTTCTTGTGGTAGATGCTCTTGTCCGCGACCTCCTCCTCGAGGCGCGTCACCTCGGACAGCGGCACGAGGTTCCCCTGCCGGCCCATCACCCGCAGCTGCTTCAAGCCCTCGATCCGCGACCGGTCGGCAATCGGAAGGCGGACCATGATCGGCACGTCCTCCTTTGCAGTCTGCGAATGCAGGAGGCCCGCCTCGACGCCGGCGGTCGCCAGCCGCAGCGTCCCGGCGATCTGCTCGGCGGTCACGCCCGAGAGCGCCGCCTTCTCCTGGTCGACGACGAAGCGGAACGACGGCTGGTCATCCTCGACGTACCAGTCGACGTCCACGACGCCGTTCGTTTCGGAGAGGATCTTCTTGATCCTGCGCGCCGTCTCGATCTGCCCCTGGTAATCGGGCCCGTAGACCTCGGCCACCAGCGTCTGGAGCACCGGCGGCCCGGGAGGCACTTCGGACACCTTGACGCGCGCGCCGTACTTCGCGGCCACCGCCTGCACGGACGGGCGCACCCGCTTGGCGATGTCGTGGCTCTGCGCCTTGCGATCGTCTTTCCCCACGAGGTTGACCTGGATGTCCGAGACGGTCGGCCCCTGCCGCAGGAAATAGTGGCGCACCAGCCCGTTGAAGTTGTAGGGCGACGCGGTGCCGACGTACGCCTGGAAATTGCGAACCTCGGGCACGCCCGACAGCGTGTCGCCGATCTCGCGCGTGACCGCGGCCGTCTTTTCGAGCGTCGAATCCGTGGGCATGTCGATGACGACCTGGAACTCGCTCTTGTTGTCGAACGGCAGCATCTTGACCTGGACGAACTTGAAATAGACGAGCGAGGCCGACCCGAGCAGCAGCAAAACGACCATCAGCAGGAAGCCGTACCGGTAGAGCGGCCGGTGCAGCAGCCGGTCCATCACTTTCCGGTAGAACCGCGTGGTGGCTCCCTCCCGGTCGTGCTCGTGCCCGTGCGCCTCGCTCTTGAGCAGGCGCACCGCCGCCCACGGCGTGACGATAAAGGCGACCATGAGCGAAAAAAGGATCGCCGCGCTCGCGCCCACCGGGATCGGACGCATGTACGGGCCCATCAGCCCCCGGACGAATGCCATCGGCAGGATCGCCGCGATGACGGTGAAGGTGGCGAGAATCGTCGGGTTGCCGACCTCGTCGACCGCCTCGACCGCGACCTGGGTCAGCGGGCGTCCGGAATTCTCCGGCATCCGGAAGTGGCGCACGATGTTCTCGACGACGACGATCGCGTCGTCGACCAGGATGCCGATCGAGAAGATGAGGGCGAAGAGCGTCACCCGGTTGAGCGTGTAGCCGAACAGGTAGAAGATGGCCAGCGTCAGCGCCAGCGTCACGGGGATGGCCGTGGCGACGACGCCCGACTCGCGACGCCCCAACGTAAGTCCGATGAGGATCGAGACCGACACGACGGCGATCAGCATGTGGAGCAGCAGCTCGTTGGATTTCTCGGCGGCCGTCTCGCCGTAGTTGCGGGTGACGGTCATCTGCACGCCCCCCGGGATCAGCTGTCCGCGCACGCCCGCGACCTTCTCGAGCACCTTGTCGGCGATGACGATCGCGTTCGTGCCCTTGCGCTTGGCGACCGAGAGCGTCACGGCTGGGACGAGCGAAGGGCCGCCCGACTTCCCGGCAGATCCGTTTCCGAAGAAGACATAGTCGGCCGGTTCCTCGGGGCCGTCGACGAGATCGGCGACTTCGCGCAGATAGACGGGCCTGCCACCGGATACTCCGACCACCACGCGCCCCGCCTCCTCGGCGTTGGCCAGGAATCCGCCGGTCTCGACTAGGAACTCGCGGTTGGACGTGGACGCGCTGCCGCTGCGAAGCTGCCGGTTGGCGGCGGAGAGCGCCTGCACGAGCGGCGACGGGGCGACGCCGCGCGACGCCATCCGGGCCGGATCGAGGAGGACGCGAAGCTGCCGCCGCTGCCCGCCGATGATCTTGACCTCGGAGACGTCGGGCACGGTCGTAATCTGGTCGTGGAGGGCGTCCGCCACCTTCCTCAGCGTGAACGGGTCGGACGACGCCCCGGACAGCGTCAGCGCGAGGATGGGAACGTCATCGATCGAACGCGGCTTGACCAGCGGCGGCGTGGCGCCCGGGGGGATAATGTCGAAATTGGCGTGCATCTTGTCGTTGAGGCGGACGATGCTTTTCTCCTCGTCCTGCCCCACCTGGAAGCGGACGATCGCCAGCGACATCCCCGGTGACGTGGTCGAGTAGATGTACTCGACGCCCGGAATCTCCCGGATCAGCTTTTCCATCGGGCGGGTGACCCGTTCCTCGACTTCCTTCGCCGAGGCGCCCGGCATCGAGACGAAGACGTCGATCATCGGGACGACGATCTGCGGCTCTTCCTCGCGCGGAAGCAGCACGACTGCGCCGAGCCCCAGCAGGATCGAGGCGACGATGATCAGCGGCGTAAGCCGGGAATCGATGAAGACGGCCGCAATCCGGCCGGCGATGCCGCGCGGATGGGAACTCAACGCGACACCCGCACCGGCACGCCGTCGGAAAGCCGGTCGACCTTCGAGACGGCCACTCGGGCGCCGGCGTCGACGCCCGAAAGGATCTCGACCCGGCCGCCGTCCGTCGCCCCGGCCTTGACCATCGAAAGGCGGGCGACGTTGTCCGGCGTCACGACGAACAGCGCGTCGAAGCCGCCGCGCGAGACGACCGCCGAGCGCGGGACGGAGAGCACCGACGCCTTGCCCATCGGCACCCGGACCCGCCCGAACAGGCCGGAGCGCAGGTCGGGTGCATTCAATGCCGCCTTGACGGTAAAGGTGCGGCTGCCGGGATCGACCGACGGGACGATCTCGGAAACCGTGGCGGGATATGTTTTCCCCGGCGCGGAATCGAGCGTCACGGAGACGCGGGTCCCGGGGTGCACCGACGCCAGCTGCGTCTCGGGCACCGCCGCCTCGATGCGGTAGCTTCGCGGATCCTCGATCACCACGAGCGGCACGCCCGGCATCGCCATACTCCCGACCTCGGCCTTCTTCTCGACCACGATCCCCGCGAACGGCGCCACGACCCGCGACCACGCCAGCTGCGCCTCGACCGAACGCACCTGCCCCTGCGCCTGGACGATCTTCGCGGCGACCTGGGCGCGCTTCTCGATCGATCGCTCGTGCTCCTTGACCGCCAGCGTGCGACGCGTGCCGACCTCGTCGAACTCCTGCGGCGTGATCACGCGATCGTCGTGCAGCTTCGAATAACGGGCATACGTCGTCTCGGCCAGCGCGCGCCCGGCCTCGGCCTGCGCGATCGCCCGCTCGACCTCTTCCTTCGCCGCCTTCGCCTCGACCACCGCCCCCTGCGCGGAGGCGAGCTGCGCCCGGAGCGGCGCGTCATCGAGCGTGGCGATCGTCGCGCCCTTGCCCAGCCGCATCCCCTCGGACACCGGCATCGACAGGATGCGCCCCATCGCCTGCGGCGCGACCACCGCGACGGTCTTCGCGCGGACCGTGCCGACGAGGTCGACGAACGTGTCGCGCGACTCGGCCGCGACGACGATCATCTCGACGCCCTCGACCGGAGGACGCGCCGCGGGCGTCCCGCCCGTCTTGTCTTTCCCGCCGCACGCGACGATCAGCGACAACACCGCCGCGAGAAGCGCCCCCCTGCCGGCCCACCGGAACCGCATCATCATTTCCTCTCCCCCTGCCCTTCGGGCCGAATGCCCTGCGTCGCCCACGGCAGCAGCGTCCCGGTCGCGTACTCGAGATCGGCCTGCGCCTGCCGCAGGTCGTTGCCCGCCCGCACCTGCCCGGCCCGCGCGCCGTCGAGCGCGGACTGCGCGTCGAGCAGGTCGATCATCTTCCCCAGCTGGTTCTCGTAGCGGGACCGGATCAGCCGAACCCCCTCCTCGGCCGCCGTTACCGCCTCGCGAGCGATCGCCACCCGGGACTCGGCGTCGGATACCGACAGGAATGCCGCCGAGACTTCGTATGCCGCCTGGTCGCCCGCCCCCCGGAGCTGCTCCTGCGCCTTGCGGCTCTCGAGGCGCGCGCGAGCGGTGGACGATTCCTTGCGCAGACCGTCGAACAGGTTCCAGTTGAGGCCGACGCCCACATTCCACGATCGGTTATCGGGATTGAACGGGCTTCCCCCGTCGAGCTGGTACCCTGCCTGGAATCCCACCGTGGGCAGCGACTCGGCGCGCTGGAGATCGATGTTCGCCGAGGCGTTCTTCACGCGCTCGGCGATGGCGGACAGGTCCGCACGCGCATCCCGAGCCGCGGCGATCCGCGTCTCGACCGAGCCGGCCGGCGGCATCGGCGGCATCACGCCCTGGGCGTCGATCGACGTCCCGCCGCGTTCGCCCATCGACAGCGCGAGCGCCTGGCGGGCCAGCGCGAGCCGATTCATTGACGTGACCGAGACGCTCTCGGCCTCGGCCATCGCCACACGCGCCCGAAGCACGTCGGACGCGAGCCCGACGCCTGCCTTCTCGATCTTGCCCGCGAGCGCATGGTGCTCCCGTGCTGCGGCAAGCGACGCGTCGGCGACCGACGCATATTCCCGGGCAGTCTGGACCCCGAGCCAGGCCAGGACGACACGCCGCACCGTTTCCTCGCGCGTCCGGGCGGCATCCATCCCGCGCGCGCCCGCCTCGCGCTGCGCCATGCGGTATCCGAGAAACGCCTTGGGGGCGAAGAGCGGCTGCCGGAGCGAGAGGGAAGTCGTGAAATCGCTCAAGGGGGCCGGATCGTTGAAACGCGCGACGGGGTCGGCGAAGTCGCCGGCCGTCAGCCGCTGGCGGTTCATCTTGAGGCCGAACACCTCGGCGGGCGCCGAGCTGCGGACGAATTTCTCTTCGAAGGAAAGACCGGGGAGGTTGAAGCTGCGCGCGATCTCGACGTCGCGCTTCGCCGCTTCGAGATCGAATCCGGCAACGGACACCGCCGCGTTGTGCAGGAACGCCCGGCGGACCGCCTCGGAAAAATCGACCGGCTCGGACGTCGTGTTGTCGGAAGCGAACGCAGGTGTGGCGGAAAGAAGGGCCGCGGCCGCGAGGACGGCAACGACGCCAAAACAACGGATGCGGTTCGGTCGGGCCATCTTCTTGGTCTCCCTTGGCTTGCCCGGGTGTTGCCCGGGTTGCAACAACTGCGATACGGCAGAGATGCAACGCAAGGAAAATGCCACAACCGCCTGAGGGCGGGTCGTTTGGATTCTTTCTATTAAATCACGTTGTTTCACCGGTTGGTAAAGCGTTCCGTTCGACTGAGTGCATCATCCCGATGCATTCTGCATCCGAAGCCCCCCCCCGGGGATGCCCCGGAAAATTCCGGAATAGCAAAACGGTTTCCCGATTGATACGCTATCGGCAACCCGGCCCTAAAAGGAGCCCTGCCCGCATGAATGCCGATCGCTTGCGCACCTCCCCCGAACGCACCCTTTTCGTCACGGCCGCTATCTTCTCGGCTCTCTGCTGGCTGATCCTCCTCATCACGATCGTCGGAGCCGTTTACGGCGTCCTGATCGGCGCCTTCGTCTTCTTCGCCCACGCGGTCTTCATCGCCCACATCAGGGGCAACGGCGTGAAGATCACCGGGGATCAATTCCCCGAACTTCACGCGAAAATCGCCCTCGCATCCGAGCGCCTCGGACTGGTCACGCCGACCGAGGCCTACGTCATCCAGTCGGGCGGCATGCTCAACGCCTTCGCCACGCGCTTCCTCTCCCGAAATTTCATCGTCCTCTACGCCGATCTCCTCGAAGCGTGCGGCGACGACGGGCACGAAACCGACATGATCATCGGGCACGAGGTCGGTCACCTTGCGTTGAAGCATCTGAAGCGGATGATTTTCCTGCTTCCGGCCCGAGTGGCGCCGTGGCTGGGCTCCGCCTATTCCAGGGCGTGCGAGTCTTCGTGCGATTTATGCGGGATGGAAGTTGCCGGCGACCTCGAAGGATCGATTCGCGGGCTGGCGATCCTGGCCACCGGCGGGAAGTATGCCCGGCGCCTCGACGTCGACGCCTATATGAAACAAGTCGGGGAAACCAACGGTTTCTGGATGTCGGTCTGCGAACTGAACGCCAGCCACCCGTTTCTCTCGAAGCGGATCGCCAGTCTGATCAACCATCGTAATCCCGGGACCATTCCGGTCCCGGGCCGCCACCCGCTGGCCTATCCGGTGGCCCCGTTCCTCGGAGTCGGTCCGGCCTCCGGTGGGTCGGGCGGTCTGGTGATGGTGATGATCCTCGGGATCCTCGCCGCGATCGCCATTCCGAATTACATGCAGTTCAAGGAGAAGGCGGAAAAAGCGGCAGCCGCCCGTCATGAATTGCGCCTTCCGCCGATCCCGGCGTCTACTTCCCCTTGATCACCGCGATCGTGTACTTCTCGGTGGAGAGCACCTTCTTCGCCATCGCATTGACCTGGTCGAGCGTGACCGCCTGGATCAGCTCGGGCGCCTTGAACGTCTCTTCGTAGCCGGTCCCGTACAACTCGTTGTACATCATCCGGTCGGCGTAGGCGCCGTTGCTCTGGAGACCGATCTCGTAGTTGCCGATCATCCATTTCTTCGCGCGGTCGAATTCTTCCTGCGTCACGCCGTGATCGCGGACGTCGGCGATCTCCTTCAGCGTATCGGCGATGGCCACGTCGAGCTTGTCGCTGCTCGTCCCCATGTAGAACGCGAAGAAGCCGGGGTCGACCTGCTCGGAGGAGAAGGAGGTCACCGAGTAGGCGAGCGATTTCTTGTCGCGCAGGTTGGTGAAGAGGCGGCCTCCCATTCCCGCAAGCGCCGAGCCCAGCACGTCGAGCGGGTACCGCTCGGAATCGGTGAACGTCAGCCCGGGATAGCCGATGACGAAATGCGCCTGCTCCTTGGTGCGCTGCTCCTCGGCCTTGCGGATGCCGTCGGCCGGAGGGACCGGAAGCGCTCCCAGGACCCCGAATCCCTTGCGCTGCGGCATCGCGCCGAACGCGTCACGCACCATGGCGATCGCCTCGTCGGTGCCGATGTCGCCGGAGACCGTGACCACGAGGTTGCGCGGGTCGGACCAGCGCTCAAAGTATGCCTTGACCGCCTCGGGCGTCAGCGCCTTGATCGTCTCCTCGGTGCCCAGCGGGTTGCGCGAATACGGGTGTTCGCCGTAGTGCGTCGCGAGGAACAGGAGAAAGACGGACTGCGTCAGCTCGTCCTTCTGCAGCTTGAGGCGGCCGAGCATCTCCTTGCGTTTCTTCTCGAGCTCGTCGGCCGGGAAGGTCGGCGACAGCAGCGATTCGGTGAACAGCGCGAAGCCCTTGTCGAAATCGCGCCGCATGAACTTGGCGCGCAGGCCGAACGAGTTGCGGCCGGCGAAGGACGACAGATCGCCCGCCATGTCCTCGACCGCCACGGCGATCTCGCGCGCGTTGCGCTTCGGGGTCCCCTTGGTCAGCAGCTCGGCCATGACGGCGCTGACGCCGCCCTGTTCCTTCGGCTCGGCGCGAAGGCCGCCCAGGAAGCCGGCTTCGACGGACACGACCGGGACGGCGTGATTCTCGCGAACGATGACCCGGATGCCGTTCTCGAGCGTCTCTTTCCGGACCGCGCCCGACGGCTTCTTCGCGGCTTTCGCCCCTTCCTTCGACGCCTCGGCCCAGATCTCGGCCGCAATCCGGCGAACGGCGTCCTCGGACAGGTGCGACCCGTCGCCCTTCGGCAGGACGGCCGACACGGTGAGCTTCTCGGGCGACAGGCAGCTTTTCGCCACCCGGAGAATGTCGGCGGCGGTCACGGCTCGGATCTTCTGGATGTATTGCTCTTCGAAGGCCGCGTCGCCCAGCGCCGTCTCGAAGAAGCCGACGTGGCGCGCCAGCGACCCCTGCGACTCGAGCGAATAGAGAAAATCGCTCTCGGTGCCGGTCTTGGCACGCGCCAGCTCGGGGCCTTGCGGCAGCTCGAACGCCATTCGGAACGTCTGGCGCAGGATCTCGCGATAGGCGTCCTCGGCCTTGTCGGGCGCGGCGGTCGCTCCGACCATCAGGAGCCCCGCATCCCGCGGCGTGTAGGAATAGGCGCTGATCGAGTCGACGAGCTGCTTCTTGTCCTTCACCTCATGATAGAGACGGGAGGTCTGGCCGCCCCCGAGGATGATCGAGAGCAGGTCCCACGCGAACACGTCGTTGTCGGCGATCGCGGGGCCGTGGAAGCCCAGGTCGAGGTAGACGCGGCGCGCGTCGCGCTCCTGCACCTTGACCCGGATGGCGTCCTGCGGCGGCTCTGGCGGCCGGAGATCCACCGGCGCCGGGGCGGCGGGCAGCCCGCCGAAGATCTTCTGGATGACGGGCCGCGACGCCTTTGCGTCGATGCCGCCGGTGATCACGAGCACCATGTTGGACGGAACGTAATGCCGTCTGAAATAGGCGAGCAGGTCTTCGCGCGTCGTCGCCTTGATGGTTTCGGGATAGCCGATCACGGGACGCCCGTACGGGTGGACCGTGTAGGCGGTGCGGAAAAGCGCCTTGGATCCGACGCGGCCGGGGTCGTCCTCGTTCATGTGCACTTCCTCGAGGATGACCTCGAGCTCGCGCTTGAGCTCGTTCTCGTCGAAGAGCGAGTCGCCGAGCGTGTCGGCCAGGATGTCGAGCGCATTTTCGAGGTAGCGGCCTGAAATGGTGATGTGGTAGACGGTCTGGTCGAAGCTGGTGTAGGCGTTGATCTCGCCGCCCAACGCCTCGACCTCGCGCGCGATCTGGTTGGGGCCGCGCCGATGCGTCCCCTTGAACGCCATGTGCTCGAGGATGTGGGACATGCCGGCCCGGACTTCGGGCTCGGTGGTGCTGCCCGCCTTGACCCAGACCTGGACCGCCACGACGGGGGACGAGCGGTTTTCACGAATCACGACCGTCAGGCCGTTGCCCAGCGTGTACTTGTCGATCACCTTTGCCTCCTCGGACGGGGACGCTTCGCCCGCCGCGTTGACTGTGCTGCCGAATCCGAACCCTGCCACCAGCGCCGCCAGAAGAAGGCATAACACCGCATTCCGTACGTCTCTCATCGCACGCCCCGACCTGTTCCGATTCTAATGGGATTTTTTAGATGTCGGTGTCCCGGCGCGGATTCGAAGCCGCCGGGACACCCGATGCAAGACTACCGCGGGCGCGACGAAGAGGACGTCGGCCGACGCGAATCCTTGCGGGGGCCTGTGCCGTAGCGCGACGGCTTGCCCGCCTGCTCGAAGCGGCGACGCTGCGCCGAGTGGATATTGGCATCGGCCGGGGACGACGCGGCGAAGTCGGCGGCGCTGATCACGTAAGGATTCTTGAGCAGCTTCGACTTGGTCGGCTCGAGCGCGGTCGGCGGCCCCGGGTTGAGCTCGGAGCGGTACGCGTGGTTGTCGACGATCTTCAGGTGTTTCTTGATGAGCCGTTCGACGGACTGCAGGAACGGCCGCTCCTCGATGGCGCAGAACGAGAAAGCGACGCCGGTCAGCCCGGCGCGGCCGGTGCGGCCGATCCGGTGGACGTAGCTCTCGGGCTCGTTGGGCAGGTCGTAGTTGATGACGTGGGACAGCTCGTTGATGTCGAGGCCGCGCGCGGCGATGTCGGTGGCGACGAGCACGCGCGTGCTTCCCTTCTTGAAGGCGGCCAGCGCCCGCTCGCGGGCGTTCTGGGACCGGTCTCCGTGGATCGCCTCGACGCGGATGCCGGCGCGCTGGAGCGACCGCTCGATCCGGTCGGCGCCGTGCTTGGTGCGCGAGAAGACGAGCGCGTTCTTGACGTCGTCGCCGACGAGCAGCTCTTTCAGCAGGTCGATCTTGTTGGACTTCTCGACGTAGTAGACGAACTGCTCGATCATGTCGGCCGTCGCCGCGACGGGCGTGACCGCGACCTCGACCGGGTCGCGCAGGATCGTGTCGGCCAGGCGGCGGATGTCGTAGGGCATCGTCGCCGAGAACATGAGCGTCTGGCGCTCCTTCGGGATCAGCTCGATGATGCGGCGGATGTCGTTGATGAAGCCCATGTCGAGCATCCGGTCGGCCTCGTCGAGGACCAGCGTCTCGACCTTGTCGAGATAGACGAAGCGCTGCTGGATCAGGTCGAGCAGCCGTCCCGGCGTGGCGACCAGGACATCGACGCCCTTGCGCAGGGCATCGGTCTGGGGCCGCTGGCTGACGCCGCCGAAGACGACGGTGTTGCGCAGCGCGGTGTATCGGCCGTAGGCGGTGAACGAATCGGCGATCTGGCTCGCCAGCTCGCGGGTCGGCGAAAGCACCAGGCAGCGGATGTTGCGCCGCCCGCTCTTCAGCGGCTCGGCCGAGAGGCGATTGAGGATCGGCAGCGCGAACGCCGCGGTCTTGCCCGTGCCGGTCTGGGCGCAGCCGAGCAGGTCTTTCCCTTCCATCACGTGGGGAATGGCCTTCTCTTGAATGGGGGTGGGGGTTTCGTACTTTTCGGCCTTGACGGCGCGAAGAATCTCGGGCGAGAGCCCGAACTCGTCGAACTTCATGCAATTGCTCCTTCTTTTTACCGGCGGCGTTCGGAAGTTTCCCAAGGCGCACGCAAGTGTGCCAGGGAGGAAAGCCGCGGTTGCAGTGGGATCACCACGCGCAATCCGCGGAGACGGGACCATCCCGCCGCCCAATCTTCCGAAGGTAAAGACCCTGACGCATCGCAGGGTGAGTAAGGAAGGGATTGCAGTTCGTGATTTGCCAAGCTGGGTCCACTATACACGCCGTGCGGGAAAACGCAAGCCCGCCAAGCCGCGCGGCGGTGGCGACGGCTTTTCTCGCATGAGCGGGGGGTATTTTCGGGGTACGGCTTGCTCACGCATCCCTGCGTTCGCTGCGCCTCGGGTACCCGCTCGCGGCGCCCTCCATGGCGCCCCAAACCGCTCGGGGCACACGCCCCCGAAAATGCCCCCACCGCTATGCGATCACCGTCGCCGTGACGCTTGCCGAAGCGGGGCGCCCGAATGCCGCGTGATCCGTAGCGGAGCGGGCAGGGGGGTCTGAACGCAGTGCCGGTGGATAGAAGTGTTGCGGCTGACGACGGAGTGAGCGGCCCCCCTCCCGCGGAGCCTAGGATTTCAGGGCATTCGGCTCACGCTTCCAGAGGCGTCCCAGGGCGGCCGTCAGGGCGAACGCGAGGAGGGTGCGGATGCCGAGGATCATCGACATGCTGCCGCCAATGGCGCCGAACACCAGCGTGTCCTCGACCACGGCGTGGCACGTCGCAAGGAAAAGCCCCATCAGGAAGAGGTCGCGCTTCGGGAGCCCCTTTTCCTGCGCCACCCGGATGATGATTCCGGCCCCGTAGGCGATGCCGAGAAAAATGCCCGTGAACAGCGGGACGGCGGAATCGGCGGTCAGCCCCATCCCGCGCATCGCCGGGTCGACCGCGCGCCCGGCCTTCCGGAAGACCGGCATGTGCCGCAACAGCTCGAACAGCGCGACGAGCGGCACGATGATCAGCACCAGCTTGGCCGAAAGCCGGAGCGCGCCCAGAAGGCTGTTTCCCAGCGCATCGGCGAAGGGAAGCCGGATCGCCACGGACGCCGTGGCTGCGGCGACCGCCTTGACCGGGGCGGCCCCCGTCAGATCGAGCAGCCCGAGCAACCGGGCTCCGTTGAGCCCCAGCCCGGCGACGATCGCCAGCAGAATCCGCAGCAGCGTCAGCGCCGTCCCGCGCGTCCCCGTGCTGCCCAGGACGCCTCCTTCGAGGAGCAGGTTGTGGGCGATCCCCATCATCAGCCCGCACTGCGTCACCTGGAACGCGTCGAGGCCCAGAGGCACGATGATCGCGAGCCCCGCGTAGATGTTGAGCAGCCCCGCGGCGACGAAGGCGAAGGCCGACGTGCCCGGCAGCCCGAACAGCGCCATCGCGGGGGCGAACAGACGCCCCAGCGCATCGACCGCGGGCGTCGTGGTCTTGAGCAGGTCGACCCCGACATAGATCGGGAAGGTGATCCGGGCGATCTTCAGCGCCGTACGGAAGCCGCCGGACAGGCCGGTGCGCAAGCGCGTGCGGATATCGGGAGCCTCGGGCAACATGGTCTATCAGGGTACCAAATGCGATACGCCGGGAATGCTATAATTTTCCGTTCATAAGGAGGGAACTCATGCCATCGTTCGATATCGTGTCCACGGTCGACATGCAGGAAGTCGACAATGCGGTCAACCAGGCCATCAAGGAAATCGGGCAGCGCTACGACTTCAAGGGATCGAAGAGCGAGTTGACCCTCGAGAAGGAGGGCATCAAAGTGCTCTCCGACGACGACTACAAGCTCAAGGCGGTCATCGACGTCCTGCAGTCCAAGCTCCTGAAGCGCGGCATCTCGATCAAGGCGCTCGAGTACGGCAAGGTCGAGCCGGCGAGCGGCGGCGCCGTCCGCCAGATGATCACGATCCAGCAGGGCATCTCCAAGGAGAAGGGGAAGGAAATCAACGCCCTCATCAAGGAGAGCAAGCTCAAGGTGCAGTCGCAGATCCAGGACGAGCAGGTCCGGGTGACCGGCAAGAACCGCGACGACCTGCAGGCGGCCATTGCGCTTTTCAAGGGGAAGGATCTCGGCATCGACATGCAATACGTCAACTTCCGGGACTAGCGGGAAGCGCCCGCTTGCGCCTGGGAAAAGCCATCGCCGTCTCGCTGGCCATTCACCTGCTGGCGGCCGGATGCGTCGCCATCGGTTCCGGGATCAAGCGGTACACCCGGAAGCCGGCGCCCGATGCCGTCTTCGCCGAGCTGTTGCCGCCTTCGCCCGCTCCGGCCCCCGACACCGCTCACCGATTGCCCGACCAACTCGCCGAAACGCCGATGCCGGCACAGGCGCAGGAAACGCCCCCGGATCCGCCCGCGACCCGCGAACCCTCGCCCCCGCCGGCGCCCACCGCCGCGCAGCCGCCGCCCCGGCCTGCGTCTGTCTCGACTGCGGCTGTCTCAACTGCCGCCCTCGCGACGTCGCCCGTTTCCCCGGCCGACAACGCCGCGGTCGCCTCTCCCGGCGAAATGCCCGATCGCCAATCGTCCGATATCACCCGGATGCACCGCATGGCGGCGATCTCGACGGCGGCGTTCTACAGGGACGTGCCCGCCGAGCTTTCGCAGGTGATCAATTCGGTTCTGGAGGGGGGAACGCTCCTGTCGCAGGGCGACGCCCTCATCCACATGGACGTAACGCCCGCGGGGCAGGTGGGACAGGCGCACATCCAGGCCAACTCCCCCGCACTCCTCAACCGGCTCGAGCAGGTCGAGTGGACCCGGACGCTGCCGCCCCGGCCGATGGCGGCCTGCAACGCCATCCACCTTCGGATCTCGGTCGTGGGCAACGACATCCAGGTCAACGTCGAGTTTCTCTGACCCGGCGCGCCCCGGCCGCCGCTCAGAATCGATATTCCCGGTTGGACGGGTCGAAGTCCCGATCGGTCAGGCCGACGTTGAGCCTGAGCGCGTCGTACCAGTACTCCTCCATCGGCAGGCCGTCCCACCCATAGGCGGAAACCCGGATCGGGAGACCCGTTGCCCGGTCGAAGTTCACGATGAGCGCCTTCGCGTAATAGCCCTTCCCCGCCGGGAGCTGCACCGAGAAGATGTCGGTCGTGCGGTCGCCCAGCGCATCCTCGCCACCGTAAAGCCACTTCCCGTCGCCCGCCTTCCGGCTCTGCTCCCACGTCCGGACGAGCATGTCGAGCAAATCGCCCAGGCTCGATTCGTCGATCGGATGACGGTTTTCCTTCATCGCCCGCGGGTCGCGCGGCTCCATCCGAAGCGTGACGAAGCCGAGGAAGCCGCCCGTGTGGGCCAGCATCTTCCCCCCGTTCTTCCCCCGGACGTAAAGCGCCTCGGTCCCCGCCATGCCGTCCTCGGTCCACTTCATGTAGACCGCGTAAGGCTTGCGGAACTTGATTTGGATCCCCTTCTGCCGGTAGAGCTGGTCACCGTGCCGTTCCTGCCGGTGCAGCGCGCACGTGTAGTCCTCGACCTTGGCCCATGCCGCCTTCGCCCGATCGAGCGTTTCCCCGATCTCGGGGGCCGACGCCGCGGACGCCACGGACGCCCCGACGCACAGCAGGAGCAGACCGGCAGCGAACCCCCGGGCCGTGCGCAAAGCCGTACTCACGACGAGGACTTGCGCGCCTTCGCGAGCGCCTCGGCGAAAGCGGAGAGCGGCGCGGCGGGCCGCGGCGACGCCGGCTTGCCCGGCTTCGGCATCCCGCTCCCATGGCCGGACTGCGCATGCCTGCCACCTGCCGCTGCGGCACGCGGTGCAGCGGGCGAGGTGCGGTGCGCGGCTGCGCCCGAAGAACCGGCGCCCTCGGAAGGCGGGACCGTTTCGCTGCTGCGCATCGACAGGGCGATCCGGCGGCGGGGAAGGTCGACCTCGACCACGGTGACGGTGACGCGCTGCTGGACCTTGACGATCTCGGACGGCTCCTGGACGAAGCGGTCGGCCAGCCGGCTGATGTGGACCAGGCCGTCCTGATGGACGCCGATGTCGACGAAGGCGCCGAACGCCGTGACGTTCGTGACGATGCCGGGCAGCCTCATGCCGACGACAAGGTCCTCCATCTTCTCGACGCCATCGGCGAATCGGACCGCCTCGAACCGCTCGCGCGGGTCGCGGCCGGGCCGGGCCAGCTCCGCCAGGATGTCGTTCAGCGTGGGCAGCCCGACGGTCTCGGTCACGTACCGGGAGAGGACGATCTTTTCCCGCAGTGCCGCATCGCGCATGAGGTCGGCCGGCGCGCAGCCAAGGTCGCGCGCCATGGCCTCGACGATCGGATAGCTCTCGGGGTGCACCGCGCTGCCGTCGAGCGGGTTCTCCCCCTCCCGGATGCGCAGGAAGCCGGCCGCCTGCTCGAACGCCTTGGGCCCCAGCCTCGGGACCTTCCGGAGCGAATCGCGCGATGCGTAGGGACCGTGCGCGTCCCGGTACGAGACGATCGCCGTCGCGAGCGACGGCCCCAGCCCCGACACATACGAAAGGAGAGGCCGGCTCGCCGTGTTGACCTCGACGCCGACCGCGTTGACGCAGCTCTCGACCACATCGTCGAGACTGCGGCGCAGCGCGGGCTGCTCGACGTCGTGCTGGTACTGCCCGACGCCGATCGACTTGGGATCGATCTTGACCAGCTCGGCCAGCGGGTCCATCAATCGCCGCCCTATGGAGACGGAACCGCGCACCGTCAGGTCGTGGTCGGGAAACTCTTCGCGCGCGATCTCGGAGGCGGAATAGATCGAGGCGCCGCTCTCGTTGACCGACACGACGGACGGCTGCCCGGGCAGCGGCTGCGCCCGGAGGAACGCCTCGGTCTCTCGGCCGGCGGTCCCGTTGCCCACGGCCACCAGCTCGATGGAATACTTCTCGCACATCGACAAGACGGCCGCGACGGCATCGGCGCGCTGGCGCTCGGAAGCGTGCGGGTAGATCGTCTCCGCGTGGAGCAGCTTTCCCTGCCGGTCGAGGCAGACCGCCTTGCAGCCGGTCCGGAAGCCGGGATCGAGCGCGAGGACGTTCTTTTGTCCCGCCGCGGGCGAGAGCAGGAGCTGCCGGAGGTTAGACGCGAACACGCGAATCGCCTCGGCGTCTGCGCGACGGCGTCCCTCCATCCGCGCCTCGGTCTCGATGGCGGGGCCGAGCAGGCGCCGGTAGCCGTCCTCGACCGCCGCGCGCACCTGCATCGAGGCCGCGCCCTCTCCCCCGACGAACCGGCCGCAAAGAAGCGCAACCGCCTCGTCTTCCGGCGGCGTCAGGCGAAGGTACAGAAAGCCCTCCTTCTCGCCGCGGCGCATCGCCAGGACGCGGTGCGAGGGGGCGGTGGCGGTGGCCTCGTCCCACTCGAAATAATCGCGGTACTTGGCCCCTTCCGCCTCCTTGCCCGGCGCCACCCGGCTCCGCAGGACGCCCTTCTCGAAGTAGAGCGACCGGATCGCGGCGCGCGCATCGGCATCCTCGCTCACCCGCTCGGCCAGGATGTCGCGGGCGCCGGCCAACGCGTCATCGGCGGAAGCGACCCCCTTTCCCGCATCGACGTACGGCAACGCCGCGTCCGCGGGATCGGCCGCCCCTTGCGCCCAGAGCAGATCGGCCAGCGGCTCGAGCCCCTTTTCGCGGGCGATCGTCGCGCGCGTCCTGCGCTTGGGGCGGTAGGGGAGATAGATGTCCTCGAGCGCCGACAGGGTTTTCGCCCCGCCGACCTTTTCCTTGAGCGCGTCGTCCAGCAAGCCCCGTTCGGAGAGCGAAGCCAGCACCGCATCGCGCCGCTTGTCGAGCTCGGCCATTTGCTCCAGCCGGTCCCGGATCGCCGCGACGGCCACCTCGTCGAGTGCCCCCGTGGCCTCCTTTCGATAGCGGGCGATGAAGGGGATCGTGGCGGAATCCGCCAGAAGGGCCGCCGTGGCGGCCACCTGGCCCTCTCCGATCGACAGCTCCCGTGCGACAGCGGAAATATAGGTGTCCTGCATCATGTTTTCTGCGTCCCTCCAATTGAAAACGGCTTCGCCGGCCCTGGATCGGTCAAGGGCCGGCGAAGCCGATATCCACTTCGCGGTTCTGACGAAAAGAGCGTGCGATCAGTGGCCGCGCATGCCGCCCATGCCGCCACCCATGCCGCCGCCCTTGCCGCCCGCGGTGTTGCCTTCCTTGATGGAGAGCAACTCGACTTCGAAGATCAGCGTGGCGTTGGGGCCGATGAGGTTCCCCGCCCCCTTGGTGCCGTAAGCCAGCTCGGACGGAACGAAGAGCTGCCACTTGGAGCCGACTTTCATCTTCTGGAGCGCTTCGGTCCAGCCGGGGATGACGCCATTGACCGGGAAGACCGCGGGCTGGTTGCGCTTGTAGGAGCTGTCGAACTCGGTGCCGTCGATCAGCGTGCCCGAGTAGTGCGTCTCGACCAGGTCGGTCGGCTTGGGACTGACCCCGGTGCCTTCCTTGATCACCTTGTACTGGAGACCGCTGGGCAGCGTGATGACGTTATCCTTCCCCTTGTTGGCCAGGAGGAAATCCTCGCCCTGCTTCTTGTTCTTCTCAAGTGCCGCCTTCGCCTTCGCTTCCTGGTGCGCGGTCACCTCGGACTGGAGATTCATCATCGTCTCGCGAAGCTGGTTATCGCTGAGCGCGGGCGAGGCGCCGGTGAACGCGTCCCGCAGCCCTCGCAGGAGAAGTTCCTGGTCGATCTCGATATCGTCGTTCTTGATGTTTGCCTTGAGGTTGTTGCCGAAGCTCAGTCCGATGCCGTAGCTGACCTTGTCCTTCTTGTCCTTCAACTCCACGCCGTCTCCTCCGAACGCCAGATTTGCCGAAAGCACGACAGCCAATACCACGACTCCCCAGATCTTCATACGCGCTCCTCTTACCGGACGGATTTTCCGGTGTCATACGTATTTTCCCGCCTCCGCTGCCGGGGCATTGCAGAGCCATCGGACAATGGGGGGTAATTTTCCGATTGTAGCACCCCGTGTGCCGGAACTGGGGTAAAATGTCCAATATCAGCATGGACGACACAGGGAACTCAATGCGTTTTCGCACATTCGCCGCCCTCTGGGCGCTCTTTTTCCTTCTCATCGCCTTCTCACCGGCCGTCGCCGCCCGCAAGGCGCCGAAGAACAGCAAGCACGCCGCCGCCGCCGACAAGGGGTCCGGCCAGGAATCCCGGCGGCAATCGCGCCGCGCCGCCTTCTGGGCCTGCTCGGACGGCAAGGGGTCGGTGTCGCTCTTCTGGCTGCCGACCGGCGGCGACTGGCCCGAGGGAGGCTTCCAGCTCGAACGGATCACGCGCAGTGCCACCACGCTGCTCGCCCCGAAGCTCGGCCCCGGGCTCGAGGCCTCCGCCCTCATGCGCCTGCCCGATGCGCAGGCCGAGGAGATCCGCGCCTTCTCCGACAAGTTGACCCAGCGGACGCTCACCGAGGACGACCGACGCGCCTCGATCGTCAAGATGGGGCGGACGGCGACGACTGACATCAACTACGGGTTGGCGCTTGGGGTCCGCTACACCGACTCTGCAAGGGGAGGCGGGAAACGAAGCTACCGCCTCACCCTGATGGGCCCCGACGGCAAACCCGAACTGACGGTCAACAGCGACGAGGTCGACCCGTCGAAACGAACGCCGGGACCCGCCCAGCCGGTGGGGCTTCGCGCGCAGCCGCGCATCGACAGCGTCGCCCTGTTCTGGAGCGACCCCCCCGCCGATACGCAGACCCCCGTCGTCGCCTACATGATCGGCCGCATCATCGGCAGCGGGAAGGGCACGGCGAGCACTTCCCTGACCCCGCAACCGCTGGCGCTCGAGCGCCACCTTCACCGGGGACAGCCCGAATTCCTCGACGACGACGCCCCCCGCCTCAACCTCTCCTACGACATCAGCGGCGTCGACCTGTTCGGACGCCATAGCGCCCCGGTTCGCGTTTCCGTCCTGGCCAAGGAATTTCCCGAGCTCGCGCCGCCACCGGATGTCCGCGTCGAAGGCGTCAAGGGGGCGGTCAGTGTTGCCTGGACCAACACAGACAACGCTTACGTCGCCGGCTTTCTCGTCGAACGCTCCCCATTCCCCAACGGCCCCTTCCAGCTCGTATTCAAAACCCCGCTGCCGCGCAACGCGTCGCAGTACGAGGACTCAGGGCTTGAGGATGGGAAAGAATTTTATTACCGGGTCCGCGCGGTAAGCGGGCGAGGCGAGGCGGGAACCGCCTCGCCCACCTACATGGCGCGAACCACGAGCGGCAAGGACGGGGTGGCCCGGCCTGGCGACGGCATTGAAGAGGAAACCATCGTGACCTCCTCGACCGGAGAGGAAGTGCTGCCGGTCCCGACGACGACGCACCGGCAGCCGTTGCCGGCGGCAAAGCCGCCCGAACCGCCGCCCGCGTCGCCTCCGGCCCCGGAGCCCGTCGCCGCACCCGCGCCGCCTCCGGCCCCGACGCCCATCGCCGCACCTGCGCTGCCTCCGGCCCCGGCACCCGTCGCCGCACCTGCGCTGCCTCCGGCCCCGGCACCCGTCGCCGCGCCCGCGCCGCCTCCGGCCCCGGCGCCCGTCGCCGTCCCCGCGCCGGCCCCTGAGCCGGTTGCCGCACTCGTGCCGGCGACCGCCCCCACCCCGGCCGCCGTGGCTGCCGCGCCGGTTGCCCCGGAACCGCCCGCGCCGGATCCCGACACCGTGCCAGCCCCCACCATCCTGAGCATCCAGGGGATGGGAGGAAAGGTGACGATCACCCTCCAGACGGGCAATCCCCCCGGGATGACGACCGAACTTCTCATCTACCGCAGCTCCTCGGCCGCAAACATGGGGGTGACCGTCGGCCGTCCGTTGCCGGGCGACACGCGGCAGTGGCAGGACACGAGCGCCGAACCCGGAAACAGCTACTGGTACCGGATCGTCGCGATCGATGCCCAGAAGCGGCAGAGCGAGCCGTCCCGTCCCAAGTGGGTGCGGGTCAACCGGTAAGCAAAGGTGTCGAAGGGAAAACCCCCCGTCACGACCGCCGTGCGGGCGCTACGCGCCGCCTGCGTCCCTTTCACCCATCACCTCTACGCCTACGAAGACCGGGGCGGAACCGCCGTTTCCGCGCGGGAACTGGGCGTCGACGAGCACTGCGTCGTCAAGACGCTGGTGATGGAGGACGACCGAAAGCATCCGCTCATCGTCCTGATGCATGGCGACCGGGAGGTCTCGACAAAGACGCTGGCCCGCCTCCTGGGCGTCAAGACCATCGCGCCATGCTCGCCCGACGCCGCCCATCGCCACTCGGGCTTCCTCGTCGGCGGCACCTCGCCTTTCGGCACCCGGCAATCGATGCCGGTCTACATCGAAGAGACGATCCTGTCGCTCCCGACGATCTACATCAACGGCGGACAGCGCGGCTATCTCGTCGGCCTCGACCCGAAGGACGCCGCCCGGATCCTCAACGCCACCCCCGTCCACGTCGCCAACGAATAATTCTCAGCATACAAAAGGGCCGCCCCCCTTGCGGGAAGCGGCCCTTTCGGAAGATCAGGGAGAAAAAGTGTTACTTGGCGGCAGGCGCTTCAGCAGCCTTCTCGTCCTTCTTCTCTTCCTTCTTGGCCTTCTTGGCCTTCTTGACGGACTTCTTGGCCTTCTTCGCCTTCTTCTCGACCTTGGCAGCGTTGTCGGCAGGAGCCGCAACAGGCTCAGCGGCGAACACGGAACCGGCGACGACGAGCGCGAACATCATGGCAACAACGGATGCGAGAACCTTCTTCATTTCATTACCCCCTCATGGGATTGTATTTGACCTTTCCTTAGAGCAATGGACGTGCCAGTTTTGGAATATGGCTGTAACCTATTGATATGACACGATTAGCCGATCCGTGGACAATGCGGGTCAGACCGGGAGGCAGCCTGTGGCTGCCTCATTCGGGCACCGGTTTCCCCATATGGGGAAGATGGGAATCCATCCCCCTTTTCCCTTGGGAAAATGCAATCGATTCTGGTAGAACCGTATCCGGAGACCGCGTGCAACCGATACACGCGCAACAGAGAGGATGATAATCATGCCGGTGGAAATGGTGAGTCACCTGTTGTCGTATGCCCCGTACCTGCTCGGCGCAGTCGTGCTTTTCCTGGTCTGGAAGTCGATCCTGCTCGTCGGCGGCACCGAGATCGCCGTCATGGAGCGGAAATATTTCGGCGCTTCCATGCCGCAGGGACGCGTCGTGGCCATGTCGAACGAGGTCGGCATCCAGGCGCGCACGCTGGGCCCGGGGATGCACTTCCTGATCCCCTTCCTCTATGCCGCGACGAAATATCCCTTCAGCACGGTCGGCGAGAACGAGGTCGGACTCATCGAATCGATCGACGGGGACCCGGTGCCGCCGGGAAAGATCTTCGCCAAGGTGGTCAAGGGGCACAACGCCTTCCAGGACGGCGAGAGTTTCATGAAGAACGGCGGGGAGAAAGGGCCGCAGATCGAGATCCTGCCGCCGGGGACGTACCGGGTCAACCCGGTGCTGTTCAAACTGCGCAAGCTGCCCGCGGTGATCATCGAAAAGGGGAAGATCGGCGTGGTCACCTCCAATGACGGCGAGCAGATCCCCGCCGGCCGGTTACTGGCCCGGAAGGTGGAGAACCACAACAACTTCGAGAACGGGCAGGCGTTTCTGAACAACGGGGGGCAGAAAGGGCCGCAGATCGACATCCTGCTCCCGGGCACCTACCGCATCAACCGCGACCTGTTCAAGATCGAGATCGAGGATGCGACGGTGGTCCCCGCCAAAAAGGTGGGGCTGATCACAGCCCGTGATGGCGAGCCGCTGCCGGACGCCGAATACGTCGCCAAGCCGGTGACGGGGCACAACGATTTCCAGGACGCGTCCAAGTTCCTCGCGGCCGGCGGGCAGCGCGGTCCCCAGTTCGACGTGCTGCGCCCCGGCACTTACTACATCAACCCGATGTTCTTCATGGTCGAGCAGGACGACGTCGCGATCGTCGAGCGCGGGCAGGTGGCGGTCGTCGTCAGCAACGTCGGCGAAGAGCCGCCGCAGGTCAAGAAGATGGTCGAGGAGATCGCGAAGGCCGAGGGGCAGGTGCCCTCCGGCGAAACGGCCGCGGGCGTCGAAGGGCGTCACAACCTCGGGCTCGAGCGGTACGTCGTTCCGAAGGGCTTCCGCGGCATCCAGCAGGAGGTGGCGGGCCCCGGCTACTATTACCTCAACCGGCGCGCCTACATCGTGTACATCGTCGACACGACCAACATCACGATCGACTGGGACGACTCGAAGGAAACGCGCTTCGACCCGCTGAAAGTCATCTCCCGCGACGGCTTCGCGATCGGCGTCTCGGTCAAGGTCGTCATCCGGATCCGGCCCGACCAGGCGCCGTACATGGTCGCCAAGATCGGCTCGATCGAGAATCTGATCCTGCACGTCATCCACCCGATGATCGACTCGTCCTTCCGCAACCAGGCCTCCTCCACTTCGGCCATGAACTTCATGCAGGACCGGCAGGACGAGCAGCGCAAGGCCGAGGAGCGGGCGAAGACCGAACTCGAGAAATACCATGTCGAGTGCGTCTCGGTACTCATCTGCCAGATCAACCTTCCGCAGGAGCTGATGGACACGCAGACCAAGAAGATCATCGCGCAGCAGCAGGAGGCGATGTACCAGGACCAGCAGAAGGCCGAGCAGAGCCGGATCGCGACCGAGAAGACGCGGGCGGAAGCCGACCAGCAGAAGAACCTGGTCGAGGCCGAGATCGGCGTGAAGATCGCCGAGCAGAACAAGCAGAAGGCGATCCGGTTCGCGGAGGGCGAGGCCGAGAGCATCCGGGTGAAGGCGGTCGGCGAAGCGTCGGGCATCAAGGCGCGCGGCGAGGCGGAAGGCGCCCGTATCCTGGCGATGGGGGAGGCGACCGCGAAGGCGTACGAGCTTCAGAACAAGGCGGTCGGGCAGGCGGGCGTCACCGCCATCGAGATCGCCAAGCAGATCGCGACGGGCAACATCAAGGTCACGCCCGACTTCCTGGTGCAGGGGGGCGATAACGTCGGCGGGCTGCTGTCGGCGTTCCTGACGAAGAACATCGCGGGAGGACAGGTGCGCGGCATCGCCGGAAAGGCGGACACGGATACCCAGAAGCCGGCGTAAGGCGAAGGACCGACGGAAACGCGGCGCCCTCCCGCAACGGGGGGCGCCGCAAGGATCAGGCCGTCACTGCGCCGAGGCCCAGAACGAGCAGACCCCCTCTGCGCACGGGTTCTTGAGGAATTCGCGGCATCGACCGGCCGTCGTGCGGCTTTTCGACCCGTTGATGGACACCGTGATGGGATACTCCTCGGCAACCTCGCATTGCTCGATCAGCTTGCTGCCCGCCTTGGCGATGACGCTGACCATCATGACCAGCCCTGCCGACGGGTCGACGTAGTTCGGGATCTCGCCGACGGTGACGACGCCCCCCGCCTTGTCGAATTCGCCCGTGATGTCGAACCCGACCGAGGATGCATCATCGGCCATCGCGGAGGAAACGGCCCCGAAATGCGTCGGGTCGCTCGCGCCGTAGGAAGGGACCGGGGACGTCATCAATGCGACGACCGCTGCAACCCCGAACGAAAACACCAGATGCCTCATTGCGCTCTCCTTTCGATGGGGATCCGGAATGGACGGGAATCAAACAGGAGAACTAGCAAGGACTATTCCGGGGAGGTGGCAGAAAAAACATCAATCATTCAAGTGAGTTATCCGGGGGCTGATCCGCCGGAGAAGAAATTTATGGAACCATCGGATAAATCATTGCCCTGATCCTCCTCCGGGCAATCCGGTCTTTACCGGAGAATCTCCCCCGCCGGCGCTGACCGGGCCTTCGCGTTCCCCGTGCGGATCCGCTGCGCCTCCCGGAAGCAGCGGTCGGCATCCGGGTTCCTCCCGAGCCGGCGAAACGCCACGCCCAGATTGAACCACGCATCTGGATATTCCGGGCGGAGCCGGATCGCCTCCCGAAGATTTTCGATGGCGGTTCCGACGCGACCGAGGGAATTGTTGCTCACCGCCAGGTTGTTCCATGCCTCGGCGCTTTCCGGATCGCGGCGCAACGCTTCTCGATAGAGGGAAACCGCCTCCGTAGATTCGCCCACCGATTCCAGGACCATCCCGAGATTGTTCCAGGAGCCGGGCTCGCGAGGATCGATGCGGATCGCTTCCCGAAAGAACCAGGCCGCCTTCCGGTAATCTCCCCGCGCCTCGTGGATCAGGCCGAGGTTGTTGCTCGCCAGCCAGTTGTCGCCCGTCACCGATCGCGTGTGTAGATACAGCCTTTCTCCGTCGCCCCAACGTGCGGCCTGACGCGCGGAAACCATCGATAGCGCCGCAATCAGGGCGATTCCGATGATCGCCCCGGCGATCCGGAGCGGGCTTTTTCCCGAAAACGGTTCCGACGCACCCCACGAGAACGCCACGAATAGCCCGATCATCGGCACATAGGCGTATCGATCCGCCATGGCCGCCTGCCCCACCTGGACGAGGCCGATAACCGGCAACATCGCGACAAGGTACCAAAGCCACCCCGACAGCCAGCAAGGCCGGGTCCGGCGAACGCGGACCGCGAGGGAGGTCAGACCCGCGAGCAGCGCCACCGATGCGGCGACCTGCCACGCCGGGATTTCCGGGGGAAGCGGGTAGTATGGCGCCAGGGCGGAAGGCCAGACGGCGTCCGACAGGTATTTCGCGTGGGAGACCAGCGCATTCGCGATCCGGTGCCCGAGAGGGACCATCCGCAGGGTGCGAAGCGCGCCCCCTTCCGACTGGGCGACCAGGGTGACGGCGGAGGAGGCGATCGACAGCGCCAGCAGCGGCAGCTTCTCGGCCACGAGGCGGATCAGCCGGGAACGGGCCGCCCCGGCACCGGCGACCTGTCCGGATCGAGCGTCAAGCCGCCCCAGTGGCCAGATGTCCAGCAGCAGGAGCAGCAGCGGCAGCGTTACGGGCATCGGCTTGCACATCAGTGCCATGGCGAACAGGAGCGCCACCATCGCGTAGCGCCGGATCGAGCGGTCTGACGCATAGTGCGAATAAGCGCCGATCGTCAGCAGCAGGAAAAACGTGGAGAGAAGATTCTTTCGCTCGGCAATCCAGGCGACGGATTCGACGTTCAGCGGGTGGACGGCGAACAGTGCCGCTGCGAAAGCGCTTCGCCACACGGCGCCGGTCATCCGGGAAAGACCGAAGAACAGGAGCAGGACGTTTGCGAGATGGAGGACGGCGTTGACGAGATGCTGCGGGCCGGGCGCGGCGCCGAACAGCGACACGTCGGCCATGTGCGACAGCCAGGTCAGCGGGTGCCAGTTCGCGGCTTGGAAGGTCGAGAAGGCCCAGGCGACGTTTCCGGCGGAAAGCCCCCCCAGCACGCGGCCGTTTTCGGAGACGTAATCGGGATCGTCGAGGTTGATGTACGGGTGTCCGCCGACCTGCCCGTAGACCCCGGCGACCAGCAGCGACAAGAGCAGGGCGATCGCGAGGAAGCGTGCCCCGCGACCGCCCGCCCCGGCTTCGTCGACGGTCGGCGGCCCCTCGCTCACTTCGGGAGAGGCGTCCCTGCGTCCCGCTCCCGGAACAGGAAGGGAACCGCCTT
Source organism: Candidatus Deferrimicrobiaceae bacterium (assembly GCA_036504035.1). Lineage (NCBI taxonomy): Bacteria > Candidatus Deferrimicrobiota > Candidatus Deferrimicrobia > Candidatus Deferrimicrobiales > Candidatus Deferrimicrobiaceae > Candidatus Deferrimicrobiaceae bacterium. The sequence continues at coordinate 305,653 of DASXVV010000006.1, forward strand.
GCCGGTCGCGCCGGCGCGGACGAGGTAGACCCATCCCTTGGACGGCCCCTTTATGCCGAAATCGGGAACAATCGCGCGCAGCCCGCCCGAGCCATCGGGGTTCGCTGCGGCCTTGATGTCCCTCCCCTTCAGGAGGAAGCGGATCTCGTCGGGCTGCGCGGACCCGGCCGCCGTCGCCGGCACGACGGTAACGACTTGGCCCGGACGCCCTTCGGCGACGCTCAGTCGCGCGATCGGCGGCCCGGTCGCGGCGGCCACGGGCGGGCCGCCTACGTCCTTGCACCGGTCGACAGCCACCCCCTTGAACATCTCCCGCATCGACCGGCCGATCCCCTCGTCCCGGGCAGGCAGTTCGGCCATCGCAGGCGTCGAAAGGATGGCGGCGGCGACCGTCCAGGCCACCCGCCGCGCCGCGGCTCCCGACATCGTCCTCATCTTCCGCTCCCCGTTCGCCCCGGCCTATTTCCGCATGCCGGCGGGACGCTTCCCGAACAGGACGCCCGCGCGCAGCACCGGCTTCCCGTCGAGGTAGACTTCGCCTTCCTTGCGCAGGTCCTTGATCATGTCCCAATGGATCGCCGAGTCGTTCTTCCCGCCCGATTCGGCGTAGGAACGCCCGACCGCCAGGTGGATCGTGCCGCCCATCTTCTCGTCGAGCAGGATGTCGCGCGTGAAGTCGGTGACGCCCGCGTTGCAGCCGATGCCCCACTCGCCCAGGACCCGCGCCCCGGGATCGGCGTCGAGCATCTCGAGCAGGTACGCCTCGTTCTTCTCGGCCGACGCCGCGATCACGCGCCCTTTCTTGAACGTCAGCCGGACGCCCGCCACCTCGCGCCCGCCCGCGATCGCCGGGAACTCGTAGTAGATCTTCCCCTCGGTAGAGTTCTCGACCGGCGCCGTGAAAATCTCGCCGTCGGGCATGTTGAAGTCGCCCGCGCACGGGATCGCCGTGCGTCCCTTGATCGAGAACGAGAGGTCGGTCTCCTTGCCCACGATGCGCACCTGCGACGACTTGTCGAGGATCTTCTTCGCGCCGGCGAGCATCTTCGCCATCGCCGCCCAGTCCTGCTCGACCGCCTTGTAGTACAGCTTCTCGTAGTCGGGCAGCGACCGGTCGGTCTCCTGCGCGAGCGACTCGGTCGGGAAGTTGGTCAGGCACCAGCGTACGCGCTTCATCAGGATCTCGGATATCGGCTTGACCGCCTTCCGCCGCCGCGCCATCGCCTTCGGCGCCACGTTGCTCAGGTGCCGCGTGTTTCCCGGCGCCAGGATGATGATGTCGGCGTCGATCGCCTTCGCCTCGTTGAGCTTGGTCGGCGGCAGGTGGTCGAGTTGCGCCTCGGACGCCTCCTCGTAGAAGATGCGCCCCGCGTCCTCGAAGCCGATCGCCCAGAGCGGATTCGCCCCGGCCTTCAGGATCTCGCGGTAGACCTCGAGCGCAAGCGGCTTGCCGAGCTCGCCGCACGAGATGCGGACGGTCTCACCCTTCTTCGCCTTGACCGATTGCCGAACGAGGATCTGCGCCAGCTTGCTGATCTGCTTTTCGGAACCCATGTGTAGACCTCCCGGAATTGTCGATAAATAACAATCGTCCTTCGAATATTACCCCGATCCTGAAGAAGCAAGACCCGCTCCGAAAAGCTCCCGGAACGCGGACGCCTTGATCGCCGCGTAGATCGGCTGCCCAGGCCGGAGGTCGAGCTCCTCCGACGTCTCGCGCGACACCTCGGCCACCAGCCGCTCGCCCCCGCACGAAAGCCCGACGCCGGTCCGGGTGCCCAGGTCGTGGAGCCGCTCGATCCGGCAGGGCAGCAGGTTGCGCGCGCTGATCGCGCCGGGGTGCTCTCGGATCAGGATGATGTCGCGGGCGGAAAGCACGAAGACCGTCTCGCCGGGCTTCCCCTCGCCGGAAATCACCAGCCCGGTCCCGCCCCACGGATAGACCGACAGGCCGTTCCGCCGCGACGGGTTCACCAGGCGGAGCAGGTTGACGTAGGCACCGCCGACCCCCATCCGCCCGATCGCGAGCGCTTCGGCGCTCGACATTTCCGCGATGCGCCCTGCCTCGACGACGGCAACCTGCCCGGCCATCAGCCGCATCTCGAGCAGCGCGTGGGAGATGAACAGGAACGGGACGCCGAAACCGTCGAACGTTTTCCGCAGGAACGGGATGACCCGGTATTTCAGCGCGTCGTCAAGACCGGACAAAGGTTCATCGAGCAGAATCAGGCGAGGGTTCGACAGCAACGCCCGCCCCAGCGCCACGCGCTGACGCTCGCCGCCGGACAGGTTGCCCACGCTTCTCCCCAGCAGGTCGGACAGCCCGAGCGCATCGGCCACAGGTTCGAGCGCGATCCGGCGTTCGGCCTTCGGGCAACGCCGGTATCCGTAGAGCAGGTTCGCCCGGACGTCGAGGTGCGGGAAGAGGTGCGCGTTCTGGAAGACGACCGCGATCCGCCGGCGCTCCGGGGGAATGTCGATGCCTGCCTCGCGGTCGAACAGCACCGTTCCGTCGAGGACGATCCGCCCCGAATCGGGCGTGACGAGTCCCGATAGCGCGCCGACGAGCGTCGATTTCCCGCTGCCGGAGGGGCCGAACAGGCCGATCCGCTCGCCCTCGACCGAGAGCGCGGCGTCCAGCGTGAAGTTCCCGAGTCGCTTCCTGCAGGCCAGTTCGAGGCGCATGCGGCTAGCCCTCGCGCCCGGCGCGGCGGGCGATCCACTCGTGCGCGAACAACACCCCGACCGAGATCGCGACGGAGACCACGCAAAGCGCCCCGGCGGAACCCTCTCCGCCCGGCGATGCCGCATAGTCGTAGATCGCCAGGGGAAGCGTCTGCGTCACCCCGGGAATGTTGCCCGCCACCAGTACCGTCGCGCCGAACTCTCCGAGGCTGCGTGCGAACATGAGCGCAGCGCCGGCCAGGATGCCGCGGATCGACAGCGGGACGACCACGGAGAAAAGCGCGTCGAGGCGGGTCGCCCCCAGCGTGCGAGCCGTGCGCGGCAGCGCCGGGTCGATCGATTCCATCGAGAGGCGGATCGCCCGGACAAGGAGCGGGAAGCCGACGACCATCGAGGCGATGACGGCCGCCCTCCAGGTGAAGATCAGGCGAAAACCCAGCTTCCGGAACAGCGGACCGAGCGGCCCGCTTTCCCCGAGCAGCAGGAGCAGCAGGTAGCCGACGACCACCGGTGGGAGCGTCAGCGGCAAGTTGACGAACACCTCTACGATCGTCTTCCCGCGGAACTTTCCGTAGGCGAGCAGGGCAGCCGCGCCAAAGCCAAGGGGGAGCGACAACAGCGTCGCGGCGGCGCCGACTTTCAGCGACAGCAGGATGGCTTCGTAATCGGACGGAGCGAGCATCTAGTCGACCTCTGCGCGTACTTTCAACGGATGACGAATCCCTGCTTTTCGAGCACCGCCTTCGCCGCATCGGAGCGCAGGAACGCGAAGAACGCCAAGGCATCCGGCTTCTTCGCCCCGGAAACGGTCAATGCGCACGGATAGGTGACGCGATCGTACAATTCCTGCGGCACGACGAAGAGGACCTTGAGCACCTTCGACCGGATCGCATCCGTGCGGTAGACGAAGGCGCCGTCCACCTCGCCCCGCTCGGCATAAAGCATCGCCTCGCGGACGTCGCGCGCCATGACCAGCTTCTTTACCATCGGCCCCGCGATCCCGGATTTGTTCATCGCCTGGACCGCGTATTCTCCGGCGGGAACGCTCTTCGGGCTGCCGATCGCGACCCGCGCCAGCCCCGGGAGATCCTTCATCCCGCCCGCCCGGACGCCTTCCTTGCCGGCAAACACCAAGACGTTGTGCGCCAGCGTCCCGATGCTCCCGGGATCGATTGCCTTTTCCCTTTGCAGCTCATCCATCCACTCACGGTTCGCCGACAGGAAGAGGTCGGCGGGAGCACCGGCTTCGATCTGCTTCGCGAGCGCTCCCGACGCGCCGAAATTGCGGACGCACTTGACGCCGAGGTGCGCCATCTCGTACCGGTCGGCGAGCACGTTCACGACTTCCTTCAGGCTGGCTGCCGCCGACACGTAGATTTGCCCCGCCCGGACGGCCGTTGGCAGCAGGGCGAGAGCGAAAATTAACACGGCTGCCCCGAGCAGTTTTACCGACATGGTCATCTCCGGCCGTCGACCTGTTCCATTGCGTTTACTATATAACGCGCCCCGGCTATGTCGGAAAGGCATGTTCCCGCAATGCGGTACGGATATAATCGGGCAAGGACTTTTCCCGAAAGGAGGTGATCCTCATGCCGGATTCTTCGCTTTTCCCCCGCCGCATCCGTTGACGCGACGGACGATCCGCCGGTCGGCGGAATCAGAACATGACAGGGAACGGCGACGGCTGGGCCGGAAGGGGGATCGCCTCATTCGCGCAGGATCGCCCGTCAGCGCGTCATTGACAACGCCAGCCTCTTCCGCCCCACCCACCGCCGTCTCCCTGGATGCACCCCCGCAACGTCCAAATGGGAGGTATCCACGCAATGGACCGCAACACTGCAATCCTGTTCACACGCAACGGGCTCGGCGATGCGCCACCCGAGCTCCGGCGCCTGCTCGTCACCAACTTCGCCGGACTTCTGGCCAGGGAGGAGACACCGCCGGGCAAGCTGCTCTTCTACGGCGAAGGGGTGAAGCTCGCCTGCACCGGCTCGCCGGTCCTCGACGCGCTCCGGCAACTGTCGGAGCGGGGCACGGATCTGTTCCTTTGCCGCACCTGCCTCGACTATTTCGGCCTGCTCTCGAAGGTGGAAGCGGGCGAGATCAAGGGCATGCCCGACATCCTCGCCGCGATCGCCGCGGCAAGCAAAGTCGTCAGCGTATGACGATGACGCCCCGAAGACGCATCGCCCTGTTCGCCGGTACCCTGTCCGCGGCGGTCGCGCTCGTCGTCTTCGGGATCTTCCACGACGAGATGGGCGAGGTCATGTTCAATGCCTGCATGCTGTGTCTGTCGTGCATCGGGATGGGGTGAGGAAAGGGAGCGCCCGAGGGACGGCCGATGCCGTCCCCGGGCGCTTCCGGAAGGTGACTACAGCCCGTCGACGTCCTTATCGATCGGGTATTCGACCGCGAACGTAAGCGTCAGCGTCTTCTTTTCGCCCGCCGCGAGCGGCAGCTCCCAGCGCACTTCGCCCGCCTCCTTGCCGCCGATCTTCGCCCCCGGCGCCTCGACGTCCTTGATCTCGATCTCCCTGGAATGCGCCACGGGGATCCGGTCGAGCATCGTCAGCGTCGCCGGCTCCTTCCGGAAGTTCGTCACGGTGTACTCGTAGCGGTATCGGATGCGCTTGAAGCGGCCGAAGACGCCCCCCTCGTCCTTCTGGCGCAGCGTCTCCTTCCGGATCGCCTGGAGCGACGGATCCTTGCCGAAGCCGATGCGGAACGCCGCACCCTCGGGCACCTCGGCCGGGCGGCCCGACGCGTCGGTGACGAAGCCGCTGCCGATGAAGGCGTCCTCGAGGAAGAGCGCGGCCGGGGCGGAAATCAGGGGAAGGCCGGTCCCGTTGGTCCCTTCCGCGGTGACGAAGGCGCCGTCGGCGACCTTCGGGATCGAGAGCCACGAGACGGATGCCTGCTGCTCGCGTTTCGCCAGCAGGAACGACTTCTTCTCGCCGCTGCCGGGAAGCGCCTGGGGCCCGTCGAGCGTCACCTCGAACGAGGCGAAGCGACGCAACGGCGACGGCACGGGCGGCGGAGGCGGCTCGGCCCCCGCCATATCATTCAGCTCATCGAGTGCCTTCCCACGACCGGCCGCCATGGAGGCCATCGGCCGGGCCGACTTCTCGAGCTTCATCATGGCGCGCGGCGGCTCGGGGGGCGCCTTGAAGTCGATCTCCCAGGGCGGCAGCGGCGGAAGTTGCGCCATCCGGCCGGGACGAACGGTCGAAACCTTCATCGCCGCATCGACCCAGTCCTCGCCCGTTCGCTGCCAGGCGTCGCCCGCCAGCTCGAACGCCAGCGCGCCCGAGCCGGGCGAGAGGCGAACGTTGTATCGCGGTGCAAAGCCCGCACCCGTGGTCAGGTAGGTGAGCGCAACCTTGCACGAAGCTGAGCGGGAAAGCTGGATCGTGATCTTCTTCTGCCGCAGCGGCTCGGGGTTGCGCACCTTGTCGAGCTCCTGCTGCGCGGCGACAATCTCCCGGTCGAGCGTGCGAATCTCCTGCTCCCGCTTGAGCAGCGCCCCGTCGATCGAATCGACGCGGCCCCGGAACAGGGCGAGCGCGGCCTCGATCTCGGCCGGCGTCAGCCGCGACGGGCGTGCCTTGTCTTTGGGTGTCGCATCTCCCGGCTCGCCCCGGTAGACCGCCTGGATCCCCTGGTCGAGCAGCTCCTGCTCGCGGCGGCTCGCCCGGATCGCGCCCTCCGCTACCCGCTTCGCGTCGTTGAGCGCCTCGATCTTCTTTTCGAGGTCGCGCACCTTTTCGACCGCAGGCTCGGTGCGGAAGGTGTCCTCGACGGAGAAGCCGACGATCGTCGCCTGTCCGGCCGTCACCTTGGCCGCAAGCGAGGCGGGCTGAAGACCGGCCGGAAGCCCCTCGAGCACCACGACCGACGACGGCGGGTCGACCGGGATCGTCCGGGTCACCTCCGCCATGTCGGGATAGAGGATCGCCTGCGTCACCTTCGACGGGTAGACCTCGGCGCGGGCGGCGAAGGCCGGCATGCTCGCCAGGAACGGAATCGCCAGGATAATGAACGCGGGAACGCGGACCGGGAATCTTCGCATCGTGCCCCTCCGGATCTTCAGATGTCGGACCATTCGCACAGGACGACCGTGACGTTGTCGCTTCCGCCCCGCTCGTTGGCGAGCGCGACCAGCCGGGCGACCTTTTGTTCGGGGGTGCCCGGGGCCGCCAGGACCGATTCGATCCCGGCGTCGTCGACCATGTCGACGAGCCCGTCGGAACAGAGCAGCAGCGCTTCCCCCGCACCCAGCGCTCCCCCGGAGATGTCCGGCTCGGCGCCCTCCGCCGTGCCCACGGCCCGGGAGATCATGTGGCGCAGGGGATGGTTGCGGGCCGCTTCCTCGGTGAGGAGGCCGGCGTCGATCTGGTCCTGGACGGGGGAGTGGTCCCGCGTGATCCGCCGGAGGCGCCCCCCGGCGAACAGATAGGTCCGGCTGTCGCCCACGTGTCCCACGACGAAGCGGTTCCGGATGAACATCGCCACCTCGGCGGTGCACCCCATCCCCGCTCGGCCGGCATCCTCGAGCGCGACGGCCAGGATCGCCTGATTGGCTTCCCGGAAGACCCCACGGATCAACTCGGCCGCCTCCGTCTCGGAGGCGGGGCCGCCCGCGGCGGCGGCGCGGCAGGCCGCCTCGACGAAGATCGCGCTGGCGACTTCCCCCATCTCGGCGCCCCCGATGCCGTCGGCGACGGCGAAGACGCCGGTTTCGGGCAAGAGGGCGAAGGCGTCCTCGTTGTTCGTCCGGCGAAGGCCCACATCGGTTATTCCGGACACGGAAAGGGGAGACATGCGGATCAGCGCGACGCGGGGGAGACGAGCGCCCGAAGGGCGGCCAGGTTGACGAGATCCATCTCGTATTCGTCGGCCCCGTCCTTGGGCGTCTCGAGGATGAGGGGAAGCTCGCGGAAGACGGGATCGTTCACGATGTGGCGGAACGCCTCGAGCCCGAGCTTGCCCCGCCCGACGTGCTCGTGCCGGTCGACGCGGCTGGCGAGCCCCGTCTTCGAATCGTTGATGTGCCACATCCGGACAAGCGGCAGGATGCCGGTGCGGTCGAGCTCGCCCTTGAAATCGGCCCAGCGCGCCGGGTCGGCCAGGTCGTGTCCCGCCTCGAAGAGATGGGCGCTGTCGAGGCAGACCGCGATGTCCGGGGGATTGCCGATCCCGTCGAGCATGCGGCGGAGTTGCTCCATCGTCTTGCCGAGCGACGCGCCCTGCCCCGCCGTGTTCTCGAGCAGAAGCGACACGCCCTCGGGGAATCGCCCGAAGGCCTTCAGGCCGGAGACGATCCGCGCGATGCCATCCTCCTCGGAGTCCTCCCCGCTGGAGCCGGGGTGCATCACGAGGTTGGGGATGCCGAGCAGCGCCGCGCGCGAAGCCTCGTCCTCGAGGGCATAAAGGGAGCGGGTGCGGACCTCCTCCTTCGAGGAGGCGAGGTTGATCAGGTAGGCGCAATGGACCGCCACGGTTCGCACGCCGGTCCTTCGGGACTCGGCCCGGAATCCCTGCACATCGTCGGGCTCGATGGCCTTGCCTTCCCAGCGCTGGCCGTGCTTCGAGAAGATCTGCACGACGTCGGCGCCGATCTTCTCGCCGCGCGCCGGTGCGGTGGCGACGCCGCCCGCGATGGACACGTGGGCGCCCATGGGCGGCTTTCGGGCGGGAGCGGTCACTTCTTCCGTTCGAGCCGGTGGCAGAGCCGGCAGTTCTTGGTGCGGATGGGGTGCTTCTTGCCGCCGGCGCCCTCGTTGCCCATCGTGGGCGCGGGCGTCTTGTCGGTTTCCTTCACGAGCGGCGGCATCGGCGGCGCGCCGTCCTTCGGGGCCGCCGGGTTGTGGCACGAGAAGCAGTACGCGTCGGCCTGCGCGCGATCCTCGATCCCGATCGCCGCGACGTGCGGCGGGATGCGCGGGATGAACCGCTCCTGCCCCCGTGTCGAAAGGTACGCCAGGAAGGCGACGACCGCCACCGCGGGAACGATGAATGCGAGATCCCTCTTCTTGATCATACGGCGACGCCCCCGATCCGTTTCTTGACGTGCAGGACGCATTCGCCCCGCCCTTCGCCACGCGTCCCCTCGAAGCAGAGGCCGCAGCCCAGCGCGCCTTCCCACGTGCCGTGGTCGACCGCACGGGAGATCCGGCACAGCGTGGCGATCTCGTCGGGCGAGAGTCCCATCTCCCGCCACTCGTCGACGAGCGGGCAGCCGGACATCGCGATCACCACCTCGTCGTCGCTCTCGGACACGATGCGGGGGGCGAACTGGAATTCCTTGACGGGATCGGGCGCCACGAACTCGGCCGCCGCCGCGTGAAGATCGCCCCCGCGCGCCTCGGAGGAATATCCCTTCGCCGACTTGTCCTTCCCGTATTCGAAGATGGCCTCGCTCATCAGGTCGATCGCGGCCTGTTCGCCCAGTTTTTTCTTCAACACCCGGAACAGGTGGGCGTAAACGGCGGCGCGTTGCCGGGTGGCTTCCGCCACCCTCTGTGCAGTCTCGGACATGCTATTCTCCAGACGATGGGATGCAAAAGATTATAGTAAGGGCGAACGGCGAAAGGCTGAACTTCTTTTTTCCGGGGATAATTCCCGTATCCTTCGCTGGCGCAATTCATCTAAAGTTATGGGATCAGGTCGTGAATCCTGTCGGAACGGCGGTGTTCGAATGAAACAGGTCACAGTGTACCAGGTGGATTACGTCCGCAAGACCCGCATCCCGGTCGGATGGGTCACCGAGCGGCGCACCAAGGGACGGCAGGACAACCTGTTGGGCCTCGTGCGCCTCGCCCGCAAGCTCTATGGGTCGAACGACCAGGATGCCTACCGGATCGTCGTCGACTCCCGGGAAGCCCGTCTGGCCTGAACCGGCGCGCCCCCTGCTTCCTTGAGGGACTGTTCGAATTTCGGCCTTCGATCGCCGAGTTGACGACCGGGGTCAGGACGTCGCGGCCGGGGAGCCCGGGGTTCGGTGCCGCGTTCCCGAGAAACCTTATCCCGGTTAACCCCCCTTGTCCGCCCGTTTTGGCGACGTCCGGAGTCCGCTCCCACGTACTGGCACAATTGTTGACCTCCCGTCGGGGAACCCAACCCGAAGGAGGTCGCACCATGCGGCTGCATTATGTCCTGAACCACGGCGGTACCCCCGAATCCAAGCTCGCCGACGTCGAAATTCATTTTGAAGACTAGCCATTCCTTCTGCGTGTTGGTGGCCAGTTCCGGAAACCAGCGATTCTGTTCATAACCCGCCGCGCCCAACGCCAGAACCCACAAAAAGCAGCGCCAATACTGGGCTTGCTGTTCGCAACTTATTTTGTACAACTCATAGCTGCCGGCGTCGGATGATGGTTCTGGGGTGCTCCTGTTATATCTGCTAAAAGTGGGTGTAGCGACCGCTCACTGGTGAACCATCCGGCGGGAACGGGAAGGAGCGACAGACCCGGCCTTCTTTCCGTTTATTTACTGCGTATTCCGCCCCAATTCGGCCACCATTCAGAGGCCAAATCGGCCACTGTTTTCACCCCAAACTGCTTATTCCGTACCAAACTGACCAGGGGATAAGTCCCCTTGGAAGGCCCAAGCGCGCCGCAGAGACCTCGCCTTCGGCCGTGCCACACTTCAGCTATCGGAATCGTTTGTCACCTGTCACTTCGGGTAGGCGCCAAGTATCGAGATGATTGCGAGACTTCCTTGCGACCGGCGAGGAAATGATGGCAGAAGGAGATGTTGCCGTCGAAAAGGATTGACACCTTCTATTGTGACCTGATAGCGTCCCTGCGACTCTACAGTTAATTGCTGTCGCCGCCGCTTTGACTCATTCGTTGTCGTCCCAATCTTGTGCCGTTTGTCGTGCGCTTGCCAGGCCAACGAGAGGAGAAGTGCGGGGAAGCTGCTCGCGCATAAATCCGCCATTCTCATGTTGAATGCCGTTTCCTCCCCTTCGATTTCCGAAACTCAATCGAGAATTTCTATCCCGACCGTATCGGATCTCAGAGATGGGAAATACCCTTTTTCTTCATGGGTCATTCCGCCTCGGAGAGACCGATTACGAATTGCCGGGGAAAGGATCAAGAGGATGCCTGTAAGAAAGATCGCCGGGTTGCTGTTCCTGCACATGCTGACCTTGTGGATGATTGCCGGAGCAACCTATGGGGGCAATCGGTCATTGCCCAACTGCCCCGGTATTAGTACTGCCAGGTCGATCAGCGACTGCAGGGCATGCCACGATTCTCTTGCGGCGCAAAACGCCGCTGCCAATCCGTTCACGCCGTTGAAAAGTGCCGCTCAGATGTCAGTATCATCCGAACAGCCCTTATTGCCCCTCAAATACACGCAATACACGACTTCCCCAGATGGAAAGATGATCATAAATTATCCAATAAGTGCATATAAAAACAACGCGTTCAATGTAAACATGACACTAAAAGGGTATGATTGCATGTTACTCGTTGGTGATTTAGTGTTGGACCCTGTTACAAGAAGGCCATTCATAGATCCATCAACTGGTGGAACTGTAATTAATCAATGGTTGTATTCTACTTCTATTCAGCCATGGTATCCGTCAACAGTTAACAACATAACAATTCCTGTAATTTATTCAACCGAAGGCCATCATGGATTTATCGCCAAATATTTCTATTACCCTAATAGGTGGGGCGATGGTTTCAATTATGTTTTGGCTGGAGGCCGAGAACAGTACTGGGAAACCATCATCACTGATCCGCTCTATTGCGATCTGGCCATCGCAACCCTCACGGCCAATAATCGCACAGACAACACGACGATCAATACGTCGGCGGGTGACAACGTTACTTTCAACGCCTTGATCACGTCGGCCACCTATGCATCCACTCCCGGTAACGTCACCTGGAATCTCGTGCTGACCAAACAGGCGGGCGGCGCCGTCGTCAAAAGCTGGTCGGGAACGGGATTGAACCTGGGCACCATCGTCTGGAACGGCGTATGCGACGACCATGCTCTGGCCCCTGCGGCGAGCTATATCGCCACGCTTACGGCCAATACGCCCGACAACTGCAGCGCGGTCAGCACTGTGAAGGTCAATGTCGTGAACGATGAGACTTGCCCCATACGTGCACCATTCGGTTCCACAGCCAACATTGCCTCCGGGAGCCTATCGCACACGCAGGAGCTGTTTTCCGTCCGAGGCGGTGCTTTGCCGGCCTCTTTTGCGCTTACCTACAACAGTTTCGACGGTTCTTCCTTCCCCCTTGGGAAAGGCTGGACGCACAGTTACAACGTCTCTCTCGCCGCGTCCGGCGTCGATGCTTACACCCTGACGGAAGGGGACGGAAGCCAGACGCTTCTTCTCCTAAATCCCGGCGACAATATCTATCATCCCCGAACTGCCTACTACCCGTATCTGGTGGCGGCCGACAATGCCTCCGAGATTTATCTCAAGGACGGCGGGAGCTATCTCTTCGACGGTAACGGGAAATTCATCCGGATCGAGGACAAGAACGGCAACGGCGTAAATTTGACATACGATCCGGCCTACGGAGATCTGACCGCCATCACCGATCCTGCCGGACGGGTGACCACGCTGAACTACAACAGCGACAACCGCCTCGCCCACGTGATCGCGCCTGGCGGCCGGGTCTTTGCGTTCGAATACGACGATGCGTTCCGTGATCATTTGCAGCGGATTGTGGCACCCGACAACAGCGCCTCGACGTTTATCTATGACCCCACGTGGGGACGGATGCAAACCAGGACCGATCCGCTCAATAACACGACCACGTACCAGTACGACGATCAGGGGCGGGTCAATTATTCCCTCGATCCCGAAGGAGGCGAGAAGCGGATCGTCTACGATTCCGCGTCGGCCATTTCTACCGTGACGGAAAAGGACGGCGGTGTCTGGTACTGGCGGTACGACCGGCTCGGGGGAACACTCCTGCAAAAGCAGGATCCTGACGGAAAGAGCCAGTGGAACGTCTACGACGATTTCCGGAATCTGACTTCATCGACCGATCCGGACGGTGGCGTGACGAACTACACCTACGACGACCTCGGCGACACGCTCACTGCGACCGATCCGATGGAGAGCACTACCACCTACACCTACGACAATTTCGGCCGGATGACGAGCAGCACTGATCCGGCCAACAACACCACGCAGTTTTTCTACGATGCTCATGGCAACCTGACTGATACGACCGACCCGACGGGTGCTACGACTCACAGCGACTATAACGCGAATGGGTACGTCCTCCGGACGGTCGATCCGCAAGGGCGCATCACCTCGTATACCTACGATCCGATTGGGAATGTCGCGAGCGCGACCGATAACGCCACGGGCAACACGATTGGGTTCGTCTACGACAACAACGGCAATCTGCTCCAGCGCACCGACGCCAACGGGGCGGTCACGACCTATGTCTACGACGGCAACGCCCGCCTGAAGTCCGTCACCGATCCGCTGGGGCATAAAACGTCGTACGGCTACGACGCCAACGGCAACAGGATTTCGGAGACCGACGCCAACGGAAAAATCATCACCTTCGAATACGATTCGAAGGGGCACCTGACAAAGACGATCAATCCGTTGGGAGGCATCACGGTCAACAGCTACGGTGGGAGCGGCTGCTCCTCCTGCGGGGGCGGCAAAGACCGGCTTATGGAGGTCACGGATCCGGCCGGGCGCACGACGCGCTACGAGTACGACCTGCTCGGTCGCAAGACGAAAGTCACCGATCCTGCCGGGGCTTTTTCGACCTACACGTACGACGCCCGCGGGAATCTGGCGACGGCGACCGACAACAACGGGCACACGATGCAGTATTTCTACGATCCTTCCTCCCGGCTTTATGCGCAGGTTGATGCGCGGGGCGGGCTAACCTGGTTCGACTTCACGCCTGCGGGCCAAACCGACAACGTGTTCGACGCCAACGGGAACCGCACGCACTACGCTTACGACAACACGGGGAAACTGTCCCGCACCGCTTCCCCCGACACGGGGTCGACGACCAACCTTTACAACCTTGACGGCACGCTCCATTCTCGAATCGACGCCAATGGGACGACGATCACTTATACCTACGACACAACCGCCCGCCTGACGGGAGTTGCATTCCCCGATCAGGCCCAGAACATCACCTTCAGCTACGATTCCCCCGCCTCATCCTTCGGAAAGGGGCGCTTGACCGGGATGGTCGATCCTGCCGGCGTGACGACCTACCAGTACGATGCCTTGGGCCGCATCGTTCAGGAGCAGAAAAACATCCTGGGGATCCTTTACACCACCGGGTACGGATACGACAACGTGGGCAATCTTTCGGCGATCACCTATCCCAACGGACGGACAGTCGACTATACGTTCGACGCCCTCCGGCGCGTGACGGGCGTCACCGGCCCGGTGAACGGCTCGGCGGCCAACCTGGCGGGAAGTTTTGCCTATGACAATACGGGCCTTCCCCTGTCCTACACCCTGGGCAACGGGATCGTGCAGTCGTTCTCCTACGACAATGTTGGGCGAGTGTCGACCATTGATGCGCCTGGCGTGATGGGCTACTCCTACCAGTACGACCCAACCGGAAACATCCTCTCGATCAACGATCGGCTTCGCACGACGCCGCTCCTACCTCCCGACATGAACACCACGACTTACGCATATCAGGCCAACCGGCTGGCAACCGTGACGGATGCGGGTATTCCCAGCCAGTACGTCTACGATAACGTCGGCAACACGAACCTCGCCGGTTCGCGCACGCTCGTCTACAACCAGAACCAGCGGCTGATCCAGCTCTTTGACCAAGGTGTGCTGAAAGGCCAGTACGGTTACGACGGCAAGGGGCGGCGGGTGCTCAAAACCGTCGGCGGGACGTCGACCGTTTTTCACTACGATATCTCTGATCGGCTGATCGAAGAGACGGACGTTTTGGGACATCTGCTGGTGGACTACGTGTACCGAGGGGTGCAACCGCTGGTGCAGGTGCGCAAACAGGGGGTGAGCGAAGCCGCCTCCTACTACCACCTCGACCACCTTGGGACACCGAAGGTGATGACGGATGCGGCACGGAATGTCGTCTGGCGGGTGGATTCGGACCCGTTCGGGAACGAGGCGGGCACGCCACTGAAGACGGTGGAGAACAATCTGCGTTTCCCTGGACAGTACTACGATCAGGAAACAGGGCTGAATTACAACTTCCACCGTGATTACGATCCGAAGACAGGGAGGTATGTGGAGGCGGATCCTATAGGAATACGCGGTGGGATAAATATATATGCTTACGCCAAGAATAACTCTATTTCAGAAACAGATGTAACAGGTTTGTGGTCTACAGATGCTCACAATGCAATAATCGAAGAATTTGGAAAAGAAATGGGCCTAAATATAGATATGATAAAAGAAATGGAATTGGGATCAAGGGAGGCAGATAGTTGGAAATATCAAGATGCCGCACATTCTTATATGCATGCCATGAGTTCCTCTTCTCTAAGTAAAAAAAGCGCGTGTGAAATGTTAAGGTATTTTGTTGTTGACAGCATTGCGGCGGCTGAAGCATCAGTCGACATAGGGCAGGCATATTTCGACATTGGATTTGGACTGCATGCCATCATGGATTCCACTTCTCCACCCCACGCCGATTTTCAAAAATGGAATATTACTGATTTTTACAAACATGGAGCGCTTCCAACCTCGAAAGAAGATATTAATAGCTTAACTCCTGCGTTATTAAAATTATCCGTAGAGATGATGAGAGCAGCAATCGGTGGAGATATTAAAATTAATTGCTCCTGTTATAAATAACATGATTAAAATAATTGTTGCCTTCACTTCTGTGTGCCTTGTACTATCTGTGTCTATGCTAGGAAGCGCTGCGAATAAAACCTATTCCAGCTACACAATTGAAAAGGCTTGGTTTGACGCAGGCTATATATATATATTGTATAAAAAAAGCGATAAGACAGTGAAGTACTCTTTGTCAGATATAGAAGGCACTATAACAAAAGAAAACAGCAAACTGTTCATGTGTAGATATTCAAAGCCGTCCGGATGGAAAAAGCATTCGGTGCAATTTGATAATATATATTCCGATGGGTCGTTGATATATAAAGATTCAGATTTCACAATATCAAAAGAGTTGGCTGGAATTGCTATATCTGGCCGATCATTTTCCAAATCAATTACTAGTTGTGATCAATTCATATGGACTTATGACTGGCCTATACGTTTAAAAGGGCAGATCTTCAGTTGTGGAGTATTGTACGACGCATATGGCAATAAGGTATGGGAAGTTCCAAAATATGTAATGAATAAAATTGAAGATAAAAGAAGATATATGCTTGGAAGAAAGAAGTTATTTCCCGGGATTGCGTTGAGATTGGTGGCAGTCATTTCAAATTATAACCTTTTATTGACATGGGTTGATCCTACATCAATGATTTCAGAAATTGAATTTGGGATCGTGCCAATTGGCAAGACTGATAAAATGAATTGGGTAATAAAGACTTTACCAATAGCAAAGAAGGGATACCAAATAATGAATGGATCAAAAATATATAGCCCGACTGCAGGGTTTGTACTAGAAAAAGACAATGGGGAAGATTCAGGGATATTAATATTAAGTGAGAAGAAAGAATATAAAATTGCGTTACCTGGGGGATATTCATATTTGCTGATTGATGGGGAGGGAAATACAATTTATAGAATAGTTCATAAGGATCTCACATCTCCGATAATTGAATTGGATGCTATCAAATACTAATCCGTTAATGCAGAATTGATGATATCTATATTGGACGTAGCGATTGCGATTAATTGTGAAATTGGTTGAAGGAGCTTTGCGGAATCATCAAGGCAGGTAGTCATTTATCTGTGCCTGGAGGCCGAGGATATGAGTTTCGGATTGAAAAGAGGACTTCTTAAGTTGTTTCTTGCGGTGATCGGCGTTGCCGTCTTGTCCTCGGCCGCCTTCCCGGCAGGCTTTTCCACACAATACCGCTACGACGAGTTGAACCGCCTCCACCAAGTGGTGTATGGCGACGGCTCCATAATCGAGTATGCCTACGATAACGTCGGCAACCGGACCGTAAAAAGACCCCCTCTGCCTCCGCAGGTCACCTCCCTGACGGCCACGCCCGCTACGGGGAGCTATCCGCTGCCTGTGACGCTTACCGCCGTCGCATCGGCTCCCGGCGGCTCGATCGCGAGCTACGCTTTCGATTTCGGAGACGGATCCTCCATTGTCAGCGGGAGTTCCCCGAACGCGTCTCACACATACATCGCAGCGGGCAGCTATACCGCCAAAGTGACGGTAACGGACAATTGGGGCGCCACGGCGTTCCGAACGACCCCCGTTTCGGTCACGATGTCGAACCTCCCCCCGACGATCAGTTCATTTGTTGCAACGCCTTCCTCGGGAGTCTATCCGCTGGTGGTCGTTTTCACCGTAGCGGCTTCCGATCCGGACGGGTCCATCGCCTCCGTGCAATGGGACTTCAACGGGGACAATACGGTTGACCAGACCACCACGGGGTTGACCGTCTCCCACACCTACACGTCGTCTGGCAGTTACACGGCCAAGGTCCGGGTGATCGACAACCTGGGCGCGTCGTCCGCATCCTCCTCGGTACCCATCACGGCGACAACCGCGAACCATCCCCCGGTGGTGAGCAACTTCACGGCAACCCCGACCGACGGCGACGCCCCGCTGACGGTCAATTTCCAGCTCACAGCGACCGATCCGGAAGCCGCGGGCAACGTCCGGGTCGACTGGAACTACACTGGCGCCCTGGACGGGAACGGCAACTACATCGTCAACAAGACGGAGACCAGGGCGAGCGGGTCTACCTTCACGGCATCCAACCTGTATTCGACAGCGGGCAGCTTTACGACCCGAGCGATCGTGACCGATGCTTCCGGCATCGTCACCGTGGTTCCCCAGACCATCACGGTGTACGCCACGCCTCATGCGCCGCGAGCCACCCTGACCGGCTACCCGACGACGGGAACCCATCCGCACCTGATCAATTTCACGGCCGCCGCGGCGTTGGCCCCGGGTCGGACCGTCACCAAGGTGGACTGGGATTTCGACGGCAACGGAACTACGGATTCCACGACCACCGGCCTTACCACCACGTACACATTCAATTCTCCTGGATCCCGCACCACGCGGGCGACGGTTACCGACAGCACGGGCCAGACCAGCACTGCCACTCTCTACTCGGTCACCTATCCCGCCAATTCCCAGCCGAGCATCACGTCGCTTACGGCCACGCCGACTTCCGGCTACCCGCCGTTGCCGGTCACCTTCACCGTGGCGGCTTCGGATTCGGATGGGACGATCGATCACGTGGACTGGGACTTCGACGGCAACGGCATCTTCGATGCGCAGACCCAAGGCCTTTCGACCACGTATATCTACAAAACGCCCGGGACCTATACGGTCAAGGCACAGGTCGTCGACAACTGGAGCGGCAAGACCCATCAGACCATCAAGATCACCGTCAGCTCCGGAAACCCGACGGTGACCGCCTTTACAGCGACGCCATCCAGCGGGTTCGCGCCGCTGACGACGATCCTCCAACTCGCCGTGACGTACGGAAGCGGCGCTTCCCTGTCGAAAGTCGATTGGGATTTCGACGGCAACGGGACCGTGGACCGCACCACGACGACGCTGTCCACCAGCTACACTTACAGCGGCGTCGGGAAGTTCGTCCCGACCGCCAAGATCTACGACACGAAAGGCCGGATCACCACAGCGGTCTTTGCGTCTTACGTGGACGGCAAACCGGTCGTGCCGATCATCAACGCGGTCACCATCACGCCGTCGACTTCGGGAATCACGCCGTATCCGGTGACCTTTACGCTCAACGCCTCCCCGTCGGCCGGTTCTCCATCCGGCACGACGATCGCCCGGGCGGAATGGGACTTTAACGGCGACAACACGGTGGACCAGACCACGACAGCCCTGTCCGTTTCCCACACCTACACTTCGGCCGGCTACTACCCGGGCCGGGTCCGGGTCTTTGACAACAACGGTATCGCCTCGGCCTACAGCGATATCCCGATCCGTACGGCTGCTCCGAACACGCCGCCCACGATCCAATCCGTCGCCGTGACGTTCCCGGCCGAGAAGTTCGCGCCGGTTTCCCCGACGGCCATCGTGACGGCCTATGCACCGGGCAAGACGATCGTTCGGTACGACTGGGACCAAAACGGAGACGGGATCGTCGACTTCTTCACCACCACCGCAGGGCCGGTCACGCTCAGCTACAACACGCCGGGAACCTACAACCTGACGGTCACGGCCGTCGACAGCGACGGACTCTCCTCGCAATTCGTCCAGCCCGTGCAGGTTTTGGCAGGTCCGGTGATCAAGGCATCCGTTGCCTATGTGGGCAGTTACAGCAGTTCGGTCCGGGAATACCGTGTGGTCCTGACCAACGTAGGGACCGGAACCGGGACTGCGGTGATTGCCACCGACATGACGGCCACCGTTGCCGCCGGGACAGGAACGACCAGCACGGCTTTCCCGATCCTCAATCCGCCACTTGGCCTGCGGGACATTCCGGTCGGGACGAATGCGTTGATCAAGTTTTTCCTCAATTCGTCCTCGACGGTCACCCAGGTCAACTTGGGAGTGGGCGGGACCCTGAAGAATGCGGATGGAGTGAACGGCACTTTCAGCAAGTCTGTCATCACGAACAAGTAGGCAGGCAATAACGGTTTCCTGCCTGCGAGGTTCCTGATTTGTACGAACCGATTATCGAAAAAGGAGTTTCTATGAAGAGGGGTAATAATTTCGGAGTTCTGACCGCGGCGCTCCTGTTGGCGCTTGCCGCTTTAATCCCCGGAAGGGCATCCGCCATCAGTGGTCCCGCCGTGACTTCATTCACTGCGACCCCGACAGAAGGAGTCGTTCCCTTGTCGGTATCGTTTCAGGTTACCGCGTCCGATCCTGCCGGCGGAGCTATCGTGAAAACGCTGTGGGATTTTGACGGCGACGACGTCACCGCTGAAACGACGACGGACAACCGGACGGTCACCCACCTGTACGACAAAACGGGAACATACTTGGTCAAGGCAACGGTTGTGAATGGTCGCGGGGAAACCGGGCAGAGCGTCGTTCGGGTCGAAGTTGTGGACGGGCCGCAGGTGTCCTTGCAGGTGCTTGCCTCTGGAACCCGCGCGCCCGGCGTGGCGTATGCGGACCTGGAGATCGGGAATATCGGTACGGCCGAGGCGTCGAACGTCCGGATCGAAAGCGTCTCGGGGAAAACCGCTGACGGCGCGACGCTGGGCCAGAACCTGTCGTACTCGCCCGTGTATCCCCTTCCAGGAGAAGTAGTGGACCCGGCATCGCTGGAACCCACCTCACTGCCGATCCAACTGGGCCGAATCCGTCCCGGCGAACGGACGCGTGTGCGGTACTGCTTCGACGTCCCGCAAGGGGTAACATCTTTCCTGGTTACCCAAACTGGATTTGTCTACGATGCTGACGGAAAGGCCAGAGGCTACACGTCCTCACCGGTTTCCGTCATCCTGTCGCCATAACCCGGAACAGAAAGACATGATGACGGTGTCGCTCAATCTGCCCGGGGGCGAGGTTCTTTCCTGCGAGGACTGCGGACTCAGTTATTCGGTTCGCGCCTCGTATGGGGAGACCCCTTCCTGTTGCCCGGAAGGGCAAGCACCCGGCAAGCCGTGTTAAACGGAAAGAGTTGGGGGCTTCCCGCGGCTGGTGCCCGCGGATTCTTCTTGTGAAGGCTCGAAGTTGCGGCTTCGGTGGACATTATCTTCTCCGGCTCCCCCATATCCGGCAGCGGGTGATGCACCCATAAGTCGCCCCACAGGTTGTCGCTTTCGCGGCTCCGAATCTCCTCTAGCATCATCTCGGTCTCGACCTCGCGATCGGTGAGGCCGGGATGCGCCGCCTTCGTCTTCTTGAACCGTCTCTTGGCGGCCCGCTTGATCGCCAACTTGGTGGGCTGGGTCAGTCCATACGCGAGAGAGACGTACATGTGGCGTCCGCGCGCTCCGCCTTGATCTCCTCCACGAAGGTCGCCAGGCAGGCCGCGCGGATGCCCGAGTCGTGGTCGAAGCAAAATCGGATTTTGTCGACGTTGTCCGCAAGCAGGCGCTTAAGAAGCTCGAAGTGCGCGAACAACACGTAATCCTCTTTCAACTGCACCCCATTCATCGGAAGACGCAGGACGGACGAGAGCGCCGACGGGTCCTCGATGTTTTCCCGCTCGACCGCTTCCTTGGCGTGCGCACGAATCCGCTCGATCATGGTCTTGGGGATCTTGAACCGCTTTCGCTTGCTCTTCTTCGCCCGGATCTCGGCGCGGGCTACGGCTCGGCGCGTAGTCCTCCTGGAGCCAGTACTGCGCGTACTTTCGAAACGGTACCGGAATCCCCTTTTCCGGAGTGGCTTCGGACTCGAGCGTGACGGGGTCGACGCCGTCGATGTAGTTGAGGTTCATGGCGAACACGTAGCCGCTGTTGTTGTCGGCCGTACCCACCGCCTCGAGCTTGATGTTCCGCCGGTCTTCGCGAACCTTCCAGTTGATGACGTACTGGCCGTCCGTGGACAGATAGAGACGGTCTAGCCCCCTTGTGGTAGAGGCCGGCGTTGTCGTTCTTGCTGTAGGTTGCGGTGGCGGGAACGCCGTAGTTCTGGCACTCCGTGTTCTTGCAGAAGTTGAGCTGGACGCCCTCGGCCTCGAGGGGGATGCGCGGCAATATCGCCTTGAACCGGTAGGCCATCGCTTCCTCCTTTCTGGCCAGAATTTGCTTCCCACCTCAATTTTATCGAAGACGATAATTCCCTGCTGGCCGCCGACTACACGTTTCAGGGCTGGTCCGGTTAGCGGGCAAACTCTACGCCTCCGGTGGCCGGGAAGCCTACCGAATCGCCGTCGACTCCCGGAAGCGCGCCTTTCCGGGCTTGCCAGATCACCCGGTCCGACCTCCGCCGCCGTTCGGCACGGATGTTGACACACCTTAGGACAACCCAACCCGAAGGAGGTCGCACCATGCGGCTGCATTATGTCCTGAACCACGGCGGTACCCCCGAATCCAAGCTCGCCGACGTCGAAATTCATTTTGAAGAAGGGCTCCTCGCGGGCCTCAAGCTGGTCGGCTGCTCGGTCTGGCGGTCGAAAAAGGGAGAGGCGCCCACGGTGCTCGTCCCGTCGCGCTCTTATGCCACGGCGGGCGGCATCCGCTACTTCGAGCTGTTGCGCCCGTCCGAGGAGGGCGCCGGCCCCAACGACCCCGCCGCCCGGATCCAGATCCGCAAGTTCAAGGACTATATCAAGGACGAATTCCAGCGGATCGAGGCGCTCCCCGCCGAACCCCCGAAAGAGGAAAAACGCTCGAAAGCTTCGGCGGGCTGACCGCCGCGTCCGTCTGCGCTCGAGGGGGGTTCAGACGAGCATGTGGTAGGGATCGACGTCGGCTTCCATCCGGGCGCCATGGCGGCGGACGGCGTCACGCAACGGGCGCAGCAGCTCCGGAAACACGTCGGCCACGGGAAAATCGGCCGGCATCTTGAGCAGTATTTGATAGCGGTACAGCTTCTTCACCTTCGCGATCGGCGAGGGGGCGGGGCCCAACAACCGGATCTCGTGCGCCGCGAGCGCTTCCGAAAGCGCCGCGGCCACGAGGGCCGCCGCATCGCGCACCCGCTCCTCCTTCGGCCCCCAAAGGCGCAGCAACATCATTCGCCCGTATGGCGGGTATTCGAGCGACTCCCGCACCGCCAGCTCCTCGTTCATGAACCCGAAAAAATCGTGTGCCGCGATCTTCCGAAGACAGCTGTTGTCGGGAGACAGCGTCTGGATGAGCACCGACCCCGGCCGGTCGCCGCGCCCCGCGCGCCCGGCCACCTGCGTCAGCACCTGGAAGGTGCGCTCGGACGCCCTGAAGTCGATGAAGTTGAGCGAGGCGTCGGCGTAGAGGACGCCCACGAACGTCACCTCGGGGAAGTCGTGCCCCTTGGCGATCATCTGCGTGCCGACGAGGATGTCGACCTCTCCCCGGTGCATCCGCGAGAGCACGCCGCTCGCGGCGCCCTTCGTCCGGCCGACGTCGGAATCGAGCCGCGCCACCCGCGCATCGGGCCAGCGCTTCTCGGCCCAAGCCGCCAGCCGCTCGGTCCCCAGCCCCAGCTGCGCCAGCTTGTGTCCGCCGCACGACGGGCAGGCGTCGGGCGGCTTTTGCCGGACATGGCAATAGTGGCAGAGCAGCGCGTCGTATTCTTTGTGGAAGGCGAGCGAAACCTGGCAGTTGGGACACTGGACCGTCGCCGCGCAATCGAGGCACGAGAGCACGGGGGCGTAGCCGCGACGGTTGAGGAAGAGCATCGCCTTCTCGCCGCGCGCCAGCGTCTCCTCGACCGCCGTTTCGAGTTCGGGGGTAAAGTACCGGTCGGCCCCTCGACGATCGACCTGGCCCCGCAGGTCCACGATCCGGATGTCGGGCAGCTTGCTGTCGCCGATCCGCTCGGGCAGGTCGAGCAGCGTCGCCGCCCCCGTCCGCGTCATTCGGATCGCCTCGGCCGACGGCGTCGCCGAACCCAGCAGCACCGTGGCCCCCTCGATGCCGGCCCGCAGCAGCGCGAGGTCGCGCGCCTGGTACCGGATCCCCTCCTCCTGCTTGTATGCGGCATCGTGCTCTTCGTCGACCACGATCAAGCCGAGCGCCGGGAAGGGGGAGAACACCGCCGACCGGGCGCCGACGCACAGGAAAACCTCGCCCGCCCGGACCTTGCGCCACTGCGCGGTCCGCTCGGCCGGCGTCAGCTGGCTGTGCAGCACGGCGACGCCGTCGCCGAAGCGCGACCGGACGCGCCCGAGCAACTGCGGCGTGAGAACGATCTCGGGCACGAGGTAGATCGACTGCCGCCCCTGCGCGCGCGCCATGTCGATCGCCCGGAGGTACACCTCGGTCTTGCCCGAGCCGGTGATCCCGTGCAGGACGAAGGCCGCGGACTCCGGCCCCCGAAGCGCGGCGCCGATCGCCTCGAGCGCCGTCGCCTGCGCCGGCGTCGGATCGAGCGCCCCCGCCAGGTCGGGCAGGTGCGTATCGGACAGCCCGACCACCCGCTCCCGCGCTTCGGCGAGGAGCCACCCCCGCGCCGCCATGCGCTTCGCCGCATCGCCCCCGCCCGGCACCTTTTCGGAGAGCGCCCCCGCAGCCAGCTCGCCGGCCTCGCGCAGCGCGTCGGCCACGAGCCGCTGCTTCGGGGTCATCGGCGCCCCCTCGGGCGCGCCGGGCGCGAGGTGGTAGACCGTCTCGGTGCGCGGCGCCGTCGGCGCCTCGTGGCGCGCCAGGCCGCGCGGCAGCGCCGTGCGCAGCATCTCGCCCAGCGGCGCGAGACACTCGCGTGCCGCGCGCGAAAGGAACGCGAGGTGCCGCTCGGTGATGTACGGCTCGTCGTCGAGGAACGCCAGGACCGCCTTGGCCGCGTGACCCTCGAGCGCCGATTCGTCGACGACCGCGGTCACCAACCCCGTCAACTTCTGCGCACCGAATGGCACCAGCACCCGGACGCCGACCCTCGCACGCGCCTCCTGCCCCGCCGGAACGCGATAGGTGAACGGCTTGTCGAGCGGCAGCGGCACCGCGACCTCGACATACTTTTCATCGGAAGGGAATAGCGATCGCATCGTGGAAGGCATTGTACCGCGGGTGGAACGCTTGGAGGGGTCGCAAAGGATCACGAAAAACGCCCCGCGCAATGAAGCGCGGGGCGTATGGAATAATCAAGATGGTGGAGGAGAAGAGGATTGAACTCTCGACCCCCACGTTGCGAACGTGGTGCTCTCCCAGCTGAGCTACTCCCCCACCTTTGAACGAATCATTTTCCACGACCTCGGCATTTGTGTCAAAGGGAAATATGCCCGGTCAGCCGAGCGGCGCGACCGTCTTCCCGTAGACCTCGTTGAGCACCTGCGCCAGCCCGGCATAGATCGCGGACAGGCCGCAGAAGATCCCCTCGTAGCCGGCCAGGATCTTGACTGCGTGGCTTCCGGTCGCATCTCCTGCCGCCAGGAGGAAAAACAGCACCGTCAGCGAGCCGAACACGACCTGCAGAGCCCGGCTGAGCCGCAACGTGGCGATGAAGAGGACGCCGGTGAAGAGCCCCCACATCGACAGGTAGGCGGTCATCGAAGAATCCGCGGGCGCCGCGACGAGGCCCGTCCGGGGAAGAATGACCAGCGCGACCAGCGTCAGCCAGAAAATGCCGTAGGACGTAAACGCCGTCGCGCCGAACGTGTTCTTTTTCTTCCATTCCATGATCCCGACGATGATCTGTCCGAGGCCTCCGTAAAAAATCCCCATGCCGAGGATCATCGCGTCCATAGGGAACATCCCCGCGTTGTGCAGGTTCAACAGGACGGTCGTCATGCCGAAGCCCAGGAGCCCGAGCGGCGCCGGATTCCCCGTGGTGTCGCGAATCGAGTAGGCGGCAGCGTCGTCGATCGCGAATACGGGGATCCGTTCCTGCAGTGTCGATATGGCCATTATGCATTCCCTCCCTTTTCGCACAGATCGATCTTCATGTCCCAGTTCGTGATCTTCATGGTGCCGTTCTGCGCCAGGTTCAGCTGCATCTTGAAGGCCCGGTCCCACAGCTGGGGCTCGTGGCCGACTTTCCGGGCGATGCAGTCCTTGGTCGCGATATCGAGATACTCGCCCAGGATCGGCTGGTAATCGGGATGGGCGCAGTTCTTGATGATCCGCCGGGCGCGTTCCTTCGGCGCAAGCCCCCGCACGTCCGCCAGTCCCCGCTCGGTGACCACGCAGTCGAGGTCATGCTCGGTGTGATCGATGTGGGAACAGTGGGGCACGACGCAGGAGATGCCGTTCGGGTCGGTCTTCGACGGGCGGGAAGACGGGGTGTGCATGATCTTCAGGAAGCCGTTGCGCAGGAAATCGCCCGAGCCGCCGATCCCGTTGATCATCCGGGTGCCGCCGACCAGCGTCGAGTTGGCGTGCGCGTAGATGTCGATTTCGACCGGGGTGTTCATCGCGATGACGCCCAGGCGCCGGATCGGCTCGGGCGCGTTCGAGATCGAGAGCGGCCGCAGGAGGATCTTGCCGGAATACTTGTCCATGTCGGCGAAGAAACGCGGGAAGCCCTCGTCCTTCGAGAGCGACAGCGAGCAGGACGAGGCGCAGTCCAGCTTGCCCGAGTCGATCAGGTCGAGCATCGTGTCCTGGAGCACTTCGGTATAGACGGTCAGGTTGGAAAACGGCCCCTTGGCCAGCCCGCCGATGACCGCGTTCGCGATGGATCCGACGCCGGACTGCAGCGGCAGCAGGTTCTTCGGCAGGCGGCCGGCCTTCACCTCGTGGGTGAAGAAGTCGATGATGTGGTTGGCGATCGCCCCGGACGTCTCGTCCTGATCGGAAAATGCGCGCCCGTTGTCCCGGTACCGCGACTCCACGACGGCGATGATCTTGCCCGGATCGCACGGGACATGGGGAGTGCCGATCCGCGAATCGGCCCGGGTGATGTTCAGCACCTGTCGCTCCGGCGGATTATCGCAGCTGACGTTGTCGTGCATGCCTTCGAACGACGGCTGCCCCACGTTGACTTCCACGATGATGCGGTCGCAGATCTTGAGGATCTCGGGGATGACGCCGCAGGATGAGGTGGGCACCAGCCCGCCGTCTTCCGTGATGGCGGAGACCTCGATGATCGCCAGGTCCAGCTTCCCGCTGTCGGTGTCCTTGGTGTAGAACCCGTACCCGAGATCCTGGGCGAACAGGGAGAGATGCTTGTCCCCCATCCGGATGCGCCCCTCGTTGATGCCCGCCGCGATGTTCTTGCCGGTCTGGTAGGGCCAGCGGCGATCGAGCATGTCGAGGCTCGCCCACCGGTCTTCCGTCTCCGCGCCGACCGATGCCCCGGTGAAGAGACTGAACCGCATCTGGCCCTGAAGGTTGTTCTTCTCGACATGGTCGGCCAGGGCGATCGGGACCGCCTTGGGATACCCGGCGGGCGTGAAACCGGACCATCCCAGGCTCATGCCGTTCTTGAAGAACGGAATGGTCTCCTCGGCACTCATCACCTTGCCCAGCAGCGACTTGCAGCGAACCCGATCCTTTAACGTTCCGTATTCCGACATGCGCAATCCCCCCCCATTGTTTTATTGTCTTGCGGTTCCTGACGACTGGAGTCGCCGGCCCTGACATTCACCAGCACGTCAGGCATGTCGATTCTGTGCCTCGATCGCCTGCCTGTGCCGTTCCTCGACGCTGAGGCGGGCGGTCCGGATGTGGCGGCGCATGAGAAGGTCCGCCAGTTCCGAATCCCGTTCCTCGATCGCGTCGACGATCCGGTGGTGCTCCTTCAGCGCCTGGTAGGGCCGGGGGCTGGCGGTGCTGTACTGGTAGCGGTACATCCGGATCAGCTGGTAGAGCCCGCCGTCGAGGATGGCCAGCAGCTTCCTGTTCCGGCTTCCCTTGAGGATCCGGTAATGGAAATCGAGTTCGCCCTCCTTCTGGTAATAGGAGAGCCCCTGGTCTTCCGCGATGCTTTTTTCATGTTCGCGCAGCAGGCTTCGCAGCGACGCGATCTCCTCATCGGTCATGTTCACGGCCGCCAGGCTGGCGCCCAGGCCGCCAAGCGCTTCCCGGATCTGGTACGTCTCGATCAGTTCCTCGTAGGACAGGGAGACGACCCGCGCGCCGTGGTTCGGCGACCGGACGACGAGGCGCCGTTCTTCCAGGCGGCTCAACGCCTCGCGCAGCGTCCCGCGGCTGATGCCGTGCGCCTTGGACAGTTCCGGCTCGGAGATCTTGCTGCCCGCGGGAATCTCCCCCTTGGTGATCGCATCCTGCAGGATCTCGAAGACCCGGTCCGTCAGGGAAGCGGAGGACGGGCTGATATCGCGATTCGAATCCATTCTGTCGACACCTTTCTTTCATTGATGACCTTAATAGCCACTCTATGGGGTTAAATCCCGCTTTGCAAGCGGAATGTGTCGACACATTATCGGAGCAGGACAAGGGTCTCGGCCTGTCGGGCGATCGGGCGACATTCCGGTTCCGGTTTGGAGGGCGCGCATTGCACGCTCCTCGCATTTTCTGTTGACAGCGACGTCGATGCTCTTACAATCAGGATAGCCATACTAAACGGAGGGTTTAATCCAAAGCGCCGTGCTCGATATCGGTTCAAAGATCCGGCACCTGCGGCAGATCAACGGGCTGGCCCAGTCCGACCTGGCCGAGCGGGCCGGACTCACCAAGGGCGCCATCTCCCAGATCGAGCGCAACATCTCCACGCCTTCCGTCCCCACGCTCCTCGAAATCATTGCCGCCCTCAACGAAACGCCCTCCTCCTTCTTCGCCGCGGCCGACGAAGTCAGGGTCCTGTTCCGCAAATCCGAGGCGCTTCCTTCCGACCTTTCCGGCTACCACCGGTTCGTGACGCTGCTCCCACGCAGCCGCCGCCGGTCCGTCACCGCCTACAACGCCGTCATCCGGCCGGGAGGCAAGCCGATTCCCGAGCATGCGCAGGAAGGCGAAAACTTCGTGTTCGTGGTCAATGGGCGGCTCGGCCTCCAGCTCGGCAAGGCGGTCTATGTCGCCCGAAAAGGAGATAGCCTCTACTTCCGCGGCGAGAGCGGTTTCACCTTCCTCAACAAGGGGAAGGCGCCCGTCGAATTTCTTTGGGTCAAGGCCAATGCATAAGAAGAAAGAGGAGGGTCATGGACACGCCATCCGGTGAGGATGCCCTGACATTACCCGGCTCCGGGGGCAGAGCCGACGCTTACGATCCACCCTGGCCGCGCGTCACCGAGCGCGAGTGGAACGATTACCGGTGGCAGCTCGCGAACCGCGTGACCGACGTCGGGCAGCTGTCCGCGCTGCTCGAGCTCGACCCCGACGACCGCGCGCTGATGCGGCGGGTGACCGACCTCTACCGCGTCGGCATCACGCCCTACTACCTGTCGCTCATCCGGGCCGACGATCCCAACGACCCCATCGCGCTGCAGGCGATCCCCTCCGTCGAGGAGTTCACCGACGTCGGGCTCGACGACCCGCTCGAGGAAGAGAAGGACATGCCGGTGCCGGGTCTCACGCACCGCTACCCCGACCGGTGCCTGATGGTCGTCACCAACTTCTGCTCGATGTATTGCCGGCATTGCACCCGGAAGCGGATCTGGGTCCTGGGGGAGGGCGCCAAGACCGAGTTCGAGCTGTCGAAGATGTTCGCCTACATCCGCCGGCACGAGGAGATCCGCGACGTTATCGTCTCGGGGGGCGACCCGCTCACGCTGCCCACCGCGCGGCTCGAGTACATCCTCAAGAACCTGCGCCGGATACCCCACGTCGAGATCATCCGGATCGGCTCCCGCGTCCCCGTCGTCCTGCCCATGCGCATCGACGACGAGCTTTGCGACATGCTCGGAAAGTACGGCCCGATCTGGCTCAACACGCAGTTCAACCATCCACGCGAAATCACGCCCGAGGCGGCCCGCGCCTGCGACCGGCTACTCCGCGCCGGCGTCCCCGTCAACAACCAGACGGTCCTGCTCCGGGGGGTCAACGACCACCCCGAGGTGATCCGGAAGCTCAACACGTCGCTGCTCAAGGCCAAGGTCCGCCCCTACTACCTGTTCCAGTGCGACATGGTGCGCGGTCTAGAACATTTCCGCACCCGCCTATCGCGCGGCGTCGAGATCATGGAGGCGTTGCGTGGGCATACCTCGGGGCTGGCCATCCCGTCTTTCGTGGTCGATGTGCCGGGCGGCGGCGGCAAGATCCCGATCATGCCCAACTACATCCTGTCGATGGGCGAGGAACGCACCGTCCTGCGCAACTACGAGGGAATCATCGTGAGCTACGAGGAGGCGAAGGCTTCCGACCGCCCATCGGCGCAGCCCGAAGGCCCCGGGCCGGCTCCCCGCAACGACGTGTATCGCCTGATGACCGGCGAGGCCAAGTCGCTCATCCCGGCCGGCAACGAGCGGCTCGCCCGGAGGAAACGCCGTTGCGAATCGGCCTCGCCTTCAACGTAAGGCCGGCGGAGCATCCCGGCCACCTGCCCGAGGACGCGTTCGAGGAATTCGATTCGCCCGACGCCGTCCGGCAGATCATCGACGCCATCGCATCGTTCGGCCACGACGTCTTCCCGCTTCAGGCCGGCCCCGGCATCGTCGATGCGCTCCGCGAGACGCGCCCCGACTTCGTCTTCAACCTTGCGGAAGGGACCGGCGGCCGCTGCCGCGAGGCGCATGTCCCGGCGCTGCTCGAGCTGCTCGGCATCCCCTATTCCGGCTCCGACCCGCTGACGCTCTGCGTGACGCTCGACAAGCCCTCCGCCAAACGGATGGTTTCGAGCGGCGGCTTTCCGACCCCGCCGTTCGGCGTCTGCCGCAGCGTGGCCGACGCCGATGCCGTCGACCTCCCGTTCCCCGTCATCGTCAAGCCTGCCTTCGAAGGTTCGAGCAAGGGCGTGCGGCTCGCCTCCCGGGCGACGACTCCTGAGGCGATGCGCGACATGGTGCGCTTCGTCATCGAGACGTACGGACAGGAAGCCATCGTCGAGTCGTTCATCGCGGGGCCCGAGATCACGGTCGGCATCGTGGGCAACGGCGACGACGCTCGCGTGGTCGGCATGATGGAGATCGTCCCGAAGACCATGTCCAACGAGACGTTCGTCTACTCGCTCGAGGTCAAGCGCGACTGGAAACGCCAGGTCGAATATCGCGTCCCGCCCGCGCTGCCGCCCGATGTCCTCTCCGGGCTGTCAATGTGCGCGCTGGGCATCTACCGGCTGCTCGGCTGCCGCGATTTCTCCCGCATCGACTTCCGGGTCGACGGAATGGGTACCCCGCAGTTCATCGAGTGCAATCCGCTGCCCGGCCTTTGCCCCGGCTACGGCGACCTGCCGATCATGGCCGATGCGGTCGGCATCCCCCACAGGGCGCTGGTCGGCGAGATTCTCGGCCATGCGCTGGCGCGGAACGGGATGACCCCGGCATGAGGCCGAAGTCCGATAAAACCGCCCCGCGCATCGCGGTGCTCTACACCTGCGTCAACGCGGCGCTGGCCGAGGTTCATGAGGACCTCCGGGCTTCGATGGACCTTGCGCTCAACGCCTCCGCGATCGCCGGGGCGCTGACCTCCGCCGGGTTCGACGCTCACCCGCTCCTGTTCGGGCGCGAGCCGGGGGCGCTCTGCGACGCGCTCCGCGCCTTCGCGCCCGCCGCGGTCTTCAACCTGGCCGAAGGGCCGCTCGACTGCGCCCAGAAGGAGCCGCACGGCGCTGCCCTGCTCGAGCTGCTGCAGCTTCCCTACACCGGGAACGGGCCCTCCGCACTGTCCTTGTGCAACGACAAGGCGCTGGTCAAGGCGCTCCTGGCGCAGGCAGGGATCGCCACGCCGCGCCATCGCCTCTACGGCGCCACCTCCCGCGGGAAGTCGGGACTCCGCTTCCCGGTCATCGTGAAGCCGGCGCGCGAGGACGGCTCTGCGGGCATCACCGACGCGAGCGTCGTCGACTCCGAAGCCGGGCTGCGCCGGCAGGTGGCCCGCGTCATCGCGGAGTTCCGCCAGGAAGCACTGGCCGAGGAGTTCGTCGGGGGGCGGGAATTCAACGTCGCCGTCCTGGGAAACGGCACCGGCCCCGATCCGTACCGGGCGTTGCCGCCCGGAGAGCTCGTCTACGACGAACCTGCGTGGCGCGTCTGCTGCTTCGCGTCGAAGTGGGACCCGACCCACCCGGCCTACGACGCCATCCGATCCGTCGTCCCGGCGAGGATCCCGGCCGGCCTCCGGCGCACCCTGCAGACAACCGCGCTCGCCTGCGCCCGGCTCTTCGGGGTGCGCGGCTACGCCCGCGTCGATTTCCGGGCCGATTCCGAAGGGCGCCCGCACGTGCTCGAGGTGAATCCCAACCCCGACATTTCTTCCGACGCCGGGATGGCGCGGGCGGCCGCCGCGGCCGGCCTGTCCTATTCGGCGATGATCGCCGAGATCCTGCGGCTTGGCATCGGGCTGGGGGCGAGGTGAGTCTCCGGATCCGGAAGATCGAGTCGGGGGATCGCGACCCGATCGGGGCGCTGATTTCCGGCACGCGCGTCTTCAAGCCGCACGAGGTCGACGTCGCGCTGGAGCTGGTCGATATCGCGCTCACGAAGCCCGGCCAGGACGACTACCATCCTTACGTCCTTGTCGAGGAAGACGGCGCCGTGGTCGCCTATGCCTGCTTCGGGAAGAATCCGATGACTACGGGCACGTTCGACCTTTACTGGCTGGCGACCCGCGTCGACCGGCACGGCCGCGGATACGGCCGGAAGCTCGTGGCGTTCGTCGAGGAACGGGTGCGGGAGATGGGGGGCTACCTGCTGGTCATCGAAACGTCGTCGAAGGAATGCTACGGCGATACGCGGGCGTTCTACGACAAGATCGGCTGCGCGCTCGCGGCGCAGCTGCCCGACTACTACGACCGGGGCGACGACAAGCTTGTCTACCTGCGGCGGATTGTGTAGCGCGCCGCCCGGTCAGAAGGCGCGAGCAGCCTCGATCCCGAAGATGTCGGCCCGGGACTTGGGTTGCATCAGCCCGAACGCTCCGCCACCGGCCGGCGTCACATCGGAAGCCTGGAAGCGCCAGCCGTCGTAGAACAGGCCGCCACGCCAGGGGCCCTTGACGATCCCGACGCTCCCGTACAATGACAGGTTGCCCTTGGGGCTGACGTTGACCTTCCCGAAACCGGGGAACTTGGCCGAATTGTAGGTGGACAAGGGAAGCTTGAGCCCGAGCTCGCCGTAGCCCCGGACCGGGGTTGCGCCGATCACGAGGTCGGCCTCGGCCCGGGCGCCGCCGCGGGCGAAAACGCTGTCCCATGTCTCGAGGTAGCCGGTGGCCTGGGGAGTCGTCCGAAGGTCGCGGCGCCAATAGTTCCAGGCCAACCCGAGATAAGGCTCGACCTGCGACTCGGCCACGAAATGGTAGACGGCCCCGATGTCGGCGCCGATGCCGAACCCGACGTAGCGGACGTCGGTCGAGACCGGCGTCCCGCCCTGCGTGTGGCCGTCGTAATCGACGTAGCCGAACATGCCCTCGACGTGGGGGGTGAACGTGATGTCTTCCCGGTTGTAGCGGCGGGAGGCGCCCAGCTGGAGCCGGGGACCGCTCTCCTTGAGCAGGCGGGTGTCCCCGTCGTACTCGCGCCAGTTGAAGTATTCGAGCCGTGCTGTCGCCAGGTTCGAGGCGGTCACGGGCGATTCCCCGCTGGGCTCCTGCAGGAAATCCGCTTCGAGCGCGAATGCCCCGGTCGCGGGCAAAAGGAACGAAAGCGCCAGGGCGCAGGTTAGTCGTCTGGGCAGTCGGGAAATCCTCACGGGGCCTCCGGGGCAGGGAATCCGGCTAGAAGGAATAGCCGGCGTTGAGCGAATAGATGTCGGCAGCCGACTTGCGCTGGGCGACCGGTGTCGCGTCGGGCAGCGCGACCGGGTCGGAGTTCATGAAGCGCCAGCTGTCGTAGGAGACGCCGAAACGCCACCGGTCGATCACGACGCCCGCCTCGGCGAATGCCGATAACGCGCCCCGCGGCTTGAGGTTGACCTTCCCCTGGCCGGCGAGCTTGACGGAATCCTGGGTGGAAAGCGGCATCCTGAGCCCGAGCTCGCCGTAGCCGCGGAACGGCTTCTGCCCGGCCACGAGATTGGCGGAGGCACGCGCCCCGCCGCGGGCGTAGATGGTGTCCCACGTTTCGCGCGGCCCGCCCCAGGACGCGATGTCGCGCCGCCACCAGTTCCAGCCGAGGCCGAGGAAGGGCTCGACCGTCGATTCTCCCTGCAGGTGGTAGACCACGCCGACGTCGGCGCCGACATCGAAGCCGAGGTACTTGGCGTAAGTATCGATGTAGCGATTGGGAGCATAACCGAGCGTCCCCTCGTTGCCCACGTAACCGACCATGGCGCCCACGCGGGGAGTGAAGGTGATGTCGTCCCGGTTGTAGCTGCGCGCGACGCCGACCGAGAGACGCGGGCCGGATTCCTTGGCGCGCGAGAGCTTGCCGTCATATTCGCGCCAGTTGAAATACTCGAGACGCCCCCAGGCCTGGTTCGATACCGAAACCGGAGAGTCGTTCCCGCTCTGGCTCAGGAAATCTTCTTCGGCGGAGGCCGGCATTGAAGATCCCGTCGCGCAAAGGACCGAAACGGCCGCGACCCCTATCCACAAACCCAGTTTATTCAGGCGCATGCAATCCTCCCGTTCCGGGGCGTTTCATTACTTATCGGCAACCCCCGAAAATTCTTTATCCTACATTGTAAAGCGCTCCCGGTGGACGGAAAATAGAAAGGATGACCCCTGTCCCGACAAACACCCGTATTTTCGTTCCCGCGATGGACTGCCCCGACGAGGAGCGCGAGATCCGTGCGGCGCTCTCCCGACTCCCGACCGTTTCCTCGCTGACGTTCCACCTGTTCTCCCGGCAGGTCGAGGTCCTCCACGAAAACGACCTCGACCGCATCCTGGCCGCGCTCCGGGAAATCGGCATGCCCGGGCAGGCGGTGGACGAATCGTTCCGGAAGACCGACCTTCCCGAAGCCCCGAGTGCGCCGCTGCGCACCTTCGGCGCCTCGCTGTTGCTGCTGGCGCTCGCCGTCGCCGCCCGGTTGCTCCACCTGTTCCCCGAAGCCGGCGCCTGGACCTTCCTCCCCGCCGTCCTCGTCGGCGGATTTCCCGTCGCCTGGCGCGGGTTCCGCGAGGTCCGAAACCGGTCGCTCAACATGAACGCGCTGATGACCCTATCGATCGCCGGCGCCGCGGCCATGGGCGAAATGACGGAAGCAGCGGTCGTCGTCACCCTGTTCGCGCTGGCCAACTACCTTGAGGCCAAGAGCCTCGACCGGGCGCGTCGCGCCACCGCCGCGCTGTTCGAACGCGCGCCGGAACAGGCCGTCGTCCGCGAGGACGGGGCCGACCGGGTGATTCCCGCCGAGTACGTCCGGCCGGGCGACCTGCTGGTGATCCGCGCCGGAGAGCGGGTTCCCGTCGACGCGATCGTCCGGGAGGGCGTTTCCGAGGTCGACGAGTCGGTGCTGACCGGGGAATCGCTCCCGGTCTCCAAGTCCCCCGAGAGCGAGCTTCATGCCGGCGCCGTCAACGGACTCGGGCTCCTGCTGGCCGAAGCTGTGCGGCCGCTGTCCGATTCGACGCTTGCCCGGATCCTGCGCCGGGTCGAGGAGGCGCAGGCGGGGAAGGCGCCCGTCCAGGCGGCCATGGAGCGATTCGCGTCGATCTACACGCCCGCCGTGCTCGTCCTGGGCATCCTCACCGCCGCCGTCCCCCCGCTGCTCGGGATGGGCACCCCCCTGGCCTGGGCCTACCGGGCGCTGGTCGTGCTCGTCATCGCCTGCCCGTGCGCCATCGTCCTGGCCGCGCCGGTCGCCACCATCTCGGCGCTGACGCGCGCGACCCGCGAAGGCATCCTCGTCAAAGGAACGAACGCGCTCGAGACGCTCGGTCGCGTCAGCGCCGTCGCGTTCGACAAGACCGGCACGTTGACGCGCGGCCGCCTGCGCGCCGTGCGGGTGCGGCCGCTGGGCGGCGCCACGGCCCGCGAAGTCGTCCGGCTCGCGGCCACCGTCGAGTTCGGATCCGCGCACCCGGCCGCCGAGGCGCTGCGCCACGAAGCGCAGCGGCTCGGGCTCGCCGGCGCGCTCGACACCTCCCGGGCAACCGGCTTCGCCGTCCACGAAGGACGCGGCGTCTCGGCCGAGATCGAAGGCCGGACGATCTACGTCGGCAACCGGCGGCTGTTCGACGAGATCGGCGACGCCGGTCCCGAGATCGATGCCGCGCTGGCCAGGGGCGGGGCCCCCTCCGGGCGGACGCTGTCGATCGTCGGGAGCGCATCCGGCGTCCTGGGCATCATCGAGATGGAGGACGTCCCCCGAGACGAAGCGGAATCGGTCGTGCGCGCGCTCCGGGCCATGGGAATCTTTCGGCTCGCGATGCTGACCGGCGACCAGGACGACGTGGCGCGGGCCACAGCCGCCGCCGTGGGAATCGAAGAGGTCTACGCCGGACTGCTCCCCGAGGACAAGCAGATGCTGGTCCGCCGGATGGTCTCCGAAAAGGGGATCGTCGCGTTCGTCGGAGACGGCATCAACGACGCCCCCGCGCTGGCGCTGGCTTCCGTCGGCATCGCCATGGGATCGGCCGGCTCGCCCGCCGCGATCGAGACGGCCGACGTCGTCCTGATGTCGGGCGACCTGCACCGGCTCCCCGGCGCCGTCGCGCTCGGCCGCCGCATGGTGTCCGTCGTCCGCCAGAACGTGGCGGCGTCGCTCTTCATCAAGGCCTGCTTCCTCGCAGCGGCGGCGGCAGGCTATGCGTCGCTCTGGATGGCGGTCGTTGCCGACATGGGCACGACGCTGCTCGTCATTTTCAACGGCTTGCGGCTGCTGGGGTCCATTCCCCGGAAGGGAAGGTAACGCCCCGTGACGAAGTCCAGGCTCCACCGGAACGTCCTCGCGCTGGGCATCGTCAGTTTCTTCACCGACTTCTCCAGCGAGATGATCTATCCGCTGCTCCCCGTATTCCTCTCCGCGACGCTGGGCGCGGGCCCGGCGGCGCTCGGACTCATCGAGGGCGTCGCGGAAACGACGGCCAGCCTGCTCAAGCTGTTTTCCGGCATGGCGTCCGACCGGGTGAAACGGAAAAAGCCGCTGGTGCTGGCCGGCTACGGGCTTTCGGCGCTGATGCGGCCGATGATGGCGTTCGCGTTTGCCTGGCCGCACGTCCTGGTGGTGCGATTCGCCGACCGGATCGGCAAGGGCGTGCGCACCTCGCCGCGTGACGCGCTGCTCGCCGCCTACGTCCCGCCGGCGGACCGCGGGCGCGCCTACGGGCTCCAGCGGGCGATGGACCATCTCGGCGCGGTCGTCGGACCGCTCGCCGCCTTCGCCCTGCTTTATGGCGCCGGCTTGCCGCTGCGCACGGTGTTCCTCTGGTCGGCCGTCCCCGGCGCCGTCGCCGTCATCGTGCTCCTCACGGCCGTGCGGGAAGTCCCCGGGCCGAAGCCCGCGGGCCCGCCGCCGAAGCTGTTCGGAACGGCGCTTCCCGACCCGTTCCGCCGCTACATTGCCATCGTGGCGCTGTTCACGCTGGGCAACGCGAGCGACGCCTTCCTCATCCTGCGCGCCGTCCAGGAAGGCATCCACGTCAAGTACGTCCCGCTTTTGTGGGGTGCGTTCCACGTCGTCAAATCGACGCTCTCGACGCCCGCGGGCGCGCTGGCCGACCGGTGGGACCGGAAGAAGATGATCGTTGCGGGATGGATGGTCTACGCGGCGACCTACGCCGCCTGGGGATTTGCGGAAGGGCCCGCCTGGATGGTCGCCCTGTTCCTCGTCTATGCGCTATACTCGGCCGCGACCGAGGGCGCCGAGCGGGCGCTCGTGGCCGACTTCGTGCCGCAGTCGCTGCGCGGCACCGCGTTCGGCTGGTTCCACCTGGCGGTCGGCATCTCGGCGCTTCCCGCCAGCGTCCTGTTCGGCGCGCTCTACGCCTGGCGCGGCGCGCCGACCGCCTTCCTGACCGCCGCTGCGCTCGCGCTGCTCTCATCGGTGCTGTTGCTGGCGCTCAAGACGCCGCGTCCGGGGGATGCCCGCTGAATCCGGCCCTTCAGATCATCGTCTTCGGGTCGAGGATCGCGTCGATCTCCTCCTTCGGCATCAGCGCCTTTTCGGTCAGCAGCTCGCGAATCGTCTTCCCCGTGACGAAGGCCTCGTGCGCCAGCTCGGCGGCCTTGTTGTAGCCGATCCTGACCGCCAGCGGCGTCACCATCGCGAGGCTGCGCTCGATCGATTGGGCGCACTTCTCCCGGTTGGCCGTGATGCCTCCGACGCACTTCCCCGAGAGCAACCCGGCCGCGGCCGTCAGGAGCGACGCCGATTCGAGCACGTTCCTGGCGATCACCGGCAGCATGACATTGAGCTCGAGGATGCCGAGCGCGCCGCCGAGCGTCACCGCCGCATCGTTCCCGATCACCTGCGCCGAGACCTGGATCGTCATCTCGAGGATCACCGGGTTGACCTTGCCCGGCATGATCGACGAACCGGGCTGCAGCTCGGGCAGGTCGATTTCGCCAAACCCGCAGCGGGGTCCCGAAGCGAGGAGCCGCAGGTCGTGCGCGATCTTCAGGAGCGAGACCGCCATCCCCTTCAGGGCGCCCGACGCCGCGACGAGCGGGTCCTGAGCCCCCATCGCCTCGAAACGGTTCTCGGCCGCGCGGAAGGGGATTCCGGTCGCCGATGCGATGGCCGCAATCGTTCGTGGCGCGAAATCGGGGTGTGCGTTGAGCCCGGTCCCCACTGCCGTCCCGCCCAACGGCAGCGCCTCGAGGTCGTGGTAC
This sequence comes from Candidatus Deferrimicrobiaceae bacterium, assembly GCA_036504035.1. Lineage (NCBI taxonomy): Bacteria > Candidatus Deferrimicrobiota > Candidatus Deferrimicrobia > Candidatus Deferrimicrobiales > Candidatus Deferrimicrobiaceae > Candidatus Deferrimicrobiaceae bacterium. The sequence goes on from DASXVV010000006.1 coordinate 343,731, forward strand.
GTCGACCGGATCCGGTTCAGCCCGTTTGCGACCTGCGCCGCGTAGGCCGAGAACTCCTGCCCCAGCGTCACCGGCACCGCATCCTGCAGGTGCGTCCGCCCGATCTTGAGCACGTCCGCGAATTCGGCCGCCTTGGCCGACAGCGCCTCGCGCAGCGCCTCGAACGCCGGCGCGACTTCTTCCGACAACGCCCGCCGCGCCGCAATCCGGATCGCCGACGGGATCACGTCGTTGCTCGACTGGCAGCGGTTGACGTGGTCATTGGGATGCACCGGCGCGTTGCCGCCGCGCGGCCCCCCGAGAAGCTCGTTCGCGCGGTTGGCCAGCACCTCGTTGACGTTCATGTTGGTCGACGTGCCCGACCCGGTCTGGAACACGTCGACGACGAACTGGTCGTCGAACTTCCCGGCGACGGCTTCCCGCGACGCCGCGGCGATCGCCTCCGCCAGTTCCGGCTTCAGCAGGCCGAGCGTCGCATTGCTCTTTGCCCCGAGTCCCTTGATCATCGCCGCCGCGTGCGCCACGGCCATCGGCATCGGGCTGCCGCTCACGGGAAAGTTGTCGACCGCCCGCTGCGTCTGCGCCCCGTAATACGCCTCCGCGGGAACCCGGACTTCGCCCATCGAATCCTTCTCGACCCGGTAGGTCGTCATGCCCTTTTCCCCCTTTCCATGCCGCCTTCAAAGCGGATCGGCTCGTATTGCTCCGTCGCCGGGTTGTAGTCGTAGACCGTCCCCGACGCAATGTGGAAAAACCAGGCGTGCACATGGAGCCGATCCTCGGCGATCGCCCGCTGCACGACCGGGTAGGTGCACAGGTTCTCGAGTTGCACCAGCACGTTTTCCTCGAACGAGATGGCGAAGCGCTCCTCGTGGGAAAGATCGGGATAGCTCGCGGCGACGACCCGGACCGTCCGGTCGCCCAGCTTCAGCCACTCGGCGATGTGGGGTGTCCGGCCATCCTCGAACCGGCTGCGATCGGCGTAAAGCGCCTTGATCGAGCCGCAGTCGGTATGGCCGCAGATGACGATATCCTTGACGCGCAGGAAGTCGACGGCGTATTCCACCGCGGCCCCGACCCCGGTGACGTCCGGATGGCCCTCCCGGTAAGGCGGCACGAAATTGCCGATGTTGCGGACGACGAACAGGTCGCCCGGTTTCGCGCGCGTCAGGAACGTCGGGTCGATGCGGGAGTCGCAGCAGGTGATGAACAGGGCGTCCGGGTTCTGCCCGTGAGCCGCGAGATGCTCGAACACCTCGCGATACTCGCCCCAGTATTCGTCGCGGAATCGGTGGATTCCGGAAATCAGCTTTTTCACGATGTGCTCGCCTCCGCCTTACGCTTCTGCCTTTATCCTATCCGACCCCGCGGAGACGCGGTTCGCCAAAATGGGGGCGGGAAGGAGGAGACCTTGACGTTCGTCAAGGACGCCCGTGAAATCGTCCGCGTATACTGGAAACATCAAGCCGATATTGCCGGAGGTCTTTCGAATGGATCGCTATACCAAGGGTTTCGTGCTCGCCTCGCTCGTCTACCTGATGGCCGCAGGTGCCATCGGGGCGCTGACGCGCGGCGCCGCCGCCTCGCCCGAATGGGTCAAGTTCGCCCACGTCCACTTCAACCTGGCGGGCTTCATGTCGATGATGATCTACGGGGTGGGCTACTTCATCCTGCCCCGCTTCAACGGAACGACGCTCAAGTTTCCCGGCTGGGTACCGATCCACTTCTGGCTCGCGAACATCGGGCTGCTCGGGATGGTCTCGACCTTCCGGCCGGAGATCCCGCCGGCCTTCCATGCCTTCGCTGCCGTCTCGGTGATCGGAAACGCCGTCTTCGTCGTCAACCTGGTCGCCACCATGCTGTTCAAGGAGGCGGACGCCGAGGAGGAACCGGTCGCGGCGCCCGCGCCAGGCCCCGCGACGGCATCCACCGGCGCCCCGGACGCAACGTCCTCCTGCTGTTCCCCGGCCGCCGTGTCGCCGCAGGACGCTTTCGGGACGGATACCCCCGTCGCCCTCTCTCCCGACCTCCGGGTCGGCGAGCTCATCACCCGGTGGCCGCACGCCGCCGACGCGCTCGTCAAGGCGGGCCTTGGCGGGCTGGCAGACCCGGCGCACCGGGAGCAGATCAAGTCGATTCCCGTGACCGTCCGGATGGCGTGCCAGCGCCACAACCTCGATCTCGGCCCCACGATGCTGCTGCTGTCGGAAGCCACGGGGCTGCCGATCGTCGCGGCCGGCCCGGCGCCCACGGCCGCCTCCCCCGCTCCCGCCGGCGGCAAAGCATCCGTCGCCGTCACCGCCACCGTCCGCCGCGGCGCAGCCATAGGGCCCGACGCGATCCTGGGCGACATCCTCGCGGTCTACCCCGAGACGGAAAAAGTGTTTCGCAAGCATTTCGGCGGCGGCTGCTTCTCGTGCCCGGGACAGAAGACCGAGTCGGTGCGCCAGAGCGCCCTGCTGCACAACCTCGACATGAAGGCGGTGCTCGCCGACCTCAACAAGGCTGCGGGGGCTACTTCCCCATCATGATGTAGCTTTTCGCGTCGATGAACGGCACGGCGCCGCCGGTGACCGATGGGAGGACACCGTTCCACTTGCGGATCGCCTCCTGCTGCGCCTCGATCGCCCGAAGCTGGATCAGCTCCGACGAGACGTTCTGCTTCTGGAGCCGAAGCGACTCGGCCTCGGCCTGCGCCGACGCGATCTTCTGCTGCGCCTCGATCTTGATCCGGTCGAGGTCGCGCGCCGCCTTGAGCGCGAGCTGCTCGGCGGTCTGCTTCGATTCGATCGCCTGCGTGAACTGCGCGCTGAACTTGAAGTTCACGATCGAGACGTCGACGACGGACAGGTTGTACGCCATCAGCCGCGCCTTGAGCAGCTCCTTGATCTCGGAGCGGATCTTCTCGCGCGTCGTGATCAGCTCGACCGCCGTGTACTTTGCCGTGGTCGCCTTGACGACCTCCTGGGCGACGGGATCGATGACGCGCTCGCGGTAGCCCTCGCCGATGTGCTGGAAGAGCCAGCCCGCCTTGTCGGGGATGACGTTGTAGTTGACCGCGATCGTCTCCTGGATGTCCTGCATGTCCTTCGACGACGCTTCGGCCTCGGTCTGCTCCTTCTGGACCTTGACGTCGATGCGCACGATCTTCTGGTAGCCGGGGATCCGGAAGTGGATCCCCTCGTCGAGGACGATCGGCTGCACCGCGCCGAAGTTGAGGACGACGCCCCGCTGCCCCGGCCCGACGATCACGAACGGGTTGAGGCCGCCCAGCACGATCAGCGCAACGACGACCGCCGCCACCACCCCGATCACGCGCTTGGCTTTCTGCATGCCTGCCGGATCGATCACGATCTTCTCCATCGTCTTCCTCCTGGGTTTCCGGGAATGGTCACTTCTTCGGCAGCCGCTTGAGCGCCTTCGACGCGTGGAAGGCGAGCACCGGGTCGGCGCCCGACGCGACGCCGGACAGGATCGACGCGACCCCCTCGCACGCCGGGCATTGCGCGAGAAGCTGCACGGCTTGCAAAGCCAGCGCCTTGTCGGCGCCCACGGTCAGACCGCCCACGGCGTCGATCAGCGCGGGGCTGGCCGACAACAGCGCCTTCGGGAACTGCCACCCGGCCATATAGGCGAGCACGGCCGCCCGCTCGGCGGGTTCGCCGGTCCGGAGCGTCGCCGCAAGCGTCGCAATATCTTCGTCCCGCCACGCGGTCTCCTGCCAGCCGCATCGGCCATCCCCCATCCGGTCGAACTGCCGGCCATCGAGCATCCGCAGGCATTCGGCCTTCCGGCAATCGGGCAGATCCGGAAACGCGGGGCAGACGTTGTCGGCCGCCGCGAGAAAGCCCGCGCGATTCTTCTTTTCGGCGAACCCCCGCAAGCGTTCAGCCGCGTCATCGCGCCGCGAATCGGCTTTTCCGGGAGAACGCCCCTTGCCGTCGCTTCCCACGACGCTGCGGCCCAGCCAGTCGCCCGCGAACATCACCGGAGTCACCGCCACCCGCAACGGCAGGAGCGCGCTCGTGCTGAACGAATCGCCCTTCCAGTCGCGCCAGTGCAGGTCCCAGAGCGCATCCTTCGTGTCGTCGTACGCCTTGGGCAACTCCATCACAGGATGGACCAGCAGCAGGTCGACCGTGACGGCGGAGAGACACACCGGCACCGACACAGGGAAGGAGATCCCCCGCGCCGGTTGCGTCTTCGGCACCAAATATTTCTCGCACGCGTTGAACAGCGGCGTGTGCTCGCGGTTGCGCCAGGCGCATCCGGAGAGCGTGGAAGACAGGAGGAGCAGGACAAGGAGGATTTTCGCGCCGGCCCGCCGCATCATCGGGCCGCCTTTTCGCAGCCGTCGAATTCCATGCGGAAGAGCCAGCTCCCGGCGAAATCGACCGGAAGGTAGACGACGCTGCCGACCACCTTGGGCAGGAAGAGGATCGCCTGGCGGAAATCGCTGCCCTGGGGGTTCTTCCAGAGGTCGTCGTACATGTCGCAGGCTGCCTGCGGGGCGGCCTTGACCGGCAGGACGACGCCCATGTCGAGCAGCGCGCCCGTCATGCCGACCGGCACGGTCACCGGAAGCGTCGACACGATGCCCGCCGGCGACTCGACCCACGTGCCGTTCACCGACCGGTCGAGCGTGTTGAGCACGACGCGGTTCTCCTTCCGGAGAAAACCGCACCCCTGCGACAGGAGCGACGCCGCGAGCAGGAACGCCAGGGCGAAGGGCAGCGCCCGCCCCATCGGGTTCGATGTCATCGAAATAACCTAGCGACGCCGTCCGAAGAGCCGCAGCAGCATCAGGAACAGATTGACGAAATCGAGGTAGAGCGTGAGCGCGCCCAGGACGGCTGCGTTCCCCGCCCGCCCTTCGTCGACGCCGGACATGATGGCCTTGACCTTCTGCGTATCGTAGGCGGCCAGGCCCGCGAAGACGAAGACGCCGATGATCGAGACGACCCAGTTGACCATCTCGTTCCGCATGAACATGTTGACGACGGAGGCGATGACGATGCCGATCAGCCCCATGAACAGGAAGCTGCCGAAGCCGGTCAGGTCGCGCTTCGTCGCATACCCGTACAGGCTCGTCGCCCCGAACATCCCCGCGGTGATGAAGAACACCGAAGCGATCGAGTCGGCGGTATAGGCGAGGAAAATCACCGAAAGCGTGACGCCGTTGAGCGCCGCGTAGGCGAGGAATCCGCCCTTGGCCATCCCGGCGGTCATGGTCATGATCCGGGAGCTCAAGTACCACACGAGCCCGAATTCTCCGATCAGCAGCGCGTAGAAGAGGAATCGCGTGCCGAAGATCAGCTTGACGGCCTCCTCGGAAGACGCCGTCGCCAACGCCAAGATCGCCGTGACGAAGAGCCCGAGCGACATCCACCCGTAGACGCCCGCCATCACACCGGTGCGCGTGCGCACCAGCGAACCGGCCTGATCCACCTCGTATCGTTCCTGCATGTAAAGATCCTCCTTGGACGCCACTACCGAATTTGACGATCAACCTTTCGATGATATTACGGATTCGCGCGCCGCGCCTGTCTCATTCGTTGCCATTCGCCCGGCCGCAAAGGTATCCTGCGACGAGGGAGGGTCCACCCATGTGCCGCATGATCGCTTTCGCCTCGCAGGATCCGCAGCCGATCGCCCCGTTCCTCGCGCAGCTCGCACGCCTCTCGAGAGAGGGAATCCTCGTCGAGCGATGGACGCGGCACCCGGGCGGGAACCATCCCGACGGCTGGGGCGTCGCCCTTTATCCCGCCGGCGGCGGCACGCTGCGGATCGTGCGCAGCGGCAGCCCCGCGAACGCAGACCCGGCGCTGGCCGCGCTTGGGAGCGAGACGACGGATCGGTTCATCGGGCACATCCGGTTCGCCTCGAATCTCTCCTCGGTGTGCGAAGCCAATGCGCATCCGTTCGTCGTGGACGGCATCGTACTGGGGCACAACGGCACGTTCAAGGGAGCGATCGGCGCGGAAGGCGACGCGCGCGGCGTCAGCGACTCGCTCGTCTTCCTCGAAATGCTGGCGATGCGATGGCGAGACGGCCGCACCTTCGAAGGACTGGCCGAGGCACTCCGCGCGCTGCTTTCCGACGAGCAGCTTGTCGGCGACTACAGCGCCGCCAACTTCCTGATCGCAGAAGGCGGGCGGTTGTTCGCCTTCCGGAAATCGCGCCGGGACCACGACTATTACGCGCTTTACCTGCACCGGTCCGGACGCGAGCTGGTCGTAGCCAGCGAGCGGCTCGACGGCCGCCCCGACTGGACTCCGCTCGGGGAAGGGGAGCTGCTCGAGCTTTCCCTGCCGGAGCCCCGGCGAAAGACGGTCGAGCTGCCGTCCTGATGACGGGCAAAGGGTGAACATGAAGTTCTTCTTCGGTTTCTTCACGCTGGCCTACGCAGGCGCCAATCTCTACGCATTGATGCGTTTCCGTCGGGCGTTCGGCCTGCGCTGGCGGGCGATCCTCCCGTTCCTGCCGCTCTTCATCCCGCTCGTGTTCGCGCCCCCGATCGTCCACCTGCTCGAACGCCCCGGGACGCTTCCCGCCGCCATGATCGCCGCCTGGGCCGGGTACACCTGGCTCGGCGTCCTATTCCTGTTCTTATGGCTGCACGGGGCGGCCGATATCGGCTACTTTTTCTTCCGGAAGGTGCGCAACTATCCCGGGCGCACGCTGCCCCCCACGACGCGGGAGGCCCGCCGGCTATTTCTGGCCGTGGTCGCCGCCCTGGTCGTCGTCGCCGGCTATTCCTTTTACGAGGCGGCGGACATCCGGCCCGAGCACGTCACGATCGCCTCCGACCGGCTGCCGGCCGGGATGAAGAAGCTGCGGATCGCCCAGATCTCCGACCTGCACGTCGGCCTGCTGATCCAGGACCATGCCGTGCACCGCGTGGCGGACATCGTCCGGGACGCCAGGCCGGACCTGCTGGTGTCCACGGGCGACCTCGTCGATGCCGGGTTCGTCTCGACCGGCGCGCTGCCCGAGATCTTCCGGGCGCTCGACCCGCCGCTGGGCAAGTATGCGATCACGGGCAATCACGAATACTACGCCGGGCTGGCGCGGTCGGTCCTCTTCACCGAACGTTCGGGATTCCGGATGCTGCGGGACGAGGCGCTGACGATCCGGGGACCGGAAGAGGACGGTTCGGGGCCTCCCCCGAATGCCGTCCCGGGGCTGCACCCGGGGGCTGCGCGGATGGGACAGGGCGGGAAATCCGCCGACAACGCCCTCCTGCGCATCCTCGGCGTGGACGACGAAGCGGGGAGTTCATTCGGGGCGCTTCCGGAGGAGGCCGAACGAAGGCTCTTCGCGGAACCGCGCTCGCCGCTGTTCACGCTCTACCTGAAGCACCGGCCCCAGATCTCACCCGAAAGCGCGGGGAAATTCGACCTGCAGCTGTCGGGGCATACGCACAACGGGCAACTGTTTCCGTTCCGGTGGATCGTCGAGACGCGTTTCCCGTACCTCGCCGGCCTGTACGACCTGCCGGGCGGGGGGCAGCTCTACACCAGCCGCGGGACGGGGACCTGGGGCCCGCGCATGCGCTTTCTGTCGCCACCCGAGGTGACGATCATCGACGTGGTGCCGAGGTAATGCGGGGCGCTTACGGGTTCGGGATGCTGAAGGAGGCGGGCGGCGCGGGCGGCACGACCACGTTGTCGAGCGCGGCCGGTTTGACGGTATTGTCGAGCACGGGCGGCTCGTCGGGCGGCTCGACGGCGTTCTCGAAAGGGATCGATTCCATCGTGTCGAACGTGACGTTCTCGTCGTTCATCTGGGGAGGCGCCGGCGCAGCGGCTGCGGGCAGCGCGACCGGGGGGACGTCGGGGACGACAGGGACGTCCTCGGCGATCGCGGCGGCGGCCAGGATCAGGAGAGCTGCGGAGATGCCGAGGCGGGTAGCGCGCATAGTCGAAAGTATACCATTCCCTCCGGTTTTGTCGATGCGGCGGCGCCCCGTTCAGCCCGGGTCGGCCTCGTCGGCGACGACCCCGTAGACGTTGCCTTCGGGCGCGTGCCCCCGCTTGTCGAGCGACAGCTTGCAGGCGCGGTAATCGGGCTTGTCTTGCCGGTTGTAGGCGACCAACGCCTGGACGATGTCGCCCGCCAGCCGTCCCTGCTCGACCAGCAGCGTCATCTCCTCGAGCGCGGTCCGGTTGTCGTAGCAGGTCGGGCGATAGGGGCGCGGGGAGATGAGCGCGTCGTACACGTCGCAGACTGCGACGATCTCGACCATCCGTTCCTTCTGGAAGATTCCGAGGGGGTAGCCGGATCCGTCGCGCCGCTCATGGTGCTCGAGCGCCACCCGGGCGGTGATCGCCCCCGCGTCTCCGAAATAATAGGCCAGCAGCACGTATCCCGCGGCGGTGTGGTGCCGGAGCCAATCGCGCTCGTCGCGCGTAAGCGCCGACCGCTTCTTCATGATGGACAGCGGAACGCACAGCTTGCCGATGTCGTGCATCGGCCCGGAGGTGGCGCCCTGGATGGCCGCGCCGGAGGTCCCCATCAGCTCCTGGGCGAGCAGCGTCGAGAGTGCGAAGACGCACAGGATGTGTCGGTAGGTGAACGGGTCGTGATCCCGGAAATGGTCGAGCGACCGGAGCAGCGGCAGCGGCAGCGTCACCCGTTCCATCATCTGCATCATCCCGTAGAAGCGTTTGCCGTCCTCGAAGACGACCTTGTAGGGCCCCTCGCAGAGGAAGCCGACCAGGTCCGGAAGGACCGTGCCGTGCTGGAGAAGGCCGCCGGAAGGCTCGTTCCGGCTGCGCCCTTGATCGGCGATCGTCGAAAGCAGTCCGGCGGTGACCTGGGAGCCTGCGGGAAGCAGCTCTTTTCCTTCGAGCGTATGGACCGGATAGCGGAGCCGGGGGGCAGGAAATGACGAACCGGGCATGGGTGCGACCTCCGAAATGCCTTTACGCCCCGGGCGGGAGCGTTTCCAGGACGAAACGAGCGACGGCGCACCCGGGGAAAGCGGCCAATGCCTGTTCGCACGCTTCCCGGGCAGCGGCGCGGTGGCCGGCCCGGGCGTGGGCGTAGGCGATGTCGCCCATCGCAAGCTCGCGGTAGGAGGCGGCGCCCGCGCTCATGAGGATGAGGAAGCGGTAGCGGTCGAGGGCCGGATGGCGGGTGAAATAATCGCGGCTATCCTCGAACGCGCGGACGGCGTCGTCGAAGCGTCCGGCGCGCAGCAGGCGGATGCCGGCCCGGTGGCGACGCGTCAGCAGAGGGCGGACGACCGCCGAATAGCAGACATAAGGCGCCGCGCCGACCAGGATCGCGTCGAAAAGGCCGTAGGCCGGGAAAACGCGGGCGGTGAGGGCGATCAGGCCGCCGAGGAGCGCCAGGTGCAAAAGCAGCGCCGGGCGCGACAGGCGGCGGACGAACAGGCGGGCGGGCGGCGCGACGGCGTTTTCCGGTTCGGGATCCATCGACACCTTATACCACGCCTTCGGAGCCCAGCGCGGGCGCGCGCGAGGGCGCGGGCCGGTTGACAAGCCACAACCCCGCCATGATCACCGCCCCGCCGGCCACCTGGACCGCCGTCATCCGCTCGCCGAGGAACGCGACCGACATCAGCAGGCCGAAAAAGGGCGACAGGAACATGAAGGCGGTCGCGGTACCGGCGCCGAGCGTCCCGATCCCCTTCATCCAGAAGATGTAGGCCAGCACGGTCGGGAACGCGATCAGGTAGGCGAGCACCCACCAGAAGGCGGGCGAGAGCGCCGACCAGCGGATGGCCGTCATCTCCGGGACCGAGAACGACAACATCATGGCGGTCCCCAATAAAAGCGACCAGCCCGCGGCCTGGAACGGCGTCGTCCGTTCGAGCAGCCGTCGGGATACGAGCGAGGAGAGCGCCCAGCAGGCGCCCGCGGCGGAGAGGAACAGGTCGCCGCGCATCCGCGCCGGATCGGCGCCGGGCAGGATCGTCTCGCCGAAGAAGAGGGCGGCGCCCGTCACGCAGAGCGCGAGCCCCGCGAGGCGGCCCGCCCGCGCCGGCTCGCGCAGGAATACCATGCCGAAAAGGGTTGCCACGACGGGCGAAAGCGTCGGGATGATCATCGCGGCATCGGAGGCGGGCGCCAGCTTCACACCGCGGAAGAAGCAGAAGTTGTAGCCGGCCACCCCGAGCGCGCTCTGAAGCAGCAGGGCGGGCCATGCGTCCCGGCGCGGCACGGGCCGCGCGGAGCGAGCGAAATGGATCCCGACCATCAGGAGGGCGCCGATCCCGAACCGGAGCACCGCGGCGGCGTCCGGCGGCACCTCCTGCACGATCATCTTGGAGGTGGCGTAGGCACTGCCCCAGAGCAGCATCGTGAGGACGAGCCCCGCGCGGGCGCGTCCGGCCGCCGTGGCCTGCCGTCCGACGGGCGTCCGGCTCACGCAGCGGGTCCGGGATCCGCGGGCGGGTCCGGCCACGCGCCGGGGGAGGTCGCCGCCTTCCGGCGGCGCTTGCGGAACCGGCGCAAAAGGAGCGGGACGGCCAGGGCGAGCGCGAGCCAGGCGGCGCTTGCGGCGCGGTTCGCGTCGCGCGGCGGGCCGGGGGTCGCAACGCACCCGCCGCCGCCCGCGGCGGGCGTCGTCGTCACGATCACGCGGACGGGGTCGGACTGCGCGATGACGCCGAGGTCGCCCACGAGGAGGAAGGTGTTGTCGCCGAAGGCCGCGGCGCGCAGCGTCCGCGTCGTTCCGGCGTTCGTGCGCGCCCAGGTGATGCCGCCGTCGGCCGAGTCGAGCACCGCGCCGATGTCGCCGACGGCCAGGAAATGCCCGGCGCCGTATGAGATCCCGTACAAATCGCCCGCCGCCCGCGTCACCGCGGAGGAGCGGTTGACCCAGGCGATGCCGTCACCCGAGGTCACCACCTCGCCCCCCCGGCCGACCGCCACGAAGGTGTTGTCGCCGTGTGCGACCGCCAGCAGCGGGCCCGTCGTCCCGGCGGCCCGCGGGGTCCAGGCGACGCCGTCGCGGCTCGTCGTCGCGCCGTTGTCGCCGACGGCGACGAACGCGCCCGCGCCATGCGCGATGCCGTTCAGAGTCGTCGTGGTGCCGGACGTCAGCGGCAGCCACACGGTGCCCTGCGTCGACTTGAGCAGCGTCCCGCCGTCGCCCGCCGCGACGAAGACCGCCGCGACGTTATCGAATGCGACGCCCCGAAGATGGGGCCGGCCGGCAACATGCTGCGGCGCGCTCCAGATGCGGCCGTCGACCGAGGTCGACGTCGCCCCGTTGTCGCCCACGGCGACGTACCCGCCGTTTCCCCAGGCGATCGACGAGAAGCGATCGGTGGTCCCGGTGCGATACGTCGACCAGGCCGCGCCGTCGTCCGACGCAAAAAAGGCGCCGTTGTCGCCCGCGGCGACGAAGCGGCCGGCCGCGAAGCAGGCGGCCCGGAACGATCCGGAAAAACCGACGCCGCCTCCCTGCCAGGTCGTCCCGTCCGGGGATGTCACGATCGTGCCCCCGCTGCCTACGGCGACGAAGCGTCCGTTGCCGTAGGCCACGCGCGCGAGCGACGCGAAGATCCCGAGGCCGTGGTCGGTCCAGGTAATGCCCCGATCGTCGGACGTGAGGACGGCGCCTTCGTCGCCGACGGCGACGAAACGCCCGTTGCCGGCCGTGACGCCGTTCAGCCCCTTCACCCCTCCCGCGCCGCCGCCGGCGGTCCAGGTGCCGATTTCGGTCGCCACGCAGCGCCAGGGGCGTCCCGAGGCGCCGACCAAGACGAAAACGCCATTATCCCAGGCGATCCCGCGCAGGTCGTTCGGATAATCCACGGTCCAGATACTCCACTGGTCGCCCCAGGCCGAGATATGGAAGTACCCACCGTCCTGAACGGCGATGAAGCGGCCGATGCCGTAGGGGGCGGGGGAGCCCTCGGGAGCGATATCCCGAAACGTCTGGGTCTTCCACGCGGCGGTGCGGGTCCAGGCAATGCCGTCGTAGGAGCCGTAGATCGCGCCGCCCTCGCCGACGGCCACCGCCTTGCCCTCGACCCGGGCCGCCACGGAATAGAGCGTCATCGTGTTGTCGATGGTCCGCGGGGTCCAGATGGCGCCGTCGGGCGACGTGGCCACGAACCCGTTGTCGCCGACCACGACGTACCAGGGCGCCACCGGCGGCTGCGCCGTCGGGAGGCCGGGCGATCGGGCCACCCCGCGGAGGTCGCGCGTCGTGCCGGAACTGCGCGTCGTCCAGCTCAGCCCGTCCGTCGACGTCAGGATCGTGCCTCCCGCGCCGACGGCGACGAACTGCCCCCCGGCGAAGACCAGGCCGTGGAAGGCGATCCCCTGCGGCGCCGGGTTGCGAAGGTGGGCGTGCGCCGGGCCGGACGGCGGCAGCGCCGGCAGCAGGAGCGTGACAAGGCATGCGACAAGGAATACGAGACGGCGCGGCAGGGTCATCGGGATCGCTCCCCGGGTTGGTTTAAGAAACGGGGCGGGCCGGCAAGGTGCCGGCCCGCCCCCGAGTCTGTTGCCTGGTGCCGGTGGCTCTAGTGGCAGCCGCTCGACGGCGTCGTGCAGTTCGACTGGCTCGAACCGAACGGAACGTAGTTCAGCGACGAGAGGATCGAGGCCCGCGCCAGGCCGGCCGGGATCGCCCGGTCGGTCAGCGTTCCCCAGTGGTTCACCAACGCCATGTTGTGGCAGTTGGTGCAACCGCGGCCCGCGTGGCTCGTGTGCTGCACGAACGCCGTGTTCACCAGGTCGTTGAACTGCGGCGACGCCGTGACGCGGACCCGGTGGCACGCCGTGCAGACGAGTGCCGCGGGGGTCCTCTGCCAGTCGGGCGTCGTCTGGCCGCCGTGGCAGATCGTCGCGGTGCACGTCCGCGTGGTGGCGCCCGTATAGCCGAACGTACCCGACTGGGCGTTGTAGCCGGTGGCGAACGCGACCTGGAGGATGGTGTCGAAGTGGAGCACGCTCGTCATCCCGGCGCCAGTGTGGCAGACCGCACAGTTGCCGGTCACCCCCGCCAGCGCGTTGTGTTTCGCGTGCGCCCCCCCGATGTTCGGGAAAACCCCCGCGGGCTGGGTCAGCGGCGGCGTCCCCGGCGGCGGGTTGCCGTGACACGACCGGCAGTCGGCCGGGTGCGACGCCAGCGCCTCGCCGGTGTGACACTGGGCGCAGGCGGGACCGGCACCGGTCCCGGAGCCGCCCGCCAGGGTCGGTCCGTGGCAGGTCGACGTGCCGCTCGTCGCGGCGCAGGAAGCGGTGCCCGCGCGGGCCGCGGGCGCGTGCGCCTGCAGCCAGCCGGCCCCGTGCCCGGAGGCTCCCGGGAAGGGCGGGTGACAGTTGTGGCAGACCGGCTGGTGCCCGAACTTGTTGTACGTCGCGTGGCAGTTGACGCAGACGGCCTGGACTGCGCTGTTCATGATCAAAAGCTGGTGGTGGTTCGCAAGTCCGTGAGACCACGTGTTATCTAGCACAGGGGGGTTTCTCTTCGGTCCCGTAAAATGACATGTATTTGAACATTTTTGACTAGTTGACGATGTGTCATGACAGTTGACGCAACGTGGGGAATTTTGGGTTGAGGCAGTCCCATGCCATAAATAGTTAGCGTTTGGATCAAGTTGATTTCTAAAGGTGCAGTCCAGCCAGCTCGCCGGGTGGAACGCCGGGCCGCCGGCGTGGCAGGTGAGGGCGCCGCGGGTCGCCGCGGAACAGGAGACGCCGCTCTTCCCGCCCGTGAGCGTGTTGTCGACGGGCGGATTCACGGCGTGGCACGGCCGGCACGAGGCGCCTTTGTCGGCGAACGTCGCCGCCTGGTGCGCCGAGACGGTGTCGGGAACCGCGGTGTCGTTCACCACCCAGGTCGCCGCCAGCAGCAGGTGGTCGGGGCCGGCCGTGTGGCATGCGCCGAATGCGCCGAACGACGCAGCGTAGCACGACAGGTTACTCGTGCCGCCCCGCAGGTCGGCCCCGTGGCAGAGCTGGCAGCTCGCGAGGTTGGTCTTCGCCCGCAGGAAGTGGACGTTGTCGACCCAGGCCTGGGTGCCGTGGCCCGGCCCGCCGGCGTGGCAGGCGATCCCGTTGAAGGACGCGGCCGAGCACGACACGCCGCTGGTCCCGCCCTTCAGGTCGACGCCGTGGCAGGGGGTGCAGCCCGACGTGTCGCGCAGCGCGAAAGTCGGGTGCGTCGTCACGAAATCGGCCGGGTGCCCCTTGACGGGGTCGTAGGGCACGGCGTTGTTGACGGTCCCCGTGCACCCCGCGGCGAGCAGCGCCGCGAGCAGCACCAGGACGGGGATCAGGCCGGACCGGCCGGCGGGCGCCGCTATGGTCATCGCATCTCTCCTCATCATCGTCGCCCTCACTTGTGGCAGGCCCGGCAGCGGCCGTCGGCCCGGTTGCCGTGGCAGCGCACGCACGAGCCGGGGTCGACCCGGCCGTCGATGCGGTGCTGCAGGATGTAGTCGCCCCGGTGCGGCAGCATCCGGTCGGGACGGTCGGCGTTGCGCGTCGCGGGCGTCATCTCGGGCCGGCGGGAATGGCACTCGGCGCAGAATGCCGGCTTGTGGCACGAGGCGCACAGGTTCTGCCCCTGCCGGGCGTAGAAGCCGTGCTGCTTGACGAAGACCGTGGAATGCTTGAAGACCGCATAGGTCTTGAGCGTCCCGGCCGAGATGTCGGAGTGGCACTCGGAGCAATCGGCCCGGATGCCCGACAGCTCTTCGGGATGTTTCGGGGGCACCGAGGCCGTCTTCGACAGCACCGAGCAGCCCGCCGCGAACGCCAGGGCAAGCGCCCCGGCCAGAAGAAGTAGGGTCGCGCGCCGCATCATTTCAAGCCTCCCGCGCCGATGCCGAAGTTGTAGGCCACCTTGAGCATGCCGGCGTAATCGTTGTTGAGCCGCGGGCTCTTCGTGTAAGTCACGTCGCCCGACAGCTTCAGGTCGGGACGGAGCTGGTAGCCGGCCGAGGCGACCGCCTGCACCGCATCCTTCCGTCCGGGGGCGTCGGCGAAGACTTCCTTGTAGCGCTGGGTGAGAAGGTCGAACGCCAACCGGAGGTCGGCGGGGCTCCACATGCCGTAGATCCGGTATTCGGAATATTCGTTCTCGGGCCGGTCGCCCGTCATGACCGCCGCGGAAGCGCCCACCGAATCCTTCTTGTCGTTCCAGATCCAGCGAAGCCCCGCCTCGCCGCGGTTCCCCGTGCCGGGGTCTGCCGCGTCGTGGCGGACGTTTTTCAGCCCTCCCTCGAGCACCAGCCCCTTGACGAATTCCCAGTCGAGCGTGACGAACGCCACCCGGACGTTGTCGTTGTTGTCGAACCCGGCGACGGTCGTGTGGAACGCGGGGTTGAGCGCCCCCTGGAACAGGTTGCGATAGTCGTAGCTTTCATAGCCGGCCAGCACGTCCATCCCCGCGCCCGGCACCAGCCGGACCGTGTAGCGCTGGTTCGCGAATCCCTTGGTGGAGAGGTTGTAAGACGCTTGCCCGTTGAATTCGATCGGACCGCCCGGTCGTAGCCACAGGTCGGCGCCGGCCAGCGTGCGATTGCCCGTCGCGCCGTCGCCCTTGGGGAAATCGCCCGACTCCTGCAGGAAGCTTGCCCCGAGCTCGGCGAATCCGGAGGCTGCATAGAAGGCGCGACCGCCGTAGAGCGCGCGGCCCGTCTTGTAGATGCCGCCCCCCTGTTCGACCGGCTTGCCCGCGAAGAGCGCCGCGCCGAACCCGGGAGCCGTGCGCCCCTTGACGAAGACGCCGTCGATCGTGTCGGCCGCGACCCCCTCGACGAGGAAGAAGCGGCCCAGCTTTGCCTCGGCGTTGCCTTCCGGATGACGGTAGTCGAAGTATGCCGCGTCGAAATCGCCACCCGTTCGGCCGCTGCCCGTCTCGTTCTCGAGGTCGAGCCGCCCCCACCCGGCGAAGTGGAACGCCAGCGGCAGGTCGCCCGACAGCTGCGTCGCATCGCCCGACAGGTACTCGTAGACCGGCAGGAACCGGTCTTTTCCGCCGGACGCGACGTCCCGCTGGTAGCTCCTCAGGTAGGTCGTGGACGAGAACGTCGCTTCCGCAGCCTCGGCCGGGCGCAGCGGCAGCGCGAGGAGACCGATGCAGGCGGAAAGCAGGGCAAACGTCCACATCCGGAGTCGGGCTCCGGCACGCGAAGGTCTCATTGCTTCCCCCAATGAATACTGGAATGGGCGACATTGTAACAGACGAACGGCAAAGATCATACGCCCGGAAAAACACGCCCGGCGGAAATCGCGGTACACTGTCGTCTGGTCAAAAAAACGATCCCCTGCGCCAAGGAGACCTGCCATGCACCGCCCGAAGGTTGCCATCCCGACGATCCTCACCCTGACGCTCCTCGCCCTCGCGCTGAGGCCGGCGCCCGCGCGCGCTTTCATGGAAAACGGCTGCGGCACCGGCAAATGCGTCGACTGCCATTCGCTGACCGTCGAGGAGGCCTCCCGCCTGGTCAAGCCGCTCGAGATCGACCGGGTCACCGAGGTCCACGAGAGCCCCGTCCAGGGGCTGTGGGCGGTGGAGGCCGAAAAGGGGGGCGCCAAGGGGACGATCTTCATCGACTACGGGAAGAAGCACGTCCTCCAGGCCCAGATCCTCCGGCTCGACACGAAGGAAAACGTGACGAGCATCCGGAAAGTCGACCCGACGAAGATTTCGCTGGCAGGCGCGCTGCTGATCGGACGGCCGGAGGCGACCAAAAAGATCATCGTCTTCAGCGATCCCGACTGCCATTTCTGCGCGAACCTCCACGGCGCGATCAAGGCCGTCGTGGAAAAAACGCCAGACGTGGCGTTCCAGCTCCTGCTCTTCTCCCGGAACAACGACCCCGCCTCGATCCGGAAGGCGGAGGCCGTGATGTGCACGAAGTCGCTCTCGATGCTCGACAACGCCTATGCCGGCAAGCCCATTCCCGCCCCCGAATGCAAGACCGACGCGGTGACCGAAAACGCGAAGGCCGCCTTGGCCGCCGGCGTCAGCGGCACGCCGGTCCTGATCATGCCCGACGGCCGCATGATCCCCGGCTACCGGGATGCCGACGCGATCCTCCGCCTCCTGAAGGAGGGAGAGCCCCCCGCCGGAAAGCCCGCCAAGTAGCCCCCAGGAGGAATTCCCTTTGCCCGCAGCCGCTGCCGCCCTCTACCGCATCGCCCTCGCCCTCTGGCTGGGCGGGATGACCGTCTACACGTTCGTCATGACCCCGATCATTTTCAAGGCCTACGGCCGGGACGCAGCCGGCGCGATCGTCGGCACGATGATGCCGACTTACTTCCGTTACATCGTCGTGCTGGTTTCCCTGGCGATCGCGGCAAGGCTGCTGGCGGGCGAGGCCGGGCCCGGCGTCTGCCGGATCGTCGGTACGGGCCTGCTGGCTTCGGCGCTGTTCGTCTCGGCCTACCACACCTTCGTCCTGCTGCCGCAGATCGAGTCGGTCAAGAAGGAGGTCGTCTCGTTCGAGACCACCCCGAAGGACGCCCCCGCCCGCAAGGCCTTCTCGCGGCTGCACGGCGTCTCGATGGCGCTGAACCTGCTGCTCCTCGCGGAAGGGCTCGTGCTGGTCGCGGGCGCGGACTGGTTCCGGAGGCCCTCCCCGTGACGCTCGACCCGGACCTGACCGACCAGCTCAAGCGCGTCCTGACCTCGCTCGAGCGGATGCTGCCCAAGCCGATCCCCGAGATCAACTGGGAGTCGGTGCCCGCCGCCAACTGGCGCCGCCACGGCTTTTCGGGCACCCTCGAGCCGATCCCGGAAATCGAGTCCATCCACCTCGACGACCTGCTCGGAATTTCCGAGCAGAAGCAGGCGATCGAGGACAACACGCGCCAGTTCCTCGCGGGGCTCCCGGCCAACAACGCCCTGCTCTGGGGCACGCGGGGCACCGGGAAGTCGTCGCTCGTCCGGGCGCTGCTCCACAAGTACGCGCCGAAAGGGCTTCGCGTCATCCAGGTCGACAAGGACGATCTGGTCCACCTGCCCGAGATCGTCGATGCCATCAAGGGACGCCCCTGCCGATTCATCCTCTTCTCCGACGACCTGTCGTTCGAGGCGGGCGACTCCGGCTACAAGATGCTCAAGAGCGCGCTCGACGGCTCGGTCTACGCGCCGCCCGAGAACGCGCTGATCTACGTCACGTCCAACCGGCGACACCTGCTGCCCGAATACGAGAGCGACAACCGGGGGGCGATGATGGTCAACAACGAGGTGCACCACGGCGAGGCGATCGAGGAGAAGATCTCCCTGTCCGGCCGCTTCGGGCTTTGGGTCGGCTTCCACCCGTTCAGCCAGGACCAGTACCTCGAGGTGACGCGCCAATGGGTGGGCAAATTGTGCGGGAAGCTCGGGAAGCCGCTCGCGTGGTCGAAGGAGGCGGAGGGCGCGGCGATCCTCTGGTCGCAGAAGAAGGGGGACCGCAGCGGCCGCATCGCGTACCAGTTCGCCAGCCACTGGGTCGGGCAGGAGCTGCTCCGTAGCGGGGCGGGAAGCCGTTAGTCCGCATTCGCCCGGTTCCGGCCTGATCTACAATAGAGAAGAAACCCATTTTGCCGCAGGAGACCTGACATGGCTGGCCTGACCGTCGACGAATCCCGCTGCACGCTCTGCAACCTGTGCGCCTCCGACTGCCCCGCCAACGTCATCGTCCTGCCCGACACCGGGTTACCGCAATATGTGGCCGGCGGCGAGACGCGCTGCTACCTGTGCGGCCATTGCGAGGCGATCTGCCCGACCGCGGCGATCGTCGTCGACGACCCGCGCCTCGACCCGCGCATCGTGCCCGCAGGCGACGTCGACATTCTCCCCGAGAAGCTTGGAAGCTACCTCCGGATGCGGCGCTCGGTCCGAAAATACCGGCAGGCGCCGGTCGACCGGGCCGTCATCGAGCAGGTGATGGAGATCGTCCGCTACGCCCCAACCGCGGTCAACCGGCAGCCGCTCCACTGGCTGATCATCCATGACACGGTGGAGCTGCGCCGCCTGACCGGGCTCGCGGTCGACTGGATGCGGCACATGGCCAAGTCCGCTTCGCCGACGAGCGCAGGATTCGATTTCGCGGGGATGGCGAAGCTGTGGGATTCGGGCGGCGGCGATCCCGTCTGCCGCCTGGCGCCGCACCTGGTCGTGGTCCACGCGCGCCAGGACGCCCCCACGGCGTCGGGCGACGCCTATATCGCCCTCGCGCATCTCGACACCGTCGCGCCGTCGTTCGGGCTGGGCGCCTGCTGGGCCGGCCTGTTCCAGGCCGCCGCCGCGAACTGGCCCCCGCTGCGCGAGGCGCTGGCACTGCCCGACGGCCACGTCCCGCTCTACGCGATGATGCTGGGCATCCCGGCGGTGCGCTACCAACGTCCGCCCAAGCGCAACCCGCTCGCCATCGCCTGGCGGTAGCCGCGACCATCCCGGTGGAACCCGAAGGACATCCGGAGGACGAGCGCTTCCTGGTCGAGCTGGGGCGCAAGACGATCAAGGTCTCCTTGGGCCTCGTCGACGAGATCGCCTTTTTCGGGGATACGGTCATCTCTACCGGAAGCGCGCTCCTTCATCCGACGACCGTCCGGTGGCTCGACGTGCTCCGCACCATGCGGCAGGCGGGCGCCGACGCGTTCCCGATCGTCGCGCTGATCAGCTTCCTCATGGGCGCCATCATCGCCTTCATGTCCTCGATCCAGCTCAAGCAGTTCGGGGCGCAGATCTATGTGGCCGACCTCGTGGCGATCGCGATCGTCCGGGAGCTGTCGCCGATCATGACCGCGATCCTCGTCGCGGGGCGCTCGGGCTCGGCCTTCGCCGCCGAGATCGGCTCGATGCGCGTCAACGAGGAGCTGGACGCCCTCGTCACCATGGGGTTCGATCCGATCCGCTTCCTTGTGGTCCCCCGGGTGCTCGCGATGATCGTCGTCCTTCCGCTTCTGACGGTCTACGCCGACCTCTTCGGGATCTTCGGCGGCCTCACGGTCGGCACCGTCGGCCTCGACCTGACCGTCGCCTCCTACCTGGCCGAATCCCGCAAGGTGCTCTCGATCTTTCCCGTCCTGACGAGCTTCGCGAAGACGATCGTCTTCGCCCTGCTCGTGGCCTCGGTCGGCTGCCAGCGCGGCTTCCGCGTCCACGGCGGCGCCGATGCCGTGGGCAGCGCCGCCACATCCTCCGTGGTCACCTCCATCTTCCTCATCATCGTCACCGACTCGATGTTCGCCGTGGCGCAGCAGTACCTCAAGCAATGAGCGCGAACGCCCCGAAACCGGGCGCGCCGGTCATCGAGGTCGAGGGGTTGACCGCGGGCTATGGCGAGCGGATCCTCCTGCGCGACGTGACGTTCACCGTGCGCGCGGGCGAGCTGTTCGCCATCCTCGGCCAGAACGGCTGCGGCAAGTCGACGCTCTTGCGCCACCTGATCGGACTCCAGCGACCGATGGCGGGGACGATCCGGCTGCTGGGGGTTAACATCGCCACGACGGACGAGGCGACGCTGCGCGACGTGCGGCGGCGGATCGGCGTGCTCTTCCAGGCCGGCGGCCTGCTCAACGCGATGACCGTCGGCGAGAACATCGCGCTCCCGCTCTCCGAGCACACGACCCTTTCGGATGCCGACATCGACGGGGTCATCCGGGAAAAGCTCGCGATGGTCAACCTTTCCCGCGCCCGCAACCGGCTGCCATCCGAGCTGTCGGGCGGCATGAAGCGCCGAGCCGCGCTGGCGCGGGCGATGGCTCTCGACCCCCCGCTGCTCTTTTTCGACGAGCCGTCGGCCGGCCTCGACCCGGTCAATTCCCTCGAACTCGACCTGCTCATCGAGAAGCTCAATCGGGATACGGGCACCACGATGATCGTCGTCACCCACGAGCTCCCCTCGATCTTCCGGATCGCCCGGCGGGTGATCTTCCTCGACCCCGAGGCGCAGGGGATCATCGCGGAAGGGGATGCGGCCGTCCTCCGGGAATCCTCGCACGATCCACGGGTATCCAATTTCCTGAACCGGCGCTTGTCGGGGCCGGAAGGATAAGGAGACGTCACTGTGGCTCGAAAAACATCCCACATCGTCGTCGGGCTCTTCGTCGTCCTGGGCACGCTCCTGGCCGCGGCGCTGGTCGTCTGGGTCGGCGCCTCCCGCTACTTCGAGCGGGGAAGCCGATACGTCGCCTGCTTCGACGAATCGGTCCAGGGGCTGCAGAGCGACTCCCCCGTCAAGTACCGGGGGGTCGAGGTGGGGCGCGTCGAGGAGATCCGGGTGGCGCCCGACAACCGGCTCATCGAGGTGCTGATGAAGCTCGACCTTCCGCCGGGCGGGCGGGACAACGTGGTCGCCGAGCTCAAGTCGGTGGGCATCACCGGGCTCGTCTTCGTCGACCTGAACCGGCTCGAGCCGGGCGAGACGCCCCATATCGCGAAGGTCGGCTTTCCGGTCGATTACCCGCTCGTGCCCTCCAGGCCGTCCGCTATCCGCCAGGTCGTGACGCGGGCCGAGGAGCTGGTCGAGAAGATCGGCCGGATCGACTTCGAGGGGGTGACCGGGCAGTTCATCGCCACGAGCAAGTCCGCAGAGCGGCTGTTCGACGGACCGGGGACGCGCCAGGTCGTCGAGAACCTCGACCGGCTCTCCGCGCGGCTCGACCGGCTGATCGGCCGCATCGACAACGTCTACTCCAACGAGCGGCTCGCGCGCATCACCGATGCGGCCGCGGCCGACGCCGAGGCGCTGGGCAAACTCATCGCCCGCGTCGAGACCGAGATCGGGAACGCCGCGATCGGCGACCGCTCCGCCGAGGCGAAGGCGCTGATCGCCGAGGCGAGGGCTGCCGTGGCGGAGGCGCGCACCGTGGTCGCCGCGGCCCGCACGACGGTTACCGACGCCGGGACGGCCGTCACCGACGCCCGCGCGGAGATCAAGGGAATGAAGCTGGCGGAAACGGGACAGTCGGCCGCCCGCATCGCCGAAGGGCTTGAAGAGCAGCAACGGACGCTGGGGCCCGCCGCGCGGTCCTCCGTCGAGGAGCTTCGCCGCACCTCGGCCGAGCTGCGCGAGCTGGTCAAGCAGCTCAAGGACTCCCCCTCCGAGCTGCTGTTCAGCGAACCGCCGCCACACCGGAAATGATTCGAATGGAGGGACCTACGATGCGGACTCGCCCGATGTGGCTGGTCGCCGCCCTGCTGCTGCTCCTGCCGGGATGCTTCCGGAGCGCCAAGGCGCCGGGACCCGGAGAACGCTACGTCCTGGAATACGCGCCGCCGATTGCCGCGGGCACCACCGGCAGCGCGATCCCCGACACCTTGCGGATCGGGCGCTTCTCCGCCGCGGAATCGCTCAGGACCACCCAGATGGTCTATCGGCCGGCGCCGTTCCGGAAGGAGACCGATTATTACAACCGGTGGATCGTGCCGCCCGAATCGCTCGTCGACGGATTCCTGCTGCGCGACTTTCGGCAGGCGGGCGCCTTCGCGGCGGTCGCTTCCGACGACGACCGGCAGGCCGCGAGGTTCCTTCTCCTGGGAGATCTCGAAGCGTTCGAGGAGGTCGACGGAAGCGCGGGGCGCGTCGCCGCCCTCGCGGCGACCATCACGCTGCTCGACCTGTCGAAGCGGGAGATCCCGGAGCGGCTGCTTTTCCAGAAAACGTACCGGTTCGAGGAGCCGCTCGGCGAGGAGGGCCCCCGGGGGCTGGCGGCGGCGATGAGCCGCGCGATGTCGCGCTTCTCGGCCCGCTGCATCGCGGACGCGACGGAAGCGGCGCAGTGCCGCGCGGAGGCCCCGCCGATCCGGTGAGGACGCATGCGCGCCTAGGAGTACTTCTCCCGGAGCGCGACCTTGTTGATCTTGCCGACGCTGGTCTTGTCGATCGCCTCGACCAGGCGGACCTTGACCAGGACGACCTGCTTCCCGATCGTTCCCCGGTCGGCCGATTCGACGACGTGGCGCACGATCTCCCGGGCCTTCACCGCGCCGAGCGCCCCGGGCTTCGGAACGACCAGCGCCAGCGGCCGCTCGCCCCATTTCTCGTCGGGCATCCCGATGACCGCCACTTCGCCCACCGCGGGATGCGCCGCGATGACGTCCTCGAGCTCCAACGAGGAGATCCATTCACCGCCGATCTTGATCACGTCCTTCGTCCGGTCGGTGATCTTCACGTAGCCCTGCGCATCGATCCAGGCCACATCGCTCGTGTGCAGCCAGCCGCCCGCCCACAACTTTTCGGAAGTCTTGGTGTCCTTCAGGTAGCCCTGCGTCAGCCACGGCGCGCGCACGACCACCTCGCCGACGGCCTTCCCGTCCCGGGGGACATCCTCCAACCGTTCGTTGACGGTGCGCAGATCGACCAGCGGGACCGGCACACCGGTCTTGCAGCGGATCTCGGCCTGCTCCTCGTCCGGCAGCGCAAGCTGCCCGGGCTGCAGGTGCGAGATCGTGAGGATCGGGCACGTCTCGGACATCCCGTAACCGGTGAAGATGTCGACGCCCCGCCGCATCGCCGCCAGGCAGAGCGCCTTCGACATCGCCGCCCCGCCGATCATCACCTTCCATTTCGACAGGTCGACCTCGTCGACCTTCGGCGACTTGAGCAGCATGTGCAGGATTGTCGGGACGCAGTGGGAGAAGGTGACCTTCTCCTGCGCGATCAGCTCGAGCAGGTGCTCCGGCACATAGCGCCCGGGATAGACCTGCTTCACGCCCATCATCGTCGCGATGTACGGCATCCCCCAGGCGTGGACGTGGAACATCGGCGTGATCGGCATGTAGACGTCCTCGCGGTGGAAGCGACCCTGAACCGAGGGGGAAGCCAGCGACGCGAGCACGCCGAGGGTGTGAAGCACCAGCTGCCGGTGGCTGAAGTAGACGCCCTTCGGCAAGCCCGTCGTGCCGGTGGTGTAGAAGGTGGTCGCACGCGTGTTCTCATCGAAGTCGGGGAATTCGTGCATGTCGTCGGCGCCAGCCAGCAGCGCCTCGTACTCCCCCGCGAAGTCGATGTGGGTCCTCGGCAGGATGGACTCCTCGTCCTGCAGCAGCACGAACTTCTTGACCGTGTCGAGCCGCCCCTTGACCTGCTCGAGGATCGGCAGGAAGTCGGCGTTGACGAGCAGCACGTCATCCTCGGCGTGGTCGATCGTGAAGAGGATCTGCTCGGGGGAGAAGCGGACGTTGATCGTGTGCAGCACCGCGCCGATCATCGGCACCGCGAAGAAGCATTCGAGGTAGCGGTGGCTGTCGTAGTCCATGATGGCGACCGTGTCGCCCGGCTTGACGCCGAGGCCGGTCAGCGCGTTCGCCAGCCGCTGAACCCGCGCGTGCAGCTCCCGGTAGGTAAAGCGAAGCTTCCCGCGATAGACGATCTCCTGGTCGGGCGCCGAGACGATCGGGGCCTGCAGCATGCTTTTGATGAGCAGCGGGTAGTCGTGGGCCGATTCGGTCCGGTCGATCTGCTTGGACATCATGTCGGTCGGGTTCTCCTGGGCTCGCCATGCAGGCGCATGGGGCCGTTACTTCTTTAATTTGACGATGACAACCTTGTACTCTTTGCCACCATGATTCAGGATGGCAATATGTATTTTTCCCTTCACAGGGATACAATTGATCCCACCCCAAAATGCCGAAACTTTCTTTTTGCTTCCCTCATCGGCCATTTCTATCGGAAAAGGACCCGACTTTATAGTATTCATCGATTCATTATCTATATTAACCATAAATGATATATTTAGTTTTTTATTGGATACTATTTCAACATCTTTTATCTCATTCGGTTTAATTATAAAGTCATTGATGTACTCTTCATTCGGGGACAACCCGGACCAATCGCTTTTCTCGGCCATAGCATGGGTGGACAACAGCATCAAAGTCACTGCTGTCATGATGACCTTCCAATTCTTCATTATTCCAGCCCCTCCTGTCATTTTATAACTCGGTGCCGCCATTGGCATTTCGCAGCCACATCATCCTGTCTATCATGTCATTGTTTGGCACGACAACGCAATTTGGCGGGGGAATACCCCGGGCGGCGGCGCGCCCCTCAGCAACGGGCCCGAAAATGGAAAAGGGGTCACGGCGCGGTTGCCGTAACCCCTTGCATCAAGTGGTCGGGATGACTGGATTTGAACCAGCGACCCCCTCGTCCCGAACGAGGTGCTCTACCAAGCTGAGCCACATCCCGGTGAAAGACTTCGCATTATATTAGATTCCGCCGGCCCGAGTCAAGCGCCAGGGGGCGCCTGAGCGCCTTCCCCGCC
The DNA here is from genome assembly GCA_036504035.1 of Candidatus Deferrimicrobiaceae bacterium. Classification (NCBI taxonomy): domain Bacteria; phylum Candidatus Deferrimicrobiota; class Candidatus Deferrimicrobia; order Candidatus Deferrimicrobiales; family Candidatus Deferrimicrobiaceae; species Candidatus Deferrimicrobiaceae bacterium. The sequence goes on from DASXVV010000006.1 coordinate 368,930, forward strand.
GGATCGCCCGGCCGCCCCTACTTCGACGTGAAGATGTAGATGGTGCCCATGATGATGAGGAGGGCGCCGAACAGCTTCCGGTGGAGCCCCTCGGGCAGGGCGATCGCGTAGCCGGAGGCGAGGTACGAGCCGATCAGGAATCCAGCGACGAGCAGCAACACCCCGGCGACGTTGACGTTGCCCGACTTGTAGAACTGGAGGAACGCGAGGACCCCGATGGGGGGCAGCAGCATGCCCAGCGAGGTGCCGGTCGCCATCTTCTGGCTGAAACCGAAGAACCAGACCATGGCCGGGATGACGAAGACGCCGCCGCCGATACCGAACATCCCGGAGACGGATCCGGTGAAGGCGCCGATGGCCAGGAAGCCGAGGATGAACGAGACCGACGGCATCAAAGGATTTCCCTTTCAGAGTCCCATCGGGTCGCCGCAGACGAACACCGAGATGTCGGAGTAGGTCGGCTTGCGCTCGATGATCGAGTAGACGCGGCAGATCCGCTGGGGCGAGTTGCACTCCTCGCAGAAGCCAGTGGTCGCGCACGGGGTTGCCACTCCCAGCCGCTTCGCGTTGCGCGGGGCCGCGACGGTCTTGATGCGCCGGATGCCGTCGGGGACGTCGGCGACGATCTTGTTGGCGCCCGCCACGACGATGGCGCGGCCGGGGCCGAACGTCATCGCGTTGGTGCGGTTGCCGTTGCCGTCGAGGTTGACGAGGACGCCGGTCAGCGTCACCGCGTTGGTGCCGCAAAGGAACAGGTCGCACGTCTGCTGGGCGATGCGCACGTTTGCCTTCTGGTCGGCCGGGACGCGGCCGTGGTCGAGCAGCGTCTTGCCGTTGCCCTCGAGCGCCTCGTAGATTCCCATCTCGGCCACCGAGAACGATCCGCCGAAGCCGATCGACTGCGCCGTCTCGCACTCCTTCAGCAGCCGCTTGCGCAACGCGTCCTGCGTCGGGAAGAACTCGGCGTTGAAGCCGTTCTTCCGGAGCGCCTCGACACACTTGTTGCCGCGAACCGCGAGGTGCCAAAGCCCGATCTCGATCCGACCCATTCGTCTTCCTCCTTGGCGTTCGCCGCAGCCCGAATGATCCCGGCCTAGACCGGGATTCCGGAAGCGGCGGTGGCGATGTTCTTCCGCATCTTTGCGATCGCGGCGGCGTAGTTTCCGTTGCCGAAGATGCCCGAACCCGAGACGATCACGTTGGCGCCGGCCGAGATGACCGTGCCGACGTTGTCGGGCTTGATGCCGCCGTCGACCTCGATGTCGACCTGCAGCCCCGCCCGGTCGATCATCGTGCGCAGCCGGTCGATCTTGGCGGTCACCGCCGGCAGGTAGGCCTGCCCGCCGAAACCGGGGTTGACCGACATGAGCAGGACGAGGTCGACGTCGCCCAGCACGTATTCGACGGCGGAGAGCGGCGTCGAAGGATTGAGCACGGCGCCCGCCTTCGCCCCGGCCTCGCGGATCTGCGCCAGTGCGCGTTGCAGGTGCGGCGTGGCCTCGGCGTGGACCGTGATGATGTCGGCGCCCGCCGAAGCGAAGGCGTCGATGTAGCGCTCGGGCTCGACGATCATCAGGTGGACGTCGAGCGGGCGCGTCGCGGTTTTCTTGATGGCGGCCACGACGGGCGGGCCGAAGGTGATGTTGGGGACGAAGCGGCCGTCCATCACGTCGAGATGGAGCCAGTCGGCGCCGGCGGCCTCGATCGCGCGGACCTCGTCGGCCAGCTGCCCGAAGTCGGCGGACAGGAGCGACGGGGCGATGCGATATTTCATGGCGTTTTAGTCCTTTCGCAGCAGCGCGGCGAAAAAGCCGTCGGTGCCGTGCCGGTGGGGGTAGAGCCGCACCGAGCCGTCTTCGCCGACTGCGTCCTGGGGACCCGGCCAGCCGCGAGCGAGGATGATCCCGCGCCCGATGCGCGTCGCGCCCGTGTCGGCGACAAACGCCTCGACGACCTGCTCGTCCTCCTCGCGCAACGGCGAGCAGGTGCAGTAGAGCAGCATCCCGCCGGGCTTGAGGGCGGTCCAGACGTTGCGGAGGATCGAAAGCTGCAACACAGCCATACGGGCGGGGCCTTCCGGATCGAATCGCCACTTGGCGTCGGGGTTGCGGCGGATGATGCCCATGCCGGTGCACGGCGCATCGACCAGCGCCTTGTCGAACCGGCCCTCGGAGCCCGGAAGCGCGGCCGACGCCCAGTCGTGGATGCACGTTTCGACGCCCGGGACGCGCAGCTGCTCGATCGTCTCGCGCAGGATCGACACGCGCGCCTCGGAGACGTCGGTCGCCGTGATCGACGCCTTGCCGCCGGACAGCCCCGAAAGGTGCGCGGTCTTGCCGCCGGGGGCGGCGCAGGCGTCGAGGATCGCATCGCCCGCGGAGGGGTGGAGCAGCGGCGCGATCAGCTGCGCCCCTTCGTCCATGACGAGGTAGCGCCCCTGCCGGAAATCGGTGTCGGTGTGGATGGCGGACGGGCTGCGCAGCACGATGCCGTCGGGCGCGTACCGGCACGGCTCGGGCTCGCGCCCCGACTCGGCCAGGTGCGCCATCAAGGCGTCGAGGGTGAGGCCGAACGGATTGGCGCGCACGGTGAAAGGCGGCTTCTCGAGGGCGGCGGCAAGGTAAGCGGTTGCCTCGGGCCCGCCCATCGTGCGCATCAGGGCGGTAGCCAGCGCCTCGGGCGCGGAGCATTCGGCGCCCACGCGCGCGGCCCACGGCCCTTCGGGCAGCTTGACGCGCGTGCCGTCGCGCAGCACGGATCTGAGCACGCCGTTGGCGAAGCCCGCGACCTGCTCGCCCCGCAGCGCCTTGACCGCCTCGACCGTCTCGAACAGCGCCGCCCGCTCGGGAACCCGCATGTACATGAGCTGGTAGACGGCCAGCCGCAGCGCGTTGCGCACGGACGGGTCGGTCTTTTCGAGGGAGCGCGAGAGGTGGGGGCGCAATACCGTGTCGAGCGTGCCGCGGCGCCGCAGCGTGCCCATCACGAGCTCGGTGAGCAGCGCACGGTCGCGCATGTCGGGAAAGGTGCCGGTGCGCAGCGCGTGGTCGATCAGGATGTCGGCGTACCCTCCGTCGGAATCGACGCGCGCCAGGATGCGGATCGCCTCGCCGCGCACGGTGGGACGGCCCGACTTGACGCCCGGCGCGTTGGGGTTGAACGGCTGGACCGCCGCGGGACGCTTGGCGGGACGGACGCCCCGCGCGGCCGGTTTCCCGGACGCGGGCGGGCGAGGCAATTTTCCGGGCTGACGGGGGTCTTTGCTGCCGGGGCGGTTGCTCATCTTCAGGCCAGCCGGTCGCCGGGCTTGATCTGCCGGCCGAGGGCCCATGCGGCGGAATCCATCGGCTTGCCCCCTTCGGGCTGGACGGTGTCGAGCCGCAAGGAACCGCTTCCGCAGGCGACAACCACGCCGCCCTTCCCCGCGGAGAGGATCTCTCCCGGCGCCCCAGCGCAACCCTCCTCGGCGGCCACCGTCACGGCGATCAACTTGAGCCCCTTGCCGCCGTGCTCCGCGGTCACGGAGGGCCACGGCGTCAGCCCCCGCACGAGGTTGCGGAGATCGCGGGCGGAACGCGACCAGTCGGCCTTCCCGTGCTCCTTCCGGAGCATCGGCGCCGTCGTCGCCAGCGCGTCGTCCTGGGGGATCGCCACGAGCTTGTCGTCATGGAGCATCTGCAACGCCTCGCGCAGCGCCTGCGCGCCCAGCTCGGCCAGCCGCGGGTAGATCGTCTCGGCCGTGTCGTCGTCGCCGATGGGCAGCTCGCGGACGTGCAGGATGGGGCCCGTATCCATACCGGCGTCCATCTTCATGATCGTGACGCCGGACACCGTCTCGCCCCGCGCGACCGCCCAGTTGATCGGCGCGGCGCCCCGGTAGCGGGGGAGAAGCGAGGCGTGGACGTTGATGCAACCGTATTTCGGAATGTCGAGGATCGACTGCGGGAGGATGTGGCCGTAGGCGGCGACGACGATCAGGTCTGGCTTTTCCTCGGCGAAGCGCGCGACCGCATCGGGGTTGCGCGCCTTCTCGGGCTGGAAGACGGGAATGCCCAGCCGCTGCGCCTCGGCCTTGACCGGCGTCGGGGCGATCACGTTGCCCCGGCCGGCGGGGCGGTCGGGGTTGGTCGCGACGAGCGTGACGTTCTCGGCGTCGGCGAGCGCCCGAAGCGAGGGCACCGCGAACGCGGGCGTGCCCATGAAGATGGTCTTGAAGATCGGCTGGAAGAGAAACATCCGGGGGCGCGCTATCGTTCTTCAGCGGCCGGCCGAAGCGGCCAGGCGGCTGATGAACAGCACCCCGTCGAGGTGGTCGATCTCGTGCTGGAGGGCGCGCGCCAGGAAATCGCGGGCGCGGAAGCGGACCGGGTCGCCCGACGCGTCGAGCGCCTTGACCTCGACCTCTTCGGCCCGGGCGACGATCCCCTCGACGCCGGGAACGCTCAGGCACCCTTCGACGTCCTCGACGCGGCCGACCCGGTCGACGATCTCGGGATTGACCAGCGCGAAAGCGGGGTGCTCCTTCTCGACCGCCGACACGTCGACTACGATGACGCGCAAGCCCACGCCGATCTGCGGGGCGGCCAGGCCGACGCCGTGCGACTCGTACATCGTCTCGAACATGTCGTCGATCAACCGGCGAACGCCGCTGTCGACGGAAGGGACGGGGGCGGACTTCTTTTCGAGAAACGGATCAGGATATGTGAGGATGGATCGTATCATCGTTGACGGCCCTTTTCGGCGGATAGAAGCGGATGACGTTCTTTCCGCTCTCTTTTCCCCAGTATAGCGCCCGGTCCGCATTGCCGACAAGCGTATCGGCGGTGAGGTCGACGCCCGGGCCGGCCGAGGCCACGCCGAACGTGGCGGTCAGCTTGACCGGATTGCCGTCGGCGTCGTACGCCTTCTGGGTCAGGAGTCGTTGCGCCCGCTGCGCGGCATTGAGCGCCTGCTCGCGGTCGGTGTCGACCAGGATCCAGGCGAACTCGTCCCCGCCCAGCCGCGCCATCGCGTCGTACGCCCGGCGCCCCTGGTCGAGCGCCTCGCCGAACTGCCGGATCACCGCATCGCCCACCGGCTGGCCGTGCGCCTCGTTGACGTTGCGGAAGTCGTCGATGTCGACGATGATGCAGGAGAGGGGACGCCCGATCCGGCGCGCCATCTCGAGGTTACGTTGCAGGTCGCTCGTGAACTGCCGGCGGTTGGGCAGGCCGGTGAGCTCGTCGACCCCCGCCCGGTCGCCGATCTCGCGCGTGCGCAGCTCGAGCGACCGGTACATGGCCGAAAGCCGCAGCATCGGCCGCACATGGTTGGCGAGCGTCTCGGGATCCTCGTCGGCCATCAGCAGCAGGTCGGCGCCCGCCTCGCGGAACAGCTGCTCCTTCTGGCGGGCGTTGTGGCCGCCGACCAGCACGACCGGTACGCCCGAGGCGCCCCGTCGGGCCCGGAACCGGTTCAGAAGGTCGAGTTCTTCTTCAACCTGGCCGTATTCGCCGAGGACGACCCCGACGAGCCCGTCGACGGGAAATTCGGGATCGACCAGCCGGGCCCAGGATGCCGCGCGCTCGACGTGGTAGCCCGAATCCCCGACGAGTCCGGCGATCCGGTTCAAGGCGGGCCAAATCGGGCGGGCAACCAGTACGGCGCGTTCCAAGGGAGGGTTCCTCTTCTTGCCTGGGGTCGGCAGTCCCATTATTATTGATAAATAAAACAGAAAAGGATACGGCTTTTTCGATGAAATCTACCCGTTTCGCCGCCGTCGCACTCGCAGGGATCGCGCTGTCCGCCCTGGCCCTCGCCGCGTTCGCCGACCCCGACGACACCGCGTCTAAACATCGCGTTGCCTTCCGGCATCTTCCCCCGGGGGAATTCCTCATCTACCTGCCCGAGAAATACGCCGCCTGCATCCCGTGCCACCCGAGACCCGTTTTCGAGGACGAGGATTTCAACGTCGAGACCAACTGGCGCGACACGACGATGGGCAAGAACCTGCACGGTCTCCATGTCTATCGGCAGCCCGACGGCGTCAACTGCTCGGTGTGCCACGTCTGGGACGAGACGGCGGGAAAGTTCATCTGGGGAAAAAAGATCAAGGTGACCGTCACGGAGAAGGGCGGGTCTTGCACGCCGGCGTGCCATCACCCCAAGAAATACGACAACGCGGGGCGGCTCTAGCCCGGGTCCCGCCCGGGGGTCATCGTCCGCCCAGGACGTCGGCGTTGCGCAACGCCACGGCCGCGACGTTGGCGAATGCGATGAGCAGCTCGAGATCCTCGTCCGAAAACGCCTCGACCGCGTGATGGTCGAGGTTGATGACGCCCACCACCTCGCTCCCCCACTTGATCGGGACCGCCATCTCCGAGCGCACGTTGGGATTGGCCTCGACGTACCGGTCGTCGGTTCGCACGTCGGTCACCAGAATGGGCACGCCTTCCTGCGCGACGTAGCCGGTGATCCCCTCACCGATCCGGAGCCGGATCTCGGATTTGACCGACTCGCCCAGCCCCTGCTCGGCCTCGATCCGCAACACCCCCGTCTCGCGGTCGACCAGGATCATCGATCCCGAGGAGGCCCCCATCAGCTCGGTCGCCCGGTCGACGATGAGCTGGAACAGGACGGACGGGTCCTTCTCCTCGTTGAGCGCCTTGCTGATGGCGAAGATCGCGGCCAGCTTGCGCGCCTTCCGGTCGAGCTTGGTCACCATCTCGGCATTCTCGAGCGCGACGCCGGCGAAGTTGGCCATGACCGACAGCAGCTTGAGATCGGTGTCGCCGGGGGAGCGGCCGTCCATCGGCGTGGCGGCCGCCAGCACGCCGAGCACCATGCCGGGCGCCTGCACGGGCGCCGCCAGGAACCCCTTGACGCCGACCCGGTGCATCAGCCGCAGCAGCTTCCGGTCGCTGCCCATCTGGCTTTCGGAGACGATCAGCCCCTGTCCGCTGGAAATGATCTGCGCGAAGACGTTGTCGTGCATCTCCTGCTTGTATTTCTCGAAGCCCCGCCCGCGCTGCAGCCCCGCGATCGACCGGACGACCAGCATCTCCTCGCCCGGCGCCTTGAGCAGCAGGATGCACCGCTCGACCCTCAGCACCGAGGCGGTCGCGGAGGCGATGAGGTCGAGGCTGCGCTGCACGTCACCCACGCGGGTGCTCATCGCCTCGGACACCTCGAACAGCCCCGACGTGAGCGCGGCGGCCAGCGCCACCTCCTTGGGATCCTCGGCGCGCGGCGGCTTCCCGAACAGCGCCGCCCGCAGGACGGAGAAGACGGTCATCTCGTGCCCAGAAGCGTGTGGACGGTCTCGACCAGTTCGGTCAGGTTGGCCGACTTGACGACGTAGGCATCGGACGCCCACGTGTTGAAGTCCTGCCGGAACTCGCCGAACGCGGTCAGCAGCAGCACGGGAATGTTGACGTCCTTCTCGCGGATGCGGCGCAACACCTCGAGGCCGTCGATCCCGGGCATCTTGACGTCGAGCGTCACGAGGTCGGGCTTGAACGAATCCAGTTTCTCGAGCGCGATGAAGCCGTCCTCGGCCAGTTCGACCACGAAGCCCTGCTCGACCAGCTCGTCCCGAAACAGCTCGCGGATGTTTTCTTCGTCGTCGACCACCAGGATCTTCTTCATTGGAACCGCCCTCCCCGGGACCATGTGCCCCTGCCGGATATCGTATACCCGTGCAACAAGTTACCTTGCATCTTCCCCCCACTTGGCCTGAAGTCCCGGATCGATCCCGATGCGCGACAGCACGCGCGAGACGACGAAATCGACCAGCTCGGCGACCGTCTGAGGCCGGTGGTAAAATCCCGGGCAGGCAGGCAGAATGTCGGCGCCGGCGCGCGACAGCGCCAGCAGGTTTTCGAGGTGGATCGCCGAGAACGGCATTTCCCGCGGCAGCAGCACGAGCGGTTTTTTTTCCTTGAGCGCAACGTCGGCGCAGCGCAAAAGCACCGACGAGGAGAGGCCGTGGGCGATGCGGGCGGCCGTGCCCATCGAGCAGGGCGCGACGATCATCGCGTCGGGCGGATTGGAGCCCGAGGTGAACGGGATCGAGAAATCGTTCTCTGGGTGAAGTCGGAACGACGACGGGTGGCACTTCATCCGGACGGCCAGCCATTCCTGGCGCGCGGGCCGGGACTCCGGCAGCGGGTCGTCCCCGGGCAGCTCGGCGGCCAGGATCTCCCAAGCGGTCCGGGTGACGAGGACATGCAGCTCGGCGCCGGCGGCCACCAGGAGTTCGCCGGTGCGGACGCCGTAGATCGCGCCGCTTGCGCCGGATATCCCCAGAAGGATTCTCATGCTGCCGACTTGCCTCCCGAGGGACCGGACGCCGCCGAAACGGTCAGAGCGCCAGGTCGAGGTAGGTGCAGATTCCCAGCACGATGCTGATGACGCCGTTGAGGTTGAAGAACGCCACGTTGACCCGCGACAGGTCGTCGGGCCGGACGATCGCATGCTCGTAGACGAGCGTCGCCGCGCAGATTCCCCAGCCGGCCAGGTACCAATACCCCAGCCCGAACTCATGATACCCCACGAGCAACAGCGCCGCCATCGCCAAGTGGAAGGCGTGCGCAGTCCACAAGGCGCCGCGGACGCCCAGCAGCCGCGGGATCGAGTGGATTCCCTGCGACCGGTCGAACGCGATGTCCTGAAGCGCGTAGAAGATGTCGAAGCCGGCCACCCAGAACATGACCGCGAGGCAGAAGACCAGCATCCGCGGGTCGTACGTCCCGGTGACCGCCATCCAGGCGGCGAGCGGCGCGATGCCGAGGCAGACGCCCAGCACCAGGTGGCACGCCCATGTGACCCGCTTCATGTACGAATAGGAAAAAAGAAGGACGAGCAGCACGGGCGACAGCCTGAAGCAGAGCGGGTTGAGCTTGTATGCGGAAAAGACCAGCAGGCCCGCGAACATCGCCGTGAAACGCATCGCGGATCGCCGGTCGACCATCCCCGCGGGGATCGCCCGCATTCTCGTGCGCGGATTCTTCGCGTCGATGTCGGCATCGACGATCCGGTTGAAGCCCATCGCCGCGCTGCGCGCCCCGACCATTGCGAGGATGATCCAGCCGATCGTGGTGAGCGACGGCAGTGCGTACGGCCGCCCGATCTCGCGCGCCGCGAGGAACATCCCCATCATCGCGAACGGCAGCGCGAAAACCGTGTGCGCGATCTTGATCATCTCGAGATAGACGGCGATGCGGCGAAACATGGCGATCAGAACCCGTACTCCTTCCAGCGCTTCGTCACGAGGTCGGTGACCTCCTTCGGCATCGAGATGTCGTCGGGCCACTCGCGGGCAAAGCCTTCGGACGCCCACTTGCGCGTCGCGTCGATCCCCATCTTGGAGCCGTAGTGCGGGATCGGGGAGGCGTGCTCGAGCGCGTCGACCGGCCCCTCGACGATCATCGTGTCGCGCTTGGGGTCGACGTTGTTGCCGATCCGCCAGATCACCTCGGACAGATTCTGGATGTCGACGTCGGCGTCGAAGACCACGACGAACTTCGAGAACATCATGAGCCCCATACCCCACACCGCGCTCATCACCTTGCGGGCGTGGCCGGGGTACTTCTTGTCGATCGACAGGAAGACATAGTTGTGGAAGATCCCCTCGATCGGCAGGTTCATGTCGACGACCTCGGGCAGCACCTTCTGCAGCATCGGCAGGAAGATCCGCTCGGTCGCCTTGCCCAGGTAGACGTCCTCCATCGGCGGCTTGCCCACGATGGTCGCCGGGTAGATCGCGTCCTTGCGGCGCGTGACGCAGGTGAGGTGAAACACGGGATACTGGTCGGCCAGCGAATAATAGCCGGTGTGGTCGCCGAACGGCCCCTCGGTGCGAAGCTCGGCCGGGTCGACGTAGCCCTCGAGGATGATCTCGGCCTGCGCCGGCACCTCGAGGTCGACCGTCTTGCACTTGACCATCTCGACCGGCTCCTTCCGCAGGAAGCCGGAGAACATCATCTCGTCGATGTTGGGCGGGACGGGCGCGCTCGCCGAGTACATCGTCGCCGGGTCGCCGCCCAGCGAAATCGCGACCGGCATCCGCTCGGCCGCCTTCTTGAAGCCCCGGTAGTGCTCGGCGCCCCCCTTGTGGATGTGCCAGTGCATGCCCGTCGTGCGCTCGTCGTAGACATGCATCCGATACATGCCGACGTTGCGTCGCCCCGTCTTTGGGTCCTTCGTGAACACCGCGGGCAGCGTGATGAACGGACCGCCGTCGTCGGGCCACGTCTTGACGATCGGCAGGAAGGCCAGCGAGGCGTTGTCCTTCTCGACCACTTCCTGGCACGGCGCGTGGGAAACGGTCTTCGGGAGGAAGTCGGCCATCTGGGCGAGCTTCGGCAGCATCTTAAGCTTGTCGAGGAAGCCGGTGGGGATCTCGGGCTCGAGCAATTCGTTGACCCGCGCGCCGATCTCGTCGAGATTCTTCACGCCGAGGGCGAGGCACATCCGCGACATCGTGCCGAACAGGTTCATGACCAGCGGCACGGACGCACCCTTCACGTTGGTGAAGAGCACCGCCGGCCCCCCGGACTTGATCAGCCGGTCGGCGATCTCGGCCACCTCGAGCTCGGAGGAGACGGGCACGGTCACTTTCACCAGCTCGCCGCGCTTTTCCAGGGCGGCCATGAATTCGCGGAGGTCGCGGAATGCCATCGGAAGCTCCTTATATTCGGAAGAATAGATCGAAACGAGGGAATGATATCACGCCGCAAGAATCGGGTTGAGCGGGAGGCGCGCCCGGCGCATCTTGATAGACGGGGAAGCGCTCAAAAGGAAAAGGAGGCCGCCCATGGCCGCGTCCGATTACGCGCGAATCGAACAGGCGATCCGGTTTCTGGAAACGAATTTCCGCCGGCAGCCGGGCCTCGACGAGGTCGCTGCGGCCGCGGGGCTGAGCCCGTTCCACTTCCAGCGCCTCTTCACCCGCTGGGCGGGGATCAGCCCGAAGCGGTTCCTGCAGTTCCTCACCGCCGAGAACGCCCGGGCGCTATTGGCGAATTCCGCGAGCGTCCTCGACGCGGCCTACGCATCGGGGCTGTCGGGCCCCGGCCGCCTGCATGATCTCGTCGTCAACGTTTACGCCGTCACCCCGGGCGAGCTCAAATCCGCGGGGGAGGGGATCGCGATCCGGTACGGGACCGTGGCAAGCCCGTTCGGCGACTGCCTGCTGGCGATCACGGCAAGGGGAATCTGCGGCCTGGCGTTCCTGTCGGGAAGCGACCCGGAGGAATTCCTGGCGTCGCTCGCCGAACGGTGGGGCCGCGCGACGCTCGTCGAGGACGGCAGGGCCGTGAAGGCCGTCGCGGAGCGCGTGTTCGCGCCGCCGGGGCCAGGGGGCGGCCTCCCGCTGACCGTGGCCGTCCGCGGCTCGAATTTCCAGGTGAAGGTGTGGGAGGCGCTGGTCCGGATTCCGCCGGGTTGCGTCGTCTCGTACGAGACGATCGCCGGGCAGGTCGGCTCGCCCCGCGCCGTGCGCGCCGTTGGAAGTGCGGTCGCCCGCAACGACGTGGCGTATCTCATCCCGTGCCACCGGGTCATTCGGAAGACGGGCGCCTTCGCGAACTACCGTTGGGGGGAGACCCGGAAGAAGGCGATCCTCGCCTGGGAATCGGCCTACGCCTTCTCGAGCGTCACCCGGGTGTCGTAGAACGAGACGCTGCCGCCGACGGGGTCGACCAGGCACGTGTTCTTCAGGTACGGGTCGGTCCACATCGCCGCATTGGCGCTGAAGCCGGTGGCGCGCGCCGGGTCGCCCTTGATCGTCTTCCCGTCGATGACGAGGTCGGAAGCGCCGCTCGCCCAGTGGCCGTACCCGGGCAGGAAGGTCATCACGCCGGGCCGGATCGTCTCGGTCACGGAGACCCGCCCCACCATCTCTTTCTTCCGGCCGTGCCCCAGATCCCACACCCCCGCCCGGTTGGTGGCCGACACCACGCGGGCCCGCGCGCCGTCCGCAAGCCCCAGCGCCTTCGCGTCGACCGGGTTCAGGATGAATGCGTTCTCGGGCCGCATCGACAGCGTCCAGTAGTCGGCGACCGTGCGCGACTTCGTGTGGAGGATGTCCTTCTGGGTGATCATCCGGAGCGGGTATCCGTGCGTCAGCCCCGCCTCCTCGGGCGTCTGCCCCATGGCCGTCCTCACCGGGACGTAGAGGGCGTATCCCGGATTGGCCGCTCCCGTGAAAGCGTTGCGCGTGCCCGCGGTCTTTTCCTGGTAGATGTTGATCGCCCGACCGTACCGGTTGACGACTAGGCCCTCCGACGGGATCTCCCGGTACTCCTGGAAGCGCCCGCCCCGGTTGAGCAGGGTGACCACCTTGCGCCACTCGGGCCCCGCGATCCGCTCCCAGCGGGCCGCATCGAACACGCTCTTGGGAAGGTGCCGCCGCGCGTCGAGGAAGAGTGCGGTCTCGGCGTCGTCGGCGTCGGCCACCGGATCGCCGTCGTTCGCGACGTTGGCCACCATCCGGATGTAAAAATCGTCGGGACGCGTGAAGTCTTTCCCCGGTTCGAAGCCGTCCTTCCCGAATCCCTTCATGCCGAGCTTTTCGGCCAGCGCCATCAGCAGCGCCTCGTAGGAGATCGGCATCGCTTCCCCGTAGACGACGACCGTCTCGGGGATCGGCGCGATGACCGGCTGCCGGATGGGCTGGACCTTCGCCGGCATGTTGGGGTGCGACCCCTGCATCTCCCACCGCTCGAGGTAGGACAGGTCGGGGAAGACGTAGTCGGCGTAGGTGGATGTGGGGCCGACCAGGATGTCGCTCGCGAAATAGAGCGGCACCTTCGAGACGTCGGCGAGCACGGAAATGCCGCCCTGTGCCGCAGGCAGCGCATAGGTGGGCGCGGCCATGTAGCTGAACAGCGCCTTGACCGGGTAGGGATACCCTTCGCCGATCGACGGCAGCGTCTCCTCGTAGACGTCGGAGGAGAGCGGCCACCAGTTGCGCCGGGCCGGATATCCCGCGAACAGCGTCGAATCCTCGTAGCGGATGTCGTGGCGGATCACGCTGGTGCCGAAGCGCGGCAGCTTGCCGGGATGCGCCGCCGCGAGATCGGTCGGCTGCCCCGGCTTCCCGCCCGTGGCGTTGTAGGTCGACGCCGCGATCATCCCCCCCGCGTGATCGAAGTTGCCCAGCAGCAGGTTGACCGTCATCGCGGCCGTGACGTTGTAGAAGCCGTTGGTGTGCTGGGCGATGCCCCGGTGGACGTCGACGACCGCCTTCTTGCCGTGCGCCGCCAGCTCGTGCGCCACCGTCCCGATCTCGGCCGCCGGGATGCCGCACAGCTTCGACCACCCGGCCATCGTCTTCTCGTTGGCCGCGTCGGCGATGATCTGCAGCCCGCTCTTGACGCGCACCCCGCGCACCTTGGCATCGACGATCAGGTCGCCCGCGATCGGCGTCTTCTCGTCATTCGGGTCGACGGCCACCGGCTCGCCGTCCTTCAGGGCGACGAGGTATTCGAAGGGGCGCTCCTTCCCGTCCTTGCCCATCCGGGGTTCCGGACCTTTGACCCCGATCTCGGAGGCGCGCAGGAAGCGGCCCGGCGCGCCGTCGTCGCCGATCTTCACGAGCAGCGTCGCGTTGCTCCAGGTCGTCTCGCCCGCAGCCGCGGCGGCCGCCTTGTTGGCGCACGCCAGATATTTCGCGTCGTAAAGCCCGCCGTCGATCATCGTCTTGATGATCCCCATGAACAGCGCGGCGTCCTCCCCGGGCACGACCGGCAGGTAGCGGTTGGCCTTGGACGCCAGCTTCGAGAAGCGCGGGTCGGCCACCGCGATCTTCAGGGAACCGTCGACCAGCCGCTGCGTGATGCGCGCCGATCGGTTCGGGGGGCCGTAGTTGGCGTCGAACAGGTTCGACCCGACGAACAGCGCGTAGGTCGCGTGCTCGATGTCGCCCTGCCAGTAGAAGTTCGAGCCGCCGGAGAACGACTCCCCATCGTACTGGTGGCTCATCGCCTTGCAGGTGAAGTAGAGCGATCCCTGGCAGACCGTCGTGTGGCCGTGCGTGTTGACCGTGCCGAAGCCATCGGCGAAGAAGCGCTGGCCGAACTCGGACCGCCCGCCCTTCATGCGCCCCCACTGGAAGACCATCTGGTTGTTCTTCGGCCCCAGGTCGGGGTGGTCGGGATCGATCAGCAGGTGCAGGCTCGCCGCGTGCTTCTTCTTGAAGTCGGCCACCGCCTGCTTCTTGTCGCCGGCCTTCGCGATCGCCTTGACATCGCCGGCCATCGCTTTTGCGATCTTCGCGTCGCGCAGTGCCCAGATCGCCCGCAGCCCTTCGACGTGACGCCGCTCCTCGCCCGGCACGTGAGCGAACAGCAAGCCCCCCTCGACGATCTCGCGCACCGCCTGGTCGAATGCAATGGTTTGCCACTTCCCCTCGCCCCGTCGCCCGGCGCGCTTGAGCACCTTCCGGATGCGATAAGGGTCGTAGGCCGTCTGGAGGCCGGCGTGCCCCTTGGGGCAGACCGGGACATCGAGCTTCGCGACGTCTTCCGGAGCGGTTGCCATCGGGACGCTCGGCAGGGCGTTGAAGGGAGAGTACGGGCTCCCGTCGATCTTGACCGCCAAGCCGTCGATCAGCTTGACCTTGATGCTGCAACCCGTATTGCACTGGAGGCACGCGGTGTAGAGGATGTTGCGCGCCTTGGCCAGCTCGTACGCTTCGCCGGTCCCGAGCGTCCCGGCCTCGGCGCGCGCGAGCAGCCCCGTCGCCCATTCGAGTTGCGACGCCAGCAGCGCCCCCCCGAGCAGCGCCCCGGTCCCTTTGAGGAAATCGCGCCGGGAGCAGTGGCCTTTTTTGTGCACTTTCTCCTCCATCACGCCTTTTCCAGCGCGACCATCGTGTCGTAGAACGAGAGGCTGCCGCCGACGGGATCGACCAACGCCGTGTTCTTTACGTAGGGGTCGATCCACATCGACGCGTTGGCGTTGAAGCCGACGCCGCGCCTCGGGTCGCCCGGGACCGTCTTCCCGTCGATCTCGATGTCGGAGGCGCCGCTCGCCCATTGCCCGTGCCCGATCGTAAACGAGATGACGCCCGGCTTGATCGTCTCGGTCGGCTTCACGCGCCCCACGATCTGCTTGCGCTTCCCGTGCCCGAGCTCCCAGGTGCCGTCCCGGTTGGTGGCCGAGACGATGCGTGCCCGGTCGCCATCCTTGAAGCCCAGCGCCTTCGCGTCGCGCGCGTTGACGAGGATCTCGTTCTCGGGCCGGATGCCGGTCGTCAGCCAGTAGTTGGTGATCGTGCGCGACTTGGTCTGCGTGATGTCCTTCTGGGTGATCATGTGGAGCGGGTAGCGTTTCGACGACAGCCCCGCCTCGGCCGGCGATTTCCCCGAAAGCGTCGACACGGGCACAAAGGTCGCCAAGCCGGGGTTGGCGATTCCCGTGATCGAATTGCGCGTTCCGGCCGTCTTCTCCTGGTAGAAGTTGATCCCCTTGCCGTACCGGTTCGACACCAGTTCGCCCGGATAGACGTCCTTGTAATCCTGATAACGCCCTCCGCGGTTAAGCAGGTGGACCACCTTGCCCCAGTCGGCCCCCGCGATCCGGGCCCACCGGTCCGCGTCGAACACGGACTTCGGCAGGTGACGGCGCGAATCGAGGAAGAGCGCCAACTCAGCTTCGCTGGCGTCTGGCACCGGCGCGCCGTCGCGCGCGACGTTGACCACCATCCGGAGGTAGTAATCGTCGGGACGGGTGAGGTCCTGGCCCGGGCCGAACCCGTCCTTCCCGAATCCCTTCATCCCGAGCTTTTCGGCGAACGCCATCAGCATCGTCTCGTAGGAGACCGGCACCGTCTCCCCGTAGACGACCACCGTCTCTGGGATCGGCGCGATCAGCGGCTGGCGCATCGGCTGGACCTTCGACGCCATGCCCCACTGCGACCCGCCCATCTCCCATCGTTCGAGATACGAGAGGTCCGGGAAGATGTAGTCCGCGAACTGGCTCGTGGGCCCGACGAGGATGTCGCTCGCGAAGTAGAGGGGGATCTTCGTCGTGTCGCACAGGATGTCGATGATCGCGTGGCCGCCGGGCATCGTGTAAACCGGGGCGCCCATGTAGGTCATGAGCGCCTTGGCGGGATACGGATAGGCGTCGCCGATCGACGGCACGACCTCCATGTAGAGGTCAGACGACAGCGGGTACCAGTTCCGCTTCGACGGGTAGCCCGAAAAGAGCGTCGTGTCCTCGTAGCGGATCTCGTGGCGGATGACACTGATCCCGAAGCAGCCGATCTTCCCGGGCACCGCTTTGGGCAGGTCGAACGGCTGCCCCTTTCCGTTGCCCAGGGCGTTGTAGGCCGCCTGCGGGATGACGCCGCCCGTGTGGTCGTAGTTGCCGAGCAGCAGATTGATCGTCGCCGCCGCCGTCACGTTGTAGAAGCCGTTGGTATGCATCGAGACGCCGCGGCAGATGTCGACCGCCGCCTTCTTGCCGTGGGAGGTGAGCTCGCTTGCGACCGTCTCGATCTCGGCTACCGGGATGCCGCAGAGCTTCGACCACCCGGCCATGGACTGCCGGTTCGCCTCGTCGGACACCAACCGGAAGCCGCTCTTGACCCGGATGCCGCCGACCTTGCCGTCGACCGCCAGATCGCCCGTCACCGGCGCCTGATCGTCGTCCGGATCGACCGCCACCGGCGCGCCGTTTTTCAGCGCGACGAGGAACTCGAAGCGGCGCTCCCTGCCGTCCTTGCCCTTGCGGGTCTCGGCGGCCTTGAGCCCGATCTCGGAGGCGCGCAGGAATTTCCCCGGCAGGCCGTCTTCGCCGATCTTCACGAGCAGCGCGGCATTGGTCCAGGTCGATTCTCCCGACGCCGTCGCGGCGGCCTTGTTGGCGGCCGAGAGGTATTTCGCGTCGTACTTCCCGTTCTCGATCATCCACCGGAGGATCGCCATGAACAGCGCGCCGTCCTGCCCCGGGTTGACCGGAAGATAGCGGTTCGCCTTCGACGCCAGCTTCGAGAAGCGCGGGTCGGCCACGGTGATCTTGAGGTCGCCTGCGACCATCCGCCGCATGACGCGCGACGCCCGCTGGGGCGGGCCGAAATTCGCGTCGAACATGTTGACGCCCGCACACAGCAAGTACTCGGCGTGCTCGTGGTCGACCCCCCAGTAGCCCTTCGGGCCGCCCGAAAAACCGGCGCCGTCGTATTGCTCCATCATCGCCCGCCCGGCGTACTGCATCGAGCCGACGCAGGCCGAGGTGTGGGTGTGGGTATTGACCGTGCCGAAGCAGTCGTTGAAGAAGCGCGTCGTGAAGTCGGTGCGGCCCCCCTTCATCCGGCCCCAGAAATAGACGAACTGGTTGTTCTTCGGGCCCAGGTCGGGATGATCGGAATCGATCAGCAGGTGGAGGTTCGCCGCATGCTTCGCCTTGAAATCGGCGACCGCCTTTTTCTTGTCCTTCGCCGAGCGGATCGTCTTGACGTCGTCGGCCATCGCTTTCGCGACCGCCGCGTCACGCAACACCCAGATGTCCTTCAGTCCTTCGACGTGACGCTCCTCCTCGCCGGGGACGTGCGCGAAAAGCTTGCCTCCCTCGACGATCTCGGTCACCGCCCGGTCGAACGCGATCGTCCGCCATTTCCCTTCGCCACGCTTCCCGGCGCGCTTGAGCACCTTGCGGATGCGATAGGGGTCGTAGACGGTTTGGAGCCCGGCGTGCCCCTTGGGGCAGATCGGGGCGTCGAGCTTCGCCGCATCGGCCGGCGGCGTCGCCATCGGCTGGTTCGGAACCATGCTGAAGGGGGAGTAGGGGCTGCCGTCGATCTTGACCGCCAAGCCGTCGATCAGCTTGACCTTGACGCCGCAACTGTTGTTGCACTGGAGGCACGAGGTGTAGAGGATGTTCTGCGCACGCGCCAGTTCGTAGCTCTCGGCCGGCGTCAGCGTCCCCGCCTCGGCGCGGGCGAGCAGCCCGGTCGCCCATTCGAGCTGCGCCGCCAGCAGGGCGCCGCCCAGCAGCGCGCCGCTCCCCTTGAGGAAATCGCGGCGGTTGCAGCCCGGCCCGGCAGGAGCGGCCGGGTCCCGCGGGCTCATCGATGTCCCTCCGGCAATATGTAGGCCACGCGCGGGTTGGTCATGGTGCCCCCGAACGTCACCTTGCCCGTCAGCGCGCTGTACTCGGACACCTTGCCGATCCAGACGAGCGAGTGGGCGAGCGCCTCCTTCTTCACCTTCGCGACGACGCTTTGCGGATCGTTCTCGTCGCCGAAGTAGTGCGCGCGCCCGATGCAGGTGGAGGTGCACGCCGGGAGGATTCCCTCGCGGATGCGGTGGAAGCACATCTGGCACTTGCGCGGCGTGTCGACCTTGATGCTCTTGCCGTCGCGCGCCCACTTCTTCCCGTATTCGCCGGACAGCCGCTTCTCGTAGTCGGGGACGAACGGCGCCCCGTCGGACCAGTTGAGGATCTTGTCCAGGCCGCGCGCCTTGTAGGGGCACGCCTTGACGCACTTGCCGCACTGGATGCACTCGTCGTAGTCGATCAGCACCATGCCGCCCGAGATCCCCTCGGTGCTCTTGTAGGTGGCCTTCCCTTTCTTCGGACAGACGCCGACACAGGGCGGGAAGTCGCAGTGCTGGCAGGGGCGGGGGATGAAGCGGCGGCTGACGTTCGGGAAGATGCCCGACTCCTCCTCGAAGACCGGATGGTAGGCGAGACCGCGGGGCGTCGCGTTCTCGGCGAGACAGGCGGCCGTGCAGGCGCGGCAGCCGACGCACTTGCGGAGATCGATGATGAACACCCAGCGGCGGGCGGCATCGGGACGGTCGAGCGCGCGCACGAGGTCTTTCTGCATGGCGACGAGAATATCGACCGGTTCCGTGCTCACGAATCTTCCTCCGTTTCGGCACCGGCGGGAACCCCCGCCGGGCTCGCATTGTTCGAGACCATTCGCTGCAGCAGCATGGCGATCACCCCGGCGTCGTCGAGGTCGACGACCAGCGCCGACGTCGCGACCGGCACGTCGGACGCCACGGCGACCAGCTCGGATTCCGGGACCGGGAGCGGCGGCTTGCCTGTCGCCGACCGGTGCACGACGATCTTGGGGAAACGCGACGCCTTGTACCCTTCGACCAGCACGAGGTCGACGTCGCGGGCGTGGCGGCCCACCAGCGATTCGAGCGAAGGCGCGACCGCGTGCCGTTCGACCAGCGCGGTCTTCGTAGCCGACGAGATGATGACCTTGTCGGCGCCGGCTTCCGCGAATCGCCAGGAGTCCTTGCCTTCGTGGTCGATCTGGAATTCATGGGCGTCGTGCTTGAAGGCAGCCAGGCGCAGCCCAGCCGTCGAAAGTTCCCGGATCACCTTCTCGAGGAGCGTCGTCTTTCCCGAGTTTTTCGGGCCGATGAAGCATATTACGGGGACGCCCGGCATTTCGTTACCCAAAGGACCGCCTGTTCCATACAATGATCGGATAGCAGATTATACCAGAGGGAATCCCGATGAATGTCTCTCCGCTCCCGTTCGACGAAGCCGTCGATGCCCTCCTCACGCTGGCCCGAACCTGCGGGACGCGGATCGTCCTCCTCCCCGACGCCGTCGGTTGCGTGCTCGCGGAAGACATCGTCTCCGACCGGCCGATCCCGCCGTTCGACCGCGCGGCGATGGACGGGTACGCCATCCGGTGGGCAGGCCAGGACGCCGGGCACGCGTTTCGGGTCGTCGGCACCGTTTGCCCGGGACAGCGATGGGAGGGGGATGCCTCCGCAAACGACGCCCTGAAGATCATGACCGGCGCGATGGTCCCTCCTTCCTTCGATACCGTCGTGCCGTTCGAGGAAACGGAAGTCATCGAAGGAGGCCCGGACATCCGCGTCACGGCAGCGCCGGGAGAGGGGCAGCATGTGGCACGGGAAGGAGAGGACGCCCGGGTCGGCGAGGTTCTCGTCTCGTCCGGAACGCTCCTGCAGCCGCGCCACATCGCCACGCTTGCCGCGGTCGGCAAGTGGGAAGTCGCCGTCCAGATTCCGCCCACCATCGCCGTGCTGGCCACCGGCGGCGAGTTGAAGGAACCGTGGGAAAAGGTCGATCAGCCGTTCATCCGGAACGGGAATGCCCATTTCCTGCTCGCGGCGCTCGCCGCCGGCGGTCTTCGCAACGTCGATTACCTGGGCATCGCGCCCGACGAGCGGGAGGCGCTGACGGCCCGCCTGCGCGACGGGCTTTCGCGGGACGTCCTGATCGTCACCGGCGGTGTCTCGGCCGGCGACACCGACCTGGTGCCCGAGTGCCTCGCCGCCTGCGGCGTCGCGCAGCTGTTCCACAAGGTCGCCGTCCAGCCGGGAAAGCCGATCTTCGTCGGCGCGACCCCCGGCGGCAACGTCGCGATCGGCCTGCCGGGAAACCCGGTCGCGGTCATGCTCCATTTCGCGATGCTCGTGCGCCCCTTCCTCCTGCGCTGCTGCGGCGTCGTCGACTGCCTGCCCAAGCCGGCCTGGCTGCCGCTCGCGGAGGGCGTGAAGAACCGGAGCGGACGGCTGAAATACGCCGCGGCCCGACTCGAAAGCTCGGGCAAAGCCACGTTCGTCCAGGAGATCGCCTCGCACGGCTCGGGCGATTTCGTCTCGGCCGTCTGGGCCGAGGGCGTTTTCGAGATCCCCGCCGAGGCCACGCACCTTCCCGCCGGCGCCCCGGTCCGCTTCTACCCGGTCTGGGGTGAGCTGCTGTTCGACGGCAATGACTGACGTTCCGGCGCCCCGGATCACGGCCGCCGTTCTGGCCGGCGGCGCCTCCCGGCGAATGGGACGCGACAAGGCGCTTCTCCCGTTCCGGGGAGAGCCGATGCTCCAGGCCATCCTCCGCCGCCTTTCGACCATATTCCTTGACCCGTTCGTCGTTTCCAATACACCCGAGCGCTACCCGTTCCTCGCTTTCCCCATCGTCCCCGATCGGGTTCCAGGGCTGGGACCGCTCGCCGGCATCGATGCCGCGTTGCGCCACGCAGACACACCGTTCGTGTTCGTCTGCGGCTGCGACATGCCTTTCCTGTCGGAATCACTGCTGCGATTGCTGGCGGGAAAAACGAGGGAGGGCATCGATCTCGTGCTCCCGTTCGGACCCGATGGCGCCCAACCACTCTGCGCGATCTGGGGAAGATCGGCGTTGCCGGCCGTCGAGGCGGCGCTGGCCGAAGAGCGGCTATCGTTGATTTCTCTGGCAGATCGAATGACCGTTCGTAATGTTACGGCGGTCGAGGTCGCCGCGGTCGATCCGGAATTCGCGTCGTTCCGGAACTTCAATACCTCGAAGGAGTGGCAGGCCGGCCCGGGCTGAGCCGGGGGCGAAACTACTTTTTCCGGAACCCGTTCATGGTATTCCGGAGGCTTTCCCTGAATTCGTTTCGGAAGCGATAGACCCCGGCCACCGTCTGGGCAAGGAGGATAAGGTAGATCAACCCGAGGCCGACCATCCCGTACCCGGCCATCCGGAACCGGAAGAACAGCCAGGCGTAAAAAATGAACGACACGAAGGTGAATGCCGACAGGGCGGAAATGAAACGCAAAACACCCCACCTGCGGCTCAGCTCGCCGAACAGGAAATTGCTCGCGTAGGCCAATGGGGCAAACAGAACCAGCATCACCAGAACAAACAACAACCGCTGGCCGATTTCCATGGCAACGCCCCCCGGGAGGAAGATGGCGCGACCACGATGACCGGCCGCCCCGGCAAGATAACACTTCCTCGCCGCGATGCATACCGTTCCGTCGCCGCGCCGAACCGGAAAGCGATCAGGCCGCCTTCGTCGCCGAACCGAGCCAGGACGCCGTCGACGCAAACGCATGGAAATTCGTCAGCGGGATCTCCCAGTGCTTCCGCAACCGCTCGATATTCACCGAATAGCCCACCTCGTTGAACCAGCGGTACATCAGCGCCATGTCGTGTCCCAGCGTCGACTCCAGCCTTTCTTCCGGCAGCACCTCGTACCGGATGTCGTGCTTCGTCACCCGCGAGATAACCGATAGCGCCTCGGGGATCGTCAGCTCGTCGCCCGCGATCTCGATCGACTGATGCAGGTACCAGTCAGAGGTCCGGAACGCCGCGGCGACGAACTCCCCGATGTCACGGACCGCGATCATCTGCAGCCGCCGGTCGGCCCGGATGCCCAGCGTTACCTCCCCGTCCCGAATGCCCGGCAGGATCCAGGGCGCCAGAAAGTTATCCATGAAGAAGACCGGGCGGAAGATCGTGAACGGAACGCCGGACTTCTTCAGGTACGCCTCGATCCGCCCCTTCGTCTCGAAGTGGGGGATGCCGGTACCGCGGTCCGCCGAAACGACCGAACTGAACACAAGATGCTGGATATCGGCATTCCTTGCGGCGTCGACGAACGCGCAACCCATCTCGACTTCCGCATCCATGCCCTTCTCGAACGGCGTCGTGACGAGATACGCCTTGTCGACCGTCTCAAGCGTCCGATCCAGCGATTTCCGGTCGGACAGGTCGCCCTCGACCAGTTCGACGCCCCGCCGCTTCCACTCGGCCGCCTTCCCGGCGTTCCGCGTCAGGCCGACGACCTTGATCCCGTGTCGCAGCAGACTGTCCGCCACCGCGCCGCCCTGTTGACCCGTGATGCCCGTGACGAGCACGCCTTCTCTTGTTGCTGCCATGACCGTCTCCCCTTCATTGCCACACCGGGCGGTTTACCGCTCGGTTATCCGGTTTCGTTTCCTGAGTACACCGCCGGCGCTTCGGATGACCGGCCCGAGACATAGAGTTAGATCGTCCGGGCCCCCGCCGGGTTTCCCGGATCTTTCCATTCGGGGCGCCATCAAACAAGTATGGGCGCCAAGAGGGCAAAGGCGTTTTCGGATCGGGAGTTTTCATGGCTTCGGTTTCCGGCGTCATCGAATTGCGCGGCCACATCATCGACTCGCTCACCTTGTCCAAGGTGCTTGACGAGATTTTCGATTCCGGCGCCGAGGCCGAAACGGAAGCGCTTTGCATCGGCATGCGTCCGCGGGATACGAGTTACGCCCGGCTACGGGTGACGGCCGGCTCGGCGGAAAAACTGTCGGCCCTCCTTGACCGTCTTGCCCGGCTGGGTGCCGACCGGCCCGCGAAGGTCGTCCCGTCATGCGCCGCATCCTGATGTGCCCGCCGGATCACTTCGGAATCGAATATGAGATCAACCCTTGGATGTCGCGAAGCCGGGGCGTGAACGCATCGGAAGCCCGGCACCAGTGGGAATCGCTCTTCGATCTCCTGAAAAGTCGACTGGGATTCGCGATTTCCGTACTCCCCCCGGAACCGGGGCTGCCCGACCTGGTGTTCACGGCGAACGCCGGGTTGGTCAAAGACGGCCTGTTCATCCCGGCCGTTTTTCGCCACAAGGAACGCCAGGGGGAGTCCGCCGTCTTCCGCCGCTGGTTCGAGGCGCAGGGGTACGAGGTCCGCCCATTGCCGGCGGATTTCCATTTCGAGGGAGAGGGCGATTTCCTTCGTGCGGGCCCCAACCTGTTCGCAGGCTATCGGATCAGGACCGACATCCGGGCGCACGCCATGGTCGGGGATATTCTCGGGGAACGGGTGCTATCGGTTGAATTGACCGACCCGCGCTTCTATCACTTGGACACCTGCTTCTGCCCGCTGGCGCCCGATTCGGCGATCTGGCACCCGCCGGCCTTCGACCGCTACGCCCGCGCGGTGTTCGAGGCGCATGTGCCGAATCTGATCGAGGTCGCTCTCCCGGATGCCATGCGCTTTGCCTGCAACGCCGTGGTCGACGGGAAAAAGATCGTCCTGAATACGGGCTGCGGGCGGCTGGGCTCGACGCTCTCCGCCGGGGGCTACGAGGTGGTGGAAACCCCTCTTTCGGAGTTCATCAAGGCCGGCGGCGCGGCAAAATGCCTGGTACTTTTCCTCGACTGACCCTGTTCCCGTTTCCTCCCGAGAAAAACCGAATCCCGCACGAATACATCCAAATAGGCGACGGGCGCGGGACGTGCCTGCCTTGAAGGAGGAACATGGTCATGCGAAAAAGTTTATTGGCATTATCGGGCATCGTCGCCCTGGTCGCCCTCGTCGCAGGAGGGGCATCCTGGGCCAACTGGATGCACAAGGGTCAAACCAAGGTCGCACTGCCCGCCGTACCGGGAGTCAAGACCTCCGCCGGCGGCGACGCCGTCTTCGACCTGAGCAAGGACGGCAAGACGCTGCATTACAAGCTGAACCTCAAGAACATCGAGAACGTCACGATGGCGCACGTCCACGCCGTCGGGGCCGACGGCACGCCGGCCGCCATCCTCGCCTGGCTGGACCCGGTCAACGGGACCGCGCCTTCGCTGCGCCCCGGAAAGTTTTCGGGGAAGCTGGCGGAAGGCAGCATCACGGCCGACAAGCTCGGCGGGCCGCTGAAGGGCGGGACCGTCAAGGAGCTGTTCGAAAAGATCGAGCACGGGTCCGCGGGCGTGGCCGTCCACACGAAGCAGAACGGGGGCGGTGAGCTCTGGGGTGTCCGCAAGGCAACGAAGCCGGAAACGAAGGATTCATCCGGAGAATCGGCGCCAGGCTACTGACCACCGCATTCTTGGTTCGTGATCCGGGCATGACGAAAAGGGCCCTCGGATGGATTTCCGGGGGCCCTTTCCTAAACAATGCCGTGGAGTTACTGGTCCGTGTCGATCTGCGCCTTCTGTAGCTTCCCCGAATAATCGACGAAGACGGTCTTCCACTCGCTGAAGATGTCGAGCGCCGCCGAACCGCCCTCACGGTGGCCGTTCCCGGTCTGCTTGATGCCGCCGAACGGCAGGTGCGCCTCGGCGCCGATCGTCGCCCCGTTGATGTAGGTGATCCCCGCCTCGAGATCGCGAATGGCGCGGAAGGCGACGTTGACGTCCTGCGTGAAGATCGAAGAGGAGAGCCCGTATCGCGTGGCGTTGTGCACCTCGACCGCCTGCGCGTAATCGTCCACCGGAAGGATCAGCGTGACCGGCCCGAAGATCTCTTCGCGGGCGATCCGCATCTTCGGGTCGCCGTCGGTGAAGACCGTCGGCTTGTAGAAGAACCCGCGGGCGCAGGCGCCCTCCTCGTAGATCGCGCCGCCCGTCAGGAGCTTCGCTCCCTCCCCGATGCCGATCTCGACGTACCGCGCCACCTTTTCCCGGGCCACTGCGTTGATGAGCGGCCCGACGTCGGTCTGCGGTTCGAGGCCGTTCCCGAGCCGAAGCCCCTTGACCCGGGCCAGCAGCAGGTCGGTGAACGGCTTCAGGACGGGTTTGTGGACTATGAGCCGGCTTGTGGCCGTGCACCGCTGCCCGGTCGTGCCGAAGGCGCCCCAGAGCGCCCCCTCGACCGCGAGCGGAATGTCCGCGTCCTCCATCACGATCTGGGCATTCTTGCCGCCCATCTCGAGCGACACCTTCTTCCCGAACCGCGCGCCCGTCTCAGCCAGCAGAGCGCCGACCGCGCTCGACCCGGTAAACGAGACCAGGTCCACCTCCGGGTGCGCCGCCAGCGCCGTACCGGCTTCCCCGCCGGTGCCGAAGACGAGGTTGACCACGCCCGGCGGCACGCCGGCCTTCGCAAGGATCGCGACCAGACGGGCGGCGCATGCGGGGGCGTCCGACGCAGGTTTCAGGACGACGGTATTGCCGCAAAGGAGCGCCGGGAACAACTTCCAGGAGGGGATCGCGACGGGGAAATTCCATGGGGTGATCAGGGCGGCCACGCCGACCGGCATCCGGACGGTCATCGCGAATTTGTCCCGAAGCTCGGAAGGCGTCGTGATGCCGAAGAGTCGACGCCCCTCGGAGGCCTGGTAGAGCGCCGTGTCGATCCCTTCCTGGACATCGCCCCGTGCTTCCTTGAGCACCTTTCCCATCTCGCGCGTCATGAGGCGCGACAGCGCCTCCTTCTCCGCCCGGAGCATCGCCTCGGCGCGCAGGAGGATTTCGCCGCGCGCCGGGGCCGGCGTCCGCTTCCACGCCGGGAAAGCCGCCCGGGCCGCGGCTACGGCCTTCTGGACATCCGCCGGACCGGACCGCGGAAAGGTCCCGACGACCTCCCCCGTGGCCGGGTCGATGTCCTCGAACGTGGCGCCGGACTCCGCATCGACCCACACCCCGTCGATGAAGTTGCGAAATGCTTCAGGAACGATCCCAGCCTTCATCGCGCACCTCCCGCAATGCCGTCTCGAAGATCGACAGCGCCGCATCGACCTGCGGCCTCCGGAGCACGAGGGGCGGGGAGAAGCGGATCGTGTTCTCGCCGGCAGGCAGGACGAGCAACCCCTTTTCGAAGCAGCGCCGAACCACCCGGTTGCGTCCGGAGACCGCCCTCACCTTCGTTTTTCGATCCAGCACCAACTCGACCCCGATCATCAGGCCGCGGCCGCGAACATCCCCGATCGCCTCATGCTCGCTTTTTAAGATGCACAATCCGTCGATCAGGCATCGTCCCATCGCGGCCGCGTTTTCGATCAGCCCGCCTTCCAACAGGTCGAGCGTCGCCAGTGCGGCGGCGCAAGCGACGGGATTGCCGCCGAACGTGGAGGCATGGGCGCCCGGAGGCCAGTCCATGATCGATGCCGGCGCAATCGTCGCGGAGAGCGGCAGCCCCGATGCGATCCCCTTGGCCAGGACGACGATGTCGGGCCTGATTCCGGCGTGCGATGCGGCCAGCATCTTCCCGGTGCGACCCATTCCCGACTGCACCTCGTCGGCCACGAGCAGGATGCCGTGCTTCCGGCAAATCTGCTCGACCCGCCGCAGGAAGCGGTCCGGGGGCACGATGTATCCCCCTTCGCCCTGGATCGGCTCGAGGACGATGGCCGCCGTCTCCTCGGGCGACACCTCGTGGCGGAAGATCTTCTCCTCGATCCAGCCGGCGCACTCGGCATCGCAAGACTCCGGCAACCTGCCGAACGGGCATCGGTAACAGTCTGCATAGGGGGCATGGACGACGCCGGGAACCAGCGGGGCGAAGCCGCGGCGGTGGATCGTCTTCGATGCCGTCAGGGAGAGCGCGCCCAGGGTTCGTCCGTGGAAGCCG
Source organism: Candidatus Deferrimicrobiaceae bacterium (assembly GCA_036504035.1). Lineage (NCBI taxonomy): Bacteria > Candidatus Deferrimicrobiota > Candidatus Deferrimicrobia > Candidatus Deferrimicrobiales > Candidatus Deferrimicrobiaceae > Candidatus Deferrimicrobiaceae bacterium. The sequence continues at coordinate 395,942 of DASXVV010000006.1, forward strand.
CCGTAGAAGGCGACGATGTGCTGGCGCCCGGTGTGGTGCCGCGCAAGCTTGATCGCCGCCTCGATGCCTTCCGCGCCCGAGTTGCCGAAATAGACCTTTTTTTCGCCGTCGCCGGGGCAAAGCCCGGCGAGCCGCTCGGCGAGAAGCGGCGCCGGGGCGTTATGGAAATCGGTCCCCGACATGTGCAGCAGTTCCCGGGACTGTGCCGCGATCGCGTCGACGACCTTCGGGTGGCAATGGCCCGTTGCGCAGACCGCCAGTCCCGCGGTGAAATCGAGGAAGGCGTTCCCGTCGGGATCGAAGACGGCGACGCCGCGGCCGCGGACCGCGACCAGCGGGTAGGGACGCGTGTACGATGGAGAAAGGAAGCGGTCATCCCGGGCGATCAGCTCGGCGGCTTTCGGACCCGGCGGCGGGACTGAGATCTTCGGCGCATCGATCATCGGGCACGCTCCTCATTGCGACGTTCATGCGGAAGTCGGGTAAAGTATATCGTAGTCAACATTTTAAGGAGGCGTCATGTCCCCTTTCCAGGGCGTGGACTTTTACGAAATCGACCTCGACCTCACAGATGAGGAGCGGATGGCGCGAGACACGGTCCGCCGCTTCGTCGATCGGGAGTTCCTGCCGGTCATTCGGGAGCATTATCGCGCGGGCACTTTCCCCCTCGACCTCATCCCGAAGATGGGCGCTCTAGGGCTCTTCGGTACGAACCTTTCCGGATACGGCCTTCCCGCCGCAAGCAACGTCGCCTACGGGCTCATCATGCAGGAGCTCGAACGGGGCGACTCGGGGCTTCGCTCCTGCGCCTCCGTCCAGGGGGCGCTGGTGATGTACCCGATCCTGACCTTCGGAACCGAAGAACAGAAGACGCGCTGGCTGCGCGCGCTTGCGTCCGGGGATGCGATCGGCTGCTTCGGCCTGACCGAGGCGGACCACGGCTCCGACCCGTCCGGCATGGCCACTCGGGCGGAAAAAGTTCCCGGCGGCTACCGGCTTACGGGGTCGAAGATGTGGATCACGAACGGAACGATTGCCGATCTGGCGATCGTATGGGCCAAACTGGAAGGGACCGTTCGCGGCTTCCTCGTGGAAAAGGGTGTTCCGGGATTTACGGCGCGGGAGGTGACGACAAAGCTCTCGCTTCGCGCCTCGGTGACCGCCGAGCTGGTTTTCGACGACTGCCTGCTGCCGGAGACGAGTCTCTTGCCCGGCACGGAGGGACTGAAAAGCGCCCTGGCGTGCCTGAATCAGGCGCGGTACGGCATCGCCTGGGGGGCGGTCGGGGCGATGATGGCCTGCTTCGGGGAGGCGCGCGATTATGCGATGGGACGATCGCAGTTCGGCCGGCCGATCGCTGGCTTTCAGCTCACGCAGGAAAAGCTGGCGGACATGGTCACGGCGATCACCGCGGCGCAGCTTTTATGCCTGAAGCTCGGCCGCTTGAAGGACTCTGGGAGGATGCACCACACGCAGGTCTCGCTCGCCAAGCGAAACAATGTCCGCCGGGCGCTCGAAGTCGCCCGATGCTGCCGCGGGATCCTCGGCGCCAACGGGATCACCGACGAATATCAGGCGATGCGCCACGCCTGCAACCTTGAGTCGGTCGAGACCTACGAGGGCACGTACGAGATCCACACGCTGCTCATCGGGAAGTCTTTGACGGGGATCGACGCGACAAAGTGACCAGGTTGCCGGGCATCCCCTCGACGAAGGCCCGGATTCGATCTCGCGTCTCCCGAAAAGCGGCCAGCACCTCGTCTTCGCTCCCCCGGACCCGGACAGGATCCTCGAACGGGTGGTGGATTCTGACTCCGTGCCCCGGGAAAACCGGGCATTGCGCATCGGCGTAATCGCACAGGGTGATCACGAAGTCGAAGCTTTTCTCGTCGAGATCGTCGACGTGCTTGGAGTATTGATGCGTGATGTCGACCCCGGCCTCCTGCATCACCCGGACGGCCGTCGGGTGGAGGTAGCAAGGCGCCACCCCGGCGGAATGGGCCTCGATGCCGTCGGATTTCAACGCCCTGGCCCACCCTTCCGCCATCTGGCTGCGGCAGGCGTTCGCCGTGCAAAGGAACAGGACCTTCAGGCAGCCTTTCGGGGCAACGACCGGGCGCGCCGGCATCTCGGCCTTGCGCAGCCAGGCGACCGTCGCGCCCCAGCCGCCGGCCTCGGGCGGTGCAACGGTGTACGATTCGACCATCGGATGCCGCGCGAGGAGCGCAGCAATCGCCTGCCGCTGGATGCCCTTCCCCTTGCCGTGGATCAGCCGCACCTGGTGAAATCCTGCTGCGATCGCGGCCTCCAGATACTCCTCGACCACCGACACTACCTCGGAAGGCCTGAACGGGTGCAGATCGATGACGTCCTCGATCGGCATGCGGTGCGGTACGCCATCGTCGATAAATGAATCGTCCATGGCTTTCATCTTACCGTATCCGTCGGCTTCCGGTAAGATATCCTCCATGTCCAGGCGCGTCATCATCGGAACCGCAGGCCACATCGACCACGGAAAGAGCGCGCTTGTCCGCGCCCTGACCGGCGTCGATCCCGACCGCCTCAAGGAAGAGAAAGCGCGTGGGATCACGATCGAACTCGGCTTCGCCCACATGCTGCTCCCGTCGGGGACTCTGGCCGGGATCGTCGACGTGCCGGGGCACGAGCGGTTCGTCCGCACGATGGTCGCCGGGGCGGCGGGCATCGACATCGTCCTTCTCGTTATCGGCGTCGACGAGGGGGTCAAGCCGCAGACGCGGGAGCACCTCGACATCTGCCGCCTTCTCTCGATCCGGCACGGAATCGTCGTCCTCAACAAGCGCGACCGGGTCGACGACGAATGGGCGCAGCTCCAGGAAGAGGAAGTACGCGCTTTCGTGCGGGGCACATTCCTGGAAGATGCACCCGTTCTGCACGTTTCCGCGCTGACGGGTCAGGGCATCCCGGAGCTGGCCGCCGCGATCGACCGGCTTGCCGCCACCATACCCGGAAAAGATCCGCTCCTGCCGTTCCGGTTGCCGATCGACCGCTCCTTCACGATCAAGGGGTTCGGAACCGTCGTGACGGGAACCGTGACCGGCGGATCGATCCGGACCGGGGAAGAGGTGTCCATCCAGCCCGGCGGGCCGACCGCCCGCATCCGGGGATTGCAGGTCCACGGAACGCCGGCCGAGCAGGCCGAGGCCGGGAACCGGGCCGCGGTCAATCTCCAGGGGATCGATCGGGAAAACGCTCCGCGCGGCGCCGTCCTGTGTCGACCGGGCGACTTCCAACCCACCCGTTCGGTCGAGGCGAAGATCGAATATCTGCAACTGGCGGCAAGGCCCATGAAATCCCGCGAACGGGTTACTTTTCACTCCGGGACCGCCTCGACGCCGGGGCGAGTGTTCCTGTATGGCCGAACCGAACTGCCCCCCGGGGAGTCGTCCGTGGCGCGTATTGATTTTTCAGACCCGTTCATACTGATGGGCGGCGATCGTTTCATTTTGCGCGGCTTTGCGCCACTCGAAAACTTCGGATACACGCTCGGCGGCGGCGTGGTGCTCCACCCGCACCCTCCCCGGCGCAGGGGTGCGGGGCGATCGATCCCCCTCGCTCTCAACGGTCTAGGCTCGACGGATTCCACGGAGAGGATTCTAGCGGCGCTCTCCGACGCGAGCCTCGACGGGACCGACGAACGCCGTCTTTGCGCCGTTGCCGGCGTGAGCAACCCTGTTGCCCGGAAAACGTTGGACCGCCTGGTGGCCTCCGGTCAAGTTGTCAGGCTCAAACAAGCGAACGGCTATCGTTTCTGGCATCATGTAGCGGTCCTTGAAATCCGAAGCCTGTTGCTGGAGGCGCTCTCGGGGCTCCACGAACGCTTCCCGGAAAGGGCCGGATTCCCGATCGAGGAAATCGCCTCTGCCACAGCCAGGGTGCTCGATCCTGAGCTGTCGATTCTGGCCATCGCAGGCGATCCCAGGGCAGAGCGACAGGGCGACTTGGTTTATTTACCGGATAAACGCCCCCGTTCGGTCGAGTTAACGTCTCCGCTGGCCGAATCGATGGTCCGGACGGTCGTGCAGGCCGGCTTGGCCGGCCTCTCCAACCGGGAGCTGGCCGACGCCACCGCGCGGCCTCTGGATCCCAGGCTGTTCGAAAAAACGCTCGAGGGGTTGGTTCGGGAAAGGAAGATCCTGAAGGTCAAGGAGCTCTACTTCGATCCGGGTTCCGTGGACGCGCTGAAGGGGCGCCTGATCGACTACCTTGCGTCCCACGGGGAAATCACCGTCCCGGAGTTCAAGGAGATGGCCGGCCTGTCCCGGAAATATGTCATCCCACTGATCGAGCATTTCGACCTGACCAAGGTGACCTTGCGGGTAGGAGACAAGCGGGTCCTTCGCAAAACAGGTAACGGCTAGATTACACCTTCTTCTTTCCCCCGGATGGCGAGGGCATAAAGCGCCCCGGACCCGAAGCCGGCCAGACTCCCCCAGATCGAAAGCGGGAACGGGTTGAGGAATCCGCGCACCCACCCTCCAAGTCCCCCCATCCCGTAGTCATTGACGAGCAGGGCCACGATCCAGATGCAGGCAAACAGGTAGGCCGGCACGCTCATGACGCGCCCCATGCCGTACATCCGGATCGGGACGTTCGGAAAAAAGACCAGGTAAGAGCCCAACACCCCCGCAACGGCACCTGCCGATCCGAGCGCCGAGGGGGCTCCGACCCGCCCCAGTACCAAGTGCACGATTCCCGCCGATATCCCCGAAAGCGCAAAGCACCCCAGGAATGGCCATATCCCCAGCCGTTCTTCCAGTTGCGGTCCCAGAATCGCGAGGAACAGGCCGCCGCCCAAGAGTGGCAGAAGCGCGCCAGGCAGGAAGGCGTAGGCCAACAAGCTCCAGTACGCCCCGGGGACGAACCCCGCTCCCGAAATCAACGAGACTCGGGCATCCACCCATCGAACGGACTCCCCGCCGAGATGCGAAAACAGGTATAGCATGAAGGGCAACAGGATGAGCGCTCCGGTCGCCAGCGGGAAGGAGCGCGTTCCGCGAATTCCCGCCGATAGCGGAACCACGATTGGGAGAGGGATCTGCAGCGCCCCGTATCGATACGGAATCCTGCCGCCCACGCTTCCGAAGTCGAACCGCTTTCGGACCTCGTCTGCCATCGACGCGCCCAGGTCCGCGTACAATTGCGCATGGTCACGAATAAACCGGAACCGTTCGGCTAGTTTGACCGCGGAAGCCGAAGGGACGAGGATGCCGGAACAATCCCGGCAGAAGACAACGGGAACGCCGGTCGCCTGGAAATCGAGGGCGGAAAGGGCCCTCCCGCATCTTGGGCACATCAGGGTCGCGGCCAGCCGATGCATCCGGGCCATCGGACGCGTCTCGGCTCGGTCCCGCCCATCCGCGACGGAAGGGAGCTTCGCTTCCGGCGAGGGATCGACAGCCGTGGGGGTGATCCGTCCCTCGGTCAATTCGGAGATCTCGCCCAGGTCGAACCAAAAGGCGCCGCAAGTCGTGCAGCCGTCGACCTCCTTCCCCCCGGAGACGATCTTCTCCATCGAGGAAATCCTGCAGATCGGGCAACGCATCGTAGGATCATGGGTCATCGGGAATCCGGACCTCGAATCGGGAGATCATGATGATACGGGAAGCCATTGCCATCGCTTCGGCCTGGGCGCTTTTCGCGATCGTCCACAGCCTGACGATCACGGACCGGTTTCAGATCGGTTGCCGAAATGTTTTTGGTAAGCGCCGTTTCGACGCTTGGCACCGCCTGGCCTACACGTTCGTGTCGATCGGGACCTTCCTGACGCTCATCGCCTATCTTCGGACGTTGCACGACCGTTCCCTCTATTCCTTGACCGGTTTCCCGCGGGCCGCCCTCCGCCTGGTCCAGCTGGGCGCCCTTGTTTTCCTGCTCAGGACCCCGCTGTCCATCCTCGACTTCCTCGGTGTCCGTTCAGTCCTGGGCCCCCCCGGCTCTCGACAGACAGGACCTACCGGCTGGTCCGTCATCCGCTCTACCTCGGTTGCGCGACGATTTTGGTCTTCCAGCCGGACCAGACGCTCGTTTCCGCCGTCTCGACGGTGATGGCCATCCTCTATTTCTACGTGGGCTCTTTCCATGAGGAATCGCGGCTCGTCACGGAATTTGGAGATGCCTATCGCCGTTATCAGCGATGCGTCCCGCGCCTGTTTCCGATCCGGTTCCGGCGCAAATGAAAATGGCCCCGGAAGATCGCCTTCCGGGGCCACGCATTGACCGGTCAAGGAATTCTCGCCTACATCAGCAGGGAAAGCACCGATTGCTCGGCCAGTGCAAGCACCGACCCGGGGAGCAGGCCGAGCACAAGCACCGCCGCCGCACAGGCGCAAAGCGCAAGCGCGTAGCTCATCGGGGGCGTGTGCGGGACGACAACCTCCCCTTCTTCGGGCATGAAATACATGTAGACGACGATGCGCAGGTAGTAATAGACCGAGACCGCGCTGTTGAGAACACCGATAACCGCCAGCCAGATATAGCCGTTCTTGACGGCCGCACTGAACAGGTAGAACTTGCCTACGAATCCGCCGGTCGGAGGAATGCCCGCCAGGGAGATCAGGAACAGGGTGAGAAGCGCACCCAGGACGGGGTACTTGAACCCGATCCCCCGAAGTGCCCCGATGTCGTACCCTTCGTCTTCCTTCTGGGCGATCAGCATCAGCACACCGAACGCGCCGATGTTCATGAACGAATAGGTGAGCAGGTAGAAAAGCGACGCCTGGCCGCCCAATACGTCGCCCGCCACGAGACCGACGAGAATGTAGCCCGCGTGGGCGATGGAGGAATAGGCGAGGATGCGCTTGACGTTGTCCTGGCGGAGAGCGGTGAGGTTGCCCACCGTCATCGTCAATACCGCAAGTATCCAGAGGACCGGGCCGATCGCTGCCGGTGCGCCGGGGAACAGCAGGAGCCCGACACGGATAAGCGCGGCGAAGCCCGCGGCCTTGACGGCCGCCGACATGAACGCCGTGACCAGGGTGGGGGCCCCTTCGTAGGCGTCGGGCGTCCACATGTGGAACGGCGCCAGCGAAACCTTGAAGGCGAACCCGACCAGCAGCAATCCGAGCCCGCCGACGAACATGGGAGTCCCGGCCATCCCGCCGCCGGCAGCCAGGGAGGCCAGCGCCGGAATCTTGGTCGTGCCGGTCGAAGCGTAGATCAGCGCCATGCCGTAAAGCATGAAGGCGGCGCCGAACGCGCCGAGGAGGAAGTATTTGAGTGAGCCTTCAACCGCCGTCCACCGGTTGCGCTGGAATCCGACCAGGACATAGATCGGGATGGAGAGCGTTTCGAGCCCCAGGAAAATCGTGATGAGGTCGGTCCCCTTCGCCATGAGCAGCATGCCGGCGGTGGACATCAGGATCAACGCGTAGAACTCGCCTTTCTGCGTCCCGGCCCGCTCGGACCAGCCGGTGCCCATCAGCAGCACCAGGGCACAGGCCGAGAGCACCACGAGCGAGAAGAACATCCCGAACCCGTCGGAGGTCACCATGCCGGAGAAACCGACGATCAGAGTCGTCCCGATCGAGGCCACGGTCGCGATCGAGACGAGGACGCCGGCGATGCTCATCCAGCAGAGCGCCGCCTTGTTGTCTTCCGAGAAGAACAGGTCGGCCATGAGGACCGCGAGGGCCGTCAGCACCAGGATGGACTCGGGCGCGACGCTCGCGAGTCCCTGCATGACCTGGGAATTATCGAAGGGAATCGGGGCCATCCGCTTGTCTCACTTCCTCACGTCGAAATATCGGGCCATCAAGGTTTCGCCCACGGGCGCCGAGGCAATCGCCGCCTGCCTTTTCGCATGGATCTGCTGTACGAAAGCGTTGACCGACGCGTCCATTTTGCGCAGGAAAGGCTGCGGGTAGACGCCGATCCAGAAGATGAACAGGATGAGCGGAGCCATGTAAGCGATTTCGCGCGGATTCATGTCGGTCAGGTGAAGCTTGTGGGCGTTGGTCAGCTTCCCGAACAGGACACGCTGGACCATCCAGAGCATGTAGACTGCGGCCAGGATGACGCCGCTGGTCGCAAAAACGGTCGCGATCGGCGATGTCTTGAAGGCGCCGAGCATGATGAGGAACTCGCCGACGAACCCGTTCAGGCCCGGAAGGCCGATGGACGAGAACGTGACGAGCATGAACGTCAGCGTGAACAACGGGACGATCTTGGCGATCCCGCCGAAGTCGGAGATCTGGCGCGTGTGCGACCTCTCGTAGATGATGCCGACGCCGAGGAACAGGGCGCCGGTGGAGACGCCGTGGTTTATCATCTGAAGGATGCCGCCTTCGATGCCTTGCAGGTTAAGCGCGAACAACCCCAGCATGACGAAGCCCAGGTGCGAGACCGACGAGTAGGCGACCAGTTTCTTGATGTCTTTCTGGACCATTGCGACCAGCGCACCATAGATGATGCCGATGACGGCCAGAACCGTGATCAGCGGCATCAGGTCGAATGTGGCGACGGGGAAGAGCGGCATCGCGAGCCGAAGGAATCCGTAGGTGCCCATCTTCAGGAGAACAGCCGCCAGGATGACCGATCCGGAGGTTGGCGCCTCGACGTGGGCGTCGGGAAGCCAGGTGTGGAACGGGAACATCGGCACCTTGAAGGCGAAAGCCAGCCCGAACGCCAGGAACATCCAGAACTGCATCTTGACCGGCAGGTTCAGATTGTAGAGGGCCGAGATCTCGGTCGTGTAGACCCCCGTCACCTTGTAGTTGTAGAAGTAGAGCGCCATGATCGCGACCAGCATGAGCACGGAGCCGGCAAACGTGTAAATGAAGAACTTGACCGCGGCATAGATCCGCCGCTCGCCGCCCCACACGCCGATGAGGAAGTACATCGGGATGAGCACGAGCTCCCAGAAGATGTAGAAGAGGAACAGGTCGATCGCCAGGAAAACGCCGACCATGCCGACTTCAAGCACCAGCATGAAGATCATGAACTCCTTCACGTGCTTCTCGACGGCCGCGTAGGTTGATAGCACGGCGATCGGCATGATGAAGGTGGTCAGCATGAGAAGCCACAGGGAGATGCCGTCGACCCCGACGTTGTAGCCGATGCCGAACTGGGGAATCCACGCGACCTTCTGCGTGAACTGCATGGCCGCCGTGGCCCCGTCGAAGTTGAACAGCACCGGCAGCGAGAGAAGAAACTCGACCAGCGTCACCACGAAAGTGACGTGCTTGATCGCGCGTCCGTTCTCACGGGGCAGGAAAAAGAGGACGAACGCCCCCGCCAGCGGAAGGAAGATCAGTATCGTCAGAATATTCGCCATCAGGTTCGGACTTCCCGTCATCGGTTTATGCTCCGGAAGACTTCCATGCGTAGCTGCCCTATCGCCAGATCAGATAGCCGAGAATGAACACGGCGCCCAGCAGGATCGAGAATGCGTAGTTTCCTACAACGCCGGTCTGCACCTTGCGGGTCTCGTCGCCGGCGTTGCGAACGGTATTGGCGATTCCATTGACGATGCCGTCGATGAACCGGGCGTCGAACATCTGCCACAGCCATTCGGACCAGGAAACCAAGCGGCGGACGACGAGCCATTCGTAGAACTCGTCGACGAAATACTTGTTGTAGACGGCCCGGTAGAGGTTCGGATTGGCCTCGGCGATCTGCGCCGGCTTTTCCCGGTGGGCCATGTAGAAGTAGTACGCGACGCAGATACCGATGATCCCGACCGCGACCGAAAGACCCATGAGGAGATACTCGGTCGGATCATGCTCGCCCGCTCCGTGCGCGGCCGCTTCGGCGGCGAAGGCGGCCGCCTTTTGCCCGCCTTCGAAGATCGGGTCGAGCCAGTGCTCGAACTGGTTGGCCCCGCCAAGCGCGGCGGGAATGCCGATCCAGCCGCCGATGATCGATAACACCGCGAGGATGGACAACGGCAGCGTCATCGTCCAGGGCGACTCGTGGACGTGCGCCTCGACTTCCTTGTCCATGCGCGACTCGCCGAAGAAGGTCATGAAAACCAGGCGGAACATGTAGAAGGCCGTAATCCCCGCGGCAGCGGTGCCGACGAGCCAGAGGAACCGATTGCCGTGGTTCGGGTCACTGAACGCCTTCCACAGAATCTCGTCCTTCGAGAAGAACGCGGCCAGCGGCGGGATGCCCGCGATGGCGATGGTGGCGATGAACATCGTCCAGAAAGTGATCGGGAGATGCTTGCGCAGCGAACCCATCTTGCGCATGTCCTGCTCGCCCGACAGGGCATGGATCACCGAGCCGGAGCCGAGGAACAGCAGCGCCTTGAAAAAGGCGTGGGTCATCAGGTGGAAGATGCCCGCCCCGAACGCGCCGACGCCGCAGGCGAGGAACATGTAACCGAGCTGGGAGACGGTCGAGTAAGCCAGGACACGCTTGATGTCGGTCTGGCAGATGCCGATCGATGCGGCGAAGATCGCCGTGGCCGCCCCCACCGATGCGACGACGGTCATGGAAACCGGCGCCAGCATGAACAGGGCGTTGGAGCGCGCGACCATGTAGACGCCCGCGGTGACCATCGTGGCCGCGTGGATGAGGGCCGAGACCGGAGTGGGGCCTTCCATGGCATCGGGCAACCAGACATAGAGGGGAAGCTGCGCTGATTTGCCGGTAGCGCCCAGGAACATGAGCAGCGTGATGGCGGTCGCGAGCCCCGCGGTCAGGATGCCGGATTGCTGGAGCATCGGGATCCGGGCGAAGACCTCGGTGTAGTTGAGCGTGCCGAAGTTCCAGAAGACGAGGAACATCGCGAGCAGGAAACCGAAGTCGCCGATGCGGTTGACGACGAACGCCTTCTTGCCGGCGTCGGACGCGCTCTTCTTCTCGTACCAGAATCCGATGAGCAGGTAGGAGCACAGCCCCACGCCTTCCCAGCCGACGAACATGAGCAGGTAACTGGAGCCGAGCACCAGCGTGAGCATCGAGAACATGAACAGGTTGAGGTAGACGAAGTAGCGGGCGACGGCCGGCTCGTGCGACATGTAACCGACAGAGTAGACGTGGATCAGGAACCCGACGCCGGTAACGACCAGGATCATGACGGCCGAGAGCGGGTCGAGCTGGAGTGCCGCGGTGACGTCGAGTCCCCCCGACTGGATCCAGGTGAACAGCGGTTTCACCACGGTCCGGGCCTCGGCGGGCATCTGCGCCAGCTGGATGACCGAGAGGAGCGACACGACGAAGGCGGCGAAGATCATCCCGGGGGCGATGACGGCCACGAGCTTCCGATATCCGGGCGTTTCGTGATGGCCGCCGTGGGCGTCGTCATGCCCACCGTGGCCATGGTCGTCGTTCCCGTGCCCTTCGGCAGGCAGAAGCAACGGCCGCTCGGCGACGAGGGCGATGACCCCGTTGATGAGAACGCCGGCCAGCGGAAATGCGAGGATCAGCCAGAGGTATTCGTGAATGTTGCTTACCATTTCAGCACGCTCAGCTCGGTGATATCGATCGTTTCCTTGATCCGGTAGATCGCGATCAGAATCGATAAGCCGACGGCGGCTTCGGCCGCGGCCACCGTCATGACGATGAAGGCGAACACGCCGCCCGTCGGATCGCCCAGGTAGGAGCCGGTTGCGACGAGCGCCACGTTGACTCCGTTGAGCATCAGCTCGACGCTCATCAAAATGATGAGGGCGTTCTTACGGACCACGACGCCGATGGCGCCGATGCCGAACAGCAGCGCTGACAGGACAAGGTATGCGGAAGGTTCCATCATCGTCTCGAATCCCTCAGATCTTCTTTTTCGCGAGGACAACCGCGCCGACCACCGCTGCGAGCAGCAGGACCGACGTGACCTCGAAGGCCAGCAGGTAATCGGTGAAAAGCGCGTGTCCGATGGCTTCGACCGAACCCGAATCCTTGACGGCCAGGGGCGAGGCCGAGAGACGCCGGCCGGCCACCGCCGCCTCGACCATGAACAATCCGGCCGTCACGACGCCGAGCAATCGGTAAACCGTCATCTTCTCGACCGGAAGCTTGTCCTGCGGCACGTTGATCAGCAGGATGACGAAGATGAACAGGACGATGACCGCCCCGGCATAGACGATCACCTGGATCACGGCCAGGAAGTGCGCCTGACGAAGGGCGAAGAGCGCGGCGACCGCAAAGAGCGACAGGATCAGCGAAAGGGCAGCGGACATCGGGCTCTTGCGGGTGACGACCATGAGCGCGCCCGCAACCGCGACGGCGCCGAACAGGGTAAAGAGAATGGGTTCCATGTCGGCCTATTTCTCCAGGAGATCGTCGATCGAGAAGACGAACTTTTCCCGGGCGTCGTCGGGCGGGGTGAACCAGCCCGTGTCCATCCGGATCGCATCGCACGGGCAAGCCTCGACGCAGAGCCCGCAGAAAATGCAGCGCAGGTGATCGATGTCGAAGCTGACGGGCACCTTCTCGATGTCGGGGTTGGGCGACTCGCCGGCCACGATCGTGATGCAATTCGCCGGGCAGGCCGTCTGGCAGCAATAGCAGGCGACGCAGCGCGGCGTGCCGTCGGGCCGCTTCATCAGGCGGTGTTTGCCGCGAAAGCGGGCCGGCATGACGCGCCGCTCCTCAGGGTATTCGTAGGTGTAGATTCCCTCGTCGTGAACGAGGTTGTGCAGCAGGTGCCCTATCGTCACGCCGAGGCCCTTGACGATCTCGACGAGATAAAGGCTCTCGCTGAGAGACATGTTTTCGGGCCGGGAGACTTTCTTGATTCCGATGGTCATGGTCGTTAGAACCTGCCTCGATCGATCAGGAGCAGGATGAGCCCCGTCACGAAGATGTTGATGAGCGAGAGCGGCAGCATCACCTTCCAGCCCAGCCGCATGACCTGGTCGTACCGGAACCGGGGGATCGTCCAGCGGACCCAGATGAAGAGCCAGGCGAAGAAGAGCAGCTTCGCCATGAACGCCCCGATCCTGAGCAGCAGGACCAGCGCGGAGGGGAGCTGCACCCAGAGGCTGGCCGGAGTCCCGAGGCCCTGGTCGGTGAGGAACGGAAGCTGCCATCCGCCGAAGAAGAGCGACGTGATGACGGCGGACCCGACCACGACATGGACGTATTCGGCCATCATGAACATGGAAAACTTGAAGGATGCGTACTCGGTGTGGTAACCCGCGACGAGCTCGGATTCGCCTTCGGGAAGGTCGAAGGGCGTCCGGTTGGACTCTGCGTAAAGTGCGACGATGAAGATGATGAAACCGAGCGGCTGGACGATGATGCCCCACTTGGGGATAAACCCGAAGATCAGGTCGCCCTGACCCTTGACGATCTCGGAGAGCTGGACCGACTGGAACACCATCAGGATGCCGATGATGGATAGACCCATCGTGACTTCGTAGGAAAGCATCTGGGCCGAGGCGCGCAGGCTGCCGAGGAGTGGGAATTTGCTCCCGGAGGCATAGCCGGCAAGGATGACGCCGTAGACCGCCATCCCGCCCATCGCGAACAGGTAGAGAATGCCGACGTTGAGCGGCGCCCCCTGGAGCGCATAACTCTTGCCCATGATGCTGACATCGGGGCCGAAAGGCACGACCGCGAACGTCATGAACGCCGCGGCAACCCCGAACATCGGCGCCATCTGGTAGAAGAGCCGGTGGGCGTGGTCGGGGATGAAATCTTCCTTGAAAAGGAACTTGATCGCATCGGCCAGCGGGTGGAACATGCCGCCGAGCGTGATCCCGGCGATGGACGCGCGATTGGGGCCGCGGCGGTCCTGGATGTAGCCTGCGCCCTTGCGCTCTGCCCAGACGAGGACAGGCACGAGCATGAGCGGGAAAAACATCGATATGAGGACACGGACGACCGATACCGTCAGATCAAGCATTTCCGGCCTCCGACACGTTCTGGCCTTGCTCGCCGAGCGTCTCGTAGGTCATTCCGGAGAACGGCGGCAGTACGGCGGCAAGCGCCGAGAACACGGCAGCCTCGTCGTCGTCTTTCCATCCGGCGCCAAGCCGGTTTGCGATGCCGGCCACGATCTCGATCTCGGGCCTGGCGTTGCCGCGAAGGGGAATGCCCGCGAAGAAGCGCTGCACGCGCCCCGCGAAGCTGGTGAACGTCCCACCGCGTTCGAAAACCGTGGCCGAGGGGAGGACCGCCTGAGCCGCCCGGGAAAGGGCGCTCTCGTTCGATCCGACCACGGCAACGAACGGCACGGCCGACAGCAGCGTGGCGACTTCGTTGTCGCCCAAGTCTCCCAGCACGTTCCCGAACAGCAGCAGCGCCTTGATCTTCTTGTCTGCGATCTTCTGGAGCAGGGCGTCGAAGTCGGCGTCGGAGATGCCGACCAGCTTCGCGCCCCGGCTGTTGGGGTTCTTGTCAGCCTTGATGAGGAAGTCGTCGGCGAAGCCGTCGCCCGCGACCCTGGGCGTGAACGCCAGGTTCGACGTGCGCAGGACCTCGGCCGCCAGACGCCTGAGAAGGAAAAGCGATTCGTTGGAGGACTTTGGCGAGGCGATCACGGCGACCGATTCGGCCCCGCCGTTCTCGATGGCCTCCTGGAACTTGTAGGCCACGTCCGCGAGGGCAGCGTCCCACCCCGGGGTCCGGTCGGAGCCGCCCTGCCGAAGCGTCGGCTCGACGAGCCGCGCCTCGTTGGCCTTCTTGTATTCGAGACGCCCGAAATCGCACATCCAGGTCTGGTTGACGGCGTCGTTCTGCCGTGGCTTGACGCGGTACATCGTCTCGGCGCGATAGTACGCGTCGATGTTGCACCCGTTCGCGCAGCCGGTGCAGACCGACTTCGTGGAGGCGAGGAACCAGACGCGGCACTTGAAGCGGAAGTCCTTGCTCGTCAGGGCGCCGACCGGGCAGATGTCGGCCAGGTTGCCGGTGTAGTTGTTGTCGAGCGGCCGCCCCGGGAAGATCGAGATCTCGGAGTGGTTGCCCCGCTGGCAGATTTCGAGCTCGCCCGTCTTGGTGACTTCGTTGAGGAAGCGCACGCAACGGGAACAGAGGATGCACCGCTCGGAATCGAGCATGATCTGCCCGCCGATGTCCTGGTGCTTGGTCTTGCGCACCTTGTCTTCGAGCGCAAACCGGCTCTTGTGGAGCCCGTACTTCATGTAGTAGTCCTGCAGCCCGCACTCGCCCGCCTGGTCGCAGATGGGGCAGTCGACCGGGTGGTTGACGAGCAGGAACTCGAGGACGCCGGTGACCGCCTTGCGCACCTTCTCGTTGTCGGTATAGACGACCATCCCCTCGGTGACCGTCGTGGAGCAGGCGGTCATCAGCTTGGGCGCCTTCTCGACCTCGACCAGGCACATTCGGCAGCTCCCGGCGATGGGCAGCTTCGGATGGTAGCAGTAGGTCGGGATCTCGATCCCGACCTGCTTGGCCGCATTGAGGATGGTGGTCCCTTCGGGGACCTCGACCTGGATACCGTTCAGTGTGATATTAGGCATGGGCACTCTGGAATTTGTTCCCGTATGGGCATTTCTGGTCGCGGATGTGTTGTTCGAATTCGTCGCGGAACTTGGCGAGGAACGACTTGACCGGCACGCTGGCCGCCTCGGAGAGCGGGCAGATGGTGCGGCCCATCATGTTGTCGCAAAGGTCGAGCAGCAGCTCGATATCGCCCTGCTTCCCCTTGCCGTTCTCGATCCGGGTGACGATGGTCTTGAACCAGCCCGTGCCCTCGCGGCACGGCGTGCACTGGCCGCAGGACTCGTGCGCGTAGAAGTTCATCAGGACGTTGAGGATGCGCACCATGCAGGTGCCCTCGGGGATGACGATGATGCCGCCCGACCCCGACGCGCTGCCGATCTTGGCCATCGACTCGATGTCGTAGGCGACGTCGATCTCGTCGGGCCGCAGGATCGCGGTAGACGAGCCGCCCGGGATGACCGCCTTGAGCGCCTTTCCGTCCTTGATGCCCCCGCAGTGCTTGTAGATGATGTCCTTGAGGTTGGTGCCGCACGGCAGCTCGTAGACGCCCGGCTTCTCGACCCAGCCCGAGACGCCGATGAGGCGCGTGCCGCCGTTCTTCTCGCTTCCGAGCGCTGCGAATTTCTCGCCGCCGTTGTTGATGATCCAGGGGACATCGGCCAGCGTCTCGACGTTGTTGACGATGGTGGGAAGGCCGAAGGCGCCGACGACGGCAGGGAACGGCGGCTTGAGACGAGGCCAGCCCCGCTTGCCCTCGAGCGAGTTGATGAGCGAGGTTTCCTCGCCGCAGACGTAGGCGCCGGCCCCGCGGTGGACCGTGAGGTCGAGGTCGAACCCGCTGCCCAAAATGTTCTTGCCAAGGTAGCCCTTGGAATACGCCTCGTCGATCGCTTCGTTGAGGATGCGCGCCTCGCGGACGAACTCGCCGCGGATGTAGATGTAGGCCTGGTGGGCGTTGAGGGCGAACGCCGCGATCGCGATGCCCTCGACGAGCAGGTGCGGCCCGCGCGACATGATGAGGCGGTCCTTGAACGTGCCCGGCTCGCCTTCGTCGGCGTTGACGACAAGGACGCGGGGACGGTCGTTCTTGGGCAGGAAGCCCCACTTGACGCCGGCCGGGAAGCCTGCGCCGCCGCGCCCGCGCAAGCTGGCCTTCTTGACCTCGTCCATGATCGCGTCGGGCGTCATGGTATAGGCCTTGCGCTGCGCCGCGTAACCGCCCAGCTCCTGGTAGGTGCCGATGGCGCGGTACTGGTCGTTTCCGAAATGGGTAGTCAGGACGAGTTCCATCGTGGTTTCCGGGCTCCTCCTACTTGAGACCGTCGAGGATCGAATCGATCTTCGCCGCCGTCAGGTTCTCGTAGTAATCGTCGTTGATCATCATGACCGGGGCGGTTCCGCAGGCGCCCAAACACTCGACCTTGGCCAGCGTGAACTTTCCGTCGGCCGTCGTCTGGCCGGGCTTTACGCCCAGCTTGCCGGAAACGTGGTCGATCAGGTGCTCGGCGCCCAGGAGCGAGCAGGCGATGTTTCGGCAGACCTGGACATGGTACTTGCCCACCGGCTTGCGGTTGTACATCGTGTAGAAGGTGGCGACGCCCTCGATGCGTGCGGCCGAAAGGCCGAGCAGCCCGGCGACATATTCGATGCCCTCGCTGGTCACGTCGCCGTATTGCTGCTGGACCAGGTGCAGGGCGGGCAGGATCACCGCCTCCCGGTCCGGGTAACGGGTCAGGAGCCGCTCGAATTCCTTCTGGTTCTCTTCGGAAAATGCGACGCTCACCGGTCAAGCTCCCCTGCGATGATATTGACGCTGCCCAGGACGGCTACGAGGTCGGCAAGCATCTGCCCCTCGCAAAGGGTCGGCATCCCCTGGAACATGTTGAGGCAGGGGGGCCGCACCTTGATCTTGTATGGGCCGCCTCCGCCCTTGCTCACGATATAGAAGCCCAGCTCGCCGTTGGCGGTCTCGGTGGCGTCGTATACCTCGCCCGCGGGGACCTGGATCCCCTCCATGATGAACTTGAAGTGGTTCATCAGCCCTTCGATGTTGCCATAGACGTCGTCCTTGCGCGGGATCATGAACCGGGGATCGTCGATGTTGATCGGCCCGCCCGGAAGCTGGTCAAGCGCCTGCCCGATGATCCGGACGGACTGCCGCATCTCTTCCATACGGACCATGTAGCGGTCGAGCGTGTCCCCGGTCTCGCCGACGGGAATATCGAAATCGAACCGGTCGTAGACCAGGTAGGGCTGGTCCTTGCGCAGGTCGAGCGGCACGCCGGTCGCCCGCAGGCAGGGGCCGGTGAAACCGAGCGCGATCGCCTTCTCGGCCGTGATCGGACCGACATCTTTTGCCCGCTCTATGAAGATCCGGTTCTTGGTGAGCAGCGCGTTGACGTCGGCCAGTGCCTTGAGGATCGGCCCCTCGATGAACGCGCGAACCCGATCGGTCCAACCCTCGGGGACATCGGCCGCAAACCCGCCGATGCGGGCAAAAGTAGTCGTGAGCCGGGAACCGCAGACTTCCTCGATAAGCTTGTAGATCTCCTCGCGCGGAGCCCAGAAATACCAGAAATTCGTGAGCGCCCCCATGTCGAGCACGTTGGTGCAGACACACACGAGATGGTCCATGATCCGGTTGAGCTCGGCGAGGATGACACGGACATACTGACACCGTTCGGTCACTTGGAGGCCGCAAAGCTTTTCGACGGCCATCGCGTAGCCGATGTTGTTGGCCAACGGGGAAACGTAGTTCAGCCGGTCGGTGTAGGCCACGACCTGGGTCCAGGTTGCCGCCTCGCACTCTTTTTCGAAGCCGCGGTGCAGGTACCCGAACTCGGGCTCGAGCTTCAGGACCGTCTCGCCGTCGAGCTCGGTGATGAAGCGGAGCGTCGCGTGGGTCGCCGGATGCGACGGGCCGATGTTGATCCGCATCGGCTCGGTCTGGAGGTCGAGCTTGTCGTGGGTCCTCTGTCTTGCGATGAGTTCTGCCATGTCCCTTTACTCTTCCGGTCCGATGGTGGGCTGACGCTTCTTTTTCGGGTAATCCTTGCGGAGCGGGTAGCCGACGAACGTTTCGGGATTCAGGATGCGCCGCAGGTCGGGATGATTGTTGAAGCGGATGCCGTACATGTCGAAAGCTTCCCGCTCGTACCAGTTCATCCCGGTCCAGACACCGGCAACGGAGTCGATCGTCGGGTCTTCGGCCGAAACGCGCGCCTTGATCCGGAGCCGGCTCTTGTGCTCCAGGGAAAAGAGGTGATAGACCACCTCGAAGCGGGGCTCCTCGCCGAGGTAATCGACGCCGGTCAGGTCCATCGCAAAGTTGAAGCGCATGTCAGGATCGTCGCGGAGGAACGTGCAGATCTCGACGATCCGCTCGCGTGCGACCTGAGCCGTGGCGTCTCCGAAGTCGGAATGGGTGGCCAGGATCGCATTTCCGAAATGCGACGCCAACTTCTCGAGAACGATCTTGTTTCGCTGTTCGGTCATGATTTACCCGTCAGACCGTCCGACCTTCGGCGGCCCAGCGTTCGGCCGCGCGCGGGGCGCCGGTTTCGATGAGTTTCTGGAGATTCACGATCGCGTCGATGACGCTTTCGGGGGTGGGGGGGCATCCGGGGATGTAGACGTCGACCGGGAGGATCTGGTCGATTCCCTGGAGGACGCTGTAGTTGTTGTAGAAGCCGCCCGAACAGGCGCAAGCGCCCATCGACACGACCCACTTGGGCTCGAGCATCTGCTGGTAGATGCGCTTGAGGACAGGCGCCATCTTGTAGTTGATGGTTCCGGCCACGAGCAGCACGTCGGCCTGGCGGGGGGAGAAACGGACGACCTCGGCTCCGAAGCGCGAAGCATCGTAATGGGTGCCGAGCACCGCCATCACCTCGATGCCGCAGCATGCCGTTGCGAACGTAAAGGGGTAGAGCGAATACTTCCGCCCCCAGGCGAGCAGCGATTCGAACGTGGTCAGCGAATAGGCGGGGGCGCCGCCGCCCGGTTGCGCCTGCGATTCTACTGCCATTCCAGAGCTCCCTTTTTCCAGACGTAGATCAACCCGACAAGAAGGATGCCGAGAAAGACAACCATTTCGACGAAACCGAACAGCCCGAGCGACCGGAAGAGGATCGCCCATGGGTAAAGGAACGCGGACTCGAGATCGAACAGCAGGAACAGGATGGCGATAAGGTAGAACTTGACGGACACCCGGATCTGGGAACCGGTGAACGGGTCGACGCCGCACTCGTAGACGTCGAACTTGACCTTGTCGTATCGCTTGACGCCAAGCGCCTGCGAAAGCGCAACGAAACCGATCGACATCGCGACTGCGATGACCAGCATCAACAGAACCGGGAAGTACGGGTTCGAAAACTGGATCGTGGACAGGTAACCGGTCATAAGGTCGTCACCTTTTCCCTAGAACGCGCTCAATTTGCTGGATGCTTCGGCGGCCATGCGGATAACGGGTTCCCAATATACACCAAGCAACACGGTCGGGACCATGAAAATCAGGACCAGCGCGGAGGCCAGCGGAGAAACGGAAAGCTCGGTCGTATCGACCGCCTTATCGAGGAACATCGCCTTGACGACACGCGCGTAATAGTAAAGCGAGACGGCGCTGTTGAGCGCTGCGACGATGGCCAGCCAGTAGATGCCCTTGGAGACGAGGGCGGCGAACAGGTAGACCTTGCCGATGAACCCGGCGAACGGCGGGATTCCGGTCAAGGAGAAGAGAAACAGGGCGAACGCGACTGCCAGGAACGCCGAGCGGCTTCCCATGCCCCGGTAGTTCTCGATCTCTTCGCTATTGGTCCGGTTCGCGACCAGGAGAACGATGTAGAAGGCGCCGAGATTCATGAACAGGTAGGTGACGAGATAGAAGAGGATGGCCTGGACGCCCAGAGGTGAAAGCACCACGAAGCCCATCAGCATGTAGCCGGCGTGGGCGATCGAGGAGTAGGCGAGCAGCCGCTTGACGTTAGTCTGCTTGATCGCGACCAGGTTGCCGACGGTCATCGTGACGGCCGACAGCACCGCGAAGAGCATCGGCCAGTCGACGGCTGCGGTGGCTTTCCAGAGGCCCGTGACCGCGTCCTGTGCGGCGAAATTCGAGAAGAAGAATCGGATGAGAAGCCCGAAGCCCGCGGCCTTGGGACCGACCGAGAGGAACGCGGTGATCGGCGTGGGAGCGCCTTCGTAAACGTCGGGGCTCCACATGTGGAACGGGACCGCCGCGATCTTGTAACCGAAGCCGACCGTGACCAGTGCAACCGAAAGCGCGACCGGAACGAGCGGGACGGTGCCAGAGGCCAGCACCCGGGCGATCTCGGAGAAGTGGGTCGACCCCGACACGCCGAACAGCAAGGAGAAGCCGTAGATCATGGAGCCCGAGGCGGTGCCGCCGTAGACCACGTATTTCATCGCGGCCTCGGTCGATTTCTTCTCGCCCTTCAGGTAGCCGGCCAGAAGATAGGACGGGATCGACACGAGCTCGAGCGAGACGTAGAGCATGACGAGGTCGGTCGAGGAAACCAGGGTAAACATCCCCAGAAGCACGGAAACGAGGAAGATGTAGTATTCGGCTTGGGTACGCCCGCAAAGATCCTTGCTCTGGACCGACATCAGGATGACGAAAAGCGTGGTCAGCGACATCAGCACCTTGAAGAAGGTGGCGAAGGCGTCGGTGGCGACCATGCCCTCGAAGAGCCCCGACCCGTTCCCCGGCGCGGAGATGCTCGCCAGGACCAGCGCCGCCCCCACGCCGACCAGCGAAAGAATCGCGGCCGAGGAGGATGTGCGATCCTTTCCGGCCACGTGGACGAGGACAAGCAGGAGCACGGTCGCCGTCAGCGCGAACTCGGGAAGGAAATATTGGATGGAGCCGAGGTTGTCGAGCAACATTTACATCACCATTTTGACGACGTCGACCAGTTTCACCATGGACGCGTTCATGAGGTTGAGGATCGGCATCGGATAGCAACCGATGAACAGGGCCGCGACCGCGAGCGGGACGAGCGTGAACAGCTCGCGGCCGTTGATCTCGGCCAGTCCGGCGTATTTCGGGTTGAGGGGGCCGAGGAACACGCGCTGGAGCGCCCAGAGATGGTAGGCCGCCCCGATGATGATGCCGAACGTAGAGATGATGACAAGCGCCTTGAAACCGGCGAAGGCGGCGGAGAACGCCCCGAGGAACACCAGCTGTTCGGCGAGGAACCCCGGGAGACCCGGCAGGCCGAGGGAGCCGAAGAAAGCGACGGTCACGAAGAAGGTGTAGACCGGGACAACCGCGGCGATGCCGCCGAAGCCGTCGATCTGGCGATGGTGCGCCCGGTCGTAGACGACGCCGACCAGGAGGAACAGCATGGAAGTGACGATGCCGTGCGCGACCATCTGGAAGGAGGCGCCGACCATGCCCAGCGGGGTGAGTGCCGCCATGCCGAGCAGGCAGAAGCCCATGTGGCTGACCGAGGAGTAGGCGACCATCTTCTTGAGGTCGGACTGCGCTAGCGCGCACATCGCCCCGTAGATGATGTTGATCACGCCGAGCACCGCCATCGGATAGACGAAGTACCGGGTCACGTCGGGGAAGATCGGGAACGCGATCCGCATCATCCCGTAGGTGCCCATCTTCAGCAGGATGCCGGCCAGGATGACCGAGATCGCCGTGGGCGCCTCGACGTGGGCGTCGGGCAGCCAGGTGTGGAACGGGAAGAGCGGCACCTTGATCGCGAACCCGATGAAGAGCCCGAGGAACATCAGGATGCGAATGTCGAACTGCTTGAGCCAGGTGCTGTGCCCCGCCTGGTTCATGAACGTCAGCAGGTTGAAGCAGTGCTTCCCGGTCACGGGGTCGGCGGCCGTGTTGAAGTAGAGCGCGATCATGGCGACCAGCATGAGCAGCGACCCGGCCAGCGTGTAGAGGAAGAACTTGATCGCCGCGTATTCCTTGCGGGGACCGCCCCAGATGCCGATGAGGAAGTACATCGGGAGCAGCATGAGCTCCCAGAAGACGTAGAAGAGGAAAAAGTCGAGCGAGGCGAACGTCCCCATCATGCCCGTTTCAAGCAGCAGGAAGAGCGCCATGTATCCCTTGACCTGCTTCTCGATGCCGAACGACGCGATGACCGCAAGGAACGAGATCAGCGAGGTCAACATGAGCATCGGGATCGAGATCCCGTCCGCGCCGAGATAGTAGTCGACGTTGATCGAGGGGATCCAGACGTAATGCTCGACGAACTGGAACTGGCTGGCCAGGTTGACGCCGGCCAACGCCCGGTCGAACCCCCCCCAGAGCTTCACCGAGAGAAGCATCGGGAAGATGGTCGTCAGGACGGCCATGGTCTTGATGACCTTGTCGTTCCCCTTGGGCACCATAAGGATCAGCGCCGCCCCGATCAGGGGGATGAACGTCATCAGGCTGAGAATGTGATTGTCGATCAACTCCACGGAATTCTACCTCCGATTCGTTAAAAAGCTTTTAGCAGGAAGATGACCACGACGCCGCCGATGAGCACGAAAACGTAATGGTATATTTTGCCGGTCTGGATCCTTCGGAGCACGGTGCCGCCGCCGATGGTCGCGCTGGCGACGCCGTTGACCGCCCCGTCGACCACCAGGTTGTCGAAGCGGCCGACGAACCGGCACGCCCACAGGTTGATGCGCGCAACCAGGTTGACCAGCCCGTCGACGATCTTCTGGTCGAACAGCGCCATCAACCTGGCGAGCCACATGGTGCCCGCGATGACGGTCATCGCGTAGAGTTCATCGAAATACCACTTGTTGGCCAGGAAAGTGTGGAGGGGAAGGCACGCGGCCTTGACCTTGGCCGGATCGATCCAGCCCAGGATGTAGACGACTATCGCGAGCAGGATGCCGGCCCCGGCGACGATCAGCGAACAGATCATCGCCCGGCCATGGGCCAGGTGCGTCACGTGCGCGACGTGCTCGGCGTGCTCCTTCTCTTCGGCCGACATGCCGGCGGCCTCGGGAGCGGTCGCCGCCGAATGCTCCATGCCCGCAGGAGCGACGGCCGGAGCCGCTTCGACCTTGGCCGCTTCGCCGTGACCGGACCCGTGGGGGAGGACCACCGCGCTCTGGGGCTTGACGATCAGCTTCTTGAACCAGTCATTGTGCTCGAACGGGTAGGCGAAGGACAGCAGCGCCAGCACGACCAGCGGGAACGCCATGTTGAAAGGCGATTCGTGCGCATGGTCGAACTTGTGATGGTCGCGCGGCTCGCCGAAGAAAGTGATGAACACGAGGCGAAACATGTAGAAGGCGGTCATGCCCGCGGTGACCAGCGGCAGGATGAACAGCGCGTAATGCTGCGGGTTGAGCATCGCGAACGCCAATGCATCGCCCAGGATCATGTCCTTGCTGAAGAATCCGGAGAAGAACGGGACGCCGGAGATGGACAAGGTACCGATCAGGAACGTCGCAAAGGTGATCGGCATCTTCTTGCGCAACGCGCCCATGTCGAAGATGTCCTGGCTGTGGACGGCGTGGATGACCGACCCGGAGCCGAGGAACATGCACGCCTTGAAGCCGGCGTGGGTAACGAGGTGCGCGAGTCCCGCCGTGTAGCCACCGACGCCCAGCCCGCAGACCATGAACCCGAGCTGGGAAACGGTGGAGTAGGCGAGAATCTTCTTGATGTCGTTCTGTGCCAACGCAATCGTCGCCGCCATGAACAGCGTGACGGTTCCCGTGTAGGCGATGACGAGGAAGGCGTCGGGCGTGAAGATCGGGTACATGCGGCCGATGAGGTAGACGCCGGCGGCGACCATGGTGGCGGCGTGGATCAACGCCGAGACGGGCGTCGGGCCTTCCATCGCGTCGGGCAGCCAGACGTGGAGCGGGAACTGCGCCGACTTCCCGACTGCGCCGCAAAACAGGGCAACGCCGGCCAGCGTCAGCATGGTGCCGCTCAGCTTGCCCGCCGCGACGCTCGCGAATATCTCGTCGTATCCGAACACGCCGGTGAAGGCGAACAGGATCAGGATGCCGGCGAGGAATCCGAAATCGCCCACCCGGTTGGTGATGAACGCCTTCTTGCTCGCATCGGACGCAGACTTTTTCTCGAACCAGAACCCGATGAGCAGGTAGGAGCACAGGCCGACCAGCTCCCAGAAGATGAACAGGAAGAAGATGCTTTCGGAAAGAACCAGCCCCAGCATCGAGAAAGAGAAGATCCCCAGATAAGCAAAGTAGCGATTGTATTTGGGATCGCCGTGCATGTATCCGACCGAGAACAGGTGCACCAGGGAGGAAACGAGCGTGACGACGACCAGCATGATGGCCGTGATGTTGTCGATCATGATGCCGACGTTGATATGGAAACGGTCGAGGATCGTCAGCCACGGATACGTGAAATGGTACTTGAAGCCGGGGTTGAACCCCTGGATGATGACTTCGTTGAAAATGCCGAGCGCCATGACCAGCGCGGAGAAGATGGTCAGCAGCGAGACCCAGTCACCCTTGCGCGGCAGCCGCTTGCCGAAGAAGATATTGATAAAAAACGACGACAGCGGCAGGAACGGGATGATCCAGGCGTATTTCAGAAAGAAGTTGGTTTCGTTCAACAGAGCACCCTCTTGAAGTCGGCGGTAGCTGCGTCAGTTCTTGAGCGAATCGGAAATGTCGACCTCGACCGAACCGACCGAGGCGAACATCCGGAGGAAGATCGCGAGCGCGACGGCGGATTCGGCCGCGGCGATGACGATCACGAAAATGGCCAGGATCTGCCCGCCCATCACCGTTCCCAGGTAATGCGAAAAAGCGACAAGATTGATGTTTGCGGCGTTGAGGATCAATTCGACCCCCATGAGCAGCGCAACACCGTTGCGCCGGGTCATGATCGTGTAGAGTCCGCAGCAGAAGAGCGCGGCGCTGACGACCAGGAACTTGTCGAGGGCCATTAGTTGCCTTCCTCCATATCGGGCTTGCCGCCCTGTTTCGGAGCGTCGGGGCGCGACAGCAACGCGGCGCCGATCAGGGCAGCGAGGAGGAGTACCGAGACGACCTCGAACGGGAGCAGGTATTTCGTCATGAGCAACCGGCCGATCGATGCGGTCGTCGGGGCATACTCGACGCCCTGCTTGACGGCCCACGGGGTGGTGACCGCGGTGTGCGACAGGAGGCCGAACAGCGCAAGACAGATGAGAAAAGCGGGAATCCGGAAGTGGGTCGGATTCGACAGCTTGACGTCGGAGATGCGGTTGGACAGGAACACCGCGAACAGGATCAGGACCAGGATGGCGCCGACGTAGACCAGCATCTGGGTCGCGGCAAGGAAGTCGGCGGAGGCAAGGACGTAGAGCCCGGCGACGCCCATGAACGTGAACAGCAAGCCCACGGCGGAATAGACGATGTTGGAGTTGCCCGCGACGATGAGCGCCGAGACGACGATCATCACCGAAAAGAGGACGAAAACGAGATCGGCCATTACTTTTTCTCCGTATCGGCGGGCGGAGCCGCCGGCTTCGGCTGCGCTTCGACTGCCTTCGCTTCCGTCGCCGCCTTCGCCGCAGCCTCGGCAACCGCCTTCGCCACGCGCTGCCGGATCACCGCGGCGTCTTCGTGGATGAAGTGCAACACCATCTCGTCGCGTCTCTGCATGGCTCTTTCGAACCCGTGGGAGTGGGTAAGCGACTTGACGGGGCAGACCTCGACGCACAGCCCGCAGTACATGCAGCGGCCGATGTTGATGTCGTAGGAGACCAGCACCATCTTCTTGTCGGCACCGCGCACCGCCTCGAGCGAGATGCAGTCGACCGGGCAAATCTTGACGCACATGTTGCACGAGATGCAGGTGTTGATGTCGTTCTGGAGGAAGCCCCGGGAGCGTTCGAAGATCGGCGCGCGCTGCTCGGGATACTGGATCGTGACCTCTTCCTTGACGTCGATCCCGACCCGCCCGGTGATGCGCATCCCCTTGGCCGTGGTGCTCACGGCCTCCCAGATGTCGTTGATGTAGGATTTCATGCTCATATTTTTCTCATCCGAAGATCGAGGCGATCAGCTGCGGGATGCCCTTGCCCTTGAAGATCAGCACCCACGCGGAAACGCCCAGGAAGTTGAAGAACGTCAGCGGGACCAGGTATTTCCAGGACATGCGCATCAGCTGGTCGACGCGGATGCGGGGAAGCGTCCAGCGGACCCAGATGATGACGCAGACAAGGGCGAGCGCCTTGGCCATGAAAACGGCGAGAGACAACAGGTTGGCCCAGACCGCCGGGAGCGCAGCCGCATTGATGAAGGGGATCTGCCATCCCCCCAGAAAACAGGCGGTGGCCAGCGCCGAGACCACGAAGACGTCGGCGTACTCGGCCATGAAGTAGATGCCGAAGCGAATGCCGGAATACTCGGTGCTGTAGCCGGCGACCAGCTCGGACTCGGCCTCGGGAAGGTCGAACGGCGCGCGGTTCGTCTCGGCCAGCGCGGCGGTCAGGTAGAGGAAGAAGGAAAAGAAGCTGAAAGGGTTGTGAAACAGGTTCCAGCCGAAGATGCCGAGCAGCCCGCCCTGGGACTTGATGATGTCCTGCGTGGAGAGTGACCCGGCGATGAGCACCGCGGGGATGAGCGCCATGCCGACCGGAATCTCGTAAGAGACGATCTGGGCCGCGGCGCGCATGCCGCCGAGCATGGACCACTTGTTGTTGGAGGCCCAGCCGGTGATCAGGATGCCGATCGCGACCAGTGATGTGACCGCCATCACGTAGTAGATGCCGATATTGAGGTCGGCCGCAACGAGCGAGTAGCCGAACGGGACGACGACGAATGCAGCGAACGACCCCACGAAAACCAGGTAGGGTGCCAGCCTGAACAGGTGATGGTCGGCGGCGGCCGGGATGACGTCTTCCTTGAGGATCAGTTTGACGCCGTCCGCGAGGAACTGGAGGAGGCCGATGGGGCCGACCCGGTTGGGGCCGATGCGGCCTTGGACGTCGGCCGCGATCTTCCGTTCGAGGTAGGTCCCGAAGCCGGCGAACACCATCGCGAAGTTCAGGATGATGAATGCGACGATCCCGATGAGCAGGAGCGTCACCGCCCAAGGGGCCACGGCGAGCGCGGGCACCTTCTGGATGATAAGTGCGGTGAGCTGTTCCATGTTAGCGATCAATCTCCGGAAGAATGATGTCGAAGCTGCCGATGACCGCCACGATGTCGGCGATCATGAGCCCCCTGGTAACCTTCTCGAAAATGTTCATCGTGACGAAGGAGCCGGTTCGGATCTGGACGCGGTAGGGATTGGCCGATCCGTCGCTGATGATGTAGAAGCCGGTTTCGCCGCGGGGATTCTCGGCGCGGAAGTAGACCTCGCCCGGCGCCGGCTTGAACACGCGCGGGACCTTGGCCATGACGGGTCCCTCGGGGATCATCTCGAGGGCTTGACGGAGGATCTTGATGCTTTCGCGCATCTCGTCGATCCGGACCATGTACCGGTCGAAGCAATCGCCGAGCTGCCCCTTCTCTCCGCGTCCGACGCAGACATTGAAGTCGAACTTCGGGTAGACGGAGTAGGGCTCGTCCTTGCGCAGGTCGAACGGAACGCCGGATCCGCGCAGGTTGGGCCCGGTCAGGCCGTAGGCAATGCAATCCTCCGGGGAAATCGCCGCGACGTTGGCGAGCCGGTGGACGAAAATCTTGTTGTAGGAGATGAGCTCGTTGTACATGGGGATCTTCGGCTCGAAATAGTCGAGGAAGTCCTTGACCTTGCCGAGCCAGCCGTCGGGGAGGTCGGCGGAGACGCCGCCGATCCGGCAGTAGTTGTAGGTGAGCCGGTTGCCGCACAGCTCCTCGAACAGGTCGTTGACCCGCTCGCGCTCGCGGATGGCGTAGAGGAACGGCGTAAACGCACCCATGTCGGCCGTGAACGAGCCGAAGGAGATGAGGTGCGAGGAGATCCGGTTAAGCTCGCAGACGATGACGCGGATGAACTCGGCGCGCTCGGGAACCTCGATGCCGGCCAGCTTCTCGACCGCCCAGCTGTAGGCGGCGTTGCAGTTCATCGAGGCCAGGTAGTCGAGCCGGTCGGTGTAGGGCATGAACGAGCCGTAGACGTTGCGCTCGGCGATCTTGGAGAGGCCGCGGTGGAGATAGCCGATGTCGGGGCGGGCGTTGACCACGACCTCGCCGTCGGTGCGCAGGATCACCCGCAGCACTCCGTGCGTGGACGGGTGCTGGGGACCCATGTTGAGAAGCATTTCCTGGGTCGGAAGCGCCTGCCGTTCGGTGGTCTCGATCATACCTTCACCCCGTGGTACGACTCGGGATAGACGTAATCCTTGCGAAGCGGGTGCCCCGGCCAGTCTTCGGGGAGCA
The DNA here is from genome assembly GCA_036504035.1 of Candidatus Deferrimicrobiaceae bacterium. NCBI lineage: Bacteria > Candidatus Deferrimicrobiota > Candidatus Deferrimicrobia > Candidatus Deferrimicrobiales > Candidatus Deferrimicrobiaceae > Candidatus Deferrimicrobiaceae bacterium. The sequence goes on from DASXVV010000006.1 coordinate 424,661, forward strand.
GGATGCGTCGCAGGTCGATCGACCCGATGAAGTGGATGCCGAACATGTCGTAGGCTTCGCGCTCCATGAAATTGGCCGTGGGCCAGACCGAGTCGACGCTGTCGAGACGGGGCTCTTCCTTGGGAAGGAGCACCTTGACGCCGATCTTGTGCCGGAGCGACATGGAGTGCAGGTGGTAGGCGACGGCCAGATTCTCCTTGTAGTCGACGCCGGAGAGGCACATGAGCGCGTCGAACTTCATCGAAGGATCGTCGCGGAGGAAACGGGCGATCGACAGAATCGCTGCGGGCGATACGACCACGAACGCGGGATCGAACCCCGCGTCCTGGAGTTCGATCACGGCGTCGCCGAAACGGGATTTGAGCGACTGGAAGATGGCTTTCGCGTCCAAGTGGATATCCTTTTTCAGGCCGACTTGCCGAAATTTTTGCGCTGGTCGATCAATTTCTGGAGGCGGATGATGCCGTCGATGAGCGCCTCTGGCCGTGGCGGGCAGCCGGGCACGTAGACGTCGACGGGCACGATCTGGTCGACGCCCTTGACCACGCAGTAGGAGTCCCGGTAGAAAGGGCCGCCCGTGTTTGCGCAGGAGCCCATGGAAATGACGTACTTGGGCTCGGGCATCTGATCGTAGAGCAGCTTGACGCGCTCGGCCATCTTGTGGGTGATCGTGCCGGCGACGAGCAGCAGGTCGGCCTGGCGCGGGGAAGTGCGGAAGACGGAGCCGAACCGGTCGAGGTCGTAGCGCGAAGCGCCCGTCTGCATGAGCTCGATGCCGCAGCATGCGGTCGCGAACAGCAGATACCAGAGGGAGGAACGGCGCCCCCAGTTGATCAGCTTGTCGGCGCTGCCGACCATGACGACGCCTTCGGGCGCCATGGGGGCGTTGGCCGAAAGGACGGGATCGTTACTCATGAGTTGGCCTTCCTGGCCTTGGCGCCCTGGAGGGAACGGACCCATTCGAGGTCGCCCTCCTTCCAGAGGTACGCGAGGCCCGAGATCAGGATGACGATGAAGATCAACGCTTCCACGAAAACGAGGCCGCCCTGCCCCTCGAGAATGAATTGCTTGAAGATGACCGCCCACGGGTAGAGCAGCGCTACTTCGACGTCGAACACGACGAAGACGAGGGCAAGGACGTAGAAGCGGATGTTGAACTGGACCCAGGAGCTGCCGATCGTGGGCTCGCCGCACTCGTAGGTGGTGAGCTTCGCGGCGCTCTGGTCGCGGGGCTGGAGCAGGCGCGAGCCGCCCACCATGACGAAAACCGTCAGGGCGCCGAGCAACATGAACACGAAGACTGATGCAAATTGAGTCAGCATTTGGACACTTCCCGATTCCTTCGAAATGTATTCGGGCGATCCCCGGGCGCCGGATCAGTCGGTTGGCAACGCGGGGAATGATCACCACTTGTCGGGGGTTCGGTATGTTCGAAAACTGTTGATTCATAACTCGCGGATAGGGACCTGTCAACCAAAAAATGATTTCATCCAGTCGCCGCCCGCGATTCCGGATCGGCAACGAACGCATCGATGCAGCCCGAAAATGGGGTACATTAGGCGCATGCGACCCTTCGATTTCCTGAGATCCCGGAACGAGACAACCTCAGGTACTTCCGTCCCGCCCGCGCAGGACCGGCCGGCGCCCGGCGACCACGGGAACGGGGAGACGAAGCGCTCCCTCCTGCTCGCGCCACCCGCCTCGGTGACGATCAGCCTCTCCGTGCTCGCCGTGCTGGGAGTGCTCGGGCTTCTCCACTACGCGGCGTCGGTCTTCATCACGATCTTTTCCTCGATCCTGATCGCCATCGCGCTCGAACCTCCGGTCCGGGCGCTCCACCTCCGGCTCAGGCTGCCCCGTCACGTCGGCAGCATGATCGTCGTCTTCCTGGCCGTCGGATCGCTCTACGGCATCCTTTACTTCGCCTATACGGGGGCACAGGGCTTCCTGACCGACCTCCCCGCGCTGGCCGACAAGATCCGGACCGCGCCGATCATCGAGTCCGCCACGGAGCGGATGCACGGGTTCGAGCGGGGGCTGGATGCGTTCAAGAAGGGATTGGTTCCGCCGGTGGCCCCGGTCGGAAAATCGCCCCAGGTCATCGTCAGCCAGGACAACTCGTTCATGGAAAAGCTGTTCAGCGGGCTGGGCTCGATCACCTCGGTCGTATTTTCTCTCAGCTTCATCCCCTTCCTGGTGTATTTCATCCTGGCCGAGAAAGATTCGCTGACGCGGCGGACGCTGGCGCTGTTCCCCGACCGCGAGGCGCGGATGCGCGCGCTTCTGACCGAGATCGAGGAAATGATGCAGACGTTCCTCGTCGGCAACGCGATCATCGCGGCGATCCTGAGCAGCCTGACGATCCTCCTGTTCTGGGCGGCCGGACTCCCCTACTGGCTCGTTCTGGGCGCCCTGAGCGGCATCATGAGCACCGTCCCGTACCTTGGGCTGGTGCTGGCGATGGTCCCGGCGCTGATCGTGGGGCTCGTCTCCTTCGACTCCGGGCTGCCGCTGCTGGCCATCGTGGCGGGCGTGACCACGTTCCACCTCCTGGCCGCGAACTACCTGATCCCCCGGCTGGTCGGCGGGCGGACGCACCTGAACGCCGTCTCCTCGACGCTCGCCATCCTCTTCTTCGGCTGGATGTGGGGGGGGATGGGACTCCTCCTCGCGATTCCGATCGCCTCGGTCCTGCGCAGCGTGCTCGAAAGCAATCCGGGGACGCAGCCGCTCGGACAGTGGCTGGGCGATTGAAAAACGTGTACAATTCGCCAATTCACCCAGGAGGCAATCCCGTGGCCCGTTTGAAGATCGCGATGTCCAAGAAGTTGTTCGCAGCGGCCCAGTCCGTCATCCCCGGCGGCGTCAATTCGCCCGTCCGCGCGTTCCGTTCCGTGGGCGGCACGCCGCTCTTCATCGAGAAGGCCAAGGGGGCGACCGTCACGGACGTCGACGGCAACACTTTTATCGACTACGTCTCGTCGTGGGGCCCCATGATCCTGGGACATGCGAACCCGAAGGTGCTCGCGGCCATCAAGACCGCGGCCGTCAAGGGCACGAGCTACGGCGCCCCGACCGAGGGCGAGACCACGCTGGCCCACCTGATCCGCAAGGCGATGCCCTCCATCCAGAAGGTGCGGCTGGTCTCCTCCGGCACCGAGGCGGCGATGAGCGCCATCCGGCTCGCGCGCGGATTCACCGGTCGCGACGGCATCCTCAAGTTCGAGGGCTGCTACCACGGGCATGCCGACTCGATGCTGGTCAAGGCCGGCTCCGGCGTCATCACTTTCGGGGCGCCCGACTCCCCCGGCGTGCCGGCCGACCTCGCGAAGCACACCCTCACCGTCCCCTTCAACGACCTCGACGCCGTCAAGGCCGTGTTCGCCAAAAACAAGGGGAAGATCGCGGCACTGATCGTCGAGGCGATTCCCGCCAACATGGGCGTCATCATCCCGCAGCCCGGCTTCCTCGAAGCACTGCGCGAGATCACGAAGAAGGAAGGCGCGCTGCTGATCTTCGACGAGGTGATCACCGGCTTCCGCGTCGCGTTCGGCGGCGCACAGGAGCTGTTCGGCATCACGCCCGACCTGACGGTTCTCGGGAAGATCATCGGCGGCGGGCTGCCCGTGGGCGCCTTCGGCGGCCGCAAGGACATCATGGACGCGCTTTCCCCGATCGGCCCCGTCTACCAGGCCGGAACCCTCTCGGGGAATCCGCTTGCGGTCGCGGCCGGCATCGCCTGCCTGACCGAGCTTTCGCAGAAGGGGATCTACCAGCTTCTCAACGACAAGGCCGATTATCTGGCCGGGAAGCTGGCGGCCGTGCTGCGCGAATCCGGCGTGCCGACCTACACCAACCGCGCGGGATCGCTGTGGACCACCTTCTTCCAGAAGGGGCCGGTCACCGACTACGCCAGCGCCAAGAAGAGCGACGCGGCCAAATACGGGAAGTATTTCCACGGCCTGCTCGAGCAGGGCGTCTACGTCGCCCCGTCGCAGTTCGAGGCCGGGTTCGTCTCGCTCGCCCACACCAAGGCGCAGCTCGACGCGACCGCCGAAGCGGTCAAGACCGTGCTCAAGAAGCTGAAGTAGGCCCGCCTTTCGGGTTGACCCGGCGGCGGCGGATGTGATAAAAAATGTTCGTTTAACCGCCATGACCGATAAAGACGACCGGAGATCTTTTTACCGCGAACTGGGACGCTACGGCGCTCTCGGGATCGAAATGTCCATCTCGGTGGTCATCGGAATGGGCATCGGCTGGTACCTCGACCGATGGCTCGGCACCGCGCCATGGCTCATGGTGGTCTGGATCGGCTTCGGCTTCGCCGCGGGCGTCCGCAGCCTCTACCGGGCAGCAATCCGGGCGCAGCGCGAGGCCGACGAGGCCGACAAGAAGGATGTGAAACCCGGTGGTGACTGATGGGGGGAAACCGGGCTCCGAAGGGCCGCCGCCCGAACCGGTGGCAGGCGAGTCGCCCGCAAGCGCGGCGCTCTCGCTCCGGCCCGTCGAGCTCAAAATCTTTCTCAGCGCAGCGGTCATCCTGGGGCTGATCGCCCTGCTCGGAAGATACAAGATGCTCCCGGGCGCCCTGTGCGGCGCCGCCATCGCCTGCGGAAACTTCTTCCTCATGAGGAAGATCCTCGAAAAGGCGTTTACGGCGGGCGGAACGCTCGGCAAGGGGTTTGCCGTCCGGTACATCCTCAAGTTTCTCGGCCTGGTCGCGCTGGTCTTCCTCGTGATCCGGTCGGGGTGGTTCGATGCTGCGGGTTTCCTGCTCGGCCTGTCCGCCCTGTTCCTCGGCATCCTGCTCGAGGGACTGTCGCGGGCGATCGAAGCAAAGAATTAGCTTTCTCTAGAAGGGGGTTGGCAATGCGGAAATGGCTCTGGGGAATCACGGCGACCGCGCTGTTGCTGCCGGCGACCGCGATGGCGGCGGAACACGGGTTTACCTGGTTCCAGCTGCTGCCCGAAGGTGGACATCTCGCCCCGATCTACGCCTCCGTCACGATCGCCGTCCTGCTTGTGATTCTCTCGGTGCTCGTGGTCCGGTCGAAATCGACCGACGAGATGGTCATCCCCGACCCGAACTTCACGCTGCGCAACTTCCTCGAGCTGATCCTCTCCTTCCTCGTCGGCATCGCCGAAGACATCCTGGGGCACCACGCGAAGAAATACATGCCGCTGCTCGGCTCCTGCTTCATCTTCATCCTGTTCATGAACCTGCTGGGGCTCATCCCCGGCTTCCTGCCGCCGACCGACAAGATGAACATCACCGTCGGGCTGGCGCTCGTCATCTTCCTGTCGACCCACTTCTTCGGCGTCAAGGAAAACGGTCTCGCCTATTTCAAGCATTTTCTCGGGCCCGTCTGGTGGCTCGGCTGGCTCTTCCTGCCGATCGAGATCATCTCGCACCTGGCCCGACCGATGTCGCTCTCGCTGCGTCTTTTCGGCAACATCAGCGGCGACCACGCCGTCGTCACCGGCTTCATGGCGCTGGTCCCCTTCGTTGTCCCCTCGATCTTCATGGGACTCGGTCTCTTCGTCGCGTTCATGCAGGCCTTCGTCTTCACCATCCTGTCCATGATCTACATCGCGGGCGCGGTGGTGCACGAAGAGGAGCACTAGTCGCAAAGGCTTTTTGTCCGGCTCCACCCTGGCGGGCGGGCGGAACCACCCGTCGGGCAAAACATACAAGGGGGTACACCCAATGTTCCGCAAAACCTTTCTCTTTTTCCTGACGTCGCTGGCACTTGTGCTGGCGGCTTCCGTGGCCTTCGCTGAAGGCGCCGCTCCCGCCGCTGCGGGCGCCGGCGACAGCTCCGTCAAGATGGTGATCGCTCTCGCTGCCGGCTTCGGCATCGCGATCGCCTCGTTCGGCGGTGCAATCGGCCAGGCCAAGGCGATCGCAGCGGGTCTGGAGGGAATTGCCCGCAATCCTTCCGCCCAGAACAAGATCTTCATCCCGATGATCGTCGGTCTCGCGCTGATCGAGTCCCTCGTCATCTACACCCTGGTCATCGCGTTCGTCCTCGTCGGCAAGCTCTAAGACAAAGACGAAAAACCAGGGTCCGAAGATCCGGACCGAAAGAAAAGGCCCTCCCGGAAACGGGGGGGCCTTTTTTGCGTTTTGCCGGACAGGGTTATAATGTCGGCATCCAACCCAACCGGAGGGGCCGGCGTGCCTAAGATCGATCCGCTCGTCTTTACCGCGAAATTTCCCCATCGATGCGACCTCGCCGCCTGCGGCAGCAAGTGCTGCGCGCACGGCGTCTGGACCGACCGCGAGGAGTCCCGCGAAATCCTCGCCCACCAGGAACTGTTCAAGCCGTGGGTGCGGCCCGAGGCGGCCGACCCGGTGTGCTGGTTCGGGGTATCCGAGCCCGACGAGGATTGCCCCAGCGGCGTTGCGGTCGAGACGCAGGCGATCGGCGGGGCGTGCGCCCTGTTCCACCCCGACCACGGATGCGCGATCCAAAAAGGGGCGATCGAGGCGGGCTTCGACGGCTGGCGCTTCAAGCCGCGCTTCTGCATCATGTTCCCGCTCGTCGTCACGGGCGGCCTTCTCACCGTCGATGAGGATATGAAGATGCTTTGGTGCATGCAGCCCGAGAACCGCACGCGCCCGATTCTTTCCGCCGTCGAAGCCGAGGTTCGGAAACTGTTCGAACCGCACGTCGTGGAGAAGCTGCTGGGGAAGGGGCCATGAACTTCCGGTGCTTTAGGCCGCTTTCCCGAGGCGTAGGTTGGCGCGTGGCTCCCCGGCTAAGCGCCACGCGGGGGCTCCCTTCCCGGGGGACGACTTGCCGGCCCTTCCATGGACCGCCTGCGTCTCCCTGAGGCGATTCTCCGGCATCCATGCCTCCCGGATCGCCTCAGAGGCCCCCGTCCAGGGACCCCCGCTTGGGCGTACGCCGGGGAGCGTGAGGCCGCGGTGTCCGTAAACCGATCCGGGGCCTGGTGCCGAAAGGAGCTTTTTTTTTCCGAAACACCGCGCCTACGCAATACCCCGGCGTGCGCAGCGGCTCCGGGCACATTTCGCGTGCATCTTGACGCGGGTCAAGGTCATCCCACACGCGACGGGTTATCCTGCCGTCATCATGTCGTTCAATTTCAACCGAAATGAAAAACGAGGAGGATGACGATGGGCATGTTCTGTAACCAGTGCGAACAGGCGAAGGGCGGGACGGGATGCGACCTTGTGGGCGTCTGCGGGAAGAAGCCGGACGTCGCGGCGCTCCAGGACCTGCTGCTCTTTGCGCTCAAGGGCATCTCGATCTATGCCGACAAGGCACGTTCGTTCGGGGCGCGCGACGAAGCGATCGACCTGTTCGTCATCGAGGGACTCTTCACCATGGTGACCAACGTCAACTTCGACCCGGAGCGGATCGAGTTGGTGATCCGCAAGGCCTTCGAGATGAAGGAAAAAGCGAAGCAGATCTACGTCGAGGCCGCAACGGCCAAGATGGGCGCCGCTCCGCCTCCAAGCCGCATCGATGCCGCCAACTGGGTCCCTGCCGACGACCTTGCCGGGCTGATCGCCCAGGGTGAGCAGCACGGGATCAACACCCAGAACGCAGATCCCGACGTCCGCTCGGCCATCGAGACCCTGGTCTACGGCCTCAAGGGGATGGCCGCTTATGCCGACCACGCCTACATCCTGGGGGCGAAGGACGACGAGATCTTCGGCTTCACCGAGAAGGCGCTGGCGGCGACCACCGACCATTCGCTGGGGCTCATGGAATTCGTCGGGCTGATCCTGGAATGCGGCCGCGTCAACCTCAAGACGATGGAAATCCTCTCCAACGCGCACACCGGTCGTTACGGGCACCCGGTTCCGACGCCGGTCAACCTGGGGACGAAGGCGGGCAAGGCGATCCTCGTTTCCGGCCACGACCTGCTCGACCTCGAGGAGTTGCTGAAGCAGACCGAGGGCAAGGGGATCTCCATCTACACGCACGGCGAAATGATCCCGGCGCACGGCTACCCCGGCCTCAAGAAGTACAAGCACCTCGCGGGCAACTACGGCGGCGCGTGGCAGGACCAGGCCAAGGAATTCGCGCAGTTCCCCGGCGCGATCCTGATGACGACCAACTGCATCCAGAAACCGGCGCAGTCTTACATGGACAACATCTTCACCAGCGGGCTGGTCGCGTGGCCCGGTGTGAAGCACATCGCCGACCGCAACTTCGCCCCGGTCATCGCGCGGGCGCTCTCGCTTCCCGGATTTTCCGAGGCGCCGGGGAAGGACATCCTCGTGGGCTTCGGCCACAACGCCGTGCTCGGCGTCGCCGACCAGGTGATCGCGGGCGTCAAGGCGGGCGCGATCAAGCGCTTCTTCCTGATCGGCGGCTGCGATGGCGCCAAGCCGGGCCGCAACTACTTCACCGAGTTTGCGGAGGCCGTGCCCAAGGACTGCGTGATCCTGACGCTCGCCTGCGGCAAGTTCCGCTTCAACAAGCTCGACTTCGGCGACATCGGCGGCATCCCGCGGCTGCTCGACGTCGGGCAGTGCAACGACGCCTATTCGGCCATCCAGATCGCGCTCGCGCTGGCCGGCGCCTTCGACTGCGGCGTCAACGACCTGCCGCTGTCGTTCATCCTCTCCTGGTACGAACAGAAGGCGGTCGTCATCCTGCTCACGCTGTTCCACCTCGGCGTCAAGAACATCAAGCTCGGGCCGGCGCTGCCCGCGTTCATCACGCCCAACGTCCTCGACTTCCTGGTTGCCAACTTCAACATCGCGCCGATCGGGAATGCGCAGGACGACCTGAAGCAGATCATGGGGCAGGCGTAGGTCCGGCCGAAAAAGTCGGAGTCATCGCAAACGGCGGGGGGAGGCCTTCAGCGGCTCCCCCCGTTACCTTTCGGACCAATCGACGATATTTTCCCGTTGCAGGATCTCGGCCCGGCACTTCTTGAACGCCTCCATGCTGCGCTGCTGCTGTTTCCCGAGCGCTTCGACCGCCTTCAGCTGCTGGTCGGCGATCTCGATCTGCTGGAGGATCCGCTGCCGGCTCAGCGCCCAGTCGGTGGCGCTGTAGCCGTACTTGACGAGGAAGTCGCCGAAAGCGACCGGGAGGGTGCTCATCCCCGCCGCCTCCAGCAGCGATTCCATCTCCTTCCCGAAGACGAAGCCATGCAGGTCGACCATGGGAAAATCCTGGTTGATGATGGCGCCGACTTCCGGGTCGCGGATCGCCTCCGCCAGGTACCGGTCGCCTTCGCCCTCGATCATGGCGATCTCGCTGACGGCGTTCATGAACTGCTCATAGTAGCCGATCCCCTCGGCCCCCGCGTTGGACCATCCCGGGATGCGCGCCTTCGAGATCAGGCGGGTCGCCTTGTCGTAGGACCGGGAGGTGACTTCCAGCTTCGACACGAGCTTGTTGAAATTCTTCTGCCCGTATTTTCCGATCAGCTGCCCCTCCATGTTGTTGAGGCCGGTCCGGAGCTCGGTCGCCCGCGCGACGCGCTTGTCGAGCGCGGCGGTGCAGGAGGCGACCACCGCCTCGACGCCCGCCATGGCCGCATCCTTCCACGCCTGGTCGTTCTTCTCGGTCCACTCCGCGAGCTGCGCCTGCGCCTTCTCGATCTCCTTGCCGTACCGCTTGTTCGCGTCGATGTCCTGCTGAAGCTGGCCGTAAGTCTTGCAGCAGGCCGCGACCTCCGCATCGGCACCCGACGCGAACGCCACCCGGAGCCGCCGGACGGACGCCAGCTCGTTTTCGATCCCTTCCTTCGCCTTCTCGGCTTTGTCCTTCGCCTTCCGCGCATTCACGGCCGCTTGCCGGGCGGTCGCCTCGCTTCCCTTTCCGGCCTCCCGCGCCTGGTCTGCGAGCCGGTCGGCCTTCCCTGCCGTCCCCTCGTATCGGACGATCCGCTCCTTCACCTCGGCGAGCTTCGCTTCGAGCTTGGCCGTGACGTCGTCCAGCCAGAGGTCGCTCGGCGTGGCGGAATAGGCGGACGATACGAAAGCGGAGGACACGAAGAGCAGGGCGATCAGGAAGCGTTTCATCCGGGTTCAACCTCCGTCCCGGACGAAGCCAGGTCGCGGATCGCCTCGGGGGTGATCTCGTAGACCGTCCGGCAGAATTCGCACGTCACGACCACGGGCTCTCCCTTTTCGGAGAGCTCTTCGCGGTCGGCCATCGGCAGCGCCGCCAGCGCATTGAGCACCCGCTCGCGGCTGCAGGGGCAGAAGTAGCGCGGCTCCTTGCGTTCGAGGATGTCGAACGGGATGCCGATCGCCTCCTTGAGCATCTCCTCGGGCGTCATGCCGTCGCGCAGCATCGCCGTGACCGGCTTCGTCTCGGTGATACGATGCTCGAGGAATTCGAGCATCAGGTCGTCGGCCCCGGGAAGCGCCTGGAGCATGTACCCGCCGGCCGCGCCCACCGAGCCGTCCGGATCGATGAAGACCCCAAGCGCGACCGCCGACGGGATCTGCTCGGACACGTGCAGGTAATGCGCGAGGTCCTCGGCAAGCTCGCCGGTCTGCATCGGCACGCTGCCCCGATAGTTTTGCCGGACCCCCAGGTCGCGCACGACGCTGAGAATGCCCTTCCCGACCGCACCCCCGACATCGATCCGGCCGTCAGGAAGATAGAGATCGGCGTGCGGCTGCTTGACGTAGCCGCGGGTACGCCCGGCGGCATCGCCCTCGGCGACGATCCCGCCCAGCGGGCCGTCGCCCGCCACCTGGAGGATGACGCGCTGGCCCTCCTTGAGCATGGCCGAAAACAGCAGCGCGCCGCCCAGAGCTCTCCCGAGCGCCACCGCCGCGGTCGGATGGCAGTCGTGGATCCGGGCGGCCTCCGCCACCGCCGCCGTGCAAGAGACGCCGACGACCAGCAGCGGCGCCCCTTTGGCCGTTCCCTTGATCAGTTGGTCGCCCACTTCTGCTCCTTTTCGATCTTCATCGGACGCGAATCCTTCCGGGAGATGCCCCGCAAAACCGACACTCGAGGAGAAGGGCCTTCAATCTCCCGGAGCGCTCCTCCCCATCCCCGGCAGCTCGCGCAGGAAGCGGCCCGTGTGAGATGACGCGACACGCGCGACTTCCTCGGGCGTTCCCGCCGCCAGGATCTCTCCACCCCGGTCGCCTCCCTCGGGCCCCAGGTCGATGACGTGGTCGGCCGTCTTGATCACGTCGAGGTTGTGCTCGATCACGATGACCGTGTTGCCCGCGTCGGCGAACATCTCGAGCACCGAGAGCAGCTTCCTGATGTCGTCGAAGTGCAGGCCGGTCGTCGGCTCGTCGAGGATGTAGACGGTGCGGCCGGTCGACCGTCTCGAAAGCTCTTTCGCAAGCTTCACGCGCTGCGCCTCGCCGCCGGACAGCGTCGTGGCCGGCTGCCCGAGCTTGATGTAGCCGAGCCCCACCCGCTCGAGCGTTTCGAGCTTGTGCCGGATCGCCGGGATGCTCGAAAGGAACGCGTGGGCCTGCTCGACCGTCATCTCGAGGAGGTCGGCGATGCTCTTGCCCTTGTAGAGGATCTCGAGCGTCTCGCGGTTGTAACGGCGGCCGCGGCACTCCTCGCAAGTCACGTAGACGTCGGGCATGAAGTGCATCTCGATCCGGATGATGCCGTCGCCCTCGCACGCCTCGCACCGCCCCCCCTTCACGTTGAACGAGTATCTCCCGGCCTTGTAGCCGCGCGCCTTGCTCTCGGGCAGCATCGCGTACAGGTCGCGGATCGGGGTAAACACGCCCGAATAGGTGGCCGGGTTGCTGCGCGGCGTGCGCCCGATCGGCGACTGGTCGATGTCGATCACCTTGTCGACGTGCTCGAGGCCGGAGACGGATTCGTGGGCCCCCGGCCGCTCCCGGGCGTCGAACAGCTTCTGGGCCAGCGCCCGGTAAAGCGTGTCGAGCACCAGCGTCGACTTGCCCGAGCCGGAGACGCCGGTCACGCAGGTGATCAGCCCCAGCGGAAAATCGACGTCCAGGCGCTTGAGGTTGTTGGCCGTGCATCCGCGCAGCGAAAGCGCGTGCCCGTTCCCCTTCCGCCGCGCCTTCGGCACCGGAATCGATTTCTTCCCCGACAGGTAGAGCCCCGTCAGCGATTCCGGGTCGCGCACGATCTCGGCGGGAGTCCCGCGGGAAACGACATACCCCCCGTGCTCGCCGGCGCCTGGCCCCATGTCGAGCACATAGTCGGCCTCCCGGATCGTCTCCTCGTCGTGCTCGACGACGAGCACCGTGTTGCCCACGTCGCGCAGGTGCTTCAAGGTGCCGAGCAGCCGCCGGTTGTCGCGCTGGTGGAGCCCGATGGACGGCTCGTCGAGGATGTAGAGGACGCCCATCAGCGAGGAACCGATCTGCGTGGCCAGCCGGATCCGCTGCCCTTCGCCGCCGGACAGCGTCCCCGCATGGCGGGAGAGCGACAGGTAGTCGAGCCCGACGTTTATGAGGAAGCTGAGGCGCGCCCGGATCTCCCTGAGGATACGGGAGGCGATCTTCACCTCGCGCTCGGGAAGCGATATCTCCCCGAAAAAGGCTTCCGCTTCGCGGATCGAGAGGCGGGTGAGCGCATCGATGCCCAGCCCGCCGACCTTGACGCAGAGCGCCTCTTTCTTGAGGCGCGCGCCGTTGCATCCCCGGCAGGGGCGGTTGTTCGTCCAGGAGGATAACTCCTCGCGGATGTCCTCGGACGACGTCTCCCTGGACCGGCGTTCCAGGTTGCCGATCACCCCTTCCCACGGCTTGGAGTAGGAGAAGTCGCGCGTCCCTTCGGAGAGCCGGAAGGTGACGGGTTCGGAAGAGCCGTTGAGGATCATGTCGCGGACCTTCTGCGGCAGCTCGATGAACGGCTTGTCGAGCGAGAAGCGGAAATGGGCGGCGAGCGCCTCGAGCGTCTGCCAGTAAAAAGGCGTGGACCGCTTGCGCCACGGGGCGATCGCCCCGCTACGCAGCGATCGTGCGGGATCGGGCACGATCAGCTCGGGGTCGAAGTAGACCGTGGCGCCCAGGCCGTCGCACTCGGGGCAGGCGCCGTGCGGGCTGTTGAACGAGAAGAGGCGGGGGGTGACCTCGGGGATGCTGACGTTGCAATCGGGGCAGGCGAACTTCTCGCTGTAGAGCATCGAGGCGCCCCCTTCCTCGGTAACGCGAACGAGTCCGTCGGACAGCGAAAGGGCGAGCGTCACCGAGTCGGCGAGACGCCCCCGGGCGCTTTCCGCCACCCGGATCCGGTCGACCACGACGTCGACATCGTGCTTGAGCTTCTTGTCGAGGGCGATCTCGTCCTCGAGGTCGCGCGTCTCGCCGTCGACGATCGCGCGGGTGAACCCATCGCGCCGGAACTTCTCGAACTCTTTCCGGAACTCGCCCTTCCGGCCCCGGACCACGGGCGAAAGCAGCGACACCTTCGCCCCGTCGCCGGCGGACATGACGGCGTCGACGATCTGGGTCACCGTCTGCCGCCGGATCTCGTTGCCGCACTCGGGGCAGTGGACGCGGCCGATCGAGGCGTAGAGGAGGCGCAGGTAGTCGTAGATCTCGGTGACGGTGCCGACGGTCGAGCGCGGGTTCTTGCTGACCGATTTCTGCTCGATCGAAATGGCGGGGGAAAGGCCGTCGATCGCGTCGACGTCGGGCTTCTCCATCAGTTCGAGGAACTGGCGGGCATAGGACGAGAGCGATTCGACGTAACGGCGCTGCCCTTCGGCGTAGATCGTGTCGAAGGCGAGCGACGACTTCCCGGAACCGGAGACGCCCGTGATGACGACGAGCCTGTCGCGCGGGATGTCGACGTCGATGTTCTTGAGGTTGTGCGTACGCGCGCCGCGGACGACGATATGGTCGAGCGCCATGGGAGCTACACCCTCCGGGCGGCGGCGGCCATGCCCGCAGCCATGCGAAGGGCCGCGACGAGGCTGCCGGGACCGGCCTTCCCGGTTCCCGCGATGTCGAACGCGGTGCCGTGATCGACCGACGTGCGGATGATCGGCAATCCCATCGTCACGTTGACGCCGTCGTCGAAGTGGACGAGCTTCAGCGGGGCGAGGCCGACGTCGTGCGTCATGGCGACGACCACGTCGAACTGCCCCCGGTAGGCCCGGTAAAAGATCGTATCGGGCGGGTAAGGACCCGTGGCGCCGATGCCGTCCCGGACGCACGCCGCGATGGCCGGGGCGATGATCGTCGATTCCTCGTCGCCGAAGAGGCCGCCCTCGCCGGCATGAGGATTGAGCCCCGCGACCGCGATGCGCGGCGCCGGCGTCGCCATGTATTTACGGAAAAAGGCGTCGGTGATCCGGATGGTCCTTTCGACGAGCGGCGCGTCGATCCGCGCGATGGCGTTGAGCAGCGACGTGTGGATCGTGACGAGCGCCACGCGAAGGCGGTCGCCGGCGAGCATCATGACGACGTGGTCCGTCCCGCACATCCGCGCGATGAATTCGGTATGGCCCGGGTGCGGGACGCCTGCCAGCTTCAATCCCTCTTTCGTGATCGGACAGGTGACGATGGCGTCCATCTCGCCGGCGCGGACGTCGGCGGTGGCCGCCCGGATGTAATCGGCGGTCGCCCGGGCGCCCGGGAGCGTGGTGACGCCGTATGGGGCATCGGCCAGCTCGAGGGAAGAGGCGGGACGAACCCAGACCGCGCCGGGCCCGGGCTCGGCGCCGGGAGGCAGCGGCTCGACCGCCGCGCTGCAGCCGGTGACGGCGGCCGCTCGCCGCATCACGGAGAGGTCGCCGTAGACGACGGGACGGCAGATCGACGCGACCTCGTGCATCGTCAGTGCGCGGCAGGCGATCTCGGGCCCGACGCCGCCCGGCTCGCCCATCGTCACTGCGAGGCGGGGGAGCGTCATGGCCGCCCTCCCGCGATCGCCGCCTGAAGCTGCGGACGATGCGCCTTCTCGTGCTCGAGGATCACGATGGCCAACCATTCATAGAGATTGAGCGACCCGAACCGGTGGTGCGGAAACACGCCCGCGCCCGGGTCGACGGCGGACAGCATCCGCAACGTCTCGAGCGTCGAGGCGCGGACGTCCGCGGCCTGCGACATCAGCGTCTCCCGGGTCGGTGCGCCTGTGGGACGCGCGGCCGGCGGCGCCTCCATCCCGTCGAAGGAAACCGGCTGCCGGATGCGGAGGCCGGAGTCGTCGGACGGGTAGGGGGGAAGCGACGCGCCCGACTCCCGCAGCACCTTCCGGACGACCTTGCCTGCGGAGATCTCGGACAACAGGAGATGCTCGAGCAGTTCCGGAGCGGTCCAGGCACCGGCCGGTAGCGACGGCGCGCCCGCGTCGGCAGCGGCCAGGACGAGCCCGAGCGTCTCGGCCCGGACCGTCTCGATCGCCTCGAACAGCTCCGCAAGCTTCGGCGGCAGCGTCCCCGGAATCGGAGGATCGGTCCTCATAGCCGGATCTCGATCGATGCGGCTTTCCGGAGTTCGTCCATGAGCTCGGTGAACGCTTTCTCGCTCCGGCGGTCGGTCAGCTCCTCGGTCAGCGCTTCCTTTAGCGTCGAAAATTCGGGAAGCTTCCCTCCCTTCCGCTCGAGCAGGCGGACGATCCGTGCGCCCTCCTCGTTGAAGAAGGGAGCCGAAGTCTCTCCGGTGCGCAGCTTGTGCAGCTCGCGCGCAAGATCGGCCGCCAAATCATCGGTCTTCATGAGGTCGGAGGCGATCAGCCGGACACCGGGGGTCGCAGTGCCGACCAGCGCGGCCGTCTCGGTCATCGATCGGCCTCCGCGCAGCGACTCGATCGCCTGTTGCGCGGCAAGGCGAAGCCGGATCGTCTTTTCCCCCGTGTCGGCGCCCTCTGTCGGCATCGGGATCAGGAGCGTCTCGAAGCGGACCTCGGCCCCCTCCCGGAACCGCTCGGACTGCTCCGAGAAGTACGCCTTGACCTCGTCATCGGCCACCGTCACCTCTTTCATCTTCCGGACCCGGACGATGTTGCCGCGCTCCATCTGCCAGCGGATCCGGCGACGATAGGCGGCCATCGTGATCCCCTCGCGGACGAGCGCCTGGGAAAACTCGTCCTCGGTCATGTTGTTGCTCTTGCGCACCGACGCCACTGCCCCGTCGACGGCGGCGTTGTCGACGGCCGCCCCCGCGCCCGCGAGCGCCTTCCGAACGACCAGGGAATCGACCAGCGGCGCGATCCACTTCACGATGCGTGCGCTGTCGCGCTCCTCGCGGAGCCATGCGTCGGCATCGCCCTGCGGCACGTTCATCCCTTCGGCCACCGCCTCGCGCACCTCGGACAGCGTGATCGGCTCCTCGTCGACGGTCGCCACGACGCCGTCGATGGTCCTTGCCGACGCATACCCGGCAAGCCCCGCGACGAGGATGGCCCCGGCCAATGCAGCGATCGTTTTCCGGTACTGTCTCATGTTTCCCCCGAGGTCTATACAGATGCGGAAAGGCCTTATGCCGATTCCCGGCAGGCAGGCGGTGAAAATGGAACGGGGACACCGCGGCCCGTCAATCACGGTGCCGGCCGGTGCCCCCGTTCGAGGTGGCGCGATCCTTCCGGAACAAACGGAAGGGTTGGTAACCGATTAACGGCCCGGAGTGCCGTGCGCCGGAGGCATGGCGCCCTGGGAAGGACCGGCGCCCTGCTTCATACCGGCCGGCGCCTCGGACCCCATGCCGGGAAGGGGGGCGATGTCGCTCTCCTTGATCATCAGGCGAACGTTGCCCTCTTTCTTGAGCCGCTGGACCAGCTGGTCGAACGCTTCGCGCTGGACCCGCTCGCGCATCTCGCCCGCAAGCTGGCCCTTGACCTCGTCGAAGCTGCGGGTGCCGGCCGGGCGTTTGTCCTCGACCCGGATGATGTGGAAGCCGTAGGTGGTCTTGACCGGCCCGACGACCGTGCCGGGGGCCGCGGCGAATGCGGCGGCCTCGAACTCCTTCACGAAGCTGCCCTTCTCGATGAAGCCGAGGTCGGCCGAAGTCCCGCCCTCGGCGGTTGCCGCCTTCATCAGCGCGTCGAACGGCTCACCCGCCTTGGCCTTGGCGGCCACGGCGTCGGCCTTGCCCTTGTCCTTGAACAGGATGTGCTTGACCCGGACCCGTTCGCCGACCTGGAAGGCGGCGACGTTGTCGTTATAGAACTTGCGCAGCACCTCGTCGTTGACCGCGGCCTTCTCGGTCACCTCGCGCAGGAGCGATTCGAGCACGATCGAACGGCGCGCCTGCGCCAGCTTCTCCTGGACGTCGGGGCGACGGTCGATGCCGCGGCGGACGGCCTCGCGCATCAGCAGGTCGCGGGTGATCATGCCGTCGAGCAGCTGAATCTTGCCGCCGGGCGTGTCGAGGATCGGGCGCAGGTAAGGCGGCAGGTTCTGCGCCTCCTTCTCGAGCGAGGCCTCGGTGATCTTCGCCCCGTTGACCACCGCGAGCGTCTTGCCTTCGCCTTTTCCCTTGGGAGCGGGGCTGCAGCTCCAAAGGAACGGAACGGCGACCAGGACCACGACCATCAGCTTGCGCATGCCGGTATTCTCCTCTTTCTTGATATGTGAAATGGTTGACAGAAACTCTATATGTTACTTCCCGGGGCAAAGCGGTTCAACAGCTTTCTGGCCGACGACAGCACCACACCGGGCGCGTCGCTCTCGATCCGCATCGCCAGCACCTCGCCGCGGACGAAGGAGAAGGTGCCGCGCTCTTTCGTCACCCAGCGCACGAGCTGCGACCGGTCGACCTCGGCACGGGCCGACAGCGTGAGATATAGCGCCTTTTCCCCGCGCTTGAGCTCCTTGACGCCTCCCTCGCGCATGGCCACGCGCAGGCGCGACAGGTCGCACAGCGCCTCGGCCGGATCGGGGAGCCGCCCGAACCGGTCGAGCAGCTCGAGCTCGAGCTCGTCTCCCGCCTCGACGGTGCGCACCTTCGAAAACCGGCGGTAGAAGTCGAGCCGGGTGCCCGCCTCGAGGATGTAGTCGTCGGGGAGGAACGCCGGGATCCGGAGGTCGAGCTCGGGCTCCTCCTCGGCGAGCGAAGCGTTGCCGGAGATTTCCTGGACCGTCTCGGCCAGGAGCTGCGTGTAAAGCTCGTAGCCCACCTGGTGGATATGCCCCGACTGGTCTTTCCCCAGCAGGTTGCCCCCGCCCCGGATCTCGAGATCGTGGCTGGCGATCTTGAAGCCGGAGCCCAGCTCGGTCAGCTCTTCGAGGACGGAAAGCCGCTGCACGGCCTCCTTCGTCATCGCGACGTCCTTGGGGACCAGGAAGTAGGCGTAGGCCCGGTGCCGGTCGCGCCCGACCCGGCCGCGCAGCTGGTAGAGCTGCGACAGCCCGAACCGGTGCGCCTGGTTGACGAGGATCGTGTTGGCGTTGGGGATGTCGAGCCCCGACTCGATGATCGCGGTGCACAGCAGGAGGTCGGTCCGCTTCGAGGCGAAGTCGTCCATCGCCGTGGCAAGCGCCACCTCATCCATCTGCCCGTGGGCGACGCCGATCCGGACGCTCGGGAGGATCTCGCCCAGGTAGCGCGCCAGCGCCGGCAACGACTGCACCCGGTTGTGGACGAAATAGAGCTGCCCGCCGCGGTGCACCTCCCGTTCGACCGCCCCCTTGATCGTCTCCTCGGAGAACGGCAGGACGAAGGTGCGGATCGAGAGCCGGTCCTCGGGCGGCGTCGCGATCACGCTGATGTCGCGGATGCCCGAGAAGGCCATGTGGAGCGTGCGCGGGATCGGCGTGGCCGAGAGCGTAAGGATGTCGACCGAGGCGCGCAGCTTCTTCATCTTCTCCTTGTGCGCCACGCCGAACCGCTGCTCCTCGTCGATGACGACCAGCCCGAGCGCCTTGAAGGCGATGTCCTTCTGGAGCAGCCGGTGCGTTCCGATGACGATGTCGACCGTGCCGTCGGCAAGCCCCTTGACCGTCTCCTTCTGCTCGTCCTTCGACCGGAAGCGCGACAGGATGTCCACCCGGACCGGCGTGGCGGAAAGCCGGGACTGGAAGGTGCGGTAGTGCTGCTCTGCCAAAACCGTCGTGGGGACCAGGATCGCGACCTGACGGCCGTCCATGACGACCTTGTAGGCGGCGCGGATCGCGACCTCGGTCTTGCCGTAGCCGACGTCGCCGCACACCAGCCGGTCCATCGGGCGCGCCGAGGTCAGGTCTTTCAGCACCTCGCGGATGACCGTTTCCTGGTCGGGCGTCTCCTCGTGCGGGAAGGCGGCCTCGAACTCGCGGTAGGTGGCGTCGGGCGGGGAGGCGGGCGGCCGCGTCGCGATCTCGCGCTTGGCCTGGAGGTCGATCAGCTCCTGCGCCATGGCGAGGAGGGAATCGCGCACCTTCTGCTTGGCGCGCTGCCAGGCGGTGCCGCCCAGCTTCGCGAGCGTCGGGCGGCTCTCCTCGGAAGCGATGTAGCGCTGGACCCGGTCGAGCTTCCCGACGGGGACGAAGAGACGGTCGCCGCCCGCGTACTCGAGCACGAGATAGTCGCCCTCGACGCCCCCGGCGGCCCGCCGGAGCATGCCGCGGTAGACGCCGACGCCGTGGTCGACGTGGACCGCGAGGTCGTCGATGCGCAGCTCGCGCAGCGTGAACTCCTCGACCGGCGCCGTCGTGGCCTTGCGCGCACGGCGGTTGCGCTGCTTCTCCCCGAAGATCTCGGCCTCGGTGACGACGCCCACGGAAAGCTCGGGGCAGCGGAAACCGCGCGTCACCTCGGAGCAGCACAAAAAGACGCCCCGGTCCGCGGACATCGCCTCGGCCAGCGTCTTGCCCGTCGAGAAGGGCAGCGCGTAGTTGGAGAGCAGCTCCTCCATCCGGTCGGTCTGCGAGGGGGAAAGCGACGAGATGACGAAGCGGGCGCCCCGCTTCCACCAGGCCTTGCCCTCGGTCGCCAGCGGCAACAGCAATCCCTCGGAGGCGGAGGCGACCGTCACGCGACGGATCTCCTCGTTGCCCTCGATCTCCATCATGCCCCGCAGGGCGTCGCGCCTGTCGAACGGCGCCAGGTCGAGCGCGTCGAAGCTGACCAGCGGCGCGTCCTTCAAGTGGACAGAGAGCGCTTCGGGCGGGAGAAACAGTTCGTCGGGCGCCGGCAACCCGGCCTCCTGCCCCGAGATCAGGAAGTTGTCGGCCCCCTCGTCATAGGCTGCGCGCACGGCGGCCTTGCAAGCGGACGCATCGACGGCGATCGTCACCGTCCCGGGCGGCAGGTATTCGAACAACGAAGACGAGCGGCCATAGAGCCGGGGCAGCAGCGCCTCGATGCCGTGGAAACGGATGCCCTGGCGCAACGCCTCCTCGGAAGTGTCGGAGAGCCCGCCCCCCGCCAGCGCAGCCGCCACGTATTCGGGCTGCAGAAGGACCTGCGAACAGGGGACGACGACCAGCGTCTCGCCCGTGCCGCGCGTCCGCTGCGTCTCGGGATCGAACCAGCGGATCTCGGCGACACGGTCGAAGTCGAGCGTCACGCGCGCGGGATAAGGATGGGCGGGGCTGTAGATGTCGACGATCCCGCCGCGCACCGCGAAGTCGCCCGGGTCGGCCGCCGCCGGCAGACGCGCGTAGCCCAGCGCGGCCAACCGTCGGGAAAGCGCCTCGATGTCGACCTCGACCCCCGGGGAAAGGCGCAACACCGCCTCCTGGAAGATCTCGGGAGGGAGCGTCTTCTCGATGAGCGTCGCCGCGGTCGCGACCACGATGACCGGCTCGGCATCCGACAGCCGCAAGAGGGTCCGCATCCGGTCGTGCACGGCCGGGCCGAACGGAGGCGACGCCTCGTAGGGCGCGACCTCGGCCGACGGAAAGGAGACGACCCGGTCGGCTCCGGCGTAGGCCGCGACCTCTCGGCACGTCTCTTCCGCCTCGGCGTCGGTGGGCACCACGAACAGGAGGGGCCGCGCCAAACGGGTGCAGAGAGCGGAGGCGAGGAAGGCGCGGGCGCCGGGCGGGACCTTCAGCAGCTGGATCGCCGGCGACGCAGCCGGGTCGGTCAGCGCGACGGCGACGTGCTCGAACGACAGGACGGGATGATCGGAAAACATCAATCGCGGGGGATCCGGATCATCGCCTCGAGCGCCAGGACGGCCTTCTCGCGGATGTCGGCCGGCACGGTCACGGACGGGGAGAGGGTAACGAGCGACGCGCGGACGTCCTCGAGCGTGGTCAGCTTCATGTTGGGGCAGACGAGCACGCGGGAAGCCAGGTGGAACGCCTTGCCCGGGTTATCGCGGCGCAGCTTGTAGAGGATTCCCATCTCGGTGCCGATGATGAATTCTTTCGCCGGCGACTTCGCGCACCAGGAATACATCCCGGCGGTGGACAGCACCGCGTCGGCCATCGCGACCACCTCGGGCCGGCACTCGGGATGGACCACCACCGGCGCGCCCGGATGCGCCGCCCGTGCCAACTCGATGTCGGCCGGCGTCAGCCGCTCGTGCGTCGGGCAGTAGCCGTCCCACCACGAGAGTTTCCGCCCGGTCTTTTCGGCTGCGTACTGCGCGAGGTTCCGGTCGGGGACCATGAAGATATCGCGGTCTTCCGGGATGGAGCGGACGACGTTGACCACGTTGCCCGAGGTGCAGCAGATGTCGGACTCGGCCTTTACGTCGGCCGACGAGTTGACGTAGGTGACCACGACGGCCCCGGGGTGTTCCGCCCGCCAGGCGCGAAGCGCTTCGGCCGTGACCATGTCGGCCATCGGGCAGCCGGCGTCGATGCGCGGCAGCAGCACCGTTTTTTGCGGGGCGAGGATGAAGGCGCTCTCGGCCATGAAGTGGACGCCGCAGAAGACGATCACGTCGGCCGCAGACTTCGCCGCCTCCTGCGAGAGCGCCAGCGAGTCACCGGTGATGTCGGCGATCTCCTGGATCTCGTCCCGCTGGTAATTGTGCGCCAGCAGCACCGCGTTGCGATCCTTCAAGAGGCGGCGGATGTCCGCCTTGAGCGCTTCCTGTTCCATCCCCGGGACGTTCTCCTCAAACGTAGTATTCGGTTCAAACGACAAGAGCCGGGAGGCGTTGATCCGCGCCCCCCGGCTTGCCGGTTGCCTATGCCCTTAATATATCATCCCTGCCGGCGGAAGGTCCGCCGCGCCCGGGCCCGCCTACTTCTCGACTTGCCTACGCCTCTTGGACGGCGGGGGGCGCAGGATAATCAAACCAGGCTCGCTGCGTGCATCTCCTTCAGGCGTTCGTAGTCCGCCGGCGTGTCCATGTCCAGGATTACGCCCGCGTCCGGAACGTCCAGCAACCGCACCCGGCCGGCATCCCGCCCGACCACGTCCCGCAAGGTCGAAAGACCCGACAGCTCCTCGATGACCGGGCGCGGGAACAGCGTCGGGTGGCCTTTCCGGCCTGCGTGGACGGGGATCACGATCCGGCCCGGGTCGGCGTAGTACGCGGCGCAGATCGTGCGGATCGTCTTGGGCGCGACCAGCGGGTGGTCGGCGAGGCAGATCATCACCGCCCGTGTGGACGGGTCGATCGCGACCAGCCCGGACCGGACCGATCCGGCCATGTCGCTTTCGGGGTCGCGGTTGCGAACCACCGTCACGCCCAGCGGCGCGACCGTCGCGGCGACCGCCTCGCCGTCGGGCGCGGCGACGACGACCGTCACCTGCTCGATCCCGGCCTCTCGCAGGGCGCGGATGCAGCGGACAACCGCGGGAACGTCACCCAGCGGCAGGAGCGGCTTGCAACGCCCCATCCGCCGCGAAGCTCCCGCGGCGAGCAGGATCGCCTGTACGCCCGGCACCATCATTTTCCCTCCTGGCCTCGATGAGCTGCGCCACGATGCTCGCCGCGATCTCCGCCGGCGTCTCCGCGCCGATCGGCAATCCGACCGGCATGACGATCCGGTGCGTGTCCGACGCGGGGAATCCCTCCTCGGCGAGCGTGCGCAACAGTGCTTCCCGCTTCCGGGCGCTGCCGACGACGCCCACGTACGCGGCCGGCGTGGCCAGCGCGGCCCGGACCGCCTCGAAATCACTCCGGTGATCCGTCGTCGCGACGACGATGAACGTCCCCGCGTCCACCGGAACTTTCGAGAGCGCGAACGCGGGATCGCCCACGATCGTTTCCTCCGCCTGGGGAACCCGTTCGCGGGAAGCGTATTCGGGACGCGCATCGGTCACCGTCACCCGGAAGCCCGCCAGACCGGCCGCGGCGGCCAGCGCCTGCCCCACGTGTCCGGCGCCGAAGACGAGCAGCCGGGGGGCGCACAAAACCGGCTCGACATAGACGAGGAGACTTCCGCCGCAGACGAAGCCGTGCGCCTCGGTCAGGGTGAAGCTCAGCATGCGGGGGCGGCCCGTCGCGAGGATCTCGCGCGCCGCGTCGATCGTTTCCGCCTCGACCCGCCCGCCGCCGACCGTCCCCAGGATCGAGCCATCGGCATGGACGAGCATCTTCGCCCCCGCCTTCCTCGGCGCAGAGCCGGAGGTCTCGACGACCGTCGCCAGCGCGGTGGGCAATCCCTCGCGCGTCGACTGGAGGAGCGCCTCGTAAAGCCGGAGATCGTCCATCCTCTTTGCCTCCTACGCCTGACGCCGGGCGGCGCGGATCGCGTCGCCCGTCAGCGGGAGCGTCCGCAGGCGGATGCCTATGGCCGCGAACAGCGCATTGGCGACCGCCGGAGCCACGGGCGGAACCCCCGGCTCACCCACGCCTCCGGGCGCTTCCGTGCTCGGAACGATGTGCACCTCGACCCGGGGCGCCTCGTGCATCCGGAGGACCGGGTAGTCGTCGAAGCTGCCCTGCTCCACCCGGCCTTTCTTGAGCGTGATGGCCCCGTAGAGCGCGGCTGACAGGCCGAAGGCCACCCCGGATTCCATCTGCGCCTCGATGATGCCGGGATTGACCACCTCGCCGCAATCGATCGCGGTCACGACCCGGAGGACGCGCAGCTCGCCGTCGGCGTCCACCGAGACCTCGGCGACGTGCGCGATGAAACTTCCGAACGATTCGTGGACGGCGATCCCGCGCCCCCCCCCCTTGGCCATCGGCTTGCCCCACCCGGCTTTTTGGGCCGCAAGCTCGAGCACGCCCCGATGGCGGGAGCCGGGCGGGAGCAGCGACAGGCGGAACGCGAGCGGATCTTTCCCGGCGGCCCCGGCCACCTCGTCGAGAAAGCTTTCGACGACGAAGGCATTGTGGGAGTGCCCCACGGAGCGCCACCAGAGCACAGGAACCCCGTTCCGGGTCGAATGCAGGTCGACCTGGAGGTTCGGCACCTCGTAGGGGAGTTCCTTCGCCCCTTCGACGGAGGTCTCGTCGATCCAGTCCTTGCCCGGGTCCGGCATGAACGGGGTCCCGCCCAGGATCGACTGCCCGACGATCGTATGCGTCCAGGAGACCGGCTTCCCCGCAGCGTCGAGCCCCGCGGCGATCCGGTCGCGCCACATGGGTCGATAGAATCCGCCCCGCATATCATCCTCCCGCGTCCACACCACCTTTACAGGCGCATTTGCGCCTTTCGCGACGTGTACCGCCTCGGAGACGAAATCGGAGGCGGGATTGGCCCGACGGCCGAAGCCGCCACCCAGGAGCGTTGTGTGGAGCTTGACCTGTTCTTTGGAGAGGCCCGAGATGCGCGCCGCGGCGTCGCGATCCCACGTCTGCGCCTGCGACCCGGTCCGGATCTCGCAACTGTCTTTCCGGAGATCGACGAAGCAGTTGAGTGGCTCCATGGGGGCATGCGCCAGGTACGGCACCTCGTATTCCGAGACGATCCGTTTCGCTGCGCGAGGGAACGCCTGCGCCGGGTCGCCCTCCTTCCGGGCGACGACGCCGGGCTTCTCCGCCAGCCTCCGGTATTCCTCCCGCATCCCGCCGGTCGACAGCGTCGCCCCCGCCCCCTCGTCCCACGTCACGTCGAGCGCCTCCCGCCCCTTGTTCGCCGAGAAGAAATCGACCGCGACGACCGCGACGCCCGACGGGATCCGAAAAACCTCCTTTACGCCGGGGAAGGCTTTCGCCCGTGTCGCGTCGACCCGAACGACCTTGCCGCCGAAGACCGGCGGGCGGGCGACGACGGCGGTCAGCATCCCGGCAGCGGAAACGTCGAGACCGAACTGCGCCTTCCCCGACACCTTGTCCGGAGAATCCAGCCGGGCGATCCTTTTTCCGAGCAACGTCCGCTCGCCACGCGCCTTGAGCCGGACCTCCTTCGGGACAGGCACTTCCGCCGCCGCCTCGGCCAGCGCGCCGTAGGCGAGCGACCGGCCGTCGTCGTGAAGGACCCGGCCGTTCACGGCCCGGCAGTGCGAACGGTCCGTTTTCCACGTTTCCGCAGCGGTGCTGACGAGCATTTCCCGCGCCGTGGCGCCGGCCATCGAGAGCCGTTCCCACTCGGTCCGGACGCTGGTGCTGCCGCCGGTCACCTGCGTGCCGTACTTGGCGTGGTTATAGGCGGGATCGACCGGGGCGGGCTCGACGTGCACCGACTTCCAGTCGCACATGAGCTCCTCGGCCACGAGCATGGGGAGGCTGGTGTAGACGCCTTGCCCCATTTCGGACTTGTTGACCACGATCGTCACGACATCGTCCGCGCCGATGCGAAGGAAGGCGTTAGGGGCAAACAGTGCCGGGAGTGCCTTTGCTCCTTCGGAAGCCCCCGGAAAGGGAAGCCGGAATCCGAGCACGAGACCGCCCCCGAGGGCAAGGCCGGTCTTCAGCAGATCACGCCGGGAGAGGGAGACGATGCCGGTCATGCCGCACCTCCCCGCCCCGCCTTGCCTGCGGCGCGCCGGATCGCCTTCCGGATCCGCGGGTAGGTCCCGCAGCGGCACAGGTTCGGATCCATCCCCGCGTCGATCTCGGCGTCGCCCGGGTCCGGGTGTTCCGCGAGCAGCGCGGCCGCCCGCATGATCTGTCCCGGCTGGCAGTAGCCGCACTGGGACACCTCCTCCGCGATCCACGCCTGCTTGACGGGGTGATCCTCGGCGATCCCCTCGATGGTCGTGATCTTCCGTTCGCCCACGTCCCCCACTGCGACCTGGCAGGAGAACTCGGCCTTGCCGTCGATGTGGACCGTGCAGGCGCCGCACAACCCCTCGCCGCAGCCGAACTTGGTCCCGGTCAGGTGGAGGTGGTCCCGGAGGACCCAAAGGAGTGGAACATCGGGCGAGACGTCGGCCTGGTGCCGTTTTCCGTTGATCGTCAGAGGAATCATCTGGACCTCCTTATCCGGACGACGGGTTGAATTTCGGGATACCGGAACAATATACATTCATCCGACGTTTCCGGCACACGCGAATTCTCTTGCACCCGCGCGCCGACCCCGAGCGTCCAAAGGAGCGAGGAAGCGGTGCACCGACAGGGCGCTTTCGGGAGGCAACCATGATCAGGCGCAAGCTGGGAGATTCCGGGATCGAGGTTTCTCCACTGGCATTCGGCGGAAACGTGTTCGGCTGGACGCTCGACGAGTCGGCGTCCTTCCGGATGCTCGACGCGTTCGTGGACGAAGGGTTCGACCTGGTCGACACCGCGGACGTCTATTCGAGGTGGGCGCCGGGCAACAGCGGCGGCGAATCGGAAACCATCATCGGCAAATGGCTCCGGAAAAGCGGCAACCGGAACCGGATCGTCCTCGCCACCAAGGTCGGCATGGAAATGGGACCGGGGCAGAAAGGCCTCTCGCGCGGCTACATCCTGCGCGCCGTCGAGGATTCCCTCCGGCGGCTGGGAACCGACCGGATCGACCTGTACCAGGCGCATCTCGACGATCCGGAAACGCCGATCGAGGAAACGCTCGACGCCTTCGGCATGCTGGTCCGGCAGGGGAAGGTGCGCGCCATCGGCGCCTCGAACTACACGGGAGAACGGCTCTCGGCCGCCCTCGAGGCCGCACGTGCCGAGGGGACGCTTCCCGCCTATGCCACGCTGCAGCCGCTCTACAACCTGTACGACCGTGCGGGATTCGAGACGGATCTTGCCCCGGTCTGCACGCGGGAAGGGCTCGGCGTCATCACCTTCTATTCGCTGGCGAGCGGCTTCCTGGCGGGCAAGTACCGGTCCGAGAAGGACCTGGCCGGGCACGCCCGCGCCGAGAGTGTCCGGAAATACCTGGATGCGCGCGGCCTTCGGATCCTCGAAGCGCTGGACCGGGTGGCGAACCACTACGCGGCGCCACCCGCGACGATCGCCCTCGCGTGGCTGATGGCGCGGCCGGGCGTCACGGCGCCGATCGCGAGCGCCACGAACCTGGACCAGCTTCACGACCTGGTGGCGGCCACGCGCATCACGCTCGACGAGAACGCGACGGCGCTTCTGGACCAGGCGAGCGACTATTCCACCGCTACTTCACCGCCCCCATCGTGAAGCCGGAGACGAACCGGTCGAGGAAGAAAGTGTAGACGACCGCGACCGGGATGCTCGCGATCAGCGCGCCCGCCATCAGCGGACCCCACTGGAACACATCCCCGCGCACCAGTTCGGTCGGCACCCCGATCGACACCGTCTTGGCCGCCGAGTCCGAGATGAAGGTCAGCGCGTAGATGAACTCGTGCATCGACAGCGTGAACGAGAAGACCACCACCGTCAGGAGTCCCGAGATCGAAAGCGGGAGCACGACCCGGACCAGCGCCCCCAGGCGGGAAAGGCCGTCCACCATCGCCTGCTCCTCGATGTCGCGGGGAATCGCTTTGAAGAACCCCATCAGCAGCCAGGTGCAGAACGGAATCGTGAAGGTCGGGTAGACCAGGATCAGCGACCAGAGCGAGTTCTGGAGCCCCCAGTCGGCCGTGAAGCGCGAAAGCGGGATGAACAGGATCGTCGGCGGGACGAGATAGGTGAGAAAGATGCCGATCCCCAATATTTCGCCCCACCGTCTCGCCCAGCGCGCGAGGCTGTAGGCCGCAGGAACCGCCAGCAGCAGCGTGACGGCCGCGACGGCCGCCCCGACCAGGAAGGTGTTCGACAGGTAGGTCAGGAAATGCGTCTCGGACAGCAACGTCCGCAGGTGGGAAAGCGTCGGCGGCTCGTTGAAGATGAAGGGGTTGTTCGCCGGGGCGTACAGGTCGTGGTCGCGCTTGAACGTCGCGATCACCATCCAGTAGAAGGGGAACGCGCTGAACGTGACGAACAGGAGAAGCCGGGCGTAGAGCCCGCCGCGCTCCAGATTTTTCCGGATTCCGCCCATCTTCAGGTCACCTCGGCGCGCCGCGCCATCCGGAGGAGCAGGGCGGCGATAGCCGCCAGCACGGGGAACATGAACAGCGAGATGGCCGCCCCCTGGGCGAGGTCGCCGCCCTCGATCCCCTTGAAGAAGGTCCAGGTCGAAAGCACCTGCGTGGCGTTGACGGGCCCTCCGCGCGTCAGGACGTAGACGACCGTCATGTCGGTGAAGGTGAAGACGATGCCGAACAGGAAGGCGATGGCGACGATCGGCAGCGTCAGCGGGATGGTGATCCAGACCGACTTCCGCCACCCGTGCGCCCCGTCGATCTCCGCCGCCTCGAGGATCTCGCCCGGGATGGCGGAAAGACCCGCGAGCTGGATCACGGTCGCCAGCGGCAGGAGCCGCCAGACGTGGACGATCACGACCGACGCCATCGCCAGCGTCGGGCGGCCGAGCCAGTAGATGTTCGACATCGCCCCGAAGAGGTCGCCCGGCTTGCCCAGGAGCCCCGCCCGGCGGTACAGCCAGTCGAAGGGGCTGTAGATCGAGTCGTACATCCAGAGCCAGCCAATCGCGCCGAGGGCGATCGGCGCCGTCCACGGCAGCATGACCAGGAAGCGGACCGCCCATTTCCCCCGGAAAGGCGTTGCGAGCGCCGACGCGAGCAACCGGGACAGGACGATCACGATCGACTGCGACAGCAGCGCGAAGACGAAGGTGTTTTTCAGGGCAAGCCGGAACACCGGATCGGCCAGCGCCGCCCTGAAATTGACCAGCCCCGCGTAGTGGTGGGAAGGGTCGCCCGTCGTCGCGTCGCTCAGGCTGTAGAGGACCGCCATGACGAGCGGGACGCCGATCATCGCGGCGATGTACGCCACCGCCGGGGCGATCAGGATCGCGGCGAGCATCCCCGTCCGGTCGCTGATCCCTCCCCGCTCCTCCGGACCGGTCACGACGACACTCCCTCCGACCGAAGGCCCGTCGCCGGGTCGAAGAAGCGGAGGTCGGAACGGGCCACATGAAACGGATAGGCGCGCCCCATCTCGACTGCAATGCCCAAGTTGGCGGGAATCCGGGACACCACCCGCTCACCCGCGCTCCCCTCGCCCAGCGTCCCGTAGACCAGCCGTTCGGCCCCAAGATCCTCGATCCAGGTCACATCGAGGGACCAGGTGACGGCGTCTGGCGGGATGTGCCCCGCGGCGGCGGGCAGAAACCGTTCCGGGCGGAAACCGACCAGCCGGTCTCCCTGGAGAACGAGATTCATGGGAGGGGACCCGAGAAATCCCGCCACGAAGATGTCGGCCGGGCGGTCGTAAATCTCCAGCGGCCGGCCCACCTGCCGGATCTTGCCCTGGCTCATCACCACGATCCGGTCGCCCAGCCCCATGGCTTCGACCTGGTCGTGGGTGACGTAGATCGTGGTGACGCCGATCCGACGCTGGAACTGCCGCAGCTCTTCCCGGGCGGAAACGCGCAGCTTGGCGTCGAGGTTCGAGAGCGGTTCGTCGAGCAGGAACACGCTCGGGTTGCGCACCACGGCGCGCGCGAGCGCCACGCGCTGCCGCTCGCCCCCCGACAGCTCCCTCGGCTTCCGGTCGAGCAGCCGGCCGATGCCGAACATGCCCGCCGCCGCCTCGACCTTTCCGGCGATCGCCTTTTTCTCGAAATGGCGCATCCGCAGCGGAAAGCCGATGTTCTCGCGGACCGTCATGTGCGGGTAGAGCGCATAACTCTGGAACACCATGGCGACGTTCCGGAGGCGGGGGGGAAGGTCGTTCACCAGGCGATCGTCGATCAGGACGTCGCCCCAGGAAGGCTCCTCGATCCCCGCGATCAGCCGCAGGAGCGTGGTCTTGCCGCAGCCGGACGGCCCGAGAAGGACCAGGAACTCGCCCTCGGCGGCCGACAGGTCCACGCCGTCCACCGCCCGGACTCCGTCGAACTGTTTCGAAAGCCCCCGCGCCTCGACCCGCGCCATCGATCCGCCTCCCGCCCGTTGGACCCCTAGCTGCGCCCTCCGACCAGCTTCTTGCCGCGCCATTTGGCGAAGATCGACCGGGCCTGGCTCGCCGCCCGGGTCACCGCCTCCTCGGGCCGCATCCCCTGCGCGGCCGACGCGAGCATGTTCGGGATCACGAAGGTCGAGAAGATCTCGCCCTCCGCCGGGTTGGCCGGCCCGGGATGCCCCAGGTTGGTACTCCACCGCTCGGCGTCCTTGAGCACCGCCAGCTTGCCTTTGGCTTCCCCGGGCAGGGCAAACGGGTCGTCCTCGAACCAGGCGTTGTGCAGGTCGCGCATCCGCTTCGCACCCGGAACCGGCTTGTATCCCCGGTTCCCCTTCGGGACGGGGGCGTCGAAGAAGGCGGGAGAGTTGTAGAGCTCGCTGTGGTACATCGCTTGGTCGTAATTCGCGACCAGGTCGAGCAGGAACTTCTTCGCCGCATCCAGGTTGTGCGAATATTTCGGCACGATGTACTCGTAGATCACGTGCTCGCAGTTGAATCCGGATCCGCGGGGCCCTTTGAGCGCCGGCGTG
The DNA here is from genome assembly GCA_036504035.1 of Candidatus Deferrimicrobiaceae bacterium. Taxonomy (NCBI): domain Bacteria; phylum Candidatus Deferrimicrobiota; class Candidatus Deferrimicrobia; order Candidatus Deferrimicrobiales; family Candidatus Deferrimicrobiaceae; species Candidatus Deferrimicrobiaceae bacterium. Next base: position 455,241 of record DASXVV010000006.1, read on the forward strand.
AAAAAGATGTCGCGGGCGATCTCGGGCACCTCCTTCTGTGCGGATCGGTAAGCCGAGATGGAGTTCAGGATGTAGGACGCCCGGCCGGCGATGAGCGCCTGGTTGTTCGAGACGGCGGTCCAGGAGAAGACCTCCGGCACCATCGCCTCCTTGTAGAGCCGCGCCATATACGCGACCGCCTCGACGGTATCGGGTTGGTCGAGCACGACGTTCTCGCGGGCGTCCTGGATGCCGCTGTCGTACGACCAGAGCAGCGCCCGCCCCGCCATGTTGGAGTCGAGTTCCTGCGACAGACCGATGCCGAGCTGGATTCCCTGCTCCCGCTTGATCTTGCCGCCGTAGACGACCAGGTCTTCCCAGGTGACCGGGCCGTCGGGCTTGCCCGCCTTTTCCCAAAGGCTCTTCCGGTAGTTTCCCGGGTCGATCGTCCAGCCGGGGACGAAGGCGTAGAACTTCCGGGTGTTCGGGTTATACGAGCTGCGGCGGCACAGCGGGTGCATCTTGCCGAACCGTTTTTCGGCCTCGCGCACCACGTCGCCCAGGTCTTGCACCGCGGGCTCGAACTGGGACGGCGGCGAGATCCACTCGATCAGGTCGTGTCCGCGGCCCGCGGCGATCTCGGCGGCCGTTCGCGCCGGAATCTCGGCGAGGTTGATGTGGTCCACCGTGACCGCAATCCCGTTGGCCCGGCCCCAGTCCGCGGCGTACCCGTCGTACCACGCCTTGTCGAAGCGGGGAACGAAGTGGGACCAGACGAGAATCCTCAACTCCTTCGACGCTGCCGCTCCGTATCTCGGGAAGAAGAAGTCGGGCGCGACGCCCGCCGCCAGCGCCCCAACGCCCGCGGCCCGGATGAATTCCCGCCGCGTCAGACCCTTTTTGCTCCATGCCGACATGACGACCCCTCCTTCCGGTCTTCAACTATTGTTTGGATATCGGCGGAGGTGGAACGGTTTCAGCGGGCGGGCGCCTTTTCGCCGGCGTTGCCCTTGAAGAAGACTTCGAACCGGAACGTGACGGCGGACACCGGGGAATACCCGCCCGTCGGGCCGCGCAGCCAGCTCTGGACCGGCTCGACCTCGGCGAAGAGCCATTCGCGCAGGATGGCCTGGCGGTAGCGCGCGAGGACGTAGTACGTGCTGACGATCGCCGCGGGGCGGGTAAAGCCGCTCATCCCGACGGCGAACGTCGTCGCCTTGCCCCGGCCGAGGGCATGGAGAACGCCCGGCTCGCTGTTCCACTCCATCCCGTGGGTGGCCTCGGTCGCCGTCTCGCTGTTGGCCCAGCGCAGCAGGTAATCGCCGGGCAGGCTGTGTTCGAGGTCGATCGCGGTGGATTGCCCGAGCCCGTCGCGCGTGCGCCAGAACACGTTGGGCGAAAAGCGGAGCAGGGTGTTGTCTCCCAGCGGCAGCGCATAGCGATAACGCGCCCGGGTATAGAAAACGAACGGCAGCTTGACCAACACGCCGGCCCCGATGTCGGCCTCGGAACGGCCCTTGTGCAGCAGCTCGTACCGGATCTCGGTCGAGGATTGCGACAGGACGCCGCTCGTCGGGAGCCCCTGGACGGCCGTCGCGTCGCGGTTGATCCCCAGCGCATCCTCGAACGTCTCCGCCGAGAAGACGATCCGCAGCTTCCGGCTCAGCTGTGCGAGCCGGATGTTGGCCCGCAGGTCGGTCCGGTACGTGAAAGCGCGGTCGGTGCCGAAGCGGAAGTTGTTCCGCCAGCGGACCGTCGACTCGGCGGGCGACGTAGGCTCGCGGGTCGTGTCGCCGAAGAAGTCGTCGAACCACTGGACCGTGTCGAGGGTGCTGCGGGACAGGTAGGCGTGGGTCCGGTCGACCCAGCTGTTGTCGCCGGGGCCGGGGTTGAGATAGTTCGAAACGGATTGCGGGAGGGAAACGTTGTCTTGCGGGGCGCCGGGCGGCGAATCCGGCCATGCGGGGCTCGCGGCGGCCGCCAGCAGGAGAATCACCCCCGCGAGCCGCCGTCGCATCGTCAGTCCCGTTCCATCTTGAGGTCGCGGGCAAAAAGTTCGGAAACCGCCGTCCGGACGTCCTTCCCCTCGTGGAGGATGCGGTAGACCTGCTCGGAGATCGGCATCGGGACGCCCGTGCGCTGCGAAAGCGTGAACGCCGCCTTCGCCGTGTTGACGCCCTCGGCCACCATCGTCATGCCCGAGAGGATGTCGGCGGGCTTCTCCCCGCGCCCGAGGCGCATGCCGACCGTGCGGTTGCGGGACAGGTCGCCGGTGCAGGTGAGCACCAGGTCGCCCAGCCCGGCGAGCCCGGAGAACGTCTGGTGGTGCGCCCCGAGGTAGACGCCGACCCGGGTGATCTCGGCCAGCCCGCGGGAGATGAGCAGCGCCCGGGCGTTGTGGCCGAAGTCGAGCCCGTCGCACATGCCCGCCGCGATCGCCATCACGTTCTTGAGCGCCCCCCCGACCTCGACGCCGACGACGTCGGTCTCGGTGTAGACGCGGAAGCGGTTGGCGGAGAACGCCGCCTGGAGCCGGCGCGCCACCGAGATGTCGCGGGCGGCGACGGTCGCCCCGGACGGCTTTCCCTCGCCGACCTCCCGCGCGAACGTGGGCCCGGAAAGGACCGCCGGCCCCTGGACGTGGGCGGGCAGCGTCTCCTCGAGCAGCTCGCTCATCCGTTGCAGCGAGGACATCTCGAGCCCCTTGGTCAGGGAGACGGCGCAGCAGCCCGGCAGCATGTGCGGGGCGCAGCGTTGCGCCACCGCGCGAAGGTGGTCGGACGGGACGACGAAGGCGACGATCGATTTGCCGGTGACGGCCTCGGCAAGATCGTTCGTGGCGCGGACGGATGGCGGAACCGGGATGCCGGGGAGGAATGCGGCGTTCTCGCGGTCCCCGTTGACCTGAGAAACCACGGCGGGTTCGTGCGCCCAGAGGGCGACGTCGCCGTGCCGTTGCGAGAGGAGGATGGCGATGGCCGTCCCCCAGGAGCCGGCCCCGACCACGGCGATCTTTTCCGCCGCGTACACGCCCTAGGCTTCCGTTTCCGGCGTATCCGGCGCTTCCGGGTCGCCGTTCTCCACGGGTGCTTCCGGGTCGCCCTGCTCTTCCTTCTCGGCCAGCCGCGCGAACGACACGACGCGCTGCTCGTCCCGGACGTCGATCAGGCGCACGCCTTGGGTGTTGCGGCCGATGACGCGGATCTGGCGAACCGGCATGCGGATGATCATCCCGCCGTCGGTGACGATCATCACGTCGTCGTCGGCGGCCACCTGCGCCACGCCGACCACGCTTCCGGTCTTCTCGGTCACCTTGAGCGTGATGATGCCCTTCCCGCCGCGCGACTGGTTCCGGTATTCCTCGACCGCAGTGCGCTTGCCGTAGCCCTTCTCGGTGACGGTGAGCAGTGACCCATGCTGATCGAGGATCTCCATGCCGACGACCGCGTCGCCCGCTTCGAGCGCGATGCCGCGGACGCCGACCGCCCCCCTGCCCATCGACCGGACGTCGGTCTCGGGAAAGCGGATCGACTTGCCTTGCCGAGTGGAGAGGGAAACCTCGTCGGATCCGGAGGTGAGCGCGGTTGCGATCAGCCGGTCGCCCTCGTTGAGCCCCATCGCGATGATGCCGCCGGTGCGGGGGCGCGAATAGTCCATCAGGCCGGTCTTCTTGATGACGCCCTGCGCGGTCGCCATCATGATGAAGCGGCCCTCGACGAATTCGCGCACCGGCAGGATCGATGCGATCCGCTCGCCCGGGGACAGGGGAAGCAGGTTGACGATCGCCCGCCCCTTGGCCACGCGACCCGCCTCGGGCAGTTCGTGGACCTTGAGCCAGTAGACCTTGGCCTGGTCGGAGAAGAACAGGACGTAGGAATGCGTGGACGCGATGAACATCGTCGACACGAAATCCTCTTCCTTGGTCCCCATCCCGACCTTGCCCTTGCCCCCGCGCTTCTGCGCGCTGTAGAGGTCGATCGGGTTGCGCTTGATGTAGCCCGTGTGGGAGACGGTGACGACCATCTCCTCGTCGGCGATCAGGTCCTCGATCCGGATGTCCTTCATGTCGCGGACGATCTCGGAGCGGCGCGGGTCGGCGTACTTCTCGCGGACCTCGCGGAATTCCTCGCGGATGACGCGCAGCAGCTCGGACTCCTCGCCCAGGATCTTCTTCAGGCGCTTGATCTCTTCGAGCACCTCGGCCAGCTCGGCCAGGATCTTGTCGCGCTCGAGGCCGGTGAGCCGCTGCAGCCGCATCTCGAGGATCGCCTGGGACTGGACGGCCGAGAAGCCGAAGGTCGCGATCAGCCCCTCCTTGGCAACAGCGGCGTCCTTCGAGGCGCGGATCAGCTTGATCACGGCGTCGAGCCGGTCGAGCGCGATCTTCAAGCCCTCGAGGATGTGTTCGCGCGCCTCGGCCTTGGAAAGAAGGAAGATGGTCCGGCGCGTGACGACCTCGCGGCGGAAGAGGAGGAACTCCTCGAGCAGCTCCTTGAGGTTCATCGTGCGCGGCCGGTTCTGGACGATCGCCAGAAACTGCACGCCGAACGACGTCTGCATCTGCGTCTGCTTGTAGAGGTTGTTGAGGACGACCTCGGAGACGGCGTCGCGCTTGAGCTCGATGACGACCCGCATCCCTTCGCGGTCGGATTCGTCGCGGATGTCGGAGATTTCCTCGATCGCCTTGCTGCGCACCAGGTCGGCGATCTTCTCGATGAGGCGCGCCTTGTTGACCTGGAACGGCAGCTCGGTGATGACGATGTGCTCGCGGTCGCCCTTCTTCATCTTTTCGATTACGGCGCGCGCGCGGATCTGGACGCTGCCGCGGCCGGTGCGATAGGCCTCGCGCACATGCTCGAGGCCGTAGAGAATGCCGCCGGTGGGGAAATCGGGCGCCGGGACGAACGCCATCAGCTCGTCGATCGTGACGGCGGGGTTGTCGATGAGGGCGACCAGCGCATCGATCACCTCGCCCAGGTTGTGGGGCGGGATCGAGGTGGCCATGCCGACCGCGATGCCGGCGGCGCCGTTGACGAGCAGGTTGGGGATGCGGGCCGGCAGCACTTTCGGCTCGTCGAGCGACCCGTCGTAGTTGGGCCCCATCTCGACGGTCTGCTTGTCGATATCGGACAGCATCTCGCCCGCGATCTTCGACATGCGCGATTCGGTGTACCGCATGGCGGCCGCCGAGTCGCCGTCGACGGATCCGAAGTTGCCTTGGCCGTCGATCATCGGGTAGCGCAGCGAGAAGTCCTGCACCATGCGGACGAGGGCGTCGTAGACCGAGCTGTCGCCGTGCGGATGGTACTTGCCGATGACGTCGCCGACGATGCGGGCGGACTTCTTGTACGGCTTGCCGTACTCGTTGCCGAGGTCGTGCATCGCGAACAGGATGCGCCGCTGGACGGGCTTGAGGCCGTCGCGGACGTCGGGCAGGGCGCGCCCGACGATGACGCTCATGGCGTAGTCGAGGTAGCTCTGGCACATCTCGTCCTGGATGGTGCGCCGGAGCGCCGGCTTGTGAGTAGCGTCCATACGGTGCGGTGACTCCTCGTGGAATGCTCGGGCAGGATTGAACGGTTATTCTATCACGTATGGGGGGTTACGGTCGCGCGCCAAGGCGCGCCGATCACGCGTGCGGCGGGCGCTTCCTCTCGCTTTTGATCTGCTGGACAGCCCCGGAAAAAAGGTATCCTTAAAGCAGTGCCCGCGATATTCGACAAGCCGAAGGGAACCATGTCCACGACCCGCATCCGCCGGTTCTTTTCCGGCCTCCGGGGCCGGATGCTGCTCCTCGTCCTGGCGGCGATGCTGCCCGCGCTCGGGCTCATCTTCCACACGGCGCTGGAGCAGCGAAACGACGCGATCTCCGAAGTGCAGACGCACGTCCACGAGATCGCCGGCCTGGCCGCCTCGGAAGAGAGCGCGCTCATCGCCGGCTTTCGCCAGCTGCTCATGGTGCTGTCCCGCCAACCCACATTCCGGACCGGGAGCCCCGACGAATTCCGGCGGATCGGCGGCGAGCTGATCCGCGACGACCCCCGCGTCCACAACATCGCCCGGATCGATCTCTCCGGCAACACCGTGGCCAGCGTCCTCCCGTTCACCCCGCCGGTTAGCGTGGCCGACCGTCCCTATTTCCGCCATGCGCTTGCCACCGGCGGCTTCTCCGTCGGCGACTACCAGATCGGCCGCATCTCCGGAAAATCGACGATCAACTTCTCCTATCCGATCCGGGACGACCGGGGGAAGATCGTCTCCGTCATCTACACCGCGCTGGACCTCGACTGGCTCAACCGCGGGCAGGCCGAGAAGACCGGGCATGTGCCTCCCGGCGCCACGCTCTCGCGGATCGACCGGAACGGCATCGTCTTCGCCCAGTACCCGGAAACGCCCGGCTGGCGCGGCGCGAAGTTCCCGGTTCCGGAAGTGCTCCGGTCCGTGCGGAAAAAGAACAGCGGCGCCGTCGAGGCGGCGGGGCCGGACGGCATCCCGCGGCTTTACGTGTTCAGCCCGATCGAGCGGCCCGCGGGGTCCGGGGCGGCTTACGTTCTTCTCGGCGTCCCGCGCGACCTGCTTTTCGAGAAGGGCAACCATCTCCTGCGAGTGCGCCTGACGGGACTCGGCCTCGTGACGATTTTGGGCATGCTCGCGGCGTGGTTCGGCGCCGAGGCGACGCTCCTTCGCCCCGTTCACTCTCTGCTCGAAGCAACGCGCCGGTTCGGGGCGGGCGACCTGACGGCACGCAGCGGATTGCCCCACACCAATGGCGAGGCGGGATTGCTGGCGGCCGGCTTCGACCGGATGGCCGAATCGATCGAGAGCCGGGAATTTGCGCGACGGCGAGACGAAGCGCGGCTGGCCACGGCGACCGCGCAGCTCCGCGCGATCTACGACGCCTCTCCCGACATGATCTTCGTCCACGCCGAGGACGGGAACGTCATCGATGCCAACGACCGGGTAGTCGAGACGCTTGGCTGCACTTCGGACCGGTTCATCGGGCAGATGATGCCCGACTTCATGGGCGGCGGGTACCTCGTCGAAGGGGCGATGGACCTTATCCGGGAGACGCTCGCCGGGGGAACCCCCGAGTTCGAATGGGCCTCCCGCCGGGTGGACGGCTCCGACTTCCCGACGGAGGTCCGGCTTCGCCGCTTCGAGCGGGTCGGCGACGACGGCGTGTCCCACCCTTGCGTGCTCGCGTCCATCCGGGACATCTCCGAGCGGAAGCGGCAGGAATCCGCGCGCCGGGAGGCCGAGCAACTGTACCGGACGCTGGTAGAGACGCTACCGGATGCCGTGACCGTCACCGGCATCGACGGCGACATCGAGTATGCCTCACCGCGGGCGCTCGAGATCTACGGCGCGAAAAGCGAGTCCGATGCGATCGGAACCTCCTTCCTTCGCTGGATCGACCCGTCGGACCACGAGAAGGCACTTGCCAACCTTCGCAACGTCATGACGGGAGCGGTCTCCCCGAACGACAACGAGTACCGGCTGCTCCGGTTCGACGGCACGCATATCGTCGGGGCGATCAACGCGAGGCCGTTGCTCGACGCGGAAGGGCACGTCAAGGGCATGATCGCGACGACGCGAGACACGACCGACCGCAAGCGCCAGGAAGAGGCGCTGCATCGCAGCAACGCCCTGTTCCAGGCGCTGATCGACGCCTCTCCGCTCGCGATCGCGACCCTGTCTCCCGAAGGCGAGATCCGGAGCTGGAACCCTGCCGCGGAGCGGATCTCGGGCTGGCTTGCCAAGGACGCCATCGGCCGGAAGTTGCCGATCAACCCGGAGACCGCCGACCCGGAGTCGCTCGCGATCATGCGGCGGATCCTGACCGAGGAGAAGGTCACCGGCATGGAGCTTCCGCGGCCCCGTGCGGACGGCACGCTCTCGGTCGTCAATTTCTCCTCGGCGCTCCTGCGGGACTCGGCCGGCGCAGTCGAGGGGGTGCTGCTGCTCGGGGAGGACATCACCGCCCGGAAAGAGGCGGAAACGCAGCGGGAGACGCTCGAGGCGCAGCTCCGCCAGTCGCAGAAGATGGAGGCGGTCGGACAGCTCGCGGGGGGCATCGCGCACGACTTCAACAACCTGATGACCGTCATCCTCGGGCAGGTCGACAGAATTCGGAAACGGTGGCATGAGCCGGAGCTCCTCGATTGGATCGGCGACATCGGCAAGGCGGGGGAGCGCGCCGCGATGCTGACGCGCCAGCTGCTCGCCTTCAGCCGAAGGCAGCTCCTTCAGCCTAGAGTCGTCGACCTCAATGCCGTGCTCGACGACATGCGCTCGATCCTGGGACGGCTTATCGGGGAGAACTATCCCCTCGACCTGCGCAAGGATCCCGCACTCTGGCCGGTCCTGGCCGATCCCACCCAGATCGGTCAGGTCGTCGTCAACCTGGTCGTCAACGCGCGCGACGCCCTGGCTGACGGCGGGGAGATCCGGATCACGACGAAAAACATCCCGGCGAACGGGCACGGCCGGGCCGGAGGCACCGCCCTTCCGGCCGGCGACTGCGTCCTGCTTTCCGTGCACGACGGCGGGGTGGGGATGGACCCGGCCACGAAGGCCCGGTTGTTCGAGCCGTTCTTCACCACGAAAGAAGTCGGGAAGGGGACCGGCCTCGGCCTCTCGACGGCCTACGGGATCATCATGCAGAGCGGGGGCGCCATCGCGGTCGACAGCGCGCCGGGGGCGGGAACCACCGTCGACATCTACCTTCCCCGGTCGAAAGACCGGCCGGCCGAGCCGCTGCGCGACGATGCGGTCCGGGAGCCGCCGCACGGCCGCGCGACGCTGCTCCTGGTCGAGGACGCCGACCATGTGCGCGGGATGGTGCGGGAGCTCCTCGAGGAATACGGGTACGCGGTACTCGAGGCGCGTCACGGCGCCGAGGCGCTGGTCGTCGCCGCCGCGCAGGACGGGCCGATCGATCTGCTGCTGACCGACATGGTCATGCCCGAGCTGGGAGGCCGGCAGCTGGCAGAAGCGTTGCGTGCAGCGCGTCCGGGGATCCGGGTGCTCTTCATGTCCGGATATGCGGAGGATGCCCGGCTGCGGAGCAACGAATCCACCCGCGACTTCTTCTTTCTCCAGAAACCGTTCTCGCCCGAGACGCTCGGCTGGAAGATCCACGAAGTGCTCTCGGCCCCTTGCCCCCGATAAAGGCGGACGCCGCATCGAAACGAGACGGGCGGGAGCCCCCTTTTCGGGGGTCCCGCCCGTCGTCTTTTCGATGCGCCCGATTCCGGGCGATGCCTTCGCTACAGGCCGAGCTGCTTGAAGAAGTCGTTCCCCTTGTCGTCCACCAGGATGAACGCGGGGAAGTCGACGACATCGATCTGCCAGACCGCTTCCATGCCCAATTCGGGGAAGTCGATGCACTCCACCTTCTTGATGTTCTCCTCGGCGAGCAGCGCCGCGGGGCCGCCGATCGACCCCAGGTAGAAGCCGCCGTACTTCTTGCAGGCGTCGGTCACCTGCTGGCTGCGGTTCCCCTTGGCGATCATGATCATGCTGCCGCCCTGCGACTGGAGCAGGTCGACGTAGGAGTCCATCCGGCCCGCGGTCGTGGGCCCGAAGGAGCCCGACGGCTTGCCCTTGGGCGTCTTGGCCGGGCCCGCGTAGTAGATCGGGTGGTCCTTCAGGTACTGCGGGACACCCTTGCCGGAATCGATCAGCTCCTTGAACTTGGCGTGCGCGATGTCGCGGCCGACGACCAGCGTGCCGTTGAGCAGCAGCGGCGTCGAGACGGGGTGCTTCGACAGCTCGGCGCACACTTCCTTCATCGGCCGGTTGAGGTCGATCTTGACGCCGTGCTCGTGCTTGCGGCGATAGGCCTCGGGGATGAGACGGCCGGGGTTGCGGTCCATCTCTTCAATCCACAGACCGTCCTGGTCGATCTTCGCCTTGATGTTGCGGTCGGCCGAGCAGGAGACGCCCATGCCGACCGGGCAGGAGGCGCCGTGGCGCGGCAGGCGGACGATGCGGACGTCGTGGACGAAGTACTTACCCCCGAACTGCGCGCCGATCCCCAGCTTCTGGGCGGACTTGAGGACCTTCTCCTCGAGCTCGAGGTCGCGGAAGGCCCGGCCATGCTCGTTTCCCGTGGTCGGCAGCGAGTCGTAGTATTTGGCAGATGCCATCTTCACGTGCTTGAGGCACGCCTCGGCGGAGGTGCCGCCGATCACGAACGCCAGGTGGTAGGGCGGGCACGCCGCGGTGCCCAGCGTCTTCATCTTGTCGACCAGGAACTTTTCGAGCGTGGCGGGATTGAGCAGCGCCTTGGTCTCCTGGTAGAGATAGGTCTTGTTGGCCGACCCGCCGCCCTTGGCGACGAAGAGGAACTTGTAGGCCGCGCCCTCGGTCGCGTAGAGGTCGATCTGCGCAGGCAGGTTCGTGCCGGTATTCTTCTCTTCGTACATGTCGAGGGCGACCGTCTGCGAGTAGCGGAGGTTCTCCTCGGTGTAGGTCTTGAAGACGCCCTTGGACAGGTATTCCTCGTCCTTCGCGCCGGTCCAGACCTGCTGGCCCTTCTTGCCGACGATGGTCGCCGTGCCGGTGTCCTGGCAGGTGGGCAGCTCGAACTGCGCCGCCACCTCGGCGTTGCGGAGGAACGCGATCGCGACGCCCTTGTCGTTCATCGACGCCTCGGGGTCGGAGAGGATCTTCGCGACCATCTCGTTGTGCTCCGGTCGCAGGAGGAAGGAGACGTCGCGCATCGCCTGGTTGGCGAGCACGGTCAGCCCCTCGGGATCGACCTTGAGCACATCCTTGCCGTCGAACTTGGAAACGGAGACGTAATCCTTCGTCAGCAGCCGGTACTTCGTTTCGTCCTTCCCCAGCGGAAAGGGATCCTGGTAGACAAACTCGGGCATCGTCGTTTCGCTCCTTTTCGAGTGTGGTCAATCGCGGTCGTTCGAGGATGTTCGCCGATTATATCCATTTTATCGAGGATCAGGCGGACTGGGAGATCGCCGACAGCTTCCAGCCACCGGCGCCGGAAGGCCGGGTGAACGTCCAGTACTCTTCGAAGAGCACGGGGTCGTTCTGGCTGCCGGAAACGAGCGCCCCGGCCTCGTCGACCACGTAGTCGAGCAGGTTGGCCCGGAAGAGGACGGTCACGTAATCCTGCCCCGGCTCCTGCCACGCCTCGACGATCTCGACCTTGCGCATCGCGATGTTCTCGAGCCGGTTGAACTGCTTCCGGGCGCGCAGCGCCTCGGCCTCGACCTGGAACTCGTCGCGCACTTCGGGCGTGAGAAGTGCCGCCACGGGGGAGACGTCCCGGGCCGCGAAGGTGCCCTGCACCTTGAAGAAGAGGCCGGTCGCCGTGTCGTCGCAGAAGCGCTGCGCGTCGAACGCCGGGTCGAGCCCACGGATTCCCGCGATGCCAGCCGCGACGTCGCCGCCTCCCGGCGACTCCTGGTACCGCTGCTGCCAGTCGGACGCGGCCGGCGGCTGCGGCTCGCTGTCCACGGCGCGCGGCCCCGAATAGCCGGTCGGCGCTTCCGGCTTCCGCGCGAACAGCATCTTGTACGCAAGGTAGCCGAGGCCGCCCACGACCAGGATCTCGAAAGGCCCGATGCCGGAGCCGCCGCAGCCGCCCATCCCGCCGCCGTGGCCGAACAGCGAGCCGAACAGCATGCCGCCTAGCAGGCCGCCCGCGAGCCCGCCGCCGAAGCTGCGGAGGAAGCCGCCGCCCGCCGGCGCGGGGGCAGGAGCGGAAGCCGGCGCCCCGGGCGACGGCGTCGGCGCCACGCTCGGGGCGGATCGGTAGGGCGTCGACGAAGGCGAGGAGGGCGACAGCGAACGGCCGCCCCGGCTGCCGAAGGAACGACTCCCCCCTCCGAACCGGGCCTCGGCGGGCACGACCTGATAAAGGACGAACAATGCGGCGGCGAGCAGCAGACAGAAGATCGTGGCGGATCGGCGCATGGGCTTCGGACTCCTTCGCCGGCTCAAGCGATGACCGCCGCTGCGGCCAGCACGGCGTCGTAATCGGGTTCGGAGGTCACTTCGGGGACCTGCTGGATGTAACGGACAACGCCGGCGCCGTCGAGGACGAAGATCACCCGCGACAGCAGCATCAGCTCCTTGATCTGGATGCCCCAGGCCAACCCGAAGGCGTGATCGCGGTAATCGGAGAGCGTGCGCACCTTGTCGATGCCCGCCGCCCCGCACCAGCGCTTCTGGGCGAAGGGCAGGTCGGCGCTCACGGTCAGCACCTCGACGTTCCCGGGCAGCTTCGCCGCCAGGACGTTGAAGCGGCGCGTCTCGGTGTCGCACACCGGCGTGTCGAGCGACGGCACGCAGCTGACGATCGCGACCTTGCCCGCGAGGTCGGCCAGCGTGACCGGCGCCATCCCGTTGTCGATCAGCCGGAAGTCGGGCGCCTTGTCCCCGACCTTGAGGGCGGGACCGAGCAGCGTGAATGGATTTCCCTTGAACGTGATGACTCCGCTTCTTTCCTGCATGACGACCTCCGTTGATGAATGGATTCCTGCGGCTTCGGTTCCCGTGCGTCTTACGGCTTCCGTTCCCCGGCGGCCGGCTTGTCGCCGAACCAGCTCTTGAGGATGCCGCGGACGAGCAGGGACGACTTGAGCGACCCGAGCGGCTTCCCGTTGTGCGACGCGGCGACCGTCCCGTCGCCTCCCAGCAGCAATTCGACCTTGTCGCCCTTGTAGAAGTCGACCTTGAACAGCGAGAGGAACCGCTTCGCATCGGGCGACGTCGCGAAGTCGGGCGAGTCCTTGATGAACCCCTCCTCGAACGCCCCCATGATCCGTTCTTTCTCGACCTTGTCCTTGAGGATGTCAAGGCGCAGCAGTTTGTCGCCCGGCTCCTCGATCAACGCCTCGGGGGTCGGAGAAGATTTCGGCGCGTAGAGCGACCCGGCGAAGGCGTCGTAGACGGAATTGTCCCGGACGCCCGTTCCGTTGAGCTTCAGCGATTGTCCGTTGATCGTCACCGACGGGGGCGCCGGCCTCACGGCGTTGTCCTGCGCGAACAGCGGGGCGGCCAGCGCCAACAGCAACAAGGAAACGGACAGCGTCCTTTTCATGCGAGCCTCCGATCATCCTGGATCACAGCCCCAGTATATTCCGGCTCTGGTATCCTGTGATGCGTGATGTCGCGATAGCGGTTCCGGATCGGAGTGCCGATGTTACCCTTGTTCGTGGCTGACGCCTTATTCGACCGGGGGGACCGGGTCGCCGCGCTGCGGATCATCCTCGTTTACGCCCTGTTCTCCATGGCCTGGATCTACCTTTCCGACCACGCGCTGGAATACATCGCCTCCGATCGCGCGACCATCGTCCGGTTCGCGGTCATCAAGGGCTTCCTGTTCATCGGCGTCACCGCCGCCCTCCTATACCAGTTGATCTCCCGACACCTCCGGGCGAACCGGAAAATGATGGAGGAGCTCCGGGAGGCGCTCGAGCTGAACCGGCAGATGGTCGACTGCGCCGGAGAAGGCGTCATCGTCTACGGCCCCGATATGCGCTATCGGGTCTGGAATCCGTACATGGAGCAGCTTTCGGGCCGGCTTGCGGGCGAGATCCTCGGGAAGCTCCCGCTCGAGACCTTCCCATTCCTGGCGGAAACCCCTGTCCCCGCAGCGATCGGGCGCGCGCTGACGGGGGAGACGCCTCCCTCGTTCGACTATCGGCGCGAGGCCTCCGTCAACGGCCAGGAGATCTGGATCTCCACCGCGATCGCCCCGCTGCGCAACACCGGAGGGGCGGTCATCGGCGCCATCGCGGTCGTGCAGGACATCACCTACCGGAAGAATCTCGAGGAGCACCTTCTCCATGCCCAGAAGATGGAAGCCATCGGCCAGCTGGCCGGCGGCGTGGCGCACGATTTCAACAACATCCTCACCGTGATCTACGGCTACGCCTCTCTGGTCCGGATGAACATGCCGGCAGATGCGCGCTGGCGCCAGGAGATCGACCAGGTGATCGCGGCGTCCGAGCGGGCGGCCCACCTCACCCGCAGCCTGCTCGCCTTCAGCCGGAAGCAGGTGATGGCCCCCAGGCCGATCGATCTCAACGCGCTCGTGCGGCACATCCAGGGCATGCTGACCCGGATCATCGGCGAGGACATCACGCTGGCGACGTCGCTCTGCCAGGGCGCGGTCCGGGTCGTGGCGGATCCGGGGCAGGTCGAGCAGGTCCTGATGAACCTGGCGGCCAACGCCCGGGACGCGATGCCGCACGGCGGACGGCTGGGGATCGAGACCGGGACCGCGGAGGTCACTGCGGACCCATCGGGCACGAACGGAGAGCGCGCGCCCGGCCGCTACGCCGTCCTCTCGGTCTCCGATAGCGGCGAAGGGATGTCTTCTGAAACGCAGGCGCGAGCCTTCGAGCCGTTCTTCACGACCAAGGATGTGGGCGGGGGCACCGGCCTCGGACTGTCGATCGTCTACGGCATCGTCCACCAGCACGGGGGATTCGTCGGCCTGGACAGCAAGATCGGGGAGGGAACCACATTCCGGATCTGGCTTCCCCTCGGAGACACGGAGGTGGCGGAAGAGACGCCCGTCGAGCCCGAGACTCCCCGGAGAGGGGCCGAGACGCTGCTGGTCGTCGAGGACGATGCGACGGTTCGCCGGTTCATGCAGCAAACGCTGGAGCAGTTCGGGTACGCGGTGTTCCTCGCGAACGACGGGGACGCGGCGATCGCGCGCTTCGCGGCCGAAGCCGACAGGATCGATGCGGTCATCCTCGACATGGTCATGCCGGGGAAAAGCGGGATGGAGACGCTCGAGGCGCTTCGGAGGATCAAGGCCGATGTAAGAGCGATATTCGTCAGCGGGTACAGCCCCGAGTCGCTGGATGGGCGGGGACTGGCGCGACGCGGGGTAGAGATTGTACAGAAGCCGGTCCACCCGACGCTGCTCGCACGAAAGGTGCGTGAAGTGCTCGACGGTTAAGCGGTTTACGCCTGTTTCTGGGGTTTCGGCTTCCGGGCGCTCTGGTGCCTGCGATAGGCCTCGAGGTAGAGGGCATCCTCGGCGTAGTTGCCCGGGTAGATGCGCGGGACGGGTTGCGGGATCAGGTTACGATCGACGTGGACGAAGGTGAACAGGCATGAGTTCGACAGGGCGCGGACGGTCCGGTCGAGGCTGGTCCGCTCGATGTCGGCCTCGACGCAGACCGAGTGTTCGCCCGTATAGACGATGCGGGCCGTGTAGTGCAGCTTGTCGCCCATGCGCACCGGCTGGAAGAAGTTGATCCGGTTGACGGCGACGATGATTGCCCGGCCCGGCAGGATCCGCTCGGCGCAGATGTCGGCCAGCTCGTAGGCGCGGCGGACCAGGTAGCCGCCGAAGATCTTGCGGGGGACGTTTTCCTGCTCCGGGTACATCCGCTCCCATGAGCTGGTGGTCAGCTTGCCCGCCAGAAGCCCGGAAAAGCCGGGCCGTTCCAGCGCGTGGTGGAGGCCGGTCAACAGGTCGAACTCTTCCCGGGTCGGCGGTTCGAGCGATGCGGCCATCTGCTGCCGGTAGTTGTCCCGCCGCTCGACCGCCTTGTGCGCGCGCTGCTTTTCGATGTCCGAGGTGTAATCGAGCCCGGGCAGGGCGATGCTCTTCGCGTCGTCGCCGAACCCCTCCCGCGCGACCATCGTGAAGTAGCAGGAGGCGATGTGGGCGGGCGGCCCCCCCGGATGCTCGACCCGGATCCCCACCTCCATCGAGCTGCGCCCGACGTGGTTGATCCGGGCGCGGAACGACAGGTCGCGGGTGACGTCCGCGGCGTGGCGGATGTGGATGTTGTCGATCGCGGCGGTGACGACGCGCCCCTCGGGAAAGAAGCGACGCACGTAGCCCAGCGCCGTATCTTCAGCCAACTTGTCGAGCACCTCGAGCAGCAGGCCGAAGCGCAGGTTCCCAGGCAGCTCGGCATCGAGTACCTGGAAGCGGCGGCGAAGCGCGGGATCGCTCCCCAACGGAAGCGTCCGCTCGACCGATGTGTCGAAAGGCGTCGTCATCCATTTGTCCTAATCCGGCGCGATGGCTCCGCCGATGTAACCTGACCGGTTCCCCGTACGCCTCTTTGTTGCATATCGCGCAAGGAGGGATTCAATGAAACAGGTCAAGAAGGGGATCGTGAACCTGGCCATCGCGGCCATCGTGGCCGCCGGCGGGGTCCTGACGGCCGTTCCCGCCCACGCCGGCCACGGCAGCGGCCGATGCGACTGCGAAGCGTACGCCCGGTGGCAGGTCAACCGCTCCGGCAAGTGGCGACAGATGGCGAAGGCGCTCCACCTGACGAAGGAACAGCGCGAACAGGTCCGGGGGATCTTCGAGAAGCACCGCGAGGGGCTGGCGCCGCTGCGAAAAGAGCTGCGGGCGGGCAGGGATGCGCTTCGGGAGCTGATGCAGGCCGACAAGCCCGACGAGGCCGCCATCCGGGCGCAGGTCGGGAAGGTCTCCGCGACGCAGGCCGAGCTCGCCGTCCTTCGCGCGAAGATGTTCGCCGAGGTGCGCGCGGTGCTGACGCCGGAGCAGCAAAAGAAGTTCAAGGCGATCCGGGAAAAGCGGGACCGGAACTGCGGGCCGCGGGGGGACCGCCACGGCGGCAGGCACGGCAGGCCTTCGCACGACGACGACGACGGGGAATGACCGCCTGCGGGGGCTGGGGAGGTCACTTCTCCCCCATCCAGCCCCGCTCCGACAACGCATCCAGGATGCGGCGGGCCGCCGCCGCCGCATCCTCCCGGCTGCCGTCCACGACGACTTCCGCCGCCGGGGGAGCCTCGTAGGGGGCGTCGATCCCCGGGACGTTTCCGATCTCCCCGGCCTGCGCCCGCCGATAGATTCCCTTGGGGTCCCGGCCGACGCAGACCGAGAGCGGCGTCGACACGTACACCTCCAGAAAACGCCCGATCCTTTCCCGGGCCTGGTCCCGATAGGCTTGCCGGTTCGCGGTCGCGTCGAAGACGACGCAGGCGCCGCGCCCCAGCGCCTCCAGGCCGAGACGCAGCAGCTCGGCGTAGAACGCATCGCGACCGGCGTTCTTGTAGTCGGGCGCAGGGGAGAGGGTGGCGCGCACGGCATCCGATTCCAGGCGCTCCACGGGGATTCCCGCGTCGGCCAAAAGGGCGCAGAGTTCGCCGGCGACGGTCGATTTCCCCGACGCCGGGAGGCCCGTCAGCCAGACCGCGAAGGGAACTCGTCGTCGGCTCACACGCCGCAATATCGGTTGACCTGCCCCGGGTCGAACGCCGGTTCCGAGAGCAGCGCCTGCATGAAGTCGAACAGCCGCCTCCGGACCGATTCCGCCAGCGTTGGATACCAGACCGGCGAGGCCATCACGAGGCAGCGGAAGGCAAAGAAAGGGGCGGCGACCTCGAGGATCTCCGCGTCGCCGCTGCGGGCGATGTACCGCTCCCAGAAGCGCCGGAACAACGTGTCGAAACTCCCGGCGAGACGGCCGTGGCGCTGCAGGGAAGCGAAAAGATAGTTCCCGGTCAGCGAGGTCACATCGTCGGCCGGGTCGCCCCACTCGCCCCGGGAGCGATCGAGCACCGAGAAGTCGATCCCTTCGCGGAACAGGATGTTGTAAGGGTGGAAATCGCCGTGGACCTGGCGGAGCCGGTGCGTCTTCTCTTTCAGCCGCCAGCGCCACCGCACGCAGGCCAGCTCGATCTCCTCGAGCAGACCGGACGTGATGAAGCCGTGGCGGGCGGGGTAGCTGTCCGAAAGGCCGAAGATGCATTCGCCGTGGCCGACCAGCTCGCGCAGCCGCCGGACGTAGAGCCCGGGATCGGTCCCCCGGACGTCGTGTATCGAGACGAGGTAGTCGCACAGCGCGTCAGCCCGCGCGATGTCCCGGTTCTCGAGGAAACCCCCGCCCTGCAGCCGCGTCAGGTCGTTGATGTATTCCTCGCCGGAAACGTGCTCCACCAGGAGGAACAGCTCCTCTACCGCCGCCAGCGACACCGGCGGGCCAACGGCCCGGAAGGCGCCGACGTCCAGTGCGCGGACGTGGCGCGGGAGCCGGTTGTACGCCCCGTGGTCCCAGAGCGCCATCTGGGCCCGGTCGGCCATGTGCTCGTGCCCGAACGGCCCCGGGCTCGTCGTGTCGAGGACGGCGCGCCCGGCCTTCCCGTCCGCCTCGTAGTCCACCATCACGGGGATTCCGTACCCGTACCCCTTCACGGCGCCCTCGCGCGGGGTTTCCCCCAGCCGGGACAGGCCGGTGACGCGCACGCGGGTATTCAGCAGGTCGGAAAGATACGGTTCGAGGAGACGCGGGGTGAGATCGGGCACGGTGCATCCTCCCTTCGGAACTTCGTTACCAACCCCACGGGTACGGGTAATAACCGTAATCGCCGTACTGGTAATCCAGCGTCATCTTCGTCTTCGCCATCTCATCCTGATATTTCGCACGCTCCTTCTTTTCCTGTTCGAACTGCCGCCCTTCTTCCGCGATCCTTTGGGCATCCTCCTGCTTCGCCGCTTGCGTGACGCGCTTGATGATGTCCTGATGCGCGAGGATGCCTTTCTTCGCCGCTTCGTTGTCGTAGTTCATGGTTGCGGCAAACCCCCGCTGGACCAGCCCCTTCCCGATTTGCGGGGCGTCGATGTACACCTCGTCCTCGTAGGTGCTCTCGACGGTCCCTTTCCCGACGAAGCTTCCCTCCGGGTCGAAGATCGAGACCTCCGCGCCAGGCCTGAAGACCCCCTTCATCGAAAGGACGACGAGTCGCCCTTCGGTCGCGGCCAGGCGGGTGACCACGCCCGCCGCCTGCGGGGCGGGCGCCGCGTTCGACGGCGTGGTGCCGTTTTTTAGGTATCGATCGAAGATATTACGGTCTTCCCCGCTTCCGGCCAGCTCCGAGATGGTCGCGTTGACGAGGTCGAGAAATTCGGAATCGCTCTTGCGGACGGCCAGACGCAGCCCCTCGTCGGAGACCACGACCGATTTGGGAATTTCGTACTCGCCTTTCGGAAGGGCGGAAAGGGAACCGTTCAGGACCAGGATGGAGGCTGAGATCGCATCGACCTCGCCGCTCCTGAGCGCGTCGACCGCCTTGCGGATATCGCCATAGGATTTAAGGATTGCCCCGGGCGCCTTCGTTTTCAGGTTGCGCTCAGCGGCGGAGCCGGGCGCAACCGCGACCTTTTTCCCCGCCAGGTCCGTGATCGAGGAGACAGCACCCTTGCGGGCCAGCACCCGCTGGGATGAGTGGAAATAGACTCGGCTGAAGTCCACGAGCATCAGGCGGTCGGGCGTCCGCGTCATGGGGGTGGCGATGAGGTCGATGTGGCCCGACAGCAGTTCCGGGATCCGCTCTTCCGACGTCACCGGCTTGAGCTTCAGGCTGACGCCCAGCCGGCTTGCGATCGCCTTCGCGAATTCGACGTCAATCCCGACAAGTTCCCCGGAGCTCCGTTCGGTGAATCCGAACGGCGGGGCGTCCATCCGCACCCCGACAGCCAGAAAGCCTTTCTTCCTGGCGCTTTCGACGGTGCCGGCGGCTTGAACGACATGGGAGTTGATGGCAACGAGGAACAGCACGGAAAGCAACGCGACCAATCGGTTCATAGGCACGCTCCTTTGGTACTGACGGATGTGCTTCATCATACTGCAAACCGCCGGCCGAATCCGGGAAGGCCTCCGTGCCATCCAAACATACGTGGGATTTGAAACGGGCATGAGGGAAGAAGGGGGGCTTGAACATGTGCCAGACCTGCGGATGCGGAAAGAAGTAACGTTGCTATCCACATATCATCTCGACCGAAAGGGGCGGCCGGCCATCGACCGCTCCTTTTGATTTTATCCAGCGGTTATCGCGCCTTTCCGGTCCCGTCAATTAATGTAGGAATCAGGACCTGCCCTCCTTGCGGCAAATCGGATGCGGGAGCAACATGTGCATCGGGACGTTGGGGAAAATGGCCATTTGAAGAAGGGAGAATATCGACATGACGACCGCAAAGGATACGACGTCGGGACGGATGCTCTCGCTCGGCAGCGACGTCGCGATGCGCCGGCGTTTCCAGGTGCTCGATGAGGCGTTGCCGGGCAACCTGCGGTTCGGCCTGCTGCTCGAAGTGCTCGACAAACTTGCCGAGGACACCTCGCTCGCCTACGTGCGCCGCTTCTATCCCGAGGCGCGCGTCGTCACCGCGGCGATCGACAACATCCAGGTCCGGCATGCCGCCGACGTCATGCGTGACCTGTGGTGCCTCGCGCGGATCAACCACGTCGGCCGCAGCTCGATGGAGGTAGGTATCCGGGTCGAGCATCCGGGCGATCCGCCGACGCATATCGCCTCCTGCTTCTTCACGATGGTGGCGCGGTCTGGGTACGGCGACGACGCGAAGAGCGTCGCGCTGCCGTCGCTCGAATACGTGAGCGACCGCGAGAAGGGGCGGGCGCAAAAGGCGATCGACCGCCGCGACGCCTACCGGGCGCAGCTCGCCGCGTCGCTGGAGCCGCCCAACCGAGAGGAATTCGACCTGCTGACAGGGCTGCACAAGGAGATCGAGAAGCCGTCGTTTTCCGGATTGCTTGCGAGCAGGCTGACCTGCAGCTCATGGGAGCGGATGTACCCGGAGCAGGAAAACGTCCCCCGCAAGATCTTCGGCGGCTACCTGGTCCGCCGCGCCTACGAGCTGGCCGACATCTGCGCCGAGCGGATCCTGCCGGGTCGCGCGATCATCGTCGCCGTCAACCGGATCAACTTCTTCCAGCCGGTCCGGATGGGCGACAAGCTGCACTACAATGCCCGCGTCGTCTACACCGGCGACCATTCGGTCTGCGTTGAAGTCGAGATCGAGCGGACGAGCATCGACCGCACCGTCCGGTCGCTGTCCAATTCGTGCATTTTCACGTTCGTCCACGTCGACCGCGACCTTGTGCCGCAGCCGGTGCCGCCGATCTATCCCGGGAACTACGCCGAGGATGCGAGGTATTTGGAGGCGCATCGTCGCCACGCCCGCGCTCGGGACGTCAAGGCGGCCCCGGTCACGAAATAGGAGTAATCAGACTTCCCATCCATCGGTCGAATGCGCCGAGCGCATCCGGGTCGAGGTAGAGGAAATTGCATTGCTCGCAGGGAGAGGAGAACGCACGATCCGGGAGGGTCGGAAACCGACCCCGGATCGCTTCCCATATTTCTTGCGGACCCAACACACCGAGAAGGTTGAATGAAAGGTTGCCGCAGAGCCTGCACAAAAGTTCCGGGAACGGAATTTCTCCCGCAACCCCCGCGAGACGGGCTCCCTCTCCGAACCCGCAACAGGGGAAAACCGCCCCGCCCGGAAAGACGGTGGGAAATCGGATGACCTTGTCGCACCGGCCGCCGAGCGCTTTCCGCGGCAGGCGCGGCCCGCCTCCGGGCGTTTGACCCGGTGCCCGTTTCGCCCGCCCTACCGGAACCAACGGGACGGAGACGCATCGGACGTTCTTTCGGGAAGGGTCCAGTTTCAGCAGGCGGCCCGGGTCCGCGGGCGAGGGAGGATATCCCGGCGAGACGGTCGTTTTCACCGTCACGTTGAGCCCCAGTTCGGCGGCGGCCTTCACTGCGTTTCCGATGTTTTCGACCGGTATCTGCTCCAGGTGGAAA
This sequence comes from Candidatus Deferrimicrobiaceae bacterium, assembly GCA_036504035.1. Taxonomy (NCBI): domain Bacteria; phylum Candidatus Deferrimicrobiota; class Candidatus Deferrimicrobia; order Candidatus Deferrimicrobiales; family Candidatus Deferrimicrobiaceae; species Candidatus Deferrimicrobiaceae bacterium. Next base: position 476,811 of record DASXVV010000006.1, read on the forward strand.
TCGTCGAGGCTCGTGACGAAGTTGACCAGGCCCTGACGTGCCAGCGGCTCCAGCCGTTTTCTTGCCCCCGCTTCGGTGGCCGCCCACGAACCGTTCGTCACGACTTCCGATGAGATTCCCATTCTCCCGGCGAGCACGACGAGATCACGGAGCAGATCGTACTCGAGGAACGGTTCCCCGCCGGTGAAGCTGACGATCCGGAGCGACGGGATCGAAGCGGCTCCCCCGATGTATTCCATCGCTTCGTCCCGGGTCATCGTCTCGCTCGTCGCATCGTTGCACTCGAAACCGCAGTGGCGGCATGAGACATTGCACCGTCGCGTCAGCACCATGCTGAAACCCGCAATCTCGATCACGCCCGTTCCCCCGGCTTTCCGATCGACCACTTCCGCAGGAGGGCGAGAAGCGTTTCTCTAAGGGCGGGGTTGTGGTAAAGCTCGACGCAGACGTCGCAATTGCTGAGATAGCGGCCATGTGTCGATAACCATGGAGACGACGCCATCGCAAGCTGGAGCACCCGGTAAGGGCCGCACTCGGCAAAGAGGCGGAAGAGCAGGTTGTCTTCCATGACCGAGAGGACCCGACGGAGACCGCCTTCGCGCGCATCTCCGCAATACCCGATCCGATCCGCCGGATTACCCGCGGAATTTCCGAAACAACAGCAGGCGAAAACGGAACCATCGGGCGTCACGGTCGGTATCTTCGTGACGAATCCGCACGCCCCGTCGAAATGGTCCGCCTGGTCCGTTTCGATATATTCGGCGGGCGCGATTTCCCTGGCGGCCCTTCCGATCTTCAAGGGGCCGAATTCCTTGAGCATCACGGCGCCTCGCGCGATGTCGGCCGGGGACAGCCCTAACAGGCGCGGGACATCGTTCTTCCGGATCGAACCGGTGCGGGTCACCACCGTATTGACGCAAACGGATATCCCGAGGCCAAGCGCTGCGTGGACGACCCGCTTGACCTGCTCCGGGGAGACAAATTCAAGATGATGGTCGTCGAGGCTCACGACGATGTTCCGTAGCCCGGCGGCGTGAAGTTCACGGATCCTTCGTCCCGCCGAAATCGCGTTGCCGGCCCAGTAGCAGTTCGTCACGACCCCGCCCGCGATGCCATGCCGTTGCCGTCCGTACTCGATCAGCTTCCTCAGCTGCTCGTACAGGAGGAACGGTTCTCCGCCCGTATATCCGATCTGGCTCGGGCCCAGGCATTCGGCCGCCTCGTCGATCCAGCGCCGGGCTTCGTCGAACGACATGGTCTCCCGCCGCGCCGGGCCGCAGTCGCTGATGCAGTGCCTGCATTCATAGTTGCACCGGTAGGTGAGCAGCAGGTTGAACACGGTTTGCTGGACGCTCGTCATCCGGTCCCTCCCGCGACGGTCGCGCTGGATCCGTTTTCGGCCAGGTCGCGAAGCAGACGTCCGACCGCAGCCCGAAGCGCCGCATTTCCGGAGATCTCCTCGCAGATGTCGCAGTTGCTGACGTACGCTTCCCGGAAACGGACATCCGGCTCCCGCTCCCGCACCATCTTGAGCAGCAGGTATGGCCCATCGGTCGCGATGAGGTTCAGAAGCAGGTCCCCTTCGAGCCGCTTCGCCAGCTCGTGGAAAGGGTGCGTCTTGAGGTTCCCCGCATAGGACAGCGAGGAGGGGCCGTTTTCGGTCGCCCCGCCGAATCCGCAGCAGCCGAAGAGGGATCCGTCGGGGGCCGCTACGGCGTTCCGGATGACGAAATGGCAGGGATTCGAAGAAAGCTCTTTTTCCCCGTAGCGGTAAAGATCATCGGCGCGGAAGCGGGCTCGTGCGCGCCCCACGAGCAGCGGGCTCGACTCGCGGATCCAAAGCCGGCGGAGGTCGTTCCTTATCTCGGCATCAAGATCGAGGCGGTTTGCGACATCGGTTTCCCGGAACGCGCCATTCCGGGTCTTCAGCAGGTTGATCCCCACCCGGATGCCGGCGTCGATCGCGGCATGCGCCACCCGCCGGACGTTTTCGAACGGCACGTGCTGTTGATGGTACTCGTCCACGCTGGTGATGATTTCCACGAGCCCGGCCGCTTTCATCTCGGCGATCCGCGTCGCCGCGAGACGGTCGTCCGATGCCCAGAGGCAGTTGGTGACGATGCCGCCCGACATGCCACGGAAGAACGCACGGGTCATGAGCTTGAGGATCTCGTCGTAATGAAGGAAAGGTTCTCCGCCCGAGTAGGCCACCATATCCATTCCCGGGATCGCGCACGCCTCCTCGACATAGCCTTCGGCCTCCCGGAAATCCATTTTCTCGGTACGCCGCGGACCACAGGAGAACCCGCAATGTCTGCAGGCGATATCGCATCGCAACGTATACAGGAGCGTGAACGTGGTCAGGGGATTCATGCCGGCTCGCTTTCCCGGCAGGCGCATATATCGGGCGACGGAACGCGACGCCCGGAGCGCAAGCTGTATCCCAGCGCCCGGCGGAAGGCTTCCACGATCCGCCCATTCGACAGAAGCTCGGTTGACAGGAAGGACCGGGTGTTGATGTCGAGGTCTTCGACGTCGTGCGGGATGACCCGCAGGCCGTAAGCGGAAGGCCGATTCCCGATCGGCGTCCCGGGAAAGGGCGTCAGCATGTGGATGCCGCTCTCAACCCCTTCGAGACGCCGGATCAATGCGAAGGTTTGCTCCAGATCCGATTCCGTTTCGTTCGGCAGTCCGACGATGAACGAGAAAAAGGGACGGATGCCGGCGCGGAGACACAGACGATAGACCTCGAAAACGTCGCGGGCGGAATAACGACGTCCGAGCCCGGCTAGCACGCTGTCGCTGCCGGATTCGACGCCGAAGAACATGTGGCGGCAACCCGCGCGATGCAGGCGACCGATCAGCTTTTCGGACATCGTCTCGATCCTTCCGGTGCATCCCCATAGCGCGCCGACCTCCGCCCGCTCCAGCGCATCGCAGATTTGCTCCGCCCGCCCCGGAACCAGGGTGAAGCAATCGTCCGCGAAGGAAAAATAGGAGAGCTTCTCTTCTCGGCGCAACAGGGAGCGGATCTCCGCGAGGATGTTCTCGACGCTCCGCACCCGGAAGCTCCGCCGCCAGAAGGCCGAGGAGGAGCAATAGGGACATCCGTAGGCGCATCCCCTGGCGCCGAGGATCGAGCGGGGATAAAGCTCGGCGAGCGGCAACCGATCCCGGGCCGGAAAGGGAAGCGCGTCCAGATCGGCCACGAGCGGCGCGTTCCCGGTGCTGAAGGGTTTCCCGTCCTTGCGGCAGGTGATCCCCGGGATGCCCTCGATCGCTTCGCCGGCCGCCAGCGCATCGACCAGCCGGGGGAACGTGACGTCTCCCTCGCCGCGCACGACCACGTCCACCTCGGGGCGTTCGAGCAGTCGATCCGCAAGGAACGTGGCGGTATTGCCTCCCAGGACCGTGATCGTTTCGGGACGGATCGCCTTGATCCCGGCGCAGATTTGCAACGCGGTCCGCCAGGCGCCCGTGAACACCATGCCGATTCCGACGAGGCCCGCCTCTGCGGCGACCAGCCGATCGACGGTTTCCCGGACGTCAAACCGCCGGGCGAAGCTGTCCAGAATTTCCACCGGGTGCCGATCGCCTATGGAAGCTGCGAGGTATTCCAGGCCAAGCGGTTCGTCGATCCCGTGGACGTATCTTCGCGCGACGGGAGGGTTGACGAGGAGGACTTTCATGGGACGTCCCCTTCGTCCGCCGCCGGACCCAGCCAGGCCAGGCCGGTCTCGAGGCTTTTCCGGACCGCGTCGCAATAATGGCGGCGGAACTCCGGTTGCCGGGTCAACAGCTGGCAACCGCCCCCGCACAGCGGCAGGATGGAACAATCCCGGCAGGAAGGAAGGTCCAGCGGACTCAGGTCGTACCAGCGGGAAAAGGCGGCCGGGTCCACGGTCAGGTCGGGCCAGTAACGGCCGACGATCCCGTCCGGATCGTGGGCCTCCTCGGCACAGAGGTGGAGATGCCCGTCGGGGACGAAGACGACCTGGTTCAGGTTGGCTTCGCAGACGTGGGTCTTTGGATAAGGAAAGACGCCCTGGTTTTCCAGGTTGCGGACCGCCGTATAGCCGTCCCACCCGAGGAAATCGAAGATTTCCATCTGCGGGTGGCATTCTTTCATTAGAAGAAGCGTGCCCAGCAGTTTCGCCCGGTTCCGAATCAGACCGAAATCCGCCATGGAGGCATCCCGCAGAGGGGCCACGTAGGCGTAGAATTTCCGGCTGGTGTACCACTGACGATCGATGACGGCATTCGCCAGTTCGGGGAGAAAGGCGGCGTTGTCGGAGTCGACGTTGACCCGCATCTTGACCATGACGGTCTCGCCTTCCACGAGCCGGTCAATGGAATCCATCAGTTCCGCGAAACGGCTTCCGATCCGGCGGCGGTCGTGGATCTCGTCGGGACCGTCGACCGTCACCTGGACTTCCGCGACGCCGTGACGTTCGATCAGTTCCCGATATTCCGGAAGGGTCTTGCCGTTCGTCGTGATCTGGACGGGCCAGCCCAGCGTTGCGCAACGTTCGAGGATGTGGGCGACGACCTCCCGGTTTTCCGCCAGCAGCGGCTCTCCCCCGAACAGATGCATCAGGGGCGGTTGGTTGCCGTCGACGGTCAGGCACCGCATGAGCGTCGGGACGGATGCGATCATGGCGTCCGCCTGCTCCCGGGTCATCGTCCTTCCGGCGGCCTGCGTCGACCGGTGCTGCTGCCAGCAGTACGCGCAACGGAGGTTGCAGTCGAACGAGAGGATCGCGATGCAGTGCAGCGGCATCTTTCGCCGCGTGTCTTGAAGCGATGCCGGGTAGAACTTCTCGACGAACGTCGCTTCGTCGACATCGTCTTTCAGGAGGTACCGGCGGGCGACCAGGAAAGCGTCGGATTCGTCCGCAGGCCCGGCCCCGCCAGCCGAAAGTCGGGCCGCCGTTTCCGCGGGGACGAGATCTGCCGCGCCGGACAGCGTGTTCAGCAGGAACTTGCGGCCGCCGGACAGACCGACGACGAGATTGAATCGGCTCGGCTTGATGATGCACCTCCCGGTTCGGGTTCCTTCCACCCGAGTCGAACGGATCCGGTGGTGCGAGAGGACTACCTGACCTTGATGGCGCCCGGAACGCTGATTTGCGGATTGACCTGCCCGGGAGCGACAGTGTGCTTCAGGTCGTGGGCTTTCAGACCCGCTTCCGGAGACGGAATGCTCACGGAAGATGCGACCGTGGAAACGGGACCGACGACGGAAGAACCCACGGAGGCATCGACGCAGCAATAGTCGCTGGCGATCGAAACAGGTCCGATTCCACCGACTCCTCCGAGTTTCTCCCCTTTGGCCCCGATGACCTTGCGTACGATGTCGTTGATCTGATCCTTGCTGAGAACGATATTCAGATTCCCCGTCATGTTCTGGATCTTGGGTCCCGGCATGGTATTCCTCCTGTTTCGTTGCGGCGGGTTGAACATGCGTGCAGCGACGATAAAACGGGTCGGGAATCGCACGCGACCCGGGTGGAAGGCCGTGGAATACCGCTCCGGATGCGCCACAATGCTGCAATACAATGCGGGATAGTGGGGATTATAGGCTTTGATATTCCATAAAATCAAAAAATATATTTCCGTTACGCTTCCATGGCCTCCCGCTTCCCTTCGGCCGACGCCATGTCGATACCGAATCAGGCAACAAATGCGCAGGATCGGTCTACCGGTCCCGGTTTGCCTGGCCGTACGATGAAACTATCGAAAGCCAGCAAGGAGGAAACGATGCAAAAACGAATCTTGGGAAATAGCGGACTGGAAGTCTCGGCACTCGGGCTGGGCTGCATGGGGATGAGCTTTTCCTACGGCCCGCCCAAAGACAAGCAGGAGATGATCGCACTCCTGCGGACCGCCGTGGAACGCGGCGTCACGTTCTTCGATACGGCGGAAGTCTATGGTCCGTACACCAACGAGGAACTCGTCGGGGAGGCGCTCTCACCGCTACGCGACCAAGTGGTGATCGCCACCAAGTTCGGCTTCGACCTGAATCCCGGAAAAGACCCTCGGGGGATGGGGGGCGCACCCGCCCTGAACAGCCGCCCCGAGCACATCAAGGAGGTCGCCGAGGCCTCGCTCAAGCGGCTCCGGATCGAGGTCATCGACCTGTTCTATCAACACCGCGTCGACCCGGACGTTCCGATCGAGGACGTCGCCGGAGCGGTGAAGGATCTCATTCGGGAAGGCAAGGTCAGGCACTTCGGGCTCTCGGAAGCCGGCGTCCAAACGATTCGCCGCGCGCACGCCGTGCAACCCGTTGCGGCGCTCCAGAGCGAATACTCGCTGTGGTGGAGGAAACCCGAGGAGGAGGTGCTGCCGACGCTCGAGGAGCTGGGGATCGGCCTCGTGCCCTACAGCCCGCTGGGCAAAGGATACCTCACGGGAAAAATGGACGAGAGCACCACGTTCGACAGCACCGACTTCCGCAGCACGCTGCCCCGCTTTACGGCGGAAGCCCTGAAAGCGAATCATGCCCTGGTCGATCTGCTCGGCGCCATCGCGGCGCGGAAGCACGCGACCCCGGCCCAGGTCGCTCTTGCGTGGCTGCTGGCGCAGAAGTCTTGGATCGTGCCGATCCCGGGCACGACGAAGCTGCATCGCCTGGACGAGAACAACGGAGCCGCTTCCCTCGAACTGACCTCCGACGATCTCCGCGAGATCGACGGCGCGGCTTCGAAAATCACGTTGCAGGGAGCCCGCTACCCGGAAAAGCTGGAGAAACTGACGGGGCGTTAAGCGGCACGTTTTCCACGAGGAGGGAGCGCGTCCATAGACGGCAGCTAGCAGGATAATAGATAGTATGCTATCTATTATAGATGAAGATATCCGACACGAAAATCGATCGCAGTAACCTGCTCTACCATCTTGGGCTCCTGACACGACGCTGGCGCCAGGCTCTGGACCGCGAGTTTCGGGCTGCCGGACTGACGGATGCCACCTGGCGCCCCCTCCTGCATCTCAAGCACCTTGGTGACGGCGTTCGTCAGAAAGATCTGGCGACATCCGTCGGCATCGAAGGGCCTTCCATGGTCCGACTGATCGATACGCTTGTAACCAAGGGGCTGGTCCTGCGATCGGAAGATCGTACGGACCGTCGTGCGAAACGGCTCTGCCTGACGCCGGAGGGACAGTCGATCGTCGCCCGGATCAAGGAAATCGAGGCGCCTCTTGAAAACGAGTTGCTCAACTCCGTAAGCGATGTCGCCATCGCCCGGTTCGGGAGGTTCATCCTTTCTCTGGAATCGACCGTGAACGAAGTGCGGAATCGGGGGAAACGATGATGCGGCGCAACTTGCACCTGCTTTATCATCGCGAGTGGCCACGCGTCGTCCTTGCCACCCGGGGAACCGTTGCCGCTGTTGCTGCCCTGGCCGTCGCGGTCTTGCTGAAACTGGAGTGCCCTTATTGGGCGGCAATGACGGCGCTCATCGTCATCCAGCCGACTCGCGGGCTGCTCCTCGAAAAGAGCTATTACCGCCTGGTCGGCACCGCCGCCGGTTCGGTGGCCGGGTTGATGATGCTCCTCTCCTCCCGGTCACCGGCGATGCTGACGATCCTGCTCGCCCTCTGGCTGGCGGCGTGCGTCGGGGCCGGCAACCTGCAGTACGGTCTTAGCTCCTACGGCGCCATGGTGGCCGGCTGCACCAGCGCCGTCATTGCCATGGCCGGCTACAACAATCCACCCCACCTGCACGACCTGGTTTTCGGGAGAATCGCCGGCATCGTCATCGGGATCATCGTCTCGACGACGGTGACCCTGTTCTTTACCCACCGCCGCTCGAAACGCGAACTGCTGGACCGCCTGCGCGCGGTGACCCTGGCCAATATCGAATGGGTGGCGTTGCTGGTGCGTGGAGGCGAGGAAAAGGAACTGATCGCGCTGCGGCAGGATATCCTTGTGGAGATCGCGGATATCGAGGGCGCCGTGGATGCGGCCTGGGCCGGCTCTCTGGACCTCAAGCGCAGGAAGCGACATATCCGGGAGCTGATCGTCTCGCTGCTGGCGCTGCTGGAAACCGGCAAACTGGCCGGCGATCATCTGGTCCGGCAGGATCCCGGCCACACCCCCTGGCGGGAGTCCCTTGCCCGGCACCTGGAGGACGTTGCACTGCATCTGGCGGAACATGGATCAACCAGCCCCGCTGTTGCCGAGATCAGATCGGTCCTGTCCGAGACAAGCGTACACGCCCCCCTGTTGGGTGAGACGCTGGGCGAGCTGATCAATGCGCTGCAACTCCTCATCGATGAATGGGACACGACAACACCGGAAACCGAAAGACCGGCCAGTGCCACGTTCATACGACACCGCGACTGGCAGGAGGCAGGGCGGTCGGCAGTCCGGGCTGCGGCGGCCATATCCGCAGTCGGTGTCGTCTGGCACTTGACCGGCTGGGGGGCCGGCCCACCCATGATGATGGCAACGTCCATCATGGTCAGCATATTCTCGACGCACGATCGCCCGACGGTCATGCTTTCCCATATTTTCTGTGGTGCCGCGTTCGGCGTTGCATCGGCATTCCTCTGCCGGCTGCTCCTGCTGCCGGGAACCAGCGACGCGCTCACGCAGGCGGCCATCAGCGTTCCCTTTCTCATGGCCGGCATGTTGGCGCTCTCCCATCGCAAGACAGCTCTGGGGGCGATGGACTACATGCTTTTTTTCCTGTTTGTCATGCAGCCGGGGCTGCCTGCCGTTCCTGCGCCTGCCGGCTTTGTGTTGGGGGGATTCGCCTGCCTCGGAGGGATCGCTGTCGCCATCCTTGCCTTCCGCTTCCTGTTGCCGATCGATCCTGCCAGGCGTCTGCGCTCGATCCTGATCGCCATCGTCCACGATCTGAACACCATGGCTTCGGCAGATTCGCTTCGGTTGGTGGAGAAGTGCCGGGCCCGGACCCACCACAGGGTCCTGCGCATGCTCGCCAATGCCGGAAAACTGGATCACGATCTCGGGGCCATCGTGGAGGGGGGACTTGCAACGCTGGCCATCGGCAGGTCCCTGCAGCGCTTGAGAGAAACCGAGATGGCCGATGGAATTTCCCTTGTGGCCTCCGGCGCTATCCGGGAGACAACCTCAAGACTCTCGGCGGTCGTTTCGCGACCGGGAGAAATCTTGTCGGTACTGGAAGACGTGTCAAAAAATCTCTGCAAGGTGATGGAAGCCCCTCACGAGGATTACTGGAGTTCCCCCGCTTTCAACTGGGTTTCCCCTGCTTCGGGGCGAAAAATCAGCGCATTGAATGCGTCTACTTCAGATACTTGATCGAATAGCTCGTGCTCCGGCCGCCGGCCGGGTCTTTACCGAGGATGCCACGCTCGAGCAATACCTGGATGTCGCGCCATGCCGTGTCCTGGGAGCATTTCGCGAGCTTACTCCACTTGGTTGATGTCAACTTTCCCTCGAACCCATCCAGAAACCGGGTCAAGACCATACGCTGCCGATCGTTGAGCGAGGCGGGGGTCCAGGATTCCCACAGTCGAGCCCGGGAGATCACCGCTTCGGTTGTCTCCTCGGCCGCTTGAAGCGCCCGGTCGAGGCAACCGAGGAACCACTCGAGCCAGGGCGTGACATCCAGGCCGGAACTCGCCGATTGGGTTCTCTCAAGCCTGTCGTAGTAGTCGTCCCGCTCCAGCCGGATCTGCGCCGACATGCTGTAGAATCGCCTCGAACTCTCCTCCGACCGCGCGAGCAACAAATCGGCCAACGCCCGGGCGATACGACCGTTTCCGTCTTCGAAGGGATGGATCGTGACGAACCACAGGTGGGCCAAGGCGGCGCGCAGGACGAGATGGGTGGATTCCCCCCGGTCGTCGAACCAGGCCAGGAATGCGGCCATCTCCTTTTCGATCCGCTTGGCGGCGGGAGCCTCGTAGTGGACGTTCTCCCGACCGACCGGCCCGGAGACCACCTGCATCGGGCCTTCCGAGTCGTCGCGCCAGGCGCCGACCCTTAATTTCTTCATGCCGCTGTAACCGGCCGGGAAAAGCGACGCGTGCCACCCGAACAGGCGTTCGCGCGTCAGCGGCGCCGCGTAATCGCTGGTGGCGTCCAGCATCATCGACACGACCCCGTCGATCTCCCGATCGGAAGATCCCACCGCTGCGTCTGCGATCCCGAGTCGCCTCGAGACGGAGGAACGCACCCTGCTCCAGTCGAGTACCTCGCCCTCGATCTCGCTCGACTTGACGATGTTCAGGGTGTTCGCTTCCAGCTCCGCATTCTCGCTCTCACGAAGACCCAGCGACTCCATCCGACCGAGTAGCCGGCCCTGTCGGTAGGAAACGCTTGCGAGCTGCGTCGACAGCGAACCGAGATCCCAACGGAATACGGGCCAATCGGGTAGTTCATGGATGTACAGGACCATTCTCCGCACCTCACACGGAGATTATAGGTCTTATTCTCCGCAAAAAGCCAGCAGTATCTTCGCAGTATGTGCGGTCATTTGCGCGAAGACCGCAGGGAGAGCACCATCACCTCAGGTTTGGCCGTTGCCACTGGATAGTCCCCCGCGTCGAACGCCCTGCCGGCGGCCTTCCCGAAGGATTGCTTGCCGTCGTAGCGCCAGTCCTCGCCAATGTCGATCGGCTCGTACTTCTCGAAAAACGAGCGGCCAACCTCGCCGCCTTCCAGTTGAATACCGTCCTTGTAGACGTCGAACAACGCCTTCTTCTGCTCGAAGACGTCGTTGAGCGCGCCGGTGTGGGAACACGCCTGCATCTTCCGCGACAGTTCCTCATACCGGGCGTGTGTCTCATATATGGCGACACCCTATGGGCGGCATAGTAGACTCGGGGGCGAGACTCATTTATCGGAGGATTGGCGATGCGGCTGGACGTCCTGGTCAGGTTCCTGAAGATGCACCGGCTGCTCTCGCGGGTGACGGGCGCTACGATCGCCGACTTGATGGAGGAAGCCCAGGTTTCCCGCGCCACGGTCTATCGGTTGCTGGCCGCCGTCGAAAATTCCGGCGACGCCCTGGAGAAGGAGGAGCTGCCGACCCGTCACGTCCGATACCGGCTGCTCGACCCATTTTGCAAGGGGAACAACAGCGACCACGCCTTCCGGATTGCCCGGGACGAACTGATCGCGGTGCAGTTTGTCCGCCGGTATGCACGGATGTTCAAGGGCACCGAGCTGGAAGAGGACGTCGAGAACGTGTTCGCAAAGATAGAAGGTTCCGTTGACCCGAAGCACTACCGGATGCTGAAGCGGCTCGACCAGCTTTTCATCCCGGCGTTCAAGGGGGTCAAGGACTACACATCGTCAAAGACCGCGGGCGCCATCGACAAGCTGGCGAACGCGATCCTGCTCGAGCGCACCTGCGTCACGAAATACGAGTCCTTCTCCAAGAAAGAGACGAAGGCGCTGACGATCGACCCGCTCCACTTCTTCGACCACAACGGCCTCTACCTGTTCGCTCGCGTGAAGGGGCATACCGACATCCGCATCTTCGCGGTCGAGCGGTTCCAGTCCGTCGAGATGACGGAAGAGCGATACGAATATCCGGAAGGGTTTGACCCGGTCAAGCGGCTTGAAAGCACCTTCACGATCTTCGACTACCAGGCGCCGACGACGTTCCGCATCCGCTTTTCGGAGAACTCGGCCAAGTACGTCAAGGAACGACGCTGGGCGAAGGGGCAGAAGATCGAGAAGCAGGATGACGGTTCGATCATCCTGACGATGACGACGATGGGACACGAGGATGTGCTGCGCTGGCTGCTGAGCTACGGTCCTGACGCGGAGTTGATCGAACCGGTGGATTTGCGCGAAGAGCTTAGGACATCGCTGCGGCGTACGTTGGAGAAATACGGGAACGAATGAGGCGCAGATAATCCCATTCCGTAATCGAATCCCTTACCTGTCCGGAATCACGATTCAACGGACCCCCAAAATCCACCCCTCGACTCCGGCGACCAATTTCTCGGCCGGGTACAATCCCGGGTTCAAATATTCCCCGAGGCGCCCTTCGCGATCCGTTCGCCGCAGCCAGGCCGCAACCGCATACGCATCCTGCTGATCCTGCGTGCGGTCTTCCCGCGGGAACGTACGACTCCAAAGCGATGGGTAGACTTCGAGGAGCGCCGACTTGCCCGATGGAATATCCCACCCATCGAAGGGCCAGAAGTGGACACGGTCCCCCATGCGTTGCCGGATATACCGCAACCACGTAATCCCGGAGTGCGTGGATTTCGCGACCGTGCCCTGGACGTCGAAGTGGAAGACGGACTTCGCTCTTCCCGCCCGTTCCTCCGTCATCCTTCGCCATCGGGAATTACCGGATCGGGCCGCGGCGTCACCGAGCAAACCGTCGCGCACGAAATTGACATATACGTTGTCATCATCGGTCGGCCAGTGCTTCTGGAAGTCGTCCAAAATTGCCGGCCACTCCGGCGGCAGCCAGTGGACCTCGAAATATCGCAGGGGGAAAGAGAAGGCGTGATCGATGCCGACGATCGTGGCGCAGTCTTCCGATATGCGCTCCGCCAACCATTCTGCGATGCCGCGCCGCGTCCAATATTTCCGGGGACTGGGCGGAGGGGGGACCTCGACCGGCGTATTCTCCGCACAAGCCATGTAGACCCGCAACCCTTTCAGGCTCGATGTGGGCGTTTCCGCCCCGGAGTAGTCGATCCCGATGTAGCGATCAAAAATCACTGGACCCCGCTTGGTGCAGGGGAATAGCCATCCCTACACAGTTTAGTATAAAAATACTTATTATCCTATTTCGATTCCGCCATCTGAAATATTCTTATGTGTGCCATTATCTAGTTGAAGATCCCAGTGGTCTCTCCTTTCGGTATCTCTAACCCACTCCCTACCCAATTTATCTATAAAACCACCATTCGGTCCACGCGATACAACACCCATCTTTTCCCACCCCCTCGGAGGGATAAATGGATTATCTCCCCCACTGGGCAAATTATTATCGTACTTAGCCTTCCATGGATACCGTATTATTTCAATATCTTTTAAACTCCATATAACTCTAAATTCATTATTACAACATATACACGCCTTATCTTTGGAGGTAATCCCTATCCCTTCAACGCCATTAAACACCTGAGCCGCATTGCTTAGCATAAAACCCCACCTCTTGCATTCCGCCCCTGGATATGACAACAACCCTTTACATAAATTTTCTCCTTCAGAAGAAATCTGTATCAAGGCCTTAGTTAGTATTGGGAGTATTGCGGATTGCCATTCCAATATATAGCCCTTCCATTGCATGTCACTCATGTGATTCCATGGAAATCCATTAAGAAATCGGTCAACAGTCATTGATAATACTTTTATTTCAATATCGTTCTCCTTACAAACCTTGCTAAACGTAAGGACCCTCGCAATATACTTTTCTGCAAATTCAGCCGGCGTGCCACATATATTGTTTTCCAAATTATTTGGACACATCAACGCCACACAACTCATTTATTTAACCTTGCCAAGATTATTTGTTCAGCTATTTTTTGTGATTCATCCAAAAAACCATCTGGCCAGTCGGGAGGCATCCCGTCTTCGTTAAATTCAAATTGTCGTATATTTACATCCCCAGTTGAATCTGGCTCAATAAATACAACGTTTACCAGTTTAGACAACTCATTATTCTCTACTATTCTCAACCTTAATTTATTTATAAGATCAGCGCTATGTGTCTCAACAATACTTCGCCTACCATCTTTCGCAAATATAAACAACACATCCGCTATTTTGCCTGCGCTAGAAGGATGCAGATGTATTTCCGGTTGTTCATATATTGTAAGAATATCTCCACGCACCGAAAGTCCTCGAATAATCATTGGGAGTATCTGCGAGTACCCAAATCCGACATCTGATATCGGAACCATTTTTTTGGAACTGCCAGGCAGTCGTGCCGTCAATTGATACAATATTCGATTAGTACGCTTCACTGAAATTTCTTGGTCTAATCCTATCGCCTTAAGACATTCATTAACTGCAACAAGCAATGGCTTACTCTCTCCAGCAAACGCAACTTTTTTATCCTTGTTATGCCACAAGTACATAGCCGAATTAGAACCATCGATGGCAATATCTTCATCTTGACTTGAAAATTGCAGGTAAGCCCTTTGGGGAACCGCTCGCAAAGGGCTTAAATACCGTATCTGGTTAATAAAATGAAACAACTCCTTTGCATAAACCATGATAGCCTTAGAAGTTTCCACACCAACAAACCGATTCTTCCCCTTATCCGTTTCCACCAATATTGCTTCTGGCAAAAAACGGAACAATGTCAACTCGGCTGGCAATTTATATGTAGAACTTTTATCCTCATTAATTAAATCAAGAAAAACTTTACTTCCAATCTTCAATTTATCGTTTTCGAGTTTTATCTGCTTATGGCCTATATCCTTATTACCCCAATACATTTCGGAAACGTACGGCCCTTTCTTTGATTTTTTTACTCGACCAGATTGACGGAAAACTATTCCGAAATACCCAGAGGGCATTTTATCGGGTTGTACAAAAAATCTATATTCAATTTTTGCAGAATTTGGTTGTGGTAGACCATGAGCAATATCCGACAAATGAGCATAATGCAAATATTCACCCTCCAAAGACATCTCCACTGCATTTATCCTAGGAGCGTCCAAAGTTTGCTTGAGCAACAATAGGCTTTGGATTAATGAAGATTTCCCACTTGAATTCTTTCCACAAATTATTGTGATTGGCTTAATGTTTATTTCCGCGGTTTTTTTAATTGCCTTGAAATTGCTTACAGAAAATCCCGTTATCATTTTACCCCTCCGTATTTATTAAACAACGTACCGGATTGATCCACTTCGTGGGATAATTGGTGTCAATCGGCTTCAAATAATGACATACTCACGGCGTACAAATCTAATCCTCAGCATATGGAATATCAGCAACTTACGAAACATAGGTGGGTCAAGCACAAGACCGAAAGGGTCACGTTTAAATTCTGGCTCATTACCACTATGCTACATGCTGGTCAGGTTGAACACCATGTCGGTCACGTAGCGGTTAAACGACGGGTTCTCGACAAACTGCCTGTAGACCTCGGTGTCGTCTTTGAGCAGCGTGAGCATCACGCGGGCGAGCGCCTTGTCGTGCTCGATGCGGGCGGTATTGGGCGTGTTCTTTTTCGCGTTCTGATAAGCAGGATCGGCGGCGACCTTCGTGGCGATGTCTTCCTGGATCCGTTTCGCGACGCGGTCGGCATCGGAAAAGAGCGTTCCGAACGTCTCGTTGAACGACTTGAGGATGTTGCTCAGACGGTCCATCTCGGGTTCGGGCTTGTGCCCGCCGCCGCTGGCCGGAACCGGGCCGATCGCAGCGTCCGCATCCGGCAGTGCGATCTTCATTGCGGCCTGTTTCTCGGCGCGGTAGCTGTCCATGTCGATCGATTCGAGGATGCCCCGGGCTAGATCCACATCATTCGGCGAGGGCAGTTTCGCCACCAGGAAGTTCAGGAAGATGGAGAGCTTCTCCCACTCGGCATTGTTGTACGGAAGGATCGACGCGAGGAAATCGTAGGTGCGGGTAAACGCCTTCGCCTTCCCTTTGAAATCCACTTGCCCGTCCTCGTCGAGCTGCTGATACGCAGCCACGCAGACATCCAGCAGCGGATCGAGCGTTTCCCGGCTCTCGCCTTCCAGATACCACGCGACGAGTGTATCCACCTGCTCCTGCGAATAAATCTGTCGGGCGTCCAGCTCGGCTTTCAGGTCGTGCAGCTTGTTCGGGTCGGTCTCCTCGCTCAGGATGGTCGTCCGGTAATAATCCGAGAACGCCAGCGCGATCGCATCGGCGTCATTCATGAAGTCGAGCACAAAGACATCGTGCTTCTTCGGATGGGCGCGGTTCAGCCGCGATAGAGTCTGCACGGCCTTGATGCCGGACAGCGTCTTGTCGACGTACATCGTGTGGAGCAGCGGTTCGTCGTAGCCGGTCTGGAACTTGTCGGCGCAGATAAGGAATCTATAGGGGTCTTCCCGGATCCGGTCGGCGATCTCCCCGCTCGGGAAGCCGTTGAGCGATCCTTCCGTCACCTTCGCCCCGCCGTATTCGTGCTCGCCGGAAAATGCGACAATCGGCTTGTACGGGCTCTTCCGCTCCTCGAGGCATTTCCTGATGGCGTGGTAATACTGGATAGCCCGCTCGACGCCGCTGGTCACGACCATCGCCCGCGCCTGCCCGCCGATCTTGTTCAGCGCCAGCACCTGGTCGTGGAAATGATCGACCATGATTTCGGCCTTGAGGCCGATGGCGTAGTCGTGACTCTCGACATACCGCCGCAACTTCTTCTGCGCACGCCGCGCATCGAACTCCGGGTCGTCCTCGATCTTCTTCACCAGCTTGTAGTAACTGTTGACCGGCGTGTAGCTCTTGAGCACGTCGAGGATGAACCCTTCCTGGATGGCCTGCTTCATCGTGTAGCTGTGGAAAGGGCGATGCGCGGTCTTCCCCTCCGGGCCGGGAACCGCTTCCCCGAACATCTCGAGCGTCTTGTTCTTCGGCGTGGCCGTGAACGCGAAGTAACTCGCATTGGTCAGCATCTTCTTCGCCAGCATCCGCTTTTCGAGCGCATCGTTGACCGTGTCTTCCGGATCGGGGTCGGCCAGCGCCTGGCTCATCGCAGCGGCGGTCTTGCCGCCCTGGCTCGAATGTGCCTCGTCGATGAGGATCGCGAAAGTGCGATCGCGGTGCGAATCTCCGATCTCGTCGAGGATGAAGGGGAACTTCTGCACCGTGCTGATGATGATCTTCTTGCCGCCCTCGATGAACCTGCGAAGGTCGCCGGAATTCAAGGCGTGCCCGACGGTTGCTTTCACGTGCGTGAACTGTTTGATCGTGTCGCGAATCTGCTTGTCGAGTATTTTCCGATCGGTAACGACGATGACCGTGTCGAAGATGTCCTTGTCGTCTTTCTTCAGCCCGATGAGCTGGTGCGCGAGCCAGGCGATCGAGTTCGACTTCCCGCTGCCGGCGGAATGCTGGATCAGGTATCGCTTGCCGGCGCCGCTCGCCCTCACATCGGCCAACAGTTTCCGCACGAGGTCGAGCTGGTGGTACCGCGGGAAGAGCTGCTTCCGCACGACCTTCTTCGTCTTCTCATTCTTCTCTTCGACGAGCTGGGCGTAATTCTCGAGGATGTCGGTGAGTCCCTGCGGCGTCAGCAGCCGCTTCCAGAGATAATCGGTCTTGAGCCCTTCCGGATTGGGCGGATTTCCCGCGCCGTCGTTGTAACCCCGATTAAGTGGCAGGAACCAGGACGCCTTGTCCTTGAGCTCGGTGCACATCCGCACTTCGGAATCGTCGACCGCGAGATGCACCACGCACCGGCCGAACGCAAACAGCCGCTCGCGACGGTCGCGATCGCGACGATACTGCTCGACGGCATCCTCGACCGTTTGCTTGGTGAGACTGTTCTTTAACTCGAACGTGGCGATGGGGAGGCCATTGATGAAAAGGACCAGGTCGAGCGCACGCTTCGTCTCGTCGAGACTGTACCTGACCTGCCGGGTGATGCTGAACCGGTTCAGGGCATGCAGTTCGGCGGCTTTCTCGTTGCCGGGGGAAGGGGTGCCGTAAAAGAGGGCGATATCGTGCGGACCGTGCTTCACGCCGTGTCGCAACACGTCGACCACTCCCCGCTTGGCGATCTCCTTTTCCAGACGGGCGAGAAAGGCGCGGCGGGCGGGCGTGTCGGTCGTCAGTTCCAGCGCGGCGGCAACCTTGGACTGCGTCGCCTCAAGGAAGGTCCGAAGATGGACGATGTCGACGCAATAGCTCCGGTCGTAGTCCTTCGGGTCGCCGGACAGCCAGCCCGTCCCCGCGCCGGCCGGTTCCGACGTAGGCCAAGGCCGCCCGGTCATCGCGGTCACGATCAGGCTCTCAAGACCCTTTTCGCTCGTGTCGGTCGGCAATGCCAAGCCCCTCCCAAAATCAACGACCCGTCAACGAAATTTCCGGGCAAACGGCACAACCTGGCCGCTTTGATAGACTCGCCTGCTATCGGGATTCTGACCCGGTCAAGTTATCAAAGCCTAACACGCTGAAAAACATAAACATGCTGTTTGTGCCTTATGGAAGTACCTTGATTAAATTGCTCGCCGGCGCGCCAATCTATCAAAGCGCCTTTTCATCCCTCTCCAGACGAATCGACTAACCGCCATTGGGATCGGAATTTACTGCCCGCATTCCGAATTTTCCCTTTCCTGGCAAGTTCCGACAGCATGTTATGAACCTTGATCTTTTTTTGCTTGTCGGAAAGGACTTCGGGCAATTTGCCAAACAGGAGGTTGTCAATCGTTTCCCGATCCACAGGCCCATGCTCGCGAATCAGCGAGCGGCGTGCGTCACCGCACCCTGTTTCAACACCTTCGCCTTGTTGAGAAAAGTCCGGTCGTCCCATCCTGCGACTTCGCCCGCCTGGCCCGGATGCTTGATGACGAATTGCTCACGCGCTTTGGCAATGGCTTCCGGATCGAGGTCGTCCAGCGTCGCCGATTCGCATCGCTCGGCCGACCAGTCGCGTCCCTTGGCCCAGATGGCCCTGGCTTTCCCGGGATGCCTGTTCAATTCTGTCGTGCTTGAGCCGACCCGGACAGAATGCTTGCCCAGAAAGGAGACCGGCTGGTTTCTTGCCGGCGAAATTTCGAACAGGACCACTCGCCCATCCGGATGGTCACCGATATGGACCTCGAATCCCGGATTCGGATTCAGCCCCGCAGCAAGCCAGTGGAGAAGGTCCTCTGGTTGCCTTTCCCTTTTTCAGCGTAGGGATCGAACCGGGGCCCGACAACGCGATGCGTCGAGTCATCGATGCCGAACACGAGATACCCTCGGGTCTTGTTGTGCAGGCACGCGGAGTTCGCGAGGGCGGACAGATTTTCACCGATCCGTTGTGGTTCGTGGTTGTTGGCCTTGAATTCCAGCCACTCCGTTTCGGTCGGTTCCGCACGAAGACGGTCGACAAGAGCGATCAACACCCTGATATCCATCGTTATGCGCTCGCCTCTCTCACCGGTTCCAGACTTCGAGGAGCTGTCCGGCAAACTCCCGGCTGACTCGCCCCTCTCGGTCGAGCCTGACTTTCGATCCCGGACCCAAGCGCTTGATCAGGTTTGTCAGGGAGATTCGCCTCTGGTCAGCCCGCTCCAGATAGACAATAGTCGTATTTTCTCGTCCCTCTTTCCACGGCTTCAAATGCACAACGACCCCAGGAGGGGACACCAGCTTCTTTCCCCATCCTTCGTCGGATATCTGGATAATCCGATTGCCGATTCCGATGGGACATTTACCAATAAAGGTAAATCGCTCCAACTTGTTTATTCCTGGTTTCTCCATTTGTTCAATCGCCACTTTTTCGCCGGCTTCCTGTGCCTCCCGGCTGCCTTCCGGAAGGTCCCTATCGTAAAGGTGTTCTATTCGAACCGGATCGAGTGCGAGTCGACCGCTGTTCCGGGTAACACCCTTCTTCCGGGTGCCACCGTCCGGAACTCGCGGGGGCTTGTAGATGTCTGCCAACCGCTTGAGCATTTCGAGACCAATCGGCTGAAGGCACAGCCCACGTACGAATTCCCGGGCTGAAGCAACCGCGGTTGCTTCCGTCGTTTTGATTACGGCTTCGACGAGATTGCGCGCCGAATTTCTGGAGACATTCGCGGAACCGATGATCGCCGTCCTGCCGATCACGAACACCTTGGCGTGAAGATTCTGAACGGTGTAGATCCGGATGCCTTGCCTCATCATCTTCTTCAATTCGGCCGGGCAGGTCTGGCCGCTCTTGACGGCCGATTCGCTGGCGTCGACGACCAGCCGACTTCCGGACGGCAGCGGCAACATGGCGCCAGCGCCCTGTCCGAAGTAGGCGACGGCGACAGACGCTGCAGTCTTCGACCTCTTCGCCGCATCCGTGATTGTTGGCCACACATCCCGTTCAGTCAGCAATCGGGTGCTCATGCCCCGGCCTCCGAGGCTTCGTCGTCCGGATCCGCCTCGAAACCTTCCACCGCTTCGGCTTCAAGAGGTTCGGAATCCTCGACCTCGTCGGGCAGCGAGGCGGCCGCCTCGCGCACATCCAGCTTCCCGGTCACCACGTCGGCGATCAGGCGGGTGCGGTATTCGCGGAGGAGGGAGATTTCGCGCTCTGTGCGATCGAGGACAATTTGTACCGGAGCGGTTGCCTCTGCAATAAACGCTACTATGGCTTTCTGTTCTTCCTCTGGCGCGGCACATATCGCAATACTCATGAGTCGATCTTGGGTAAGTTTCGGTTGTGCAGCCCCTGTGATCCAGGGTCGATAATTAAGGGTTTCTAAGAATCCAGCCAAATATTCGATATTGCCGCGCTTGGGCTTCAAAATGTGTGCGTGGTTATTCACCCAATACTTACCGCGAGCGATTATGGCAAGCGGCAGATTGCGTAGAACAAGATTCGCTCCGTCCTCGGCGATCAGCAGCAAGTCCTCGGCGAACAGATAATCGTCCACCTTGTCAATGACACCCGACGCACCGTAATAGTCATACAGGCGCGAGATCATTCTCCCCCGTTCAACAGAATTTATTGGGATCCGCCGCGTGTTAAGGCAAGAAAACTCATTCTTCATTCGCGATAATTCCCAATGCGCCGGGATTTCGCCGAGCCAGGGGATGCCGGAATCCTTGAGCGGGACGCTCGGGTCGAGGCCGCGGGTGACGGCGCGGTGGATGATGACCTGCTTCTGCTCAGAAAGCAGCGCGATCGTCTTCCGCTTCGCCCGGATCGCCTTCTCCAACCGCCGGTTCGCGTGATCGAGAAAACGCCCGATGGCATCCTGTTCGTCGACCGGAGGAACGGGCATCTCGGCGCGGGCCAAACGACAGTAGTCGATGTTCTGCCCTTCACGGATACCGGTGACGAAAAGCGTCAGCGCGTTGATGAAGTCTGGCGATTTGAAGAAGTGGGTGAAATAACTTTTCCGGGCACCTTCGCGCGGTGTGAGGATCGTATAGGCAGGGCTGATGATCCCTCGACAATGCGCGATTTCGATGCCTCCCTGGAATGACCGCAAACTGATGACGAAATCATCGGGTTCGACCAGTTTGAGAAGGTGCAGATCTTTCTGAGCTGTTACAGTCCGACTTCCGTAATCTTCCTTCCGCACAACTCCCTTGGTCTGCGTCGCCGCAAGCAACGGCTCGTCGGGATAACCCTTTTGGGTCCGTTCTCGGAACAAGACTTTCATCCGACGCTGAGACCAATGCCCCGGCACCGCCCCGAGCCACGCTACCCCCGAGTCCTTGTACTCAAGGTATGGTTTGAGACCGTCGATCACGCCTTGCTTCCCCGTCCCGCGAGCGATTGCCGCGTCATGAACCCGTTGAGCGCTTCCAGCACCGCCCGCCCTTCCGGGGCGACTTCCGGGGTGAAAACAGTCACTGTGGCACGACGGATCATTTTCCACCCCCAATGATCTGCTCTAGCAGCCCTTCGCTCTCCTTCTCCAGCGCCAGGATGTCGGCGCGGATTTCCTCGAGCGGGCGCAGCGGCTGCGGTTTATAGAAGTGACGGGTGAAGCTGACTTCGTAGCCGATCTTCGTCGCCTCTTCCTTGATCCATGCGTCGGACGTGTAGGGCAGCACTTCGCGGCGAATGAATGCCTCGATGCCGCCTTCTTCGAGCAACGGCACCTGCTCGGTGTCGCGCAGGTCGCTGTCGGGCTCGTATTCGACGACGCACTTCTTCCCGTCGATCGTCGCCTCGAACAGCCCGCAAAGCGGGTCTGGCTTGACCCTGCCCGGCTTGTGGATCTTCGCGATGACGGGCGGCGCGTCCTCGTCGGAGCGACTGACTGCGCGCAGGACGAGCTTGAGCATTGCGGCGGGGACCTTCAGGTCGAGCTTTTCGAGCGCCTCGGCCACCGCCTTGCGGAACGCGTTGTGGTCTTCGAACGGCTCCCCGCCGAGCGCTTCGCGCAATTGCATCGCGAGTTCCACGAGCTGCCCGTCACGCTCCCACGTCTTCCCGTCGAGCAACTTTTTCTTTTTCTTCTCGGACAACCCCTTCTTCGCGGTGCCGTCCTCGCCTTCCTCTTCCTCGTCGTCGCCCGAACCCCATTCGGCCAGACGCTTTTCCAACGCCTTTTCGACCGAGGCAAAATCGTCGAACAGCGCGTCGCCAAATTCGTCATGGAGCTGGGCGCGCAGTTCCTCGTCGCCCGACGCGAACCGGAGCGATTCGATCGCCGGCAACGTCAACTGGCTGACCAGCCGCAACGGCCGCTCGACGGTCACTTTCCAATAACCGAACGCCGCGTTGGGGAAGATCTTCGACTGCTCCGTTTCCTCGAACGCGAGGTAGGCATCGCAGATCCGGCGGATGTCCTCCTCGGACAGCTCGCAATTCTTCTTGCCCAGGTTCTTGCGCAGCGGCTTGAACCACTGGCTGGCGTCGATGAGCTGCACCTGCCCCTTTCGATGGTCGGCTTTTCGGTTGCCGATCACCCAGATGTATGTGGCGATTCCGGTGTTGTAGAAGAGGTTGAGCGGCAGGGCGACGATCGCCTCGAGCCAGTCGTTCTCAATGATCCAGCGGCGGATGTTGCTCTCGCCCTGGCCCGCGTCGCCGGTGAAGAGCGACGAGCCGTTGTGCACCTCGGCGATCCGGCTGCCCAGCGGCGTCTTGTGGTTCATCTTCGCGACCATGTTGGCGAGGAAGAGCATCTGCCCGTCGCTGGAGCGGGTGACGAGCGAATATTCGTTATCTTCGTCATGGCTTACCAGGAAGCGGCCGTCGAGGATGCCGTCCTTCCCGCCCATCGCCTCGAGATCCTTCTTCCAGCTCTTGCCGTACGGTGGATTGGAGAGGAGGAAATCGAACTCCATCGCGGGAAACGCGTCGTGGGAGAGGGTGGACCATTCGGCCCCGCCAACGATGTGGTCGGCGTTCTCGCCTTCGCCTTTGAGCAGCATGTCGGCCTTGCAGATTGCGTACGTCTCGGGATTGATCTCCTGCCCGTAGAGGTGCGTGATGACCTCGTTGCCGCGCTCGGCCGCCAGCCCTTTCAGCGTTTCCTCCGCGACGGTCAGCATCCCGCCGGTGCCGCACGCGCCGTCGTATAGAAGGTAAGTGCCCGACCGGATCGCATCGGCAACCGGCAGGAAGATGAGGTTGGCCATCAGCTTCACCGCATCGCGCGGCGTCCAGTGTTCCCCGGCCTCTTCATTGTTATCTTCGTTGAACTTGCGGACCAGCTCCTCGAACACCGTGCCCATGGCGTGGTTGTCCATGGCGGGCTGCCGGACCGAGCCATCGCCGTTGAGGACGGGATTGGGGCTCAGGTTGATGTCGGGGTCGAGGAACTTCTCGATCAAGGTCCCTAGTGCGTCGGCCTTCGAGAGCGTGGAGATCTGGTTGCGGAACTTGAAGTTCTCGAGGATGTCCTGGACGTTCTGGGAAAAGCTGTCGAGATAGGCCTCGAAATCCTGCCGGAGTTGCTGCTGGCTGCTGCGCGACTTGAGGTCGCGGAGCGTGAACTTCGAGGTGTTGTAGAACGCCTGCCCCGCGGCCTGGCATAGCGCGGCGCGCTGCTCGGTGATGCCGGCCCGGTCAAGCATTTCCTTGGTATCGAGCACAGCCCGTTTGGTCGGTTCGAGTTCGGCGTCGAGGCGTCGGAGCACGAACATCGGCAGGATGACGTCGGGATACTTGCCCCGCTTGAACAAATCGCGCAGGACATCGTCGGCGATGCCCCAGATGAACGAGACGATCTTGTTGTGGGTGGCCTGGTCCAAATCGAATCACTCCCGATAAAAAAAGGGGCCTGTGGAGGCCCCTTCAAGATTTTGCTGGTTACAGGATCGTCGCCGCCTCAGATATCCAGCGACGACACGTTCAGCGCGTTGGTCTCGATGAAGCGGCGGCGCGGCTCGACCACGTCGCCCATCAGCTCGGAGAAGATGATGTCGGGGTCTTCGCCTTCGCCGATCTCGACGCGCAGCAGGTCGCGCTTGGTGGGATCCATCGTGGTCTCCCAGAGCTGCTCGGGGTTCATCTCGCCCAGGCCTTTGTAGCGCTGGATTGTGTGGCCCTTCTGGGCGGCCTCGAGAAGCTGGGTGAGCAGGCACAGCGGGCCGTCGGCCTCGGGAAACGTGCCGTCGCCCTCGAGCCGGTAAGGCGGGGGGAGCGTCTCGCGCAACGACGTGAACAGCATGTTGGCTTCGCGAAGTTCGGCGGAGGCCAGAAGCTTCCGGTCGATCTTGTATTCCATCGGGAAGCCGCCCCGCTTCCAGCGGAGGACGACGCGCACCGACTCGCCGTCGGCTTCGGGGTCGTTCTCGACGGTGAAGCCCGAGAAGATGATCTCGGGACGCGCCGCCTTCATCCCGGCGACCAGCGCTCCGAAGTAAGCACGAGCCGACGCCTCGTCGGAAAGCGCCGCGAGCCCTTCGGCCGCGGTCTCGCCCAGCGGCATCAGGACGAAGGGCGACAAGCCGCGCCGCTCGAAGCGGGCGGCGAGCCCCTCGAGGCGCGAAATCTTCTTGAGCCAGACGATCAGCGCCTCTCCCGAGAGCGGTTCCCGGCCGGCCGCAGTCGGAGAGACCGAGCGGACGCTGCGACTCGCCGCGCCGTTCCCGATCAGGTGGTCGCGGAACGCCGACTCGTCTTTCAGGTAGGTCATCTCCTTGCCCTTGCGGATGCCGAAAAGGGGCGGCTGGGCGATGAAGATGTTGCCGTTCTCGACCAGCGGCTTCATGTTGCGGAAGAAGAAGGTGAGCAGGAGCGTCCGGATGTGGGCGCCGTCGACGTCGGCGTCGGTCATGATGATGATCTTGCCGTAGCGCAGCTTGCTGCCGTCGAAATCGTCCTTGCCGATGCCGGTGCCCATCGCGGTGATGAGGCACCGGATCTCTACGCTCGACAGCATCCGGTCGATGCGCGCCTTCTCGACGTTGAGGATCTTGCCCCGCAAGGGGAGGATCGCCTGGAAACGCCGGTCGCGCGCGCCCTTCGCGGAGCCGCCTGCCGAATCGCCCTCGACGAGGTAGAGCTCGCAGAGCGTGGGGTCTTTCTCTTGACAGTCGGCGAGCTTGCCCGGCAGCGACGCCGAGTCGAGCGCCCCCTTGCGTCGGACCAGGTCGCGCGCCTTGCGGGCGGCATCGCGCGCACGCGCCGCCTCGACCGCCTTCTCGATGATCTTCTTGGCGACCGCCGGATTCTCTTCGAAGTAGGTGTTGAGCTTTTCATAGACGAGCGAGTCGACCAGCCCCTTGACCTCGCTGTTGCCCAGCTTGTTCTTGGTCTGCCCCTCGAACTGGGGCTCGGGCACCTTGACGGAGATGACCGCAGTCAGCCCTTCGCGCAGGTCGTCGCCCGACAGGTTCTCCTTGACGCCTTTGAGCAGGTTTCCCGCGTTGGCGTACTGGTTGATCGCGCGCGTCAACGCCGAGCGGAAGCCGATCAGGTGCGTGCCGCCGTCGTGCGTGTTGATGTTGTTGGCGAAGGCGTAGACCGTCTCCTGGTAGGAGTCGTTGTATTGGAGCGCGACCTCGGTGCGGACGCCTTCCCGCTCGCCGTCGATATAGACCGGCTTCGGGTGCAGCGGGATCTTGCTGCGGTTGAGGTGCTCGACGAACGAGGAGATGCCGCCCTCGTAATGGAAATCGAGGCTCTTGTCGTTGCGCTCGTCGGTGATCGTGATCTTGATGCCGGCGTTGAGGAACGACAGCTCGCGCAGACGCCCCGAGAGCGTGTCAAACGAGAACTCGGTCTCGGTGAAGATCTCGGCGTCGGGCTTGAAGGTGACCCGGGTGCCGGTCCGCTTGGTGGTCCCGATGACCTCGAGCTTGGTCGCGGTGATGCCTCGTTCGAACGTGAGCCGGTGGACCTTGCCGTCGCGGCGGATCTCGGCGACGAGCGTCTCGGAAAGCGCGTTGACCACGGAGACGCCGACGCCGTGCAGGCCGCCCGACACCTTGTAAGTGTCGCGGTCGAACTTGCCGCCCGCGTGCAGCACGGTCAGGACGACTTCGGCCGCGGACAAGCCGCCCTCTTCCGCCATCGTGTCGACCGGGATTCCACGCCCGTTGTCGTCGACGGTGACCGAATTATCGGGATGGATCGTCACGACGATCGTGTCGCAGAAACCCGCCATCGCCTCGTCGATCGCATTGTCGACGATCTCGTAGACGAGGTGGTGCAGCCCGTGGACATCGGTGCTGCCGATGTACATCGCCGGACGTTTCCGGACGGCTTCCAGCCCTTTGAGGACCTGGATATTCTCCCCGGTATAGTCGGCCGCGCCGTTTCCGTTGACCGGAACGTCGTTCACTTCGTCTGTCATGGCGTATCGTTTCTCCGGAGGAGTGGTTTGCGGATGATCAACAAGCCATTATACAACGAAAAGGGGCCGGCGTCCCTTTACGGATACCGGCCCCGGAGTCGATGAACCATAAAAAGTGCGGGTAAGAAAACGCGGCTAGAAGATCCTCATCGGCATGATGATCGCCAGGAACGAAGGCTCGCTCTCGGGCCGGATGACCGCCTGCGACACATCGTCCTTCATCTCGATCACCAGGTTGTCCTCGCCGACGCCGGAGACCGCTTCCTGGAGATACTTTCCGTTGAAACCGATCTTGAGCGGCGCGCCCGCGTACTCGATGTCGAGCGCATCGCTGGCTTCGCCCAGGTCGGGGCTGGTGGTCGACACGTCGAGGCGGTTGCCCTCGAACGACAGCCGGACGCTGTGAACCTTCTCGGGCGCCATGACGGCCACGCGCTTGAGCGAGGCGAGGAACGCCTCCTTGGGCACCTTGGCCGAGAGGGGGTTCCCCTTGGGAATCACCTGACGGTAGTCGGGGAAATCGGCCTCGAGCAGACGGACCCAGATCTCGGTATCGCCCTTGCCGACGAAGAGAAACTTCTCGGAGGCCGACAGGTCGATCGCGCCGGGACCGGCCTCGGCCAGCTTGCGGATCTCGATGAGCCCCTTGCGCGGAACGAGCGCCTTGCGGCCGGCCAGCAGCGCGGCGATCCCGGGAACCTCGGCGTCGGAAAGCGCCAGCCGGTGCCCGTCGGTCGCCACCATTCGCAGCATCGACTTGCCGTCGAGATCGTTCTGCTCGAGCAGGACGCCGGCAAGGTTGTAGCGCGTCTCGTCGCTCGAGGCGAAAGGGCTGACGCGATCGGACAGCTTCCGGAACAGCTCGCCGTCGACGCCCACCGACGCGGAGGTCGGCTTCTCGGGCATCTCGGGGAACTCGGACGCCGGCAGCCCCGCCAGTCGGAAGTTCCCGCTCTTGCCCGAGATGCGGACGGAGGTCCCCTCTTTGGTCGTGGCGATGGTCACGTCGCCCTTCGGAAGCACCTTGGCGATGTCGTAGAGCTTCTTGGCGGGGAGCGCGATCGATCCTTCGGCGGTCACGTTTGCCGAAACGATGTTGCAGCGAATGACGATCTCAAGATCGGATGCCACCATCGTGAGGCCCGTCGAATCGGCCTTGATGAGGGCATGCGAAAGCACAGGCATGGTGTGGCGGCGTTCCGAGACGCCCTGGATCCGGGAGAGAAGCCCTTCGAGCTGGTCGCGGTCCACAGTGAAGTTCATCGTCTTCCTCTTTCTGTTTTAGAAATTAAAAAAGCCGAAGAAGCAGAAGGCGCTGTGGAAATGGGGATAACCGTTGGAAGTGCCCGAGATGCCGGCCGAATCGATTCGACCGGGCTGGTGACGAACCGACCGGGGAATCCACAGCGCAAGCGGCACGCACCGACTTGTCCACAACGTCCACAACTGCATCCACACGGTTATCCCTCGAGCGCCTTGCGGAGGGTGTCGACCGTGTTTTTCAAAGATACATCGTCCTTTATCTTTTGCTCTATCTTTTTTACGGCGTGCATGACGGTCGTGTGATCCCTCCCGCCGAAGCGGGTCCCGATGTCCGGGTAGGAGAGCGGCGTCATCTGTCGGAGGAGGTACATCGCGATCTGGCGAGGCAGCACGACGACCTTGTGCTTGCGGTCGGACTTGAGGTCGGACACCTTGACGCCGTGAAGCTCGGCGACCGCCTTGAGGACGGCCTCGGGCTGGATTTCCTTCGGGGTGGCGTTGATCAGCGAGGCGAAGACTTTCTTCGCCAGCTCGACGGTGATGTCCTTGTTCATCAGGGAGGAGTGTGCGCCAAGCTTGTTGAGCGCCCCTTCGAGGTCACGGATGTTGTTGGTCTGGATGGTGGAGGCGAGGAAGAACGCCACCTCCTGGGTCAGCGGGATCCGGTCGGTCTCAGCCTTGCGATTGAGGATGGCGACCTTGGTCTCGAGGTCGGGGGCGCCGATGTCGGCGACCAGCCCCCATTCGAAGCGCGACTGGATCCGCTTCTCGAGGTCGGGGATCTCGGTGGACAGCTTGTCGCTCGTGACGACGATCTGGCGCTGGTGGGAGTAGAGGGCGTTGAAGGTGTGGAAGAACTCCTCCTGCGTCTGCTCCTTGCCCGCGATGAACTGGACGTCGTCCATGAGCAGCATGTCGACGTTGCGGTATTTGGACTTAAAATCCTGCATGCCGCCGCGCTGGTGCCGCATGCTGCTGATCATCTCGTTGGTGAACTTCTCGGCGTCGATGTAGCAGACCTGCATCGCGGGGTTCTTTTCGCGGACGAGGTGGCCGATGGCGTGGAGCAGGTGGGTCTTTCCGAGGCCGACGCCGCCGTAGATGAAGAGCGGGTTGTAGGTCTGCCCGGGGTTATTTGCGACCGCGAACGAGGCGGCATGCGCGAATTCGTTGGCTTTTCCGACGACGAAACGGTCGAAGGTGTAACGCGGGTCGAGCCCCCCGAGCTGACGCGCCGGCTGGGCCGGTGCCGGGAAATCGGTCGTCGTCGCGGAGGACGGTTCGGAAGGGGAGATCGCGGGGGCCGATTCGTCCTCGAGCACGACGATCTCGATGGCGGAAGGCTCGCCGAAGCGGAAAGCGGCCATCCGCTCGACGAGCGGGAGGTAATTGTCGGTCACCCACTGCTTGTAGAAGGGGGCCGGCGCTCCGATCCGGAGCAATCCGTCTTCGCGGGATATGAAGCTCAACGGGCGGAGCCAGGTGTTGAACTCGTGGTCCTGGACCTGGTTCTTGAGGTCGTCGAGAAACAGGTACCATTCGTGGGGGGTGGTCAATTAAGCGTCTCCGGATGGGTCGGCATTACGGACGGGCCCGAAAAAAGCTTCGTATTTTCAGCAGTTAAGGACGTGTCAAGCAGGAAAGTTGCCAACACGTTTGTCAACAGGTGTGGATAACCTGAATAGTCCTTATATATTGGGTGGATGGAAGGGAAAAATAACTCGGAACACACCATGGAATCACCACCGGGTCGCGCCCTCGGGAAGGCTGTGGACAACTTCACCGGGAAAAGCGGAGCGGGAAGATTATCACCGCAGGAAACGGGAATCAAGCGTAATTTTCCGGCTTGGCGGAAGCGGCGATCTTCCGGCGGTAGCGGTCCCAGTCGATCGTCACCCGGGTGCGGTGGGCTGCCTGCCCGCTCTGGGCAAGGTATCGGTCGGAGCGGAAATAGCGGCGAAGCGGACCGTGGACCGGCAGGATCTGCTCGGTCGGGTGCCAGGGGAAAGGATCGCCCGTGCGCGCGTCGACCAGTGCGCCCTCGCTGACCGCCTCGGAAGCCAGGGCGAGCGGGATGCCGGAGAGGTCGCGCATCATCGCCTGGAAGGTGCCCTCGGCGATCGGATCGAAGAAGCGCATCGTGCGGGCGTAGAACTGCGCCGTATGGAAGTGGTCCGGAATGTCGAGGATGCCGTCGATCACCAGCTCGCGGCCGAGGCTGCGGAGCAGCTTGAGGCTCTCGGGGAGCAGGCCGAGGCCCGGACGCTGCTGTCCGGGGAGGCGGGGGCGCCGGTAGTCGAAGACCGCCTCGGGATCGGAAAGGACGAGCCAGTGGATGATGAGCATCCGGAACGCGTCGTCGGGGGTGAAGGGGCCGATCTCGGTCTTCGGGCGGAAGGAGCACAACTGCATCCGCGTCTCGAGCAGGATCCGCTCCCGTTTCTTTTCGCCGGCGTAGAGAAAGATGCGCTGGTCGTCGGGATCGGCGCAGGACATCTCGAGCCGGGGCTCCGGGTAGCCCTTCCTGGCCAGCCCCTGGATCACGCCCGATCGTTCGAGGTGATTGCGGACCCAGTCCTCCCCGAACCGGCCGAAGAGGCGGTTGTCGGGATTGCCGCCGGTCAGCTCGAACAGCAGCTCGCCCTCGGAGGGGGCAGATTCGCCGGCGAGGAACCGCGGGAACGACAACAGTCTGCGAAGGCCGGACCCGCCGGCTTTTCTGGGAGTCATGGGAAGGAGTGTACCACGATCAATATCCGTTGACAGAAGTCAACCTGTTGAATTATATTAGCCATTTCTCTCATGAACAGAAGGAGCTAAAACGATGAGCAAGCGTACCTACCAGCCGTCCAATTGTCGCCGGGCCCGAACCCATGGCTTCCGCGCCCGCATGGCCACCAAGAACGGCCGCCTCGTTTTGGCGCGTCGCCGCGCCAAGGGCCGCAAGCGCCTTACCGTCTCGGTCGGCGGCGGGAAATAGCCGGGGTCGGCGGTCTCCATCGTTGGGCGCCGCCGACTTCGACACCCGATTGCGCTTTCCCAAGTCCGACCGGCTTCGCACCGACCGCGAATATCGGGAGGTGGTTCACAAGGGCGAGCGCACGCGCAGTGCGCACTTCACCATCTATCGCGATTTCCTGGCCGACGACGGGGGCAAGATGGGCATCTCCGTCGGGCGGCGGGTCGGCAACGCGGTGGTCCGGAACCGCATCAAACGGCTGATTCGCGAATTCTGCCGACAAAACCGATCCGTATTCCCGAGGGGTTCCCGGACGGCGATCGTCGCCCGGATGGCCCCTTCCGCCCCGACGTTGCAAGACGTCGGCCGCGAGTTGCTCTCCGCGATCTCGGGGCGCTGGGGCACGAAAGGGGGACCGGCACCGTGCGGGCAACAGACCTCCCCATCTCCCTCCTGAAGGGATACCAGCGGTTCGTCTCGCCGTACCTTGGCGACTGCTGCCGATTCCACCCGAGCTGCTCCGAATACATGATCGCGTCGCTCCGCCTCAACGGCCTTCTGCTGGGCCTGGTCGCCGGGGCCTGGCGCGTCCTGCGCTGCACCCCGTTTTCCAGGGGCGGGGTCGATGTCCCGAGGCGCATCCAAATATTCCCTGTCAAGAGGCATAAGAGCTGATGGAAAAAAGAATGATCCTGGCGATCGCCCTGTCGATCGCCGTTCTGCTCGGCTACCAGTACATTTTTCCGCCTCCGCCCCAGCGTGCGGCGGCTCCCGGCGCGATGGCGCTCAAAGACAACGTCACCGGAGCGCAAGCTTTGGCTCCGAACGCGACCGCGGCAGCCGTGCCGGGCACGCTGGTTCCCGGGACCCAGGCGCCCGCGCGCCTGATCCGGATCAAGACGCCGCTCTACACGGCGGAGCTCTCGACGTCGGGCGGCGGATTGTCGGCCTTCATGGTCGAGCGCTACAAGGACCGCCTGGGCCAGGGCGCAAAGCCGCTCGACATCATCAACGCTTCGCCCGAGCTGCCGGCGCCGCTTTCGCTGTCGGTCGGCCAGAGCACCCCGCCCCTCCCGGCGGCCCCGGTCTACACGACCGACGCGCCCGACCAGCTTTCGCTCAAGGCCGGCGAATCGCGCACCGTGACCTTTTCTTGGGCCGCGACCGATGGCGTCCGGATCACCCGCGAATACGTCTTCACGGGGGGGCGGTACGATTTCGAGATCCGGTCGCAGATCGGCAACGGGAGCACGGCGCCGATCCGGCTCACCCCCGGGATTGCGCTATCCCAGATGTTCCAGGGCAACGTCGGCGGCGCTTCCGACGGCGCCTTCAAGGGCATCGTCGTCGACACCAAGGGCGGTGTCGAGCGGTTCGACCTGAAAGACGTCGACAAGGGCAAGGCGGCTCGCGTCCCGGTGCGATGGGCGGCGGCCGACTCGAAGTATTTCACGCTGGCGGTCATTCCCGAGAAGGAGTGGATGCTCGGCGGCACCGCGCGCGTCTCAGACAACGGCGTCAAGACGACGCTGTCCGACGCCGAGACCGTGGTCAACGCCGGAAACTCCCTTCGCATCAACGTCCGGGTCTACGCCGGTCCCAAGGAACAGGCGCTGCTCGAGAAGAGCGCCCCGAACCTCGAAAAGCTGGTCGATTTCGGCTGGTTCTCAGTGATCGCGCGGCCGGTCGTCTTCCTGCTCGACGCGAGCAACCGCGTCACCCGCAACTACGGGATCGACATCATCATTCTCACGATCCTCATCAAGCTCGTCTTCTACCCGCTGACGCACAAATCGATGACGGCCATGCGCAAGATGCAGGAGCTTACGCCGATCATCGCCAAGCTGAAGGAAAAGTACAAAGACGACACGATGCGCATCAACCAGGAGACGATGCAGCTCTACAAGACCTACGGCGTCAACCCGATGTCCGGCTGTCTCCCGATGCTGCTCCAGATCCCGTTCCTCATCGCCTTCTACAAGGCGCTGATGGTCGCCATCCAGCTCCGCCACGCGCCGTTCGGGCTGTGGATCCGCGACCTCGCGGCTCCCGAGCACCTCTACGACCTTCACGCGGGGGGCTTCACGATCCCGATCCGGCTGCTGCCCCTCCTGATGGGCGGCTCCATGTTCCTCCAGCAGAAGATGACGCCGGCGTCGCCGGGCGCCGACCCGGCCCAGCAGAAGATGATGCTCATGCTGCCGATCCTGTTCACCTTCATGTTCTGGAGCATGCCGACCGGCCTGACGCTCTACTGGTTCGTCAGCAACATCGCCGGCATCGTGCAGCAGCTGTTCTACAACCGGCACGTCGCAGCGGCCAAGGCCGCGTAGCCGACGAGCACCTTTTCGAGGCAACCCCTGCCGGGGCACGGAAACCTTGACGACGCGGCCGGCGCCACCACCATCGTGGCGCCGGCCACGGCGCCGGGGGTTTCCGCCGTCTCGATCGTCCGCCTGTCCGGGCCGGCCGCGTTCGCCGTCGCGGCAGGGATGACCGGGCAACCGGAGCCGCTGTCCCTCCTCCCGCGCACCCTGACCCGCGCGACGCTCGTCGACCGGTCCGGCGCTGCGATCGACGACGCGCTTGTGGCCTTTTTCCCCGGTCCCCGCAGCTTCACCGGCGAGGACATCGTCGAATTTCAACTTCACGGGAATCCCCGGATCGTCTCCCTGGCGTGCGATATTGCCTGCGCCCTGGGCGCCGTGCCCGCCGAGGCAGGCGAGTTCAGCCGGCGCGCATTTCTCAACGGGAAGCTCGACCTGACGCAGGCCGAAGGGGTGGCCGACCTGATCGTCGCGCGCTCCGAGGGCGCCGTCCGGGCCGCACTCTCCCAACTCCGCGGCGGGATCGGTCGACAGGTTGAGCCGCTTCGCGATCGGATGCTGCACCTGCTGACGATGATCGAGGGCGCGATCGATTTTTCCGAGGAGGAGGACGTTCCCGAAGCGGCGCCCGAAACGTTGCGCTCAGAGATCCGGGCCCTTCGGGCGGTCCTCGGAACGTTGTTGGCCTCATGGCGGACGGGACACCGGATGCGCGACGGAGCGACCGTCGTCATTGCCGGCGTGGCCAATGTCGGGAAGTCGCTTCTGCTCAACAGGCTGCTGGGAGAGGAGCGTGCCATCGTCGCGCCCGTCCCCGGGACCACCCGCGACTACCTGGCCGGCGAGGTCGAGCTGGCCGGTTTCCCGGTCCGGTTCGTCGACACTGCGGGGTTGCGTGCGACCGATGACCCGGTCGAGGCGGAGGGGGTCCGGCGCAGCCGGGAGCTCGTCGCCGTGGCCGACCTGGTGCTCTTCGTCCTCGACGGCAGCCGCACGGCCGATGCCGGCGACCGGGCGGCCTACGACTCGGTCGGGCGGCAACCGCACTTCCTGCTGGTCAACAAGAGCGATCTGGCCGGGGTCGAGGACGGTGCCGGATTTGCCGGTGCGGGGCTTTCGGCGCGGATGCGCGTCTCGGCGCGTACGGGGAACGGGATCGAGGCGCTGCGGAAATCGATCGGGGCCGCGCTGTTCCCGGCGGACGATACGGCGCGCGCGGAAGCACCGCTGACGCGGCTGCGGCATCGGGACGCCGTCGCGCGCGCGGACGAGGCGCTGGCGCGAGCCGAGGCGGCGATCTCCCGCGGGCTGCCGATGGAGTGCATCGGGGCCGACGTTCGCGATGCGGCCCGCGCGATGGCCGAGCTGACGGGGGCGATCGCGCCGGGCGAGGTGCTCGACACGATTTTCGATTCCTTCTGTATCGGCAAATAGATTAAAAAGCAGAATACTGCAATATAGCGACTGTTCCACGTGGAACATCGCACCGGGCGGGGACGGGTAGCTTGTACGAATATCCGAAAGAATATGACGTGATCGTCGTCGGCGGCGGCCACGCCGGCTGCGAGGCGGCGCTGGCGGCGGCCAGAATGGGCTGCGCCACGCTGCTGTTGACGATCAACGCCGACACGCTGGGGCTGATGTCGTGCAACCCGGCGATCGGGGGGCTGGCCAAGGGACACCTGGTCCGGGAGATCGACGCGCTGGGCGGCGAGATGGCGAAGAACATCGATGCCACCGGCATCCAGTTCCGGCAGCTCAACACGAGCAAGGGACCTGCGGTCCGCTCGTCGCGAGCCCAGGCCGACAAGCAGGCGTACCGCCTGCGGATGAAGGGCGTGATCGAGGCGACGCCGGGGCTCGACCTCAAGCAGGCGACCGTGGACGCGGTGGTCGCCGAGGGGGGGACGGCCGTCGGCGTCGACACGGACATCGACCTTCGCTTCCGAGGCAAGACGGTCGTCCTGTGCCCGGGAACGTTCATGAAGGGGCTGGTCCACATCGGGCTCGTCAATTACCAGGCGGGTCGGGCGGGCGACTTCGCTTCGCTGAAGCTTTCGGATTCGCTGCGGTCGCTGGGATTTTCGGTAGGTCGCCTCAAGACCGGCACCACGCCGAGGCTTGACGGGAAGACGATCGACTTCTCCAAAGCCGCCGCCCAGATGGGCGACGACCCCCCGGTGCCCTTCTCTTTCGAGAACGAAGCCATCCGGCGCGAGCAACTCCCCTGCTGGCTGACGCACACCAACGCCGCGACGCACGATGCGATCCGCTCCGGCCTCGACCGCTCCCCCCTCTACTCCGGCGTCATCAAGGGAGTCGGCCCTCGGTACTGCCCCTCGATCGAGGACAAGGTCGTCCGCTTCGCCGACAAGGAGCGCCACCAGGTCTTCCTGGAGCCCGAGGGGCAGGGAACCACGGAATACTACCCCAACGGCGTCTCGACGAGCCTCCCTTACGACATCCAGCTGAAGATGCTGCGGACGATCCCGGGGCTGGAGAAGGTCGAGATCATCCGCCCGGGCTACGCGATCGAGTACGACTTCGCCGACCCGGTCCAGCTTTACCCGTCGCTCGAGACCAAGATTGTCCGTAATCTCTACCACGCGGGGCAGATCAACGGGACGAGCGGCTACGAGGAGGCGGCGGCGCAGGGGATTATTGCCGGAATCAACGCCGCGCGCCGCGTCCGGGGGGACGGCCCGGTCGTGCTGGGGCGGGCCGAGGCCTACATCGGCGTCCTCATCGACGACCTGGTGACCAAGGGGGCGACGGAGCCGTACCGGATGTTCACCTCGCGCGCCGAATACCGCCTCCTGCTGCGGGAGGACAACGCCGACCTGCGCCTCTCGGAGATCGGCTATCGGGCGGGACTCCTGCCCGAATCCCGCTACCGGGCATTAATAAGGAAGAAGGAAGGGATCGCAGACTTCGTGGCCGCGCTCGAAAGCCGCCGTGTCGGGGCGGACGACCCGCTGCGCTTCGCCGTCGAAGAAGCCGGGGGCGCCCCGGTTCGGCCGGGCATCTCCTGCCTGGAGCTGCTGCGCCGGCCCGAGGTCACGATCTCGATGCTTTTGTCGAATGTCCCGGAATTGTCCCCCCTTTCGGCGGCGGTGGCCGAGCAGGCGGAAATCACGACCAAGTACGAGGGCTACCTGTCCCGGCAGCAGGTCGAGGCCGACAAGCTGCGCAAGTACGAGATGCTCCGGATTCCGGACGGATTCTCCTTCTCGCAGGTTGGGGGGCTATCGGCCGAGGTGCTAAGCAAGCTCGAAACCGTGCGCCCCGTGTCCATCGGTCAGGCGCAGCGCATTCCAGGCGTCACGCCGGCCGCCGTCGCGCTGCTGCTCGTGGCGCTCAAACGCGCCGGGGCCAGGGCGGCAGGGGACGGGGAAACTCCCGGGTCCAGGGGATGACGTTCCACGTGGAACAAATACCGGCCCTGCGGCAGGTCGAATCGGGATATTCCAGTGGAACGTCGATCGGGCACTGGACGAGTGCGAGGGGGAGTCTACGGCAGGAGAATCTCTTCCCTCCGTGCCGGGAAGGACAAGCCACGCGATCCAACCGGGCTCGGCCTCGGCTCGCGTGACCGTAGATGAGGAATCCCAATAGGAAGCCGGTCCGCCAAGCGGGATCGCGCGGAGCACCCGCCCGTTGGACCCGGGCGAGGGTGGGATACGATGGGGGTCCTGATCCGACCCGAGCGGGAAGGCGACATTCCGGCCATACGGCGGCTGAACATCGACGCCTTCGGCCGTGAAGATGTTCCACGTGGAACATCAAAGGGGAGTACAAACCATGCGATCCGACCAGGATCGGCCTCGGGGCGCGTGATCGAGGTTCCAGGAGAGCAGGGGGGAGGCATGCCGTGGGAATTCTGATCCGGCCCGAACTGGAAGGCGACATCCCGTTCATCCGGCGCCTGAACGCCGATGCCTTCGGCCGGAATTTGGAGGGTGCGCTCGTCGACCGTCTTCGGGCGCGGGGGGCACTGGTCGTTTCGCGGGTGGCGGAGGTCGACGGCATTGTCGCGGGCCACATCGCCCTCACCCGTGTGACGTCGGACGGCGCGGCCCTTTCCGGGACGGGGCTCGGCCCCATGGCTGTCCTGCCGGAGCTACAGCGCGCCGGAATCGGGTCACGCCTGGTCCGGGCGGGGCTCGAGGCGTGCGCGGCGGCGGGATTCGGCTATGTCGTCGTGCTGGGGCACCCCGACTTCTATCCCCGATTCGGGTTCGTCCCGGCGAGCCTGTTCGGCCTGGACTGCAAATGGCCGGTTCCGGACGCGGCGTTCATGGTCCGGGAGCTTTTGACGGGCACGCTGGACGCGGTGCACGGCCGCATCGAATACCAACCCGAATTCGACGAGGTGTGAGGCGCATGTTTCACGTGGAACACATGGGGATCGATGCAGGCCGATAAGAATAGCCTCCCGGGGGGCCTGTTCCCGCTCCCGGTCCTGGAGGCGGCGCTTTCGGGTCAGCGGTTCGTGCTGCCGGACGGCGCCTTGGCGGCGCTAGCCTCCCACGCGGGGGAGATGCTCCGCTGGAACCGGTCGATCCGGCTGACGGCGATCACGGATTTGCGCGAGGTGGCGGTCAAGCACATTCTCGACTCGCTGCTCCTGCTCCGTTTCGCCCCGTTCGAAGGGCGGATCCTCGACGTGGGGAGCGGCGCGGGGTACCCCGGCATCCCGCTGGCGCTCTGCCTCCCCGAATGCGCGGTCACCCTGGTCGAGCCCGTCGGGAAAAAATGCGCTTTCCTGTCGCGCATCGTCGCGATGCTCGGGCTTCGCAACGTCGCGATCGTTCAGGGACGGATCGAACGGAAAGGGGGCGTTGCGCTCCCGCCGTTCGAAACTGTGGTCTCCCGCGCCACGTTTCCCCCGGAGGAGGCGATCCCGCTGCTGGCGCCTCACGTCGCTTCCGGAGGTCGGCTGCTTCTGATGACCGGTCCGGCGTCCGAGGGAGATCTCGCGGCCGGGGGGGCGCGCGCAGACGTCGGGGACGTTTTCCTTTCCGGAACCGGTCTTTCTACCGGACGAACGGAGACCTTCCTTCTTCCATATAATATGGGCGCGCGAACGATCCGGGAATTGCGCGTCTCCTGAGCCTCCGAGAGACGTGTTCCACGTGGAACAACCCGTCACGGGGAGTCGACCGCCATCCGTGACTTTCGTCGCGCGCCGGATTTTCGGTTTCCAAGCGCCATCGTGACGTGGTAAAAAGGATCGCTACCCATTCGATGAATCATCCGCAAGCATCCCGGGGAGAAAATTGACGCGCATCATCGCCATCGCGAACCAAAAGGGGGGGGTCGGCAAGACGACGACCGCGGTCAACCTCGCCGCATCGCTCGCCGTGATGGAAAAGCCGGTGCTGCTGGTCGATATGGACCCGCAGGCCAACGCGACGTCCGGGGTCGGCGGTTCCCCCGAAGCCGACGATACGTGCAACATCTATCGCGTCCTGGTCGGCGACATCCCGATGTCCGAGGCCGTCCGCGGGAC
This sequence comes from Candidatus Deferrimicrobiaceae bacterium, assembly GCA_036504035.1. Classification (NCBI taxonomy): domain Bacteria; phylum Candidatus Deferrimicrobiota; class Candidatus Deferrimicrobia; order Candidatus Deferrimicrobiales; family Candidatus Deferrimicrobiaceae; species Candidatus Deferrimicrobiaceae bacterium. The sequence goes on from DASXVV010000006.1 coordinate 515,203, forward strand.
CGAGCTTCCGACGCTGCACGTCTCGCCCGCCGGCTCCGACCTGATCGGCGCCGAGATCGAGCTGGTGATGATGGCGGGGCGCGAATACCGGCTGCGGGAAGCGCTCTTGTCGGTGGCCGACCGGTACGAGACGATCATTATCGACTGCCCCCCGTCGCTGGGATTGCTGACGGTCAACGCTCTTTGCGCCGCGGGGTCGGTCCTGGTCCCGCTGCAGTGCGAATATTACGCCCTCGAAGGGCTGACCAAGCTCTACGGCACGATCGGCAAGGTGCGCGAGGCGCTCAACCCCTCCCTGTCGATCGAAGGCGTGGTCCTGACGATGTTCGACGGTCGGACGAACCTGGCGAACGAAGTGGTCAGCGAGGCACGCGAAAACCTGAATCTTCAAGTATTTCAGACAGTTATCCCCAGAAACGTTCGCCTGTCCGAGGCGCCTTCCCACGGGAAGCCCGCGCTGCTCTACGCGATCAGCTCCCGCGGCGCGCAGAGCTACCTGGAACTGGCGAGAGAGATGGTCAGCCGATGGAACGCAAGCCCGAACTCGTAAAGAAAAAGGCCTTGGGCAAGGGGCTTTCCGCCCTGCTGCCCGCGGGGCCGTCCCCGGCCGCGTCCGCTTCCGCGGATGCCGGCTTCCAGCGCATCCCGGTCGACCGGATCCGCCCGAACCCGTTCCAGCCGAGAAAGACGTTTTCGGGCGACGAGCTGCACGACCTGGTCGAGTCGATCCGCGAGAAGGGGGTCCTTCAGCCGATCCTCGTGCGCCCGGTCGGGCAGGGCTTCGAACTCGTTGCTGGCGAGCGCAGGTTGCGCGCCGCCCAGGCGGCAGGGCTCGACGTCATTCCGTCCGTCGTGCGGAAGATGACCGACCGCGAGTCGCTCGAGGCCGCGGTGATCGAGAACCTGCAGCGCGACGACCTCAATGCCATCGAGCTGGGCGAGGCGTACCACCGGCTGATGCACGATTTCTCGATGACACAGGAAGACGTCGCGCGTCGGGTCGGGAAGGAACGCGCGACCGTCGCCAACACGATGCGGCTCCTCAAGCTGCCGGCCGATGTCAAGCAGGCCGTCGTCGAAGGGACCCTGTCGGCCGGCCACGCCCGGGCGCTGCTCGGCGCGCCGCCCGAGCGGATCCCCGCCCTTTTCCTTGCCACTGTAGGCAAGGGGCTCTCGGTGCGTGAGGTCGAGCGCCTCTGCCAAGAGACGCCGAAGCGCAAGACGACCCGGCAAAAGGAGGGCAGCGCCGACGTCCACGTGCGCGATCTCGAGGTCCGTCTGTCACGGCTCGGGGGCACGAAAGTGCGCATCGTGGGAGACGCGCGCAAGGGGCACTTCGAGGTGTCGTACTACTCCGAGGGCGAATTCGAACGCCTTTGCCAGATGCTTTTCGGCGGACGTTGATCAAAAAAAATGATTGCATCCCATTTGGGGTGTGATATATTTCGACGAATTAGATACCACTGCGATTATCCGGTAACGGATAAATTCTCGTGAAAGGAGTGAACCCCAATGCGTAAGTACCTCGCCCTGTTCTTCATGCTTCTTCTTGCGGCGTCGATCGGTCTTTCCGCCTGCGCCAAGAAGGAAGAGGCCCCTGCGGCCCCGCCCGCTCCGGCGGCTGAGCCTGCGGCTCCGGCTGCCCCTGCGGCACCGGCCGACAACGCGGCGCCTGCGGCTCCGGGTGCGCCCGCTGCCCCGGCTGAAGCTCCCAAGCAGTAATTTCGGGACCCAGTCGGAAAAGCTTCATCGGCCTTGCCCGTTTGCGGGCATGCCGGTTCCAAACGAGAAGGGCAGGTGGATTTCCACCTGCCCTTTTTGCTTCCCCCGGCCGCACGCCGGGAAGGTTTTCCCCCTTGACATCCGGGGCTTTTGCATGGTATCAATCTTTCGTTTAACTTTCGCCATTACTTGCCTGCTTCAAGCAACCCTCAGGGGGGGAAAGGGTTCATGGAACTCGTCGCGAAAATTTTCGAAACGCTCGAGATCAACCAGCTGGCGCTCGTGCAGTTCGGCCTGGTGGTCGTCCTCGCGTTCGTCCTTTCCGCTACCTTGATCAAGCCGATCCTCGCCGTGTTCCAGGAACGCGACAACCGCACCGTCAAGCCGGTCGACGAGGCGAAGAAGATGCTGGCCGCCGCCGAGGCCGCCAACGTCACTTACATCGATTCGCTGCGCAAGACGTCGATCGAAGCGCTTGCCCGCAAGCGCCGCGCGATGGACGAGGCCGCCAAGAGCGAGCGAAAGACGCTCGAGGGCGTTTTCGAAGAATCCAACAAGAAGATCGAAGCGATGAAGGCCGGGATCGCCGTCGAGAAGGAAGCCGCCGCCAAGGTGCTTCGCTCCGACGTCGCGCGTCTTTCGGTCGAGATCGCCGAAAAAGTGCTCGGGAGACAGATGGCGTGAAAAAGATTCTCTCCCTCATCGTGTTCCTCGCGACGACTTCCCCCGTCTGGGCTGAAGATGCGGCCGGCGGCCATCACGCCGCGGGCATCCCGTGGGACGTAATCGTCAAGCAGGCCGTCAACTTCGCCATTCTGGCGATCGTCCTCGTCTACTTCCTTCGCAAGCCGCTGTCCTCGTTCCTTAAAGAGCGCACCGAGCTGCTCAAGAAAGCGATCGACGAAGCGGCGCTGGCGCGCACCGAGGCCGCCCGCAAGCTGGCCGACATCGAGGCGAAGGTTTCCGCCTTGCCGTCCGAGATTGCGGCGATCGACCAGCGGATGGACGCCGAGGGCGCCGACGAGGCGAAAAAGATCCGCGAGGCCGGCGCGGCCGAAGCCGCCCGCATCCTGGCGCAGGCCGAGCAGACCGCGTCCCAGGAAGTGATGAAGGCGCGCGCAGAGCTGCGGCAGGTCGCGGCTCTCGAGGTCGCCCGCGCCGCCGAAGAGATCGTCACGAAGTCGATGACGCCCCGGGACCAGGAACGGCTGGTCCAGGAAAACATTGAGAAGATACGGGAGATCGTCCGGTGATCGGTGGAAGCCTGGCAAGGCGGTACGCCCGCGCGCTGCTCGACATCGGGCAGGAAGAGAAGCAGCTCCGGAAGATCCTGGTCGAGGTCGAGTCGTTCTCGGGGCTGTTGTCCGGCACGCCCGAAGTCCACGATATGCTGTTCGCGGCGCACGTCAACCGCCGCGACAAGGCTGCGTGGCTCGAGGGTGCGGTCACGAAGCTCGGCTTCCTCCCCACGACGAAGAACTTCCTTCTGCTGCTCGTCGACAAGGATCGGATGGATGTCCTTCCCCAGATACTCGTCGAACTGCGCCGCATGGTCGAGGAGCTCGAGGGCATCGAGCGCGTCGAGGTGACCGCCCCGGCGGCGCTGTCCTCCGCGCAGCGCGATCAGCTTTGCACTGCGATCGCAGCGAAGACCGGAAAGAAGATCGAGCTCGAAGAAAAGATCGATCCTGCGGTGCTGGGTGGCATGGTCGTGAAGGTGGGCTCCACCGTTTACGACGGCAGCGTCCGCACGCAGATCCACCAGATCCGGGAAAATCTACAAAAGGGGTGAGTCCAGCGCCATGAGCATCCGCGCCGAAGAAATCACGGAAATTCTCAAGAGCCAAATCAAGGGGTACGAGAAGCGGATCGACGTCGCCGAAACGGGCGTTGTCCTTTCCGTCGGCGACGGCATCGCGCGCGTCCATGGCCTCGAAAAGGCGATGGCCGGGGAGCTTCTCGAGTTCCCGCACGACGTCAGCGGCATGGTGCTCAACCTCGAGGAAGACAACGTCGGCGTCGCCCTCCTGGGCGACGACCATTACATCAAGGAAGGCGACACGGTTCGCCGGACCGGCCGCATCGTCGAAGTGCCCTGCGGCGAGGCGCTCGTCGGCCGCGTCGTCAACGCGCTCGGCCAGCCGATCGACGGCAAGGGCCCGATCGTCTCGAAGGACACCCGCCGCGTCGAGATCAAGGCGCCCGGCATCGTCCAGCGCCAGCCGGTCAAGGAGCCGATGCAGACCGGTCTCAAGGCCATCGACGGCATGATCCCGATCGGCCGCGGCCAGCGCGAGCTCATCATCGGCGATCGCCAGACCGGCAAGACCGCCGTCGCGCTCGACACCATCATCAACCAGAAGGGCAACGGCGTCATCTGCGTCTACGTGGCGATCGGCCAGAAGCGCTCCACCGTGGCGCAGGTCGTCGAGAAGCTCCGCCAGTACGGCGCGATGGACTACACCATCGTCGTCGCCGCCACGGCGTCCGAGTCGGCTCCGCTCCAGTTCCTTGCCCCCTACACCGGCGCCACGCTGGGCGAGTTCTTCCGCGATAGCGGCCGCCACGCCCTCTGCGTCTACGACGACCTTTCCAAGCACGCCGTCGCCTACCGGCAGCTCTCGCTGCTGCTGCGCCGCCCGCCGGGCCGCGAGGCGTTCCCCGGCGACGTCTTCTATCTTCACTCGCGCCTGCTCGAACGCGCGGCCAAGCTTTCCGACGAGCTGGGCGGCGGGTCGCTGACCGCGCTCCCGATCATCGAGACGCAGGCCGGCGACGTTTCGGCCTACATTCCGACCAACGTCATCTCGATCACCGACGGCCAGATCTATCTCGAAGCCGACCTCTTCTACTCGGGCGTCCGTCCCGCGGTCAACGTCGGCCTCTCGGTTTCGCGCGTCGGCGGCAACGCCCAGATCAAGGCGATGAAGCAGGTCGCCGGCAAGCTGCGCCTCGAGCTCGCCCAGTACCGCGAGATGGCCGCGTTCGCGCAGTTCGGCTCCGACCTCGACAAGTCAACCCAGATGCAGCTCGCGCGCGGCGCCCGGCTGGTCGAGATCCTCAAACAGAACCAGTACCAGCCGCAGCCGGTCGAGGTGCAGGTCGTCACGATCTTTGCCGCCACCAACGGTTACGTCGACGAGGTCGATATCCTCAGCGTGGGCCGGTACGAGGCCGAGATGACCGCCTTCATGAAAGACAAGCACGGCAAGGTGCTCGATTTGCTCCGCGAGAAGAAGCAGATCGACGACACCGTCAAGTCGGCGCTGACCGCGGCGCTCGACGAATTCAAGGGCGTCTTCCAGGCATAACGGATCGTAACGAAAAGGGGCGACACGTAAAATGGCGAACCTTCGCGCGATCCGCAAGCGGATCAGCAGCGTCAAGAGCACCCAGCAGATCACCAAGGCGATGAAGATGGTGGCCGCCGCGAAATTGCGGCGTTCCCAGGACGCCATCACCGCGGCGAGGCCCTATGCGCAAAAGCTGCGCGAGGTGGTCGAGTCGCTGGCGGGGAAAGCCGGTCCGGAGGCGCACCCGCTGCTGGCGGCCCGCGAGGTCAAGAAGCTCGCGTTGCTCGTGATCACTTCCGACCGCGGCCTTTGCGGCGGGTTCAACTCGGCGCTTCTGCGCACCGTCCATCGTTTCCTGCGCGAGCACGAGGGCAATTACGAGCAGGTCTGCGTGTTCGCGGTCGGCCGCAAGGGGCGCGATTTCTTCCGCCGGCGCGAAGTCGGCATTACCAAGGAATACGTCAACGTGCTCGGCGCCCTGTCTTATTTCAACGCCGAGACGATGTCGCACGACCTGATCGACGGCTTCAATGCGGGGCAGTTCGACGAGGTGCAGATCGCCTTCAACGAGTTCCGGTCGGCGATCTCCCAGACGCCGCGGTTCGAGAAACTGTTCCCCATCTCGGTCGACGCAGGGACCGGCCCGGTCGAAGGCGAGGCCGACATCGACTTCATCTACGAACCGGGGCAAAACGAGATCCTGGCGAAACTGCTCCCCAAGTACGTCGAGATGCAGATCTTCCGGTCGCTGCTCGAATCGGTTGCCGGCGAGCACGGCGCCCGGATGAGCGCGATGGATTCCGCGACGCGCAACGCCAAGGAGATGATCTCGAGCCTGACGCTCCAGATGAACCGCGCGCGCCAGGCGACCATCACCAAGGAGCTTTCCGAGATCGTCAGCGGGGCCGAGTCGCTCAAGGGATAGTCGCTCCGGCGTCAAGGCCCGCGTCGAAAACAATTACGATTCGCACTGTCTTTTCAAGGAGGCGAGGAAGATATGAACAAGGGGAAGATCGTCCAGGTCATCGGGCCCGTGCTTGACATCCGCTTCGAGGCGGGGGAATTGCCCGCACTCTACAACGCGGTCAAGATCAGCAACCCGAGCATCGACGACAAGGAAGGCAACCTCGTGGTCGAGGTCGCGCAGCACCTGGGCGACAACGTCGTGCGCTGCATCGCGATGGACACGAGCGACGGCCTCGTCCGCGGCATGGACGCGATCGACACCGGCGAGTCGATCAGCATCCCCGTCGGCCCCGAGACGCTGGGCCGCATCATGAACGTCATCGGTCTCCCGGTCGACGAGGCTGGCCCGATCACCTCCAAGGTGCGCTACCCGATTCACCGCCCCGCCCCCGCCTTCGAAGACCAGTCCACCAAGGTCGAGATCCTCGAGACCGGCATCAAGGTCGTCGACCTGCTCGCCCCCTACTCCAAGGGCGGCAAGATCGGCCTGTTCGGCGGCGCCGGCGTCGGCAAGACCGTCGTCATCATGGAGCTCATCCACAACATCGCGACCGAGCACGGCGGCTACTCGGTGTTCGGCGGCGTCGGCGAGCGCACCCGCGAGGGGAACGACCTCTGGCTCGAAATGAAGGAGTCGGGCGTCCTCGAGAAGGCGTGCCTGGTCTACGGCCAGATGAACGAACCGCCGGGCGCCCGCGCCCGCGTCGCCCTCACCGCCCTCACCGCGGCCGAATATTTCCGCGACGAGGAAGGGCAGGACGTTCTTCTCTTCATCGACAACATCTTCCGCTTCACCCAGGCCGGTTCCGAAGTGTCGGCGCTCCTCGGCCGCATTCCCTCGGCGGTCGGCTACCAGCCGACCCTGTCGACCGAGATGGGCGAGCTCCAGGAACGCATCACCTCGACCAACAAGGGCTCGATCACCTCGGTGCAGGCCATCTACGTGCCCGCCGACGACTTGACCGACCCGGCACCGGCGACGGCGTTCTCGCACCTTGACGCCACGACCGTTCTTTCGCGCCAGATCTCCGAGCTCGGCATCTACCCCGCAGTCGACCCGCTCGACTCCACGTCGCGCATCCTGTCGCCGCTCGTCCTGGGCGAGGAGCACTATGCGGTCGCCCGGTCGGTCCAGAAGGTGCTCCAGCGCTACAAGGATCTCCAGGACATCATCGCGATCCTCGGCATGGACGAGCTCTCCGAAGACGACAAGATCCTCGTCTCCCGGGCCCGCAAGGTCCAGCGCTTCCTGTCGCAGCCGTTCTTCGTCGCCGAGCAGTTCACGGGTATCCCCGGCAAGTACGTCCGCCTCGAAGACACGATCCGTTCGTTCAAGGAAGTCGTCGAAGGCAAGCACGACGAGCTTCCCGAGCAGGCGTTCTACATGGTCGGCGCCATCGAGGAAGCGATCGAGAAGGGCAAGAAGCTGCTCGCGGTCTAACCGAGACCAGGGGATAACTAAACGATGGCATCCACGATTCAATTAGAGCTGGTCACCCCCGAACGCCTCCTCGTCTCGGAAGCGGTCGACGAGGTCATCGCTCCGGGTTTCCTGGGCGAGTTCGGCGTGCTTCCCGAGCACACCTTCTACCTGACCATCCTGTCCATCGGGGTGATGTGCTACCGGATCGGGGGGGAGACCTTCAAGATCGCGCTCGGCGGCGGCTTCGCCGAGGTTACGCCGGAGCGGGTGGTCGTCATGGCCGACGTCGCCGAACGGGCCGAAGAGATCGACATCGATCGCGCCCGAAAGGCATTCGAGCGTGCCGAGGCCGTGGTTAAAGAACTGTCTCTCGACGACCGGACCTACCAGAAGGCCTATGCCGCGCTCCAGCGCGCCATGGTCCGGATGGCGGCGGCAGACTAGACCCGATAAAAGAACTCGGAACTCGGGACGATCCACCGCCTCCCCGGCCATGCGCCGGGGGGGCGGTCTTATTTGAGGACGGCCCGGATCTTGGGCTTGCCGTCCTCGACCGCGATCCTGAACTCGATTTTCTTGCCGCCGGCGCGGGCTGCGATGTCTCGGGCGCGGGCCATCAGCGCCTCCTTCATGGCCGCGAGGTCGCCGTCGCCTCCCACCGGCAGCCCGCAGGCGACGCGCGCCTCGGCCAACCGCTGGGCCGCCGCGTCGAGCTGCGCCGCGTCGATCGGATCCTCGGCCGGGGGCGCGGGCCGGGTCAGGCGTCCCTTGGCATCGCGGGACAGGCGCCCTTCTTCCATGTCCCGGACGGTTCGGCCCCAGTGGTTTCCGAACGAGTAATACCGGGCCTGGATCGCGTTGAAGCGGAACTGTTCCTGGGTCTGGGTGAACGTTCGCTGTCCCATCTTGCGCAGCGTCGTCTCGAGCGCCGTCCGTTCGCGCACCGGCTCGGACTTCCGGCCGCCGGAAAAGAAAAGCTCGTACTGGTGCTGCAGCCCGTCGAGATCCTGTTCGAGGCGGTCCAGCGCGCTTTTCATCTCATCGGCCAAGACGGTTCCTTTCGCCATGCAAACCGGATAGACTAAGACGTCCGCCCCCGGCGCGGGGCCTCCATTCTAGCATCCGGAAAGGGAACTTTGTCGATGGACAGCGTCGGTGTCGTGGTACTCGCAGCAGGACTCGGCAAAAGAATGAAGTCGGCGCTCCCGAAGGTGGCGCACGTCGTCGCCGGCCGCTCGATGGCCTGGCGCGTAGCGAACGCGGCCCGGTCCGCGGGCGTCGCCGAGATCGTTTTCGTCCTGGGCCACGGCCGCGACAAGCTGCTCGAGGCCGCCGCCGCGTTCGGGGCGAAGATCGCGATCCAGGACCGCCAGTCGGGCACCGGAGATGCGGCCCGCTGCGGGCTGGCCGAGCTGTCGCCGAAGATCAGGGACGTCGTGGTGCTGTGCGGCGACGCGGTCATGATGCGGCCCGCGACGATCAAGGCGCTGGTGGCCGCCCGCCGCAAGCGGAAGGCCGCGGCGTCCGTGCTGACCGGCATGCTGCCCGATCCGGCCGGGTACGGGCGCATCGTCCGGGACCGCTCGGGAAACGTCTCCCGGATCGTCGAGGAACGCGACGCGACGCCCGACATCAAGAAAATCACCGAGGTCAACTCGGGCAGCTACGCCTTCGATCGGGCGTTCCTGTCGCGCAGCCTCCCGCGCTTGAACGACGTCAACGCCCAGCGCGAATACTACCTGACCGACACCGTGATCCAGGCGCTCGAGGAAGGGCGGGTCGTGGTTCCCATCGCGGCGTCCGATCCCGACGAGGTGCGGGGGATCAATTCGCGCCGCGAGCTGGCCGAGGTCGGCGCGCTTCTCGTCAGGAAGAAGACGGAGGCGCTGATGGACGCAGGCGTCACGTTGGTCGATCCACGACGCGTCTGGATCGAGCCCGAGGTCAAGATCGGCGCCGACTGCGTCATCGAGTCTCCCGTGACGATCGCCGGCGACACGAGGATCGGGAAAAACGTGCGCATCCAGATGGGCTGCGTCATCGAGGACAGCATCGTGGGGGACAACGTCCACCTCCGCCCCTACTCGATCCTGACCGGCGCCCGGGTCGAAAAGGGCGCGATCATCGGCCCCTTCGCGCACCTGCGCCCCGAGGCCGACATCGGCGAAGGCGCCCACGTCGGTAATTTCGTCGAGGTGAAGAAGAGCCGGATCGGCGCGGGATCCAAGGCGAATCACCTGGCCTACATCGGTGACGCCACGATCGGGAAGAAGGCGAACATCGGCGCCGGGACGATCACCTGCAACTACGACGGCCTCGCCAAGCACAAGACGTTCATCGGCGATGGCGTCTTCATCGGCAGCGATACCCAGCTGGTCGCGCCGGTCAAGGTTGGCAAGGGCGCGCTGGTGGCGGCCGGAACGACGGTCACAAAGGATGTGCCGCCGTTCGCGCTGGCGCTGTCGCGGGCGCCTCAGAAAAACATCGAGGGCTGGGTCGCGAAAAAGAAACCCGAGCTTCTGGCGAAGTCGGGCCTCAAGGCGCCGAAGTTCCCCAAGGCCGGAAAAGGAGAATAAGCGCATGTGCGGCATCGTCGGATATGTGGGGCGCAGGCCCTGCGTCGACCTGCTGGTCGAAGGGTTGCGGAAGCTCGAATACCGGGGGTACGACTCGGCGGGCGTCGCGATCCAGAACGGGACATCGATCGCGGTCCGCAAGAGCCAGGGGAAGATCGACCAGCTCGCGCAAAAGATCGCCGAGGAGCCGGTCACGGGCACGTGCGGCATCGGGCACACCCGGTGGGCGACCCACGGCCGCCCTTCCTACGTCAACGCCCATCCGCAGCAGGCCGGCCGGGTCGTGGTCGTCCATAACGGCATCGTCGAGAACCACCGCACGCTCAAGGAAAAGATGATGGCGCGCGGGCGCGTCTTCACCTCCGAGACCGACACCGAAGTGATCGCCCACCTGCTCGACGAATTCGTCTCCGAGGGGATGCGGCTCGAGATCGCCGTCCGCCGGACCGTCGCCTTGCTGCAGGGCTCCTACGCCTTTCTCGCCATTTCCGAGACCGATCCCGGCACGATCGCCGGGGCGCGGCTCAATTGTCCCATGGCCGTCGGGATCGGGGAGGGCGAGACGTTCTTTGCCTCGGACCTCCCGCCGATCCTGGGGCACACGCGGGAAGTGGTCTATCTCGAGGACGGCGAGATTGTCGTCGCCGATGCGTTCGGCGTCCGGATCACCGATTTCGCGGGCGTGGCGCACGACCGGAAGCCCGAGCACATCGACTGGTCCCCGGTCATGGCCGAGAAGGGCGGTTTCCGCCACTTCATGCTCAAGGAGATCCACGACCAGCCGCGCGCGATCATCGACACGCTGACGGGCCGCATGCTGCCCGAGTCCGGCGAGATCTTCTTCGAGACGCTGCCCCTTTCCCCCGAGACGCTGGCGTCGCTCAAGCGCGTGGTCATCATCGCCTGCGGGACATCGTGGCACGCGGGGCTCGTCGGCAAGTTCATGATCGAGACGCTCGTCCGGATGCCGGTCGAGGTCGACCTGGGCTCTGAGTACCGCTACCGCGACCCGGTCGTCGAGCCCGGGACGCTGTGCATCGCGATCTCGCAGTCGGGCGAGACGGCCGACACGCTGGCGGGGATGCGCGAGGCGAAGTCGCGCGGCGCCGTCACGGTGTCCATCTGCAACGTCGTCTCCTCGACGATCGCCCGCGAGGCCGATGGCGTGGTCTACACGCATGCAGGCCCGGAGATCGGCGTCGCCTCCACCAAGGCGTTCACGACGCAGCTTGTCGCGCTCTACCTGCTGGCGCTCAATCTTGCCCAGGTGCGCCGGACGCTGACCCCGGCGCAGATCTCCGACCACTTGCTCGAACTGACCGAGCTGGCTCCCCGGCTGGAGGGGGTGCTCCGCCAGGAGCGGGCCGTGGCGCGGATCGCGAAGAAATACAAGGACGCCTCCGACTTTTTGTTCCTGGGACGCGGCATCTCCTGGCCCATCGCGCTCGAAGGCGCCCTGAAGCTCAAGGAGATCTCCTACGTCCACGCCGAGGGGTACGCGGCGGGCGAGATGAAGCACGGGCCGATCGCGCTGATCGACGAGCGGATGCCGGTCGTGGTGCTCTGCTCCCAGGGGGAGTCGTACGAGAAGACGATGTCCAACCTCGAGGAGGCGCGCACGCGCGGCGGCCGGGTGATCGCGATCGGCACCCAGGGCGACGTCGAGCTGCCCGAGAAAGCCGAGGACTGCATCCTGCTCCCGCCGGTCGGCCGGATGTCCCGCCCGATCCTGGAGGTGGTGCCGCTCCAGTTGCTGGCGTATCACATGGCGGTGCTCAAAGGTACCGACGTCGATCAGCCACGTAACCTGGCCAAGAGCGTCACGGTGGAATAAGCCGCCACCTTGAAGGTATCCCGCAAATCCCGTATCATTCGTACGATGGGCTGCGTTCGCGCAGAACCCCGTCCGGATGCTGTCGCGAAGACTTCCAGCGCCATCCCCAGGAGAAAAGGATGAAGTTCTTTTCCGGAATGTCGGTTGCGGCGCTGTTGCTCCTCGGCAGCCTCGCCACCTACGCGGGCCCGATCGGGTCGATCGACGTGACCTCGCCGGGAGCGTCCGAATACCGGGTCGACATGGGCGGCGGCTATTTCCACCAAGGCCGCAGGCTCCGGACGACGGGCGCCGGGAAATTCGACCTGACCCGGAACGAGGTCTACGGCACGCTTCAATACACAGGATACGACTGGTCGATCGGGGCACGCCTCGGCGGGGCGAGTTTCGACGAGAAAAGTTCCGAGCCGGCATCCGTTGGCAGCGACCGCACGTTCGGCTTTCAGCCGATGGTCGGCCTGATCGCCAAGGGACTCATCACAAGCGATTCGTCCGGCGATTTCGCTATCGGCGCCACGCTCCAGGCCACGAGTTACCAGACCAAAGCCTACCAGAACTACTTCAACGCCGGATTGGCGATCACCGCCCAGCAGCGTTGGGGCGGGATTGCCACCATCTACGGCGGGCCCTTCTTCTCCATGGGTGGTGGACGCCGCAAGGGGGGCGTGATCGACAACAACACCGGAATTCCCCGGATCGATTACGCCAAGGAGACGCCGGTCGGCGGGATCTGCGCCGGGTTCAATTTCGCGCTCCCCAAGGCGATGTCGTTCGGGGTCGAAGGCCAGTACATGGGCATCGGCGGCGGCAAGGGAATCGCGACGGGGCTTTCCGACTGGGGGGTGGGCGCCATGCTGCGGCTCCCCCTGGTCTATTGAGCGGAGGATCGATGAAACAGATCGCAGCGGTCGCAATCCTCCTGCTGGCGCTTCTTTCGGGCGGTGCGGCCCACGCCATCGGTCCGCTCGGGACGCTTCCCCCCAAGACCGAAGAGTTGGGGAGCCTCTCGCTGTCAGGCGGGTACATCCTCGGTGAAACCCGCCTGCTCCCGAAAAAACCCGATTATGTGCCGATCAAGGCCAGGCAGAATCACTATTATGTCCAGGCGGCCCAGGAATCGTTCGGGTGGGAGTGGGCCCTCCGCCTCGGAATGGCCGATTTCGGCGACGGCAAGCAGTTCGAGGCCGGGTACAGGCCGTTCGGCGGCATCGGGCTCAAGGGGAACCTGGCCGGCGACCGGTTTTCCGAGCGGGGGCTGCTGGCTTCTTTCCGTGCCGACGTCTACACAGGCTATCGGACGAAGGGCGTGACCGTGGCGCCGGGTCTCGTCGCCGACGTCCATATCAGGGACCTCTGGGATGTCGAGGGGGGGCTGATCGGTTACCAGCGCACGGGCCGGCTGACGGTCTACGGCGGACCGTTCCTGCGATATGTCGAAGCCAAGATGTATCGCGCAACGTCGGTCCCGATCGGCACCCAGATGACCGAAGACAGTTACTACAAGCTGAAGAACAACCTCGGCTTGGCCGGCGGCGTGTCGTGGGCGTTGGGCGACACGCGGCTCGGATTCGAAGCGGGCGCATCGAGCGGCAGCTATTCGGCCGCCTTCGATGCGGCGATCGGTTTCTGACAAACCAGATGGGTCCCGGAAGTCTTGGGGGGTCGATGAAGGCAAGCAGGTTCGACAGATATCCGGTGGTGCTTTGTCTTGCCTTGCTGTCGTTATTGGCGGCTTGCGGTGGGGGCGATAACGGCGGCCTGTTCGACGGCCTCAACTCCGACACGAAAACCATCTACGCCTACAGTTATGCGGATAACACCCATTACCCGACTACCATCAACAAGGTCGGCGAAGGGGCGCACTGCTATCTTTACGTTGAGGCCGGCCGGACGATCGACAATTCGACGCGCAATGAGCTCATTACCGGGTTCGACAACCTGATCTATCCGAGGGTCACGTCTTTTTTTGGATCGGAGCCCAATCCCGGCGCAGACGGAGATCCGAAGATCTACATCGTTCTGCTTCACATTCCGCAATCACCGACCTCGCCGACGGGTGTGGGGGGATATTTCGATCCGGTCAACGAATATCCACGGCGCGGGACCAATCCTTTCTCCCCGATTTCAAACCAGAAAGAGATGTACTTCGCGGACATCGACGACGTGAGGCAGGATATTCCATACGCTCTGCGCACCATGGCGCATGAGTTCCAGCACATGATCCACTGGGAACAGAAGGATCACTTGGCGCTGGGTCTCACGGGCAGCGACGATATCTGGCTCAATGAAGCGATGTCCGTGGCTGCCGAGATCTACTGCTACGGGATATATCCTCCCCGTATTTCAATTTACGCGAACAGCACAGGGAATGCGTTGACGCTCTGGAGCCCCCAGACCGACCGGCGTGATTATGCCAAAGTCGCCATGTGGACCCAGTACATCATCGACCGGGTGTCCTTTGCCGAGGTTCCGGACAATAACGTTTTCCGCAAGGCGCTCCATTCCACTCTGGTCGGGCAGGCTTCCATCGACAACGCGCTGATCGGGACGGGCAAGACGTTCGTCGACGTGTTCGTCGACTGGACGATCGCCAACACGATTTCGGGGATCAACCCGGTTCTATCAGTGGCAGGCCATCCTGAATGGAGCTACCGGTGGAGTCACTATCAGGGGAATGCGGCATCGTTGTCCAATCTTGGGAATATTTTCTGGGCGGACAACGTAACCTTCGCTCCTCTCCCCCGCTGGAGTTCGACTTATGCGCTTTACACCCCGCTCGGCGGCGCGGCCGGAGGGAGCGTGACATGGGTTCCCTCTGCGACCCAGACCTCGGCAACACTAATCGACATGGGCAGGGGAGTATTGGTCCCTCTTGTTCCGAATACTCAGTACGACTATCTGGGGGAAGCGTTTCTGTGCATCCGCAATGCATCGGTTCTGGACACCATCGGGATCGTCGGGGACAACGTCGTTTCCGCGGCTCCGGCCGCCGGATCGTTGTCTCGTTCGCGTTCCGTCGGGAGGGCGATTCCCATGGATGTTCCCCCCCCTCCTCCGGGGAGCGGTTGCGGGACGCTTCAGCTTCTCGAAAACGAACGGCGATTGCGCACCCCCGGAATCCGGGTCGATTTCTAGGCCGATCCGCATGCGGGCCGGGAGCGGCGCAGCCGCGCTGGTTTTCGTCCTGGCGGTATCCCTGTCCTCCGGTTCCGGAGCGATGTCGGTTCGGCGCTCCAGGCCGATGAAGACGGTCACCGGCACCGTGCGCGTGGTCGGTAACGAGCCGTTTCCGAGGACGGTGGTCACCGTGTTCCACGATGGCGTCCCCGCCGACTGCCTCGTCCAGGGACCGCTGGAAAGCGTTTTGCGCGACCGCCACCAGGGCCGGGTGGTCGTCGTCGAAGGCACTTCTTGCTCCACCGTTCCGCCCGGCTTCGCAGACTGCATCGTCCCCACGAAAATCCTCCCGGCGGATTAACAGGACAACCTTTGCAACCCCGTCTTTTCCCGGCGTCCTCCGATGGCGCCGCCGAGATCCTTTCCGGCCTCGACCCCGATCAGCGCCGCGCCGTCACGCACCCCTCCGGCCCGATCCTGCTGGTCGCCGGCGCCGGCTCCGGCAAGACGCGCGCGATCGTGGCGCGTATTGCCCGTCTCCTGCACGAGGGGGTTCCGCCGCGGTCGATCGTCGGCATCACCTTCACCAACCGGGCGGCCGAGGAGATGCGCGAGCGCGTCGCGAAGCTGTTCCCCGGGCGGAAGGAGCTGCCGTGGCTCGGCACCTTCCACGCCTACGGCGCTCTTCTGCTCCGCCGCTACGGCAGCCGCATCGGCCTCTCGCCCGGCTTCCTCATCTACGACGCGCGCGACCAGGGCGATGTGCTCAAGGGCATCCTGAAAGAGCAGAACATCGACGAGAAGAAGTTCCCGGCCCGGAAGTTCGCCGACCTGATCGAGCGCGCCAAGCGGGGGGGCAAGTCGATCGAGGACGCGGCGCTCGAGGCGGGTTGGCTCTTCGTGGGCAAGGCCGAGGACGTCGCGAAGGCGTACGACGCGGCGCTGACGGCGGCGGGGGCGATCGACTTCACCGACCTGATCCGGCTGCCGGTCCGGCTGTTCCGCGAGGCGCCCGAGGTGCTCGAGACGGTGCGGCGCGACACTCGCCACCTGCTGGTCGACGAGTTCCAGGACGTCGACGGGCTCCAGGCGACGCTGACGAAGATGCTGGCGACCGGTGCCGATTCCTTCTGCGCGGTTGGCGACGAGGACCAGTCGATCTACGGCTGGCGCGGCGGCTCGGCCGGCCCCATGCTGTCCTTCGAGCGCGATTACCCCGGGGCGACGATCGTCCACCTGGCGACGAACTACCGGACCGTGTCGTCGATCCTGTCGGCCGCCGGCGCGGTGATCGCGAAGAACAGCTCCCGCCGCGACAAGCGGATCGTGGCGGCCCGGGAGGGGGGCGATCCGCCCGTCGTCCGCATCTACAACGACAGCGATACCGAGGCGCGCGAAGTGGCGATGGCCATCTCGACCGAGATCCACCGCGGGACGGCGCCTTCCGACATCGCCGTCTTCTACCGGATCAACAGCCAGTCTCGGGCGTTCGAGGATGCGCTGCGCCAGCGCGATGTGAAATACGTGCTGCGCGGGGCGCTGTCGTTCTACGACCGGGCCGTCGTGCGCGACGCGGTTGCCTGGCTCAAGTGGGTACTGCATCCGGACGATCTCGTCTCCCTTCGGCGGCTGCTGAAAAGCCCCCGGCGCGGCGTCGGCGAGGCGAAGCTTTCGGCTGCGGCCGAAGGCGCGCGCCGCGAGGGCGTCCCGGTGTCCGCGATGCTCGCGGGCGTCCCCCAGTTGACCTCGCTATTCCAGCTCCGGATGTCCTGGCTCGGGGCGCTGCCGGAACGGACGACGGGCGAAGCGCTGCGGTCGCTTCTCGACGAGGGGGGCTACCTCAGCTGGCTCCGGGATGCGGGCGGAAGTGCTACGTCGAAGGAGCGGGAAGACGACCTCGCCAACATCGGAGAGCTGCTCCGGATGGCCGAAGCCTTCGAGGGCACGGGGGAGGAGGGCGTCACGGCGTTCCTCGAAACGGTCTCCCTGTCCCCGCGCGACATGAACGCCGAAGAAGGCGAGGCGGTCCGGCTGATGACGCTCCACAACGCCAAGGGGCTCGAGTTTCCCGTGATCTTCCTGGTCGGGGTCGAGGAGGGGCTGCTGCCCCATTCCCGGTCGGCCGACTCCGAGGACGACATCGAGGAGGAGCGGCGGCTGTTCTACGTGGGGCTGACGCGGGCGCGCGAACGGGCGACGCTTTCCTTCGTGCGACGCCGGAACCTGTTCGGATCATGGAAGGACGCGATCCCTTCCCGGTTCCTCTCGGAGATCCCTCCGGCGATGCTGCGCTGGGAAGACGAGACCTCGAACGAGGCCGAAAACGAACGGGTGCGCTTTTCTTCAGGAAGGCCGTATCCGACAGGCGCGCGCGTCGAGACGATGAGCAGCTACATCTCGACCCGGTCGTACCCGCCGACGCCGGCGACCCGGGCCGGCCGACCGGCGACGGTCGTGCGCAGGCCGGTCGAGCGCGAAAGCTCGCCGTTCGGGGAGAAGCGCGCCCCGGATGCGAACTGGCCGAAGCGGGTGCTGCACCCGGTGTTTGGGGAGGGGCGTGTCGAGTCGAGCGAAGGGGAGGGGCCGGATCAGAAGCTGATCGTCCGCTTCCAGGTATACGGGCTCAAGAAATTGCTGGTGCGCGCCGCGAAGATGGAACTGTTTTACTGACGCCGCGGCGGGTCAGGCCGGGTATTTTAAGACCCGATGAAGAGCGGATCTTCGCCGTCCCGTTCGCCCCCTTCGGGGCGGGTGTAGATCGGCGAAAACTTCTGGTCCTGCCGCCGGCTGAGCAGGGCATACACGAAGGTCGCCGTCGCGGCGACCAGCAGTGTGGTGACAACCACCTGTTTCTTCTTCACGGTAACCGGATCCCCCGTCGGGCGGCCGCTCGATGCTTCAGCCGTCTCTCTGTGCAATTGTACAAGGATCGCACGCGTTCCGCCAAGCCTTCTTGCATGGGACGCACGATTCGTGTCATTCTTGACCCCTGAACGGCAATTCCAAGGAAACCCGAACGACGCAAGCAGAATCTGAAGGGGGAGCGGATGTCGATCGAGCGATTCCAGGACGACAATGTTCTCCTCGAGGAGCTCCGGGCCGGCTCTCAGGATGCAGTCGAGGCGTTGTTCGACCGTTTCCACGGCAAGATCTACAGCTTGGCGCTGTCGATCCTCAAGAACGAGAGCGACGCGCAGGAAGCCGCGCAGGACGTATTTATCACGGTGATCCGCAAGGTGGGGATGTTCAAGGGCGACTCGGCCCTTTACTCGTGGATTTACAGGATTTGCGTGAACACCTGCCTCATGCGGCTCCGGGGCAAGCGGCGCAACGAGACGGTTTCGATCGAAGAATTCATGCCCGTGTTCACCGAAGAGGGAATGCATGCGAACCCGATCGACGACTGGAGCAAGGAGGTCGAGCGGAACTTCCTCAACAAGGAGCTGGGCGAGGTCATCCAGAAATATACGGACAGCCTTTCCGAGAAATACCGGGTGGTCTTTGTGCTGAGCGACGTCGAGGGACTTGCGAACGAGGAGACCGCCGAGATTCTCGGACTTTCGGTGCCGGCAGTGAAGTCCCGCCTCCATCGCGCGAGGCTCTATCTGCGGGAGCGCCTGACCCGATACATGACGCAGGGGAGGGTGGATTAGTCGATGAATTGCAAGGAGCTCGTTTATCTTCTCGGAGACTATTTCGACGGCTCGATGGATCCCCGGCTTCGCGAGGAACTTGGAGAGCACATCAAGTTGTGCGACGTCTGCACGAACTTCCTGAAAACGTACGACCAGACCCGCATCCTGTGCCGGTCGATCCGGTGCGACGAGATTCCGGCGCCGGTCCGCGAGAACCTACGGGCCTTCGTCCTCGAAAAGGCGCGCGAGCATCGGATCGACATCGACAAGTACAGGTCCTTGACGATGCAGGAGCGACAGCAGTTCGCGCGGCAGCTCGTCGACCGGTACGCCAAGGCCGACCTCCCGCCGGCGATGACCGAGGTCGTTGCCCAGCACGCCCGCCATTGCCCGATTTGCGCCCCATACCTTACCGAGGGCGGGAAGCCTCCCTCGGAGATTCCGCCCGAGGTCGTCGACCATCTGGCCGACCTGGCCGACGAGTTGCCGCCCGGCGAGCTGCCGTTCGGCGACTAGGCCGCCCTCCCCTCTACCCGTCCAGTTCGGGCGCGTGCGGCTTGATGTCGATGACGGGCGTCCCGTCGATCGCATCCATCCCGCGGACGCGCAGCACGTTCCCCCGGATTTCCAGCAGCGTCACCGTGTGAAGCGAGATCGGGTTGGGCCGATGGGGCGACCGCGTCGCGAAGACACCGCGCAAGCCGCGGTTTGTATCGCCCCGCGGGTGGACCAGTAGTCGTTCGCGCTCGGCCCCGTGCATCCAGCACAGCACGACGATCTTTGCCTGCCTGCGGTGGCGATCGTCCGGTAGAGAATTCACCCAGGACGGGTTCACCCGTTCCGACATCCCCTTCAACCCGTCCACGTATGCCGGGTCGAGAACCACCTCGGCCACGACGTCCGACAGGGCGCCCTGGAAAGGCGCGTCCCCCGGTTTCTTGATCGGCGACCGGATTTCGCCGATCGGGCGCAGCGCAAAAGAGATGACCGGTTCTCGGGGGTCGGCTTTCATGACGCTACGTTCCTCCATGCGGTTTTTCCCGGGCGCAGCAGCAGCTGTTCCGCGGGGGAGAAGGCGCGCCTCCGGATGAGCAGGACGCCCGTCATGGCGGCGATGCCCGACGAGGCGTAGATCATCGCGATGACGACGAACTGATAGATGGCGGCGTAGACGGGATCGCTTCCGGAGAGCAGCATGCCGGCCATCATCCCCGGGATCCAGACGATGCCGAGCGAGCGCAGCGTGTCGATGCGCGGGATGAAGGCGGCGGTGACGGCGCCCTGCACGCAGGGAAGCGCGGCGCTTTCGGACGAGGCGCCGAGCGCAAGCGCGGCCTCGATGAAGCCGGTGCGGGCGACTACGTCGGCGCGGAACCGCTCGAGCGCCTGGGAGCACGAGGTCATCGCGTTGGCGATGACCATGCTGCCGATCGGGACGAGCGAATGGTTTCGCATCTCGATGACGCCGAAAAGGACGAGGGGCAGAACGATGGCCGCGGAGCCCGCGGTGATGGCGGCCAGCGAGACGCCGAAGGCGCCGGGGATTCCCTCGGCCCGGCGTGCCGCGATGCCGGCGGCGGTCGCGATCATGACCGCCTGCGCCAGGAAGCCGAGGGCGACGGGGCCCTTGAGCACGGGAATCAGGATGAGGCCCACGGCGACGATCTGGAAGATGCCGCGGGCGAGGGAGGAAAGCGTCTCCCGCTCGACGTGGATCGATTTCCGGCGCGCGACCAGCATGACCGCCAGCGCGAGCAGGGTGACGACCGCGGCCTGGGAAAGGCCCAGCGCGACCGGCGTGTGGAAGTAGCGGGCGAGCATCTAGGCGGGATCCCGCGCCGGGCCGATCCCCGTGACGCATCCGTTGTCGAGATGCATCGTCCGGTCGGCCATCCGGCGCGCCTGGGCGGGGTCGTGGGTCACGATCAGGCAGGTGAGGCCGCGCTCTCGGATGAGCCCGGAGACGAGTCGTTCGACCTCGTCGCGCGATCCCTCGTCGAGCGCCGAGGTGGGCTCGTCGAGCAGCAGGATCTCGGGCGCGTTTGCGAGGGTGCGCGCCAGCGAGACGCGTTGCGCCTCGCCGCCGGAAAGCCCCGAAACGTCGCGCGAGGCCTGCCCCGAGAGGCCGAGGCGCGCCAGCAGCGCTTCGATCGCCTCGGCCGGGAATGCTTCCCCGCGCTGGGCGGGGCCGAAGCCGACGTTGTCCGCGATCGTCCCCGGAAACAGGTGGGGCGCCTGGATCACCAGGCCGACCCGACGTCGCAACGCGCGCGGCGGCAGCGTCCGGTAGTCGACGCCGTCGAGCAATACGGTTCCCTCGTCGGGTTCGTCGAGCCGGTTGAGCATCCGGAGGAACGTCGATTTTCCCGATCCGCTCTGGCCGACGATCGCGAGCACCTCGCCGCGCGCGACTTCGACGCTTACCCGGTCGACGATCCGCTTCCCGTCCGCGATGCGGCTCAGCCGGTCGGCGCGAAGGAGGGAAGCGGAGGTCACGGGCGCAGATCGTACCGGAGGAGCCGGCAGTCGATGGGGCCGTTCATGAGGGGAATCCGGCGCGACGTCTTCAGCTTGAGCCCCCGGGTGGCCTCGGGATTGCCCGACAGGATCCAGGCGGTCCAGCCGCCGCAATTATCCTTGAGCGCCTTGCCGAGCCCCGCGTAGAACGGCTCGATGCCGCCCGGGCCGCCCGTAAGGCGCACGCCGTAGGGAGGATTGCAGACGATGAGCCCGGGGCCGCCTTCGGGCGCAAGCGCCGAGACGTCGCGCACCGCGAACGCGATCTTGTCGGCGAAGCCGGCGTTGCGGGCGTTGGCGCGGGCGTCGGCCAGGACGGTCTGCGAGATGTCGAAGCCCGAAAGCGGGCCGATCCGGCGCGGCTGCACGGCGGCCCGCGCCGCGTCGACCAAACGGCTCCAGCGCTTCGGCTCGAAGTCGCGCAGGTTCTTGAACCCGAAGTCGTCGCGCAGCAGCCCCGGGGCGGTGTTGGAGGCAATCAGCGCGGCCTCGATCAGGAAGGTCCCGGCCCCGCAGGCAGGATCGACGAGCGGCTGCTCCCCGTCGTATTCGGCCAGGAGGAGGATGCCCGCCGCCAGCGTCTCGCGCAGCGAGGCGAACGCCGGCCCGGTGCGGTAGCCGCGCCGGTTGAGGCTTTCGCCCGAGAGATCGAGCGAGAGGACGGCTTCGTCGCGAACGATGCGCAGGTTGATCCGGACCTGGGCGTTCAATCGGTCGACGTCGGGGCGGAAGCCGACGGCGTCGCGGAAGGTGTCGACGACCGCGTCCTTGCATTTCTGCGCCGCGAAGTGGGAGTGGGTGATGCCCGATTCGCGGACGGTCGCGTCGACGGCGATGGTGCGCTTGAGGTCGAACAGGTCGGTCCAGCGAATCGCGCGGACGCCTTCATAGAGCGCTTCGGGTGTCGGGGCGTCGAAGTCGGAAAGATGGCGCAGCACCCGGTTGGCGGTGCGCAGCCACAGGTTGGCCTGCATCCCGAGGTCGGCGTCGCCCGAAAAGGACACGCCCCCCGTGACCGCGGAGATCTCCTCGCCGCCGAGAGCGACGACCTCCCCCGCCAGCGTTTCTTCCAGCCCCTTGCTCGTCGTCGCGAAATACTTGTATTTTTCCATCGCAACATCATACCCCGAGCGCCAGCCGATACGTTGCATCACATGCATGGCAGCTCGGTAAGGATGCCCGGGGGTTCCTTCGCTTCGGGGAGAAGGGCCGTTCACTCCGTAACCAGCCGCAACGTTTCCATCCATCGGCACTACGTTAAGACCCCCCCGCCCCTGCGCCTCGTTCGTGGCGCTTTTCGGGCGCCGTCGAAAGGGGCCACGCCGCAGGGATCCACCGAACGCGAGGAGCGAGCGGAAGCGGCGAAAGGCCCGCCATCGCGGGCTCGAGCAGGGTGCGCGGGCGAAGAGGCGTGGCGGGGCGCGGGAAGGCGTCCGAATGGCACGTTCGCTGCCTGGAGCCGCGGAGCGACGCGACGCAGCGGGCGGGGGAGCCCGGAGGCGCAGCCCCGGCGGCCATCGCCCGCCCCGGCGCCGATTCGCTGGGAGCGTGGGACGAAGGGGCATCCGGTTTTGCCGGGGGGGCCGGGCTGTGGTAAATTGGGGGTCTTTCGGCACGTTATTGCAGCAATTCGACGGGGGATTTCGCGATGGCGATCTCGACGGACGAGGTCCGGCACGTGGCCCGGCTTGCACGACTCGCGCTTTCCGAGGGCGAGCTCGACACGCTTTGCGGGCAGCTCGGCCAGATTCTCGATTACGTGAAGCAGCTCGACCGGCTCGACACCGCCGGGGTGACCCCTACCTCGCATGCGGTCGAGACCGGGACTCCGTTCCGGGAGGACGTCGTCGTGCCGTTTCCCGACAAGGAGGCGCTGCTGGCCAACGCCCCCGACCGCGAGGGCGACGCGTTCCGCGTTCCCCGCATCATCGAAGATTAGAAGAGAGAAAAGAGGCCGATACGCTCATGGCGACGATTCCCGTTCACGAATGGACGCTGCTCGAGGCGGCCGCCGCGGTCCGCGCGGGCGACGTCTCCTCCCGGGCGCTGACGCAGGCGCTGCTCGACCGGATCGCGGCGCTCAACCCGACGATCAACGCATACGTCACCCTGCTGCCGGAAGCGGCCATGGCCCGGGCGGCTGCGTGCGACGAGGCGCAGGCGCGGGGCGAATCGCTCGGCATCCTCCACGGGGTGCCCGTGGGCCTCAAGGACATTTTCTGCACGAAGGGCATCCGCACGACCTGCGGGAGCCGGATCCTCGGCAACTTCATCCCCCCCTACGACGCGGCCGTGACCGAGCGGGTGCTGGGCGCGGGGGCGGTGCTGCTCGGCAAGCAGAACATGGACGAGTTCGCGATGGGCTCCTCCACCGAGACCTCCTTCTTCGGGAAGACGCTCAACCCCTGGGATACGGCGCGCATCCCCGGCGGTTCCTCGGGCGGCACGGCGGCGGCCGTCGCCGCGGCGATGTGCTTCGCCGCGATGGGCACCGATACCGGCGGATCGATCCGGCAGCCGGCCGCGCTGTGCGGCGTCGTGGGACTCAAGCCCACCTACGGCCGCGTCTCGCGCTACGGGATGGTCGCATTCGCCTCCTCGCTCGACCAGGGCGGCCCGCTCACGCGCTCCGTCGCCGATGCGGCGGCCATGCTCGGCATCGTGGCGGGGCACGACCCGCGCGATTCCACGTCGCTCGACGTGCCTGTCCCCGACTACGCGGCTGCGGTCGGCCGCGACCTGAAAGGGCTTCGGGTCGGGCTGCCCAAGGAATATTTCGCAGGGGAAGGGCTCGACCTCGAGGTCCGCGCGGCGATCGGCCAGGCGCTCGACGCCCTGCTGGCGGCGGGCGCGGAAGCGGTCGAGGTGTCGCTCCCGCACACCGAGTACGCGCTGTCCACCTACTACCTCATCGCGCCGGCCGAGGCGTCGTCGAACCTGGCGCGGTACGACGGCGTCCGGTACGGCCACCGGGCCGATGGGGCGTCCAGTCTCGTCGAGATGATGTCCCGGACGCGCGCCGAGGGGTTCGGCCCCGAGGTCAAGCGGCGCATCATGATCGGCACCTACGCGCTCTCCGCCGGCTACTACGAGGCGTTCTACGCCAAGGCGCAGAAAGTGCGCACCCTCATCCGGCGCGACTTCGACGCGGCGTTCGACAAGGCCGACGTGCTCCTCACGCCGACGGCGCCGACGCCGGCGTTCAAGATCGGCGAGAAGACCGGCGACCCGCTGACGATGTACCTGTCCGACATCTACACGATCCCGTGCAATCTTGCCGGGATCCCCGGCATCTCGGTGCCGTGCGGGATGTCGTCCGACGGGCTGCCGATCGGCGCCCAGCTCCTGGGCGGCCATTTCCGGGAAGAGACGGTGCTGTCGGCGGCGGCCGCGATCGAGCGCGCGATCCCGCTGCCGCGCGTCGCTCCGTTCGAGGGATAAGGGGACTCATGATGGATTTCGAGGCGGTCATCGGGCTGGAGGTTCACGCCCAGCTCTCCACGAACAGCAAGATCTTCTGCGCCTGCTCGGCGGCGTTCGGCGCCACGCCCAACGCCAACACGTGTCCCGTCTGCACGGGCATGCCGGGCGTGCTTCCGGTGCTCAACCGGCGGGTCGTCGAGTTCGCCATCCGGGCGGCGCTGGCCACCGGCTGCACGGTGCAGGAGAAGAGCGTCTTCGCCCGGAAGAACTACTTCTATCCCGACCTGCCCAAGGCTTACCAGATCTCCCAGTACGAGCTGCCGGTCGCGCTCGCGGGGCATCTCGACATCGAGGCGGGCGGCGTGGCCAAGCGGGTCGGCATCACCCGGATCCACATGGAGGAGGACGCGGGCAAGCTCGTGCACGACGGCGCCTTCTCCGGCAGCCAGGGTTCGCTCGCCGACCTCAACCGCTGCTCCGTCCCGCTGATCGAGATCGTCTCCGAGCCCGACATGCGTACGCCGGAAGAGGCGAGCGACTACCTGCGGCGGCTCCGCGACATCCTCGTCTACCTCGAGGTTTGCGACGGCAACATGGAAGAGGGGTCTTTCCGCTGCGACGCCAACGTGTCGGTGCGGCCGCGGGGGCGGGAGGCGCTCGGCACCCGGGCCGAGCTCAAGAACATGAACTCGTTCCGCAACGTCGAGAAGGCGATCGAATACGAGATCCGCCGCCAGGTCGACCTGATCGAGGACGGCGGCACGGTCGTCCAGGAGACGCGCCTCTGGGACGTCGACCGGAACGAGACGCGCTCGATGCGCGGCAAGGAGGAAGCGCACGACTATCGCTACTTCCCCGACCCCGACCTGCTGCCGCTCGTGGTCGACGAGGCCTGGATCGAGGCGGTCCGCAAGACGATCCCCGAGCTTCCCGTCGAAAAGTCGGCCCGCTTCGCATCGCAGTACGGGTTGACGGCGTACGACGCCGCGCTGCTGTCCTCCTCCCGGGCGCTGGCCGATTTCTTCGAGGCGTCGCTTGCGGCGTTCGGAAAGAATCCGAAGACGACCGCGAACGAGTGCATCCAGTGGAAGGAAGCGGCCCTGTCCGGCGCCCTGTCCGCCCACACGATCGCCGAGGTCGTCGAGGACCGCGAGGCGGGGCTCATCTCCGCGACGGCCGGCAAGACGCTGATCGAGCAGGCATTGGCGACCGGGAAGCCGGTCCGGGCGCTGCGGGAGGAGCTGGGGCTCACGCAGGTGTCCGACACGGAGGCGCTCGAGGCGATCGTGGCGAAGGTGATCGCAGGCAACCCGAATGAAGTCGGGATCTACAAGAGCGGGAAAGAGGGGTTGCTGTCGTTCTTCGTCGGACAGGTGATGAAGGAGACGAAGGGCAAGGCGAACCCCAAGATCGTCTCCGAGGTGCTCAAAAAACTGCTGGGGTAGTCATCATGCGCAAGGCGGCGTACGTCGTGGCGGCGATTCTTGCCGGGATCCTGATCTTCGTGGCCGTCCTGCCGCGGGTCGTGTCGCTGGAGGGCTATCGTCCTGCTCTCCTCGCTGTCCTCGAGGAAAAGACGGGTCGCAAGGCGTCCTTCTCGGCCGTCTCGCTTTCCCTGTTCCCCGGCATCGGCATCAAGGTCCGCAACCTGACGCTGTCGGGCGATCCGAACCACGAATCCGAAAAGCTGCTCTCGGCGCCCGAGGCCGAATTCCGGCTTGCCCTGCTTCCGCTCCTGTCCGGCCGCGCCGAGCTCGGCCGCCTGATCCTGTCGCACCCGGCCATCCTCCTCCGGAAGTACGCGGACGGGTCCACCTCGCTTACGGAGATGGCGGGCCGGATGCTGCACCCCGTTCCCGCGGTCCGGGCGGTCGATCTCCGCGAGGCGCAACTGGGCTTCCGGATCCAGGACGGCGACGGGCGGGAGCGCGCGTATGACGTGACTTCAGTGACCGCACGGATCGGCGGTTTCGACGGCAACGGGTGCGATTTCGACGTCTCGGCGCGCATCGGCGGGCGGCTGCGCGGCCACGTCTCCCTGAAAGGGCGGCTCGCGCGGGAGCGCGGCGACTCGGGGCCGTTCCTGCTCAAGGCCGACGGCGACCTGTTTCGCCAGGATATCTCGGTCGAGGGGAGGGTCACGCCCTCCGACGCGGGCCCCGACATGGATCTGTCTCTGGCGATGCGGCGGGTTCGGCTGGGCGACCTGCGCGAGATGTTCCGGGAGCCGCCTGCCCTCCTCGAGCGCGTCCGCCCCGAAGGGTTCGCCCGGCTCTCGGCCAAGCTGTCCGGCCCGCCCGAGGCGCTGGGCTTCGAAATCGACGTCGATCTCCGGGAGGCGGGCTGGACCGTGACGCCCGGCCTCCAGAAATTCATCGACATGCCGTGCATGCTGGTGCTTCAGGGCCATCGCTTCCCCGACCTGCTGATGATCTCGAACGCCGAGGTCCGCTTCCCGCCGCTCCTCCTGATCGGGAATCTATCGATGGTCCCCTCCACCGGGGCCTACGAATGGTTCGCCTCGTCCCGGATCGCCTCCCTGTCCGAATTCGCGTCGAGCCGGGGGGAGCTGCTGCAGCGCTGGTCGCTCGCCGGACGCGTCACCGCTTCCGGAAAGGGGAGGAAAAAGGACGCCGGGACGCCGGGAGGCTGGTCCGTCGGGGTCGACCTCGGGGAGGTCGGATTCCAGCAACCGGATTCCGGCATCGAGTTCCGGGGGCTCGATGGCCACCTGGTGCTGTCGCCGGGCGCCCTCGAGTTCGAGCCGCTGGCCGGCCTGTGCAACGGGCAGAGCTTTACATTGCGCGGGAGGCTCTCGCAGGGCGACACGGCGACCGGGCCGCTCGCGCTGAAGATGGCCTACCTCGATCTCGACAACTTGTTTCCTGAGGGCGGCCACGGCCGGAAGGGCGCGAAGCCGGAGGCTGGGGCCGAGACGCAGCAGGTGGCGTTCTCCGCCAATCTGTCGATCGACGCCGGGCGTGTCCGCGGGATCGATTTCCGCGACCTGGCCGGCCGGGTCCGGTTCGAGAAGGGGGCCCACGCCTTCGAGGCGCTGCGGGCGAAGGTCTACGGGGGCGAGCTCTCGGCAACGGGGGAGATCGAGACCGGGGGAAAGACGCCTGCCCTCCGGATGCGCGTGTCGCTCAAGGACGTGGAGGCCTCGGAGCTGCTGTCGCGGAAGACGCGCCTCGGGAAGCTGGTCTCCGGGCCCGTGACGATGACGGCAAGGATCGAGGGCGGCATCCGGGACTTCGCCGACTTTTCCCGGACCGCGACGGGCGAGGGCTCCCTCTCCCTGTCGGACGGGAAGATCGAGGGGATTGCCCTGCCGGGCGACGCCGCGCGGCTGGCGGGCCTCCCGGCATCGAGGCCCACAGGGAAAAACGAGGGAACCGCATTCTCGAAGATGTCCGCGGATTTCCGGATCGGAGGCGGGAAGATCCGGACCGACCGGCTATGGATCGAATCCGGCCGGTTCGGTCTCGAAGGGACGGCGGCGCTCGGCTTCGATCGGACGATCGATTTCGTCGGGAGGCTCCAGCTTCCTGCGGGATCGGCCGGGGCCACTCACGGGGCGTCGGCGAGATATCTGACCGGGCCGTCGGGCCGGATCGAGATTCCGCTGGTCATCTCGGGTGGGCTGAGGTCTCCGGCGATGGCGATCGACTCGCGGGCGATGGCTGGCGATAAATAGGAGGATTCCCCGGATGGAAAAGGTCGGAAGCGCCCTGCTCGTGATCGACATGCTCGAGGATTTCATCCGGAAAGGGGCGCCGCTCGAGGTGCCCGCGGCGCGGGCCATCGTTCCATCTGTCCGCCGGCGAATTGCGCAGGCGCGGAAAAAGGGCGAGCTGGTCGTCTACGTCTGCGATTCCCACAAACCGAACGATCCGGAGTTTTCCCGGATGGGCTGGCCCCCGCACGCGGTCGAGGGCACGCCCGGCTCCGCGGTCGTCTCCGCGCTCGCGCCGGAGCCGGGCGACATCCTCGTCGAGAAGCGCAGCTACTCCGGTTTCCACGGGACGGTGCTCGGGACGGCGCTTTCGCGGCACGGCATCACCCGCCTGGAGCTGTGCGGCTGCGTCACGAACATCTGCGTCCTCTACACCGCCGCCGACGCGGCCATGCGCGGATACGAAACGTCCGTCGACGCGCGGCGGGTGGCGGGGATCGATCCGGCAAGCCACGCTTTTGCGCTCGACCAGATGGAAAAAGTGTTGGGCGTCCACGTTGCCCGGGAAAAGGAGCAGAGCAATGGTTGACGAGACGGTGCGCGACATCATCCCCTCGTGGGAGGAGATCTGCCGGGGCGACACGACCGACGTCTACTTCCCCCGCACGATGGACATCCTGCGCAAGCTGGGGCGCGACCGCCTCCCGCTCGTCATGGAGGGGTACGTCAAGCGTTTCCCGGCCGGATACGGATACGCGGTGCTCGCCGGGATGGACGAGATGCTGGCGCTTCTGGCCGGGCGCGGGGTGACCGTGCGCGCGATGCCGGAAGGGACGATCTTCTTCCCGGGCGAGCCGGTGTTCTCGGTCGAGGGGCCCTATGGCGAGTTTTGCGAGATGGAGACGGCGATGCTGGGCCTTTTGTGCCAGGCGTCCGGGATCGCCACGAAGGCCGCCCGGCTGAAGACGGCGGGGGGCGATCGGCCGCTGATGTCCTTCGGCGCGCGCCGGATGCATCCGGCGCTGTCGACCCTCATCGACCGGAACGCGTTTATCGGCGGCGCCGACAGCGTGTCGGCGGTCCGGAGCGCAAGGTACCTCGGCGAGCCTCCGTCGGGAACCATGCCGCACGCCCTGGTCCTGGCCGTGGGCGATACGGTCGAGGCGATGCGCGCCTTCGACGAGACGGTCGAAGCCGGCGTGCCGCGCGTCTGCCTCGTCGACACGCTGCAGGACGAGAAGTTCGAGGCGCTCCGGGTGGCCGAAGCGCTTGGGAGCCGGTTGGCGGCCGTCCGGCTCGACACGCCGGCCTCCCGCCGGGGCGATTTCCGCTGGATCCTCCAGGAATTGCGATGGGAACTCGACCTTCGCGGGTTCTCCCACGTCCGGCTCTACGTGTCCGGGGGACTCGACGAGCCCGACCTGGAGGCCCTTCGCGACGTCGTCGACGGGTTCGGCGTCGGGACGTGCCTCAGCAACGCGCCGACGATCGACTTCGCCCTCGACATCGTCGAGATCGAGGGCGCTCCCTTCGCCAAGCGCGGTAAATGTTCCGGCGTGAAGGAAACGCTGCACTGCCCCGCCTGCGGCGCCCGCCGGGTCGTCCCGGCCGGGGTTGCGACCGCTGCCTGCCCCTGCGGCGCCGGACCGATGACGCCGCTGCTCTCGGTCGCGCTCCGCGACGGGGTGCTCCAGGCGCCCCCTCGCCCGTTCCGGGAGATCCGTGCGGCGGTCCTGGCGCAGGTCGATAAAATACAATCCGGTTCCGAAAGGAAAGCATAAGTGGCATTCAAGACGATCGAGTGGACAGGCGATGCGCTGTTGCTGCTCGACCAGCGGATCCTGCCGATCAAGGAGTTCATGCGCAGCTGCAACGACGCGGCGTCGGTCGCGGAGGCGATCCGGACGATGGTCGTCCGGGGGGCGCCCGCCATCGGAGTGACGGCGGCGTTCGGCCTCGTCCTCTCGGTGCAAACCGCCGTTCGGCGAAAGCGTCCCTGGCGCCCGCTGTTCCAGAAAGCGGCTACGGATCTCGCCGCCACGCGCCCGACGGCGGTCAACCTCTTCTGGGCCATCGCGCGGATGTCCCGGTTGGCCGACACGCTGCAAGACGACGATGCGCCCGCCGCCGCCGCACGGCTTGAGCGGGAGGCGCTTGCCATTTATGCGGACGATGTCGCGGTCAACAAGGCGATGGGGGCGCACGGCGCGAAGCTGCTGAAAAGCGGCGAATCCGTGCTGACCCACTGCAACGCGGGCGCGCTCGCCACGGCGGAATACGGCACCGCGCTGGGCATCATCCGGGCGGCCATCGCGTCGGGCAAGAAGATCCACGTCTTCGTCGACGAGACGCGGCCCTGGCTCCAGGGCGCGCGCCTCACGGCCTGGGAGCTGATGAAGGACAACATCCCCTGCACGCTGATCACCGACAACATGGCAGCGTCGCTCTTCGCCAAGGGGAAAATCCAGGCGTCGATCGTCGGGGCCGACCGCGTGGCGGCCAACGGGGACGTGGCCAACAAGATCGGGACCTACGGCGTGGCGGTGCTGGCGCGCGCACACAAGGTTCCGTTCTACGTCGCGGCACCGATCTCGACGATCGACCCCAAGATCAAGAACGGGACGCAGATCCCCATCGAGGAGCGCGAGGACAACGAGGTGACGCACCTGATGGGCACGCGGATCGCCCCGGGGGGCGTCCGGGTCTACAACCCGGCGTTCGACGTCACGCCGGCCCGGCTGGTCAGCGCCATCGTAACTGAGAAAGGCGTGCTGAAAAGCCCCTACGGGATGGCGATCCGGGGCGTCATCCGGTGACCGAGGCCGTCCCGACCCCCGAGGCCCGGCTGCGCGCGGCCGGGGTCCGGGACGTGGCGCGTGCCCTGCCGCTGGTTGCGGAGCTCTTTCCCGTCTTCCGGCGCGACGATCCCGTCTGGGGCGCGATCTGGGCCGCCGCTGCCGCGTCCCCCGACCCGAACCTGTTTTTCCTGAACCTGTCGCACCTGAACGACGCCCTGGCGCCGGACGTCCTCCGGGCCGCGTTCGCGGACTCCCGCAACGTCCCGGTCGTCGGCGCGCTCCTGGGCGGGTCCGAATTCCTCACGCGGCAAGTCGCCCGTCGTCCCCGGCTGTTCGCCTTCCTGTTCTCCTCCGGGGGCGTCCACATGCGGATGTCGCACGAGGCGCTGATGCAGGAGGCGCAGGATGCCGTCCTCGCCTGCGAGACCGAAGAGCAGGCCAAGCAGGCGCTGCGCGAGATCAAATGGCGCGAGATCTCCCGGATCGCGGCGCGCGACCTGTCGGGGCTCTCCGACCTGACCGAGGTGATGGCCGACCTGTCGGCGCTGGCGTCCGCGGCGCTCGATGCGGCGGTCGCCTTCGGGCGCCGGCAGCTCGACGCCCGGTACGGGGCGCCGTGGCTGGAGACCGCCGGGGGTCGACGGCCTGCCCGCTTCGTGGTGCTCGGCATGGGCAAGCTCGGGGGGTTCGAGCTCAACTTCAGTTCCGACATCGATCTCATCTACTTCTACGAGACGGACCGGGGGGCGACCGGCGGGGAGGGTGGGGGCCAGCCGGTCTCGTTCCACGAATATTTCGTCCGTCTCTCCGAGTCGGTCACGCGCATCGTCTCCGAAGTCACCGAGGACGGCTTCGTCTTCCGGATCGACCTGCGCCTGCGCCCGGAAGGAAGCAAGGGCGACCTCGCCTGCTCCCTTCGCTCGGCCGAGATCTACTACGAGACCTCGGGCATGACCTGGGAACGCGGCGCTCTCGTCAAGGCACGCCCCGTGGCCGGCGACCGGGCGCTGGGCGACGAATTCCTGAAGATCGTCTCTCCGTTCGTCTTCCGGAAATATCTCGACTTTACCGCGATCGAAGAGATCAAGGAGATGAAGGACAAGATCAACCTCGAGAACGCCCGGAAGCGGATCGGAGGGAAGGATCTCAAGCTGGGCATCGGCGGCATCCGCGAGATCGAGTTCTTCGTCACCGCCCACCAGCTCGTCTACGGGGGGAAGCTGCCCGAGCTCCGCCTGCGCGGCACGATGGAGACGCTGCGCGTGCTGCGATCGCTCGGGACCGTCTCGCCCGAGGAGTGCGCCACCCTCGAAACGGCCTACGATTTCCTGCGGCGTCTCGAGCACCGAATCCAGGTATTCGGCGAGCGGCAGACGCACGTGCTGCCCGACCGCGACGAAGACCTGTTCCGGCTGGCGCGGGCCATGGGGCTGCAAGACGGCGATACGTTGCTCTCGGTGTTGTCGAAGCACGGCGATAACGTGCAGGCGATCTACGGCCGATTGTTCGGGGGTGACCGGCGCGAGGCGGATGAAGGGTTGCCCGCGGAGCTGGCGCTTCTCCTCGACGCCGAGGGGAAGGAGGCCGAGCTCGCGTCTTGTCTTTCCGCACTGGGCTTCGCCGACGGCGAGGCGGCGGTCAGGCACCTGGCGGCGCTTCGCGAGCGGCCGACGCGGGGACGCCTGTCCGCGCGGGCGCGGCGCTACCTCGACAAGATCATCCCGGTGGTGCTGGCCCGCGTCCTCGAGACGCCCGATCCCGATTCGGCGCTCGCCCATTTCGAGCGCTTCCTGACGGCTGTCGGCGGCCGCACCATGTACTACGCGCTGCTGTTCGAGAACCGGAAGGTGATCGAGACGCTCGCGCGCCTGTTCGGGAGCAGCCCGTTCCTGTCGGGCTACCTGCTGCAGCACCCGGAGTTGCTCGACCTGCTGTTGCGCCACGACATCGGCATCTTCGTCAAATCGAAGTCCGAGCTGCGCCGGGAGCTGGGGGAGCTGCTGTCGGCGTGCACGGATCTCGAACAGGAAATGGACGAGCTGCGTCGCTACAAGCACGTCGAGACGCTTCGGATCGGCATCCACGAGCTGGCTGGGGAGCTGTCGCTCGAGGAGGCGACGTTCCAGCACTCGGCGCTGGCCGAGGTGCTGCTGGGCATGGCGCTGAACCTGGCGGAACGGGAAGTGCGGCGCCGGTTCGGCCGGGCGATGCTGGCGCCGGGAGAGGACGGGTCGCCACTCGGCGAGGCCGCCTTCTGCGTGGTCGGCATGGGGAAGCTCGGAGCCGAGGAACTGTCCTACCACAGCGATCTCGACATCATCTTTCTCTACGAGGGGGCGGGGGAGACGGAGCCGGTGCCCGGAGAGGGCGATGCCGGGTTCCGCAAACTGGGCAACCACGAATATTTCGCGAAGATCGCCCAGCGGCTGATCTTCATCCTGACGATGACGACGCGTGAAGGCGCGGTCTACAAGCTCGACACGCGGCTGCGCCCGTCCGGCAACTCCGGTCCGCTGGTCAGCTCGATGGCCGCGTTTCGGGCGTACCACGAGACAAGTGCGCAGCTCTGGGAGCGGCAGGCGATGCTCAAGTCGCGCTTCGTCGCGGGCGACCGGGAGTTCGGGAAACGGGTCGAGGCGCAGATCCGCGGATACGTGTATGAGCGCCCTCTGCCTCCCGGCGCCGCCTCCGAGATCCACCGCCTCCGGAAGCGGATGGAGGTCGAGCTTGGGCGCGAGAACGACGGCCGGCTCAACCTGAAGGTGGGCCGGGGCGGCGTCGTCGACGTCGAGTTCGCCACGCAGTACCTGCAACTCGTGCACGGGCCGGGAACCCCCTCGGTCCGCACCCGGTCGACGCTGAAGGCGCTCTATGAGCTGTGGCGCGCCGGGGCGATCGACGATGAGAAGTACCGGGCGCTCGAGGAGGGGTATCGGTTCCTCCGGGGGCTCGAGGTGCGGTTGCGCCTGACCCATGACGCCTCCATCGAGCAGTTCGATCCTTCGGGCATCGAGCCCGGGACGATGGCGCGGTATCGGGAAGAGACGGAGCGGGTCCGGAGGGTGTTTCTCGAGGTGTTGGGAATCGGGGAGTGAAGCCGGGCGAGGAGCCGAATTGCGAAAAGGCGATCAGCCGATCTCGTCGTCGGGGAAATCGAAGATGGGCAGCCGCTTGATCCAGTCGGTCGCGAGGGTGTTCATGGCGCTGTTCGGTTTCTGGTTGGGATCGACCGAGAGGAGCGCGTTCCGGATCTCGCTGAGCAGGTGGGTGTTGAATCCTCCCACATCTTCCCAGTCGACGTCCTGGTCTTGCTTGTCTTCGTAGAAATAGGCCACTTTAACGTTCTCCCTGCTTACTTAGAACGGCAGATAATGCCGAAAGGTTCAGGATTATTTTCGACGGAAACTTGGGGGATAGACTGTACCTGCCCGCGGTGGGGGGTGTCAACCGGCAATCGCACCCCGGGCGATCCATTTTGCGAAGGAGGCCGTTTCCGATGCCTTGGGACCCGGAACAGTACCACCGATTCACGCAGGCGCGCTTTGCGCCGTTCTCCGACCTGGTTGCGCTGATTCGCGTTCGGCCTGACATGACGGTCGTCGACCTCGGATGCGGTACTGGAGAGCTGACCGTCGATCTGGCGAACCGCCTGCCCCGGAGCACGATCCTGGGCGTCGACGAATCTCCGCAGATGCTCGAGAAGGCGCGTTCCCTGGGGGCCAAGGGTGTTTCGTTCGAACAGGGGGATCTGCAGGGTGTGACGGGCGAGTACGACCTCGTCTTCTCCCACGCGGTGCTTCACTGGATCGACGACCACCCGTCGCTCTTCCCCCGGCTCTGGTCGCTTGTCGCGCCCGGCGGGCAGATCGCCTTCCAGATCCCGTCGAACCATCGCCATCCGTCGCACACCTGCGTGCTCGCCGTCGCCGACGAAGAGCCGTTCCGGTCGGCGCTCGGGGGCTGGAAGCGGCTCTCGCCCGTGCTCGAGATCGACGCCTACGCGACGCTGCTCGACGGGCTCGGGGCGGAGGCCATCGTGGCGATGGAGAAGGTCTACCCGGTACGTCTGCCGTGTGCGGCCGACATCTCCGAATGGACGAAGGGATCGACGCTCGTTCCCTGGTTCGATCGGCTCCCCGAGACGCTGCACGCGCCCTTCGTCGCGCGCTACCGCGAGCTGCTCTCGGCCGCCCTGCCGCCGGGCCCCCACTTCTTCACCTTTCGTCGCATCCTGCTCGCGGCGGCGAAGCCCGAGGACGCGGCGTGAAGGGGGGACGTCGGGTTCGGGGTTTGAGGGAGGACGGTCCCGCTCAGTAGCGCGGCCGCACCGCGTAGGGGATCGGGTCGTCGACGCCTGCCTCGGCGAACGAACGCAGCCGCAACGCGCACGAGTCGCAGGCGCCGCAGGCGGGCGCCTCGTCCTTGTAGCACGACCAGGTTGCCTCGAACGGGACGCCGAGCGACTTTCCCATCAGGATGATGTCTTTCTTCTTCAGGCCGATGAACGGGGTCTTGACGATGATGCCGCTGCCCGGCTTCGTGCCCTGCCGGATCGCCTGGTTCATCGCATCGTAGAAGGCGGGGCGGCAGTCGGGGTAGCCCGAGGAATCGGCCTCGACCGCCCCGACGTAGATGTTTTTCGCCCCGACCACCTCGGCCCACGAGACGGCGATGGCGATGAAGTGGGCGTTGCGGAACGGGACGTAGGTGACGGGGATGCCGTCGTGATCGAGGTCTGCGGCCGGCACGTCGATGGCGGCGTCGGTCAGCGCGCTGCCCCCGATCCGGGCGAGGTGGGAGATGTCGACGACGAGGCGGTCGTGTGGCGGCACGCCGAGATGGTCGCCGATCGCCTGGAAGCATGACAGCTCTTTCGCTTCGGTGCGCTGCCCGTAGTTGACGTGGAGGAGCGACAGGTCGGACTCGCGCTGCGCGAAGGCGGCCAGGACCGAACTGTCCATGCCCCCGCTGGCGAGGACGATGCCTTTCGGCTTGGGAAGAGGGTTCATCCAGAGGATTTTACCATGCCGGGCCCGGGTTTTCGGGCCCGGCATGGTTATGCCGCGAACCGGGAAAGGTCAGTCTTGAGCCGCGAGCGCTCCGACCTTGATGCGGACCGGGGCCAGGCGCCGTTCAACCGTGGCGTCGCCCAGTTGCCCCTTCGAATTGGAGCCCCAACCCCACAAGGAGCCGTCCTTGTCTTGTGCCATCCCATGATCGACGCCGCCGACGATGGATACCACGTTGGACAGGCCGTGCACCTTCTCGGGGAAGGCGTTGCCGGCGCTCGTCTCGTTGCCGAGGCGGCCCCCCGCGCCCCAGGCATAGACGCAACCGTCTTTGCCGAGCGCCATGCCGTAGTCCCACCCCGCCGCGATCTCGGCGATTTCGGAAAGCGCGTGCACCTGGACGGGGCGGCTCTGGTCATCGGTGGTTCCGTCGCCGAGCTGGGATTGCCCGTTCGTGCCCCAGGTCCAGACGGTTCCGTTCTTCTTGAGCGCCAGGTTATGGGAGCGTCCGGCCGAGATGTCGGTGACATCCGCGAGATCGGCCACGCGTACCGCGTTGAGGCGGTTCTCGACCGACCCGTCTCCCAGGCGTCCCCGGGTGTTATTGCCCCATGCCCAGACCGTGCCGTCGGACGTCAACGCCAGGCTGTGGTACTGGCCGCTCGAAACGTGGATCACGTCGGACAGCCCCTTGACCTGCACGGGCGTGACCCGGTCGACCTCCGTGCCATCGCCGATCTGGCCGAAATGGTTCCGGCCCCAGGCCCAGACGGTCCCGTCCTTTTTCAGGGCGAGATTGTGGAGCAACCCGCTCGAGATGGCGACAACGTCGGTGAGCCCGGCGATCTGCACGGGGCTGATCCGGTCCTCGGTCGTCCCGTCGCCCAGCTGCCCGCGGTCATTCGAGCCCCAGGCCCAGACTGTCCCGTCATTCTTCAGTGCGATGGTATGCGCGCGTCCCCCGGCGATCGATTTCACGTCGGTCATGGCGAGGCGTACGGGGGTGGTCCGGTCAATGCCCGTTCCGTCGCCGAGCTTGCCGTTGAAGTTGGCCCCCCACCCCCAGACCGAGCCGTCTTTCAACAGGGCAAATCCGGAGCGGAAGCCGACGCAGGCTGATGCCACGCCGGGCGTCTCCTCGGCGGAACACCGTATAGCCACAGGCAGGACCAAGGCAATGGACATCAACAGGGCGACGATCGGCACACAGGTGCGACGCTTGCTCATGCATTTCCTCCCCGAGTCGTTTGTGATCACAACAGGAGAAATGGAGCATGATTCATACCGCCAGCCGGCTCTGCTAACTCATTGTTTTATTGATGTTTATTTGTTGGCCTCCTTTGGTCGGGGCAGTAGCCAGTCCCTACATTGGGAAAACATTTGCCGAGATACCGCACAATAATATCCCGCGCTAACGGAAACGGCGCCCCGGAGGCAGGCCGGGGCGCCGTTTCGCTCTCGCGTCCCGCCGGAAGCCCGGCGGCGCGGAACTCAAAGTTTGATGATCTGGGTGTGGCCCGGGGTTCCCGGTGCTCTTTTTGGGACGTACCAGGAGACGCCTGCCGCCATCTTCGAGACCTCGCCCGTGCTCAAGACCGACTTGGCCGTGAAGTAGACGGTCGTTCCCCGCGTCATGCCGGCAGTCGTCGGATCGAACGAGACCGTGGAAGCGCCGGTTCCGGTGGCCACGGGCTTCAGCGAGCCGGCCGTGAGGGTCGGGTCGGTCGTCCAGTAGACCGTGTAGGTGACGATTTTCCCGGTCTCGAAGGGCGTCCCGTCCGAGTAGGTCGTGACGGGGGTCATGCTGACCTTGTACGTATCCGCGAAGGCGGGGACGGCGACAATCGTGAGCGCCAGCAGGACGAGGGCGGTCAGGGCGCGACGTTGGATGCAGCCGGACATGGTCATTCTCCTTCCAGGCGAGGCCATGGCGACGACGCTCAACCCAGGTCCCACTCGACGGGGGTCGAGAAGGAAGACACGAGGTTGTCGATCCCGACGGCGCGAACCGAGACGTAATAGGGCTTGCCGGGCTCGACCAGCGGGGCGATGTTGGTCAGGTTGAAGCTGCTGGTCGCCTTTTTGGTGCTCACGCCGTTGTGGTCGGTGTCGACCGTGACGGCCGCGACTGCGGCGACCGGGGCGTCGTTGTCGGTGAAGACCGGCGAGCTGCTGACGTAGATCTCGTAATAGGCCAGGTCGGTCTGCGGATTGAGCGGGGTGTTGTCGAAGTAGGAGGTCGGGGGCGTCCAGGCGATTGCCTCGGCCACGGGAGCAGGTCCTGCGGCGGAATCCGCTGCGGCTCCGCCGCCGCTGCCGCAACCGCCGGCGAGCGCCGCCAGCGCCAGGAGGGCTGCTGCTGCGAAGGTCGTCCGGCTGTTCCTCCAATGTAACATGGTGTTGCCCCTTTCGGTCCATCGATCTTCGTTCCTGCGCCCGAAGGGAACTTCACGGGGCGTGCCACGGAGGCGCCCTGACCCGGGGCAAAGTCTTATCACCATAACCAGTCGGAATCATTGTGCTATTTTGTTAGCAAGGGAAGGTGTCGCCAGCGGGGCGCTCTGCCGTGCGCAGGTCCGGTTTCAATTAGGGAACCGTAAAACTCAGGATTGTAATCGCGCCGGGGACATGTAAGGAAAGTTGGCAGAGGAAGATGGCGCGAACGGGTGGTATCATATTCTACTATTTTTCCTGGGGAGCGTAACGATGGCGCTGGCCAACGAGCATTACCTGAAACTGAAGGCAGGGTATCTTTTCCCCGAGATCGGCCGCCGGGTACGCACGTTCGCGGAAAGCCACCCGCAGGCGAAGGTGATCCGCCTGGGCATCGGCGACGTGACGCGAGCGCTGCCGCCCGCCATCCTCAAGGCGTTCCACGACGCGGTCGACGAGCTGGGCGTCGAGAAGTCGTTCATGGGATACGGCCCCGAGCAGGGCTACGAGTTCCTGATCGACACGATCATCGAGAAGTCGTACAAGCCGCTGGGCGTCTCGCTCAAGACGAGCGAGCTGTTCATCTCCGATGGCTCCAAGTGCGACACCGCGAACATCCTCGACATCTTTTCGCTCGACAACACGGTCGCCATCGGCGACCCCGTCTACCCCGTCTACAACGACACCAACGTGATGATCGGCCGCACCGGCGAGGCCGACGAGAAGGGTTACTACAAGGGCCTCGTCTACATGCCGTGCACCGAGGAAAACGGCTTCTTCCCCGCCTACCCGTCGGCAAAGGTCGACATCATCTACCTCTGCTTCCCCAACAACCCGACCGGCGCGACGGCGACGAAGGCGCAGCTCCAGGGCTGGGTCGACTACGCGCTCGCGAACGATTCGATCCTCTTCTTCGACGCGGCATACGAGGCGTTCATCACCGATCCGTCCATCCCGCATTCGATCTACGAGATCGAGGGTGCGAAGCGGTGCGCGATCGAGTTCCGCTCGTTCTCGAAGACGGCCGGCTTCACCGGCGTCCGCTGCGCGCTGACCGTGGTGCCCGAGGCGCTGGTCGCGAAGACGAAGGACGGCGGTGCCGTCGCGCTCAACAAGCTGTGGAACCGCCGGCAGACGACCAAGTTCAACGGCGTCTCCTATCCCGTCCAGAAAGCGGCCGCGGCGGTTTACTCCGACGAGGGCTGGAAGCAGACGAGGGAGATCATCGGCTATTACATGGAGAACGCCCGCATCATCCGCGAAGGGCTGGCCGGGGCGGGACTCACCGTGTTCGGCGGCGTCAACGCCCCCTACATCTGGCTGAAGACGCCGGGAGGGCTCACGTCGTGGGACTTCTTCGACAAGCTTCTGACCGAATGCAACGTGGTCGGCACGCCGGGCAGCGGCTTCGGCCCGAGCGGCGAGGGATACTTCCGGCTGTCGGCGTTCGGCAACCGCGACAACGTGATCGAGGCGGTCGAGCGGATCCGGAAGAACCTGAAGCAGGGATGACGGGAAAATAGAAGACAGGAGAGGACGAAGGGCATGCGCAAGCACCTGGTGCTCCCGGGTTCGGGGGGGATGGACTACGAGATCCGCAACATCGTCAACGTGGCGGAGAGGTTGCAGAAGCACGGCGTCAAGATCCAGTGGGAGAACATCGGCGACCCGATCGTCAAGGGCGAGGTGATCCCGGCCTGGATGAAGGAGATCGTCGCCAGGGCGGCGATGCAGAACGAGACGTGGGGCTACTGCCCGACGCGCGGGGTGCTCGAGACGCGCGAGTTCATCTGCGAGACGACCAACCGGCGCGGCGGCGCGCAGATCACGCCCGACGACGTCATCTTCTTCAACGGGCTGGGCGACGCGATCGCCAAGGTCTACGGGTCCTTGCGGGCGCCGGCCCGGGTCCTCGTGCCCTCCCCGACCTACACGACCCACTCGCTCGGCGAGGCGTTCCACGCGCACGCCTCCCCCATCGCCTTCCCGCTCGACCCGGCCAACCGCTGGTACCCCGACATGGAGGCGTTGCGCAACTACGCGCGCTACAACCCCCAGGTCATCGGGATCATGATCATCAATCCCGACAACCCCACGGGCATGGTCTATCCGGCCGAGACGCTGCGCGAGATCGTGGCGGTGTGCCGCGAGCACGACCTGTTCCTCGTCGCCGACGAGGTCTACAACAACATCGTCTACAACGGCGAGAAGACGGTGCCGATCTCCGACGTCGTGGGCGACCTGCCGTCGATCGCGCTCAAGGGAATCTCCAAGGAGCTGCCCTGGCCCGGCTCCCGCTGCGGCTGGATCGAGGTCTACAACTACGGCCGCGACGAGCATTTCCAGCATTACATCGACACGATCCTGTCCTCGAAGATGAACGAGGTGTGCTCGACCTCGCTGCCGCAGACGGTGATCCCCGAGATCATGCGCCACCCGCAGTACCGGCCTTATCTTGCCGAGCGGATCGCCTGCTACGAGCGCAACAGCAACATCACCTACGATTTCCTCAAGACGGTGCCTGGGCTCGTGGTCAACCGCACCAACGGCGCCTTCTACATGGCCGTGTCGTTCGAGGAGGGCCTGCTGAACGGCAAGCAGTCGCTGCCGATCGACAATCCCGAGGTGCGTTCGCTGGTCGAGGGGCTGGTCAACGCGCCGGGCGTCTCGCCCGACAAGCGGTTCGTTTACTACATGCTCGCGAGCACGGGCATCTGCGTGGTGCCGCTCTCCTCGTTCAACACGGGGCTGCAGGGCTTCCGGGTGACGCTGCTCGAGAAGGATGAGAAGGCGTGCATGCGGATCTACGAGACGCTGGCGGCCAAGATCAAGGAATACCTGGCGTCGTAAAGCGGGAGGGCGGGCGTCAGACCCCGCGCCTGGCGGGATCCCAGACGACCTTGTGCAGCTGGATCTGGAAGCGGGCGTCGAGCGCGTCCGAGACGATCCAGCCGGCGAGCCGGTCGGGCGGCATGAGGCCGAACGCCGGCGAGAGGAGCGGCTGGAACTCGCGCCCGGGCCGATACCGGGCGATCACGTCCTTCGCGTAGGCGTAGTCCTCCGCGTCGGCGATGACGAACTTCACCTCGTCCTGCGGCGTGAGCGCTTCGAAATTCTCCCAAATCATCTTTCCGGCTTCCCCCGACGACGGGCACTTCACGTCCATGATCTTGACGGCGCGCGGGTCGAGCGACGCGAGCGGCACGGCGCCGTTGGTCTCGACGAGGACGGCGTACCCGTGGTCGAGCAGCGCCCGCACGAGGCCGAACGCCTCGGGCTGGAGCA
The DNA here is from genome assembly GCA_036504035.1 of Candidatus Deferrimicrobiaceae bacterium. Taxonomy (NCBI): domain Bacteria; phylum Candidatus Deferrimicrobiota; class Candidatus Deferrimicrobia; order Candidatus Deferrimicrobiales; family Candidatus Deferrimicrobiaceae; species Candidatus Deferrimicrobiaceae bacterium. Next base: position 556,910 of record DASXVV010000006.1, read on the forward strand.
GCGGCTCCCCGCCGGTGACCGCCACGCGCGGCACGGCGAATGCCGCGACCTGGACGAGGATTTCCTCGATCGAGGCCTCGTCGCCGCCCTCGTAGGCATAGGCCGTGTCGCAGTACCGGCAGCGCAGGTTGCAGCCGGTCAGCCGGACGAAGACGAAGGGCAATCCCGCGTGCGACGATTCCCCCTGGATGCTGGCGAAGATTTCGGTGATCCGGAGCATGGGATCATTCTATCCGCTTCCGGTTGATCCTGCCCCGCCCGTGTGTTGAAATGGCGCGATGCGTCTTCCACTGCGCGCGGTCATCGTGCTGCTGCTCGTCCTGTTCGCCGTCCTGCCGGCGGCGCTGATCGGCGCCATCTCCTACGACGGAAGCCGGGAGGCGGTCCGGGCGATGTCGCAGTCGCTGCGCGGGGAGATCGTCTCCCGTGTCGCGCAGCACCTCGACCATTTCCTCGAGTCCGCCGCCCGCGTGAACCAGGCCAACGTGGAATCCGCACGGCAGGGCCTCCTCCCCCTGGAGGACCGCGAGGCGATGGCCCGCTATTTCTGGCGGCAGGGTACGCTGGTCGACGGGATCGGCACCGTGGCGTTCTCGAACGCCTCGGGCGAATTCTTCGGCGGGAACCGCGCGGAGCGGTATCTCGTCTTCGCCGACCGGCGGACCACACACGGGGCGTATCGCCGATACGCGACGGATGAAGGAGGCCGCAGGACGTCACGCGTCCTGAGCGACCTTCCCTTCTACGACGCCCGCAGCCGCAACTGGTATCTCACCGCCCTCAACGCCACCGGCCCGACATGGGCGCCGATCAGCGTGTCGACGACCGAGGGGCGCCTCGACCTGACCGCCGTATCGCCCTGGTACGGAACCGACAACGCCCTGCGCGGCGTCTTCCTCGCCAAGGTGTCGTTGGCGCAGATCGACGATTTCCTGCGCCGGCTTCCCGTCGGCCGGTCGGGGCGGGTGTTCATCATGGAGCGCAATGGCGAGATCGTCGCCTCCTCTGCGGGGGAGAAGGCGCCTGGCGCCGCCGTCGGCAGGCGCGAGGCGCCGGACCGGGTGCGGGCGATCGACAGCCGCATTCCCATGATCGCGGGCGCGGCAAGGCGGCTCGCCGGGATGCCCGGCGGGATGACGAAACTGTCGGCCCCCCGGGAAGACGTCTTCGAGATCGACGGGCGGCGGTGCTTCCTCGAGAGCGTCCCGTTCCGCAGCCACCCGGGCATCGACTGGATCATCTGCACCATCCTTCCCGAATCCGATTTCATGGGGCCCATCGTCGCCAACGGCCGCAAGTCGGCGCTCCTCGCGGCGCTTGCCCTGTTCGCGTCCGCCCTGGCCGGCTGGGCGACCGCCCGCTGGGTGACGCGCCCGATCGTCGCGCTCCACGAATCGGCCCGGGCGCTCGCCAACGGCACCTGGGACCACCCCGTGCCGATCGACCGCAACGACGAGGTGGGCGCGCTGGCGCGCACGTTCAACGTCATGGCCGAGCGGCTTCACCATTCGATCGAGGTGCTGAACCGGGAGGTCGTCGATCGGCTGCGGGCCGAGCACGGGCTGCGCGAATCCGAGGAGAAGTACCGGGCGCTGTTCGAGGAGTCGCACGACATGATCTTCATCTCGACGCCGGGAGGGATGCTGCTCGATATCAACCCGGCGGGGGTGCGGATGCTGGGGTTCCCCTCGAAGGAGAAGATGCTCGGCATCCCGATCACGCCGGACCTCTACGCGTCCGCCGAAGACCGGGACTGGTTGGCCGCCGAGCTGCGCGCGCGAGGCGAGGTCAACGACTTCCAGACGGTCATGAGGCGTCCGGACGGCCGGGAGATCAACGTCGCGATCACCGCGTCGGCGATCCGGAACGGCTTGGGCGAATTCGTCGCCCTGCGCGGGATCGTCCGGGACGTCACGGAGCATATCCAGCTCGAGCAGCAGCTTCGCCAGGCCCAGAAGATGGAAGCGGTGGGGCAGCTCGCGGGTGGCATCGCGCACGATTTCAACAATATCCTCACGGCGATCATCGGGTACGCGAACCTGCTCGAGGGGCGGCTGGCGCCGGAAGACCCGCTGGCGGAATACCCCAGAAGCATCGCGGCCTCCGCCCGGAAGGCATCGGACCTGACGCGGGGGTTACTGGCGTTCAGCCGGAAGCAGGTGCTGAACATGCGGCCCGTCGACCTGAACGGGCTGCTCGAGGGCATGACGTCGCTTTTGCGCCGCCTGGTCCGCGAGGACATCGAAATCCTGACCGACTTCTGCGCCGAGCCCACCCCCGTGCTGGCCGACCCGGTGCAGGTCGAGCAGGTGCTCATGAACCTGGTCACCAATGCCGCCGACGCGATGCCCGCGGGCGGGAAGATCACGCTCGAGACCCGGGGCCGGGAGGGGCACGTCATCCTGTCGGTCGCGGACACCGGGACCGGGATGGACGAGGCGACGCAGGACAAGATCTTCGACCCCTTCTTCACCACCAAGGAAGTCGGCAAGGGAACGGGGCTCGGGCTTGCGATGGTGTACGGCATCGTCCGCCAGCACAAGGGAACGATCTACGTGGACAGCGAACCGGGCCGGGGGACGTGCATCAAGATCTCCCTTCCGGCCTCCGGGCCTGCGTTGCCCGGGATGGACGTCGTATCGATCAGCACCGGGCCGATGACCGGGCGCGAGACGATCCTGGTGGCCGAGGACGACGCGGCGCTGCGCGGGCTGGTCCGGGAGATGCTCCAGCAGTTCGGCTACTCGGTGCTGTTGGCCGCCGACGGGCTCGAGGCGTTCGAGATCTACCGTGCCGACCCCGGCCGGATCGACATGCTGCTGGTCGACCTCGTCATGCCCCGGATGAACGGCCAGACGTTCTACAAGGCCGCGCAGGAGCTGAATCCCGGCGTCCGGGCGCTCTTCTACAGCGGGTACTCGGCCGATCTCGTCGCCTCCGAAAGCGGACTCGACCCGGGGATGCACCTGCTGCACAAGCCCTTCACGATCAACGACCTGGGGCGCAAGGTCCGGGATGTCCTCGACGGGGCGCCCTCTCCCGGCGTGGTATAATCGCCGCACCATGCGCGGCATCCTCTTCCTCATCGTCCTGATCCTCGGCCTGGTGGCGTTGTTCACGTTCCAGAATGCCGCCCTCGTCGAAGTCCGTTTCCTCTGGTTCGGCTGGACGGCGCAGCTCCTCGGCGTGATCGCGGCCTCTTTCGCCGCAGGCGCGGTGGCCGGCTTCCTCGCCGGGGTCCCCGCCTCGTGGGCGAAATCCCGCCGCATTCGCGATCTAGAGCGGGAGGCCGCCGAACGCGCGTCGATGGCTCCCGTCGTTCCGCAGCCGCCCACGGCTTCCGAAAAGCCCATCGCCCCCCAATCTTCCGGTCCGGAGTCCAAATGACGTTCCCCGAAGCATCCGGCGTCGAGCGCAAGCTGCTCGCCTGCCTTCTGCAGTTCTACCGCAACATCGGCCCCGGCGCGACGCCCGCGATCAAGGGGCTGGGCGACGAGGCCGGGCTCGAGCCGTGGGATCTCGACGAGGCGGTCAAGGGGCTGCGCGCGAAGGGACTGATCGAATACTGGCCGCTCCAGCCGGCGGTCCGTCTGACGCCTGAAGGGCTCGCGCTGTCGCTCGCGCTCGAAGGCGGCGACGGCACGGATTGAGGGCCACGATGCCGGGGAAGGGCGTTCCCCGCCCGGAACGGCTCCCCCTCGTCTCGGACCGATTGGCGAAGGCCTACGGCCGGCCCGGGCTGTGCGCCCACATCACCGAGGGCGTCGATAATCTCGTCCTGACGATCCTCTCCCAGAACACCACCGACCGGAACCGCGACCTTGCATACGACCGCCTCATGACCCGCTTCGGCTCGCTCGAGGCGCTGGCCGCTGCGGAGGTCGCCGACGTCGAGGCGGCGATCCGGGTCGGCGGGCTCGCGAAGGCGAAGGCCGGGGCGATTCTCTCGGCGCTGCGCAGAATCCGGGAAGAGCGGGGCGGGTTCACGCTCGATTTCCTCGCGTCGATGCCGCTTCCGGCCGCACGCGACTACCTGACCTCCTTCCGGGGCGTGGGGGTCAAGACCGCGAACATCCTGCTCCTCTTCTCCTTCGGGATGCCCGCGTTTCCGGTCGACACGCACATCCTCCGCGTCGCGAAAAGGCTGGGGCTGGTCGCCAATGACGCCGACCTCGCCCACGCCGCGTTGGCGCTCGAGCCGCACGTTCCGTCCGGCGAGGGCGTCCCGCTCCACCTGAACCTGATCCGGATCGGGCGGGAGCTGTGCAAGCCGCGCGCGCCGCACTGTCCCGAATGCCCGCTGTGCCCGGACTGCCCGACCGGGCAAAAAATCATCAATGGAGCCCTTGTCCTGTGAGCCCGCTCAACGTCCTGCAATTCGCCGCGATGGGTCTCATGACCGTGCTGATCGGCGTTCCTGCCGTGCTGATCGGTCTCCTGATCCCCGGCCGTTCGCGCAAGGGCCGCTTCTTCCGCTACGTCGCGAAGGCTTATTGCGGGCTCTCGCTTCCCTTGTTCCGGATCCGTGTGCGGGCGACGGGCCTCGAGAACATCGATCCCGCGAAGCCGTACGTGTTCATGGCCAACCACATCAGCCATGCCGATGCGCCGGCGCTGGCCGTCATCCTTCCGCAGCCGATCCACTGGGTGTTCAAGAAGGAGCTGGGCGCGATCCCGTTCTTCGGCTGGGCGCTGCGGGCGGGGGGGCAGATCATGGTCGACCGGGCAGACCGGCAGCAGGCGGCGGGGGCGCTCCGGAAGGCGCTCGAGGGGCTGTCGGGCAACAATTCGATCATGATCTATCCGGAAGGGACGCGGAGCCGCGACGGGCGGCTTCTGCCGCTCAAAAAAGGGGGATTCCGAATTGCGGTGCAGTCGGGAATCCCGATCGTGCCGGTGCGCGTCTCGGGCACGCGCGAGATCGTGGCGGCCGATTCGCTCCGGGTCATCGGCGGGACCGCCTTCATCGAGATCCTGCCGCCGATCTCCGCCGATGGGAAGACGCCGGCCGACATCCCCGAGCTGATGGCCGCCGTGCGCGCGGCGCTCAGCCCTTCCGGCGGGCCAGCCCCGGAATGAGGAAGATGGCCGCGCCCGCGGCCGTCAGCCCCGCCGCGATCCCGAACATCGGCGCGTAGCCGAGCCGCTCGGCGACGAATCCAAGCAAGCCCGAACCCGCCACCGTCCCCAGGTCGAACGATCCCGTGTAGAGCGCCATCGCCATTCCCTCTCGCCCGGGGCCCGCCCGGTCGACCGTCATCGCCGACAGCGCGGGGAAAAGAAAGCCGTGCCCGAGACCCGTGGCGACGCCGACCAGCGTCAGCTCCAGGTTGCCGCGCAGCCAGGGGATACCCAGGATGCCGGCCGCGAGCAGCAGCAGCGCCGCGAGGCAGACCCAGGGGCGCGGAAGCCGGTCGGCCAGGCGGCGCCCTAGGGTGCGCGTCGCCACCACGGCGGCGGAATAGACCAGGACGAAATGGCCGAGCGTTCCCCCATGGCGGACCATCAGGAAGACCGGCAGGAAGGTGAAGATCGTCCCGTACGCAGCGCCGAAGAGGAACCCCGCCGTGTTCGGGACAAGTCCGTGCAGCGAAAAGAAAACGCGCAGCTCTGTCCGGTCCAGCGTGGCGCCCGTGTGCCGCCGGCGCAACAACGCGGGGAGCGCGATCGCCGGCAGTGCGGCCAGGATCGCCCACGCGAACATCCCGTGGAAGCCCGCCCGGCCTACGATAAGCTCGCCGAGCTGCCCGCCGAACGCGGTGGGGATGAAGAATGACAGCCCGAAGACGCCGAGCGCCTCGCCGCGCCGGGCGGGCGGCGCGGCGGCGGCGACGTATCCGAAGGCCGCGGTGGCGAAGAAGGAGTAGGCGACGCCCTGAATGGCCCGCAGAAAGAAAAGGGCCGCCCCCGGCTCCGGGGGGCTCAGCCAGGGAAGAGTCGCGAGGGCGGAAAACAGGGCGCCGGCCGACAGGAAAAGGGCGTGCCGCCCCCGGTTGACCAGCCAGCCGTTGAGCGGTTTGCAAAGGACCGAGGTGAGCGTCCCCGTCGCCATCAGAAGACCGATTACGCCCGCGGAGAGCTTGAGCGTGTACAAATACGCGGGCATGAAGATGAACATCGTCGCGTGAAGGGAATAAAAGGCGTTGGCCGCGTTGACGACGAGATAATCGCGGTCGTAGACGTTTTCGGGGGCGTTCGCGGGCATTGCTGCCGATGGTATCATGAGTGCCATGAAACCGCTTCGCATCGCCCTCGCCCAGATCAACACGACCGTCGGGGACATCCGCGGCAACGCCGCGAAGATCCTCGATGCCGTCGATCGCGCCCGCGACGCGGGCGCCCGCCTCGTCCTGTTTCCCGAACTTGCGATTCCCGGCTATCCCCCGGAAGACCTGCTGTTGCGACCCTCGTTCGTCGCCGACAACGTCGCGGCGTGGGGCGAGCTGGCTCGCGCGATCCGCGGGATCACGGCCGTCATCGGCTTCGTCGACTGCGACGCCCGCGGGCATGTCTACAATGCGGCGGGCGTCTCCGCGGGGGGAAAGGTGCTGGGCGTCTACCGCAAGATGCGGCTGCCGAACTACGGCGTCTTCGACGAGATGCGCTATTTTCGCAAGGGGTCCGAGCCGCTGGTCGTCCCGGTCGCCGGGATCGGCGTCGGGCTGACCATTTGCGAGGACATCTGGGTGGGCGGCGGGCCGATGACGCGGGAGGCGAAGGCGGGCGCCGGCCTGCTCGTCAACATCTCGGCGTCCCCGTACCACGCGGGGAAGTGGGAGACCCGGCGTCGGCTGGTCGCGGCCCGGGCGAAGGCGGCCGGTTGCGCGATGGCCTACTGCAACCTGGTGGGCGGGCAGGACGAGCTGGTGTTCGACGGCGGCTCGATGGTCGTCGACGCCGGCGGGACGCTGCGCGCGCGGGCGCCGCAGTTCGAGGAGGCGCTGCTACTGTGCGACCTCGGCGGCAAAAGCCCGGGCGGGTCCGTGGCGCCGCTGCCCGAGACGCGCGACGACGAGATCTTCCGCGCGCTCGTCCTGGGCACGCGCGACTACGTCGAGAAAAACCGCTTCCCCGGGGCGATCATCGGCCTGTCGGGCGGCATCGACTCGGCGCTGGTCGCCGCGGTCGCGAAGGAGGCGCTGGGAGCCGAGCGGATCACCGGCGTGACGCTGTCGTCGGTCTACACCTCGCGCGAGAGCGTCGAGGACGCCCACCTCCTGGCGAATAACCTGGGCATCCGCTGCATCGACCTGTCGATCCGGGAGGCATGCGCGGCGTTCGACGCGACGCTGGCCGCCCCGTTCGCGGGGCGCGCGCGGGACCTCACCGAGGAGAACCTGCAGGCGCGCGTGCGCGGCACGATCCTCATGGCGCTGTCGAACAAGTTCGGCAGTATCGTCCTGACCACGGGCAACAAGAGCGAGATGAGCGTGGGCTACGCGACGCTCTACGGCGACATGGCGGGCGGTTTCGCGGTCATCAAGGACCTGTTCAAGACGACGGTCTACTCAGTGTGCCGAGGCTACAACCGGCGGCAGGGGTTCGACGCGATCCCCGAGAGCATCCTCGTCAAGCCGCCGTCGGCCGAGTTGCGGCCCGACCAGAAGGACTCCGACTCGCTGCCCGAGTACGACGTGCTCGACGCCGTGCTCAAGATGTATGTGGAGGAAGAGAAGGGGCAGGCCGAGATCGTCGACGCGGGCTATCCGGAGGCGGACGTCCGCCGGGTGATCGGGCTGGTCGACGGCAGCGAGTACAAGCGCCGGCAAGCGCCGCCCGGCGTCAAGATCACGCCCCGTGCGTTGGGCAAGGACCGCCGGATGCCGATCACCAATCGGGCCAACAAGCAGGGAAGGTAGCGCAATTCAGGGCGATCCGTCGACCCGGATCAAGTCGATATCGATTTCGAGCTCGACCGTGTCGCTCCCGACGAGCCCACCCATCCGGAACATCTCCCGGCTGATCGTCCCCGCGGCCTTGCCCCCGACGTGCTCCTTCCCGGCGGAGTCCTTCGGGAGCACGGTCGGCCCCTGGACGTCGAGCACCACTTCCTTCGTCACGCCGTGAAGCGTCAGATCGCCGGTCACCTTGAGCTTGCCGTCGGCGACCTGCACGATCTTCTTCGACCGGAAGACGGCCGTCGGGTATCTCGCGACGTCGAAAAACCTCCTGCCCCGGAGGTCCGAGTCGCGCAGGCCGATTCCCGAGTGGATCGAGGCGACGTCGATCGTGATTTCCGCGGACGATTTCGTGATGTCCTTCTCGTCGTAGACGACCTTCCCCGAGAACCGGTCGAAGCCGCCCTGGACGGAAACGACCTGAAAAGTCGTGGTCCTGAACCGGATGCCCGAACTCGGGAGATCAAGAATCCAGCCGGCCCACGCGGCGGCTGGCAGCAGGCATACGGACAACAAGGCGGCAGACGCGAACCTTTTCATCCCGGAGTCCTCCTTGGTCCTGTTGCCCATTGGATGGCCTGCGGCAGACGAGGATTCCTTATCTGGACGCCTAACGCACGTTGATCGTCGTATACGACGCGATCCGGACGAGGCCGGGCTTGGCTCCCTTGAACTTCGAGACGTCGCGGGCGGCGGCGAGGAACACCGGGACGTTCGACGATCCTCTGGCCTTGCTGTGCAGCACCGCGAGGCGCGCGGCCTCCTCGATCACTTCGGCCGGCACCTCCGCCCCCGCAGGTCGCTTGACCAGCACGTGGCTTCCCGGGATGCCCTGCGCGTGCAGCCACAGGTCGTCGGGCGAGGCCAGTTCGCGGACGATCCGGTCGTTGCCGACGTTGTTGCGGCCGACGAAAAGCGTCCAGCCGCGGAAGTCGATCCGCTCGACCTGCGGGACGAGCGGCGCCGCGGGCTTCGCCTTCACGGTCTTCGGCTTCGCCTTCTGGCTGCCCCCGTGCCCTTTCGCGGAAATCGATTCCGTGAGCTCCTGCCGGATCGCCATCAGCGCCTCGATCGTTTCCGCCTCCGCCAGCTGTGCCTCGAGCGATTCGAGGTAGAACACTTCCTCGGACAGGTCGCGCAGGCGGTTGCGAACGATCCCGGCCGCGCCCTTCGCCTTCTTCGCCAGCCGGAAGTAGCGTTCCATGTTCTCGACGGGCGACTTCGACGGGTCGAGCGGGACTCCCTGGAAATCGGTCATCCCCTTGCGGATCTGCCCGAGCGCATATTTCAGCGTCTCACCGTGAGCGCCTCCCGCAAGCCCTTCCCGCAACCGCGCTTCGTCGCCTTCCACTTTTTCCAGCGTGTGCCGTGCTTTCCGGAGCAGCGTGCCCAGGCGGGAGGCGATCTGCTGCCGAAGCGTCGCCGCGTCGCGCTCCGCCGTGACCCCGCCGAAGAAGCGGTCGGCGGCTTCGTTGGCGGAGGGGAACGACTCGAAGGACACGAACCCGGCCGCGGGACAGGGAAAGGGGAGCAGGCGCGCCTTGCCGGAGGGAGGCATCCCGATGCACGGCCGCGATTCGCCCGATTCGTAGCGGCGTGAAAGGTCGCGCACCGCCCTGAGCAGCCCCGCGGGATCGTCGCCTCCCGCCGCCGCGGCTTCGTCGGCCAACTCCCGCCCCAGGCCGGTTACGACGCGCTGGAGCGCGCGCCCCGCGCCTTCCAGGCGTCCCGCCGCCAGGACGGATTCGGCGTCCTCAAGGGAAAACTCGGGCAGGAAGATTCGGGCGGGCTTGGGGAGCGGACGATAGGGAACGCCCGCAGCGACCTCGCGGATCGCGCTCTCCTCGGTCGGGACGGCGCGAAGCGGCTCGAGGATCGTCCCGTCGCCGTCGACGTAGATCAGGTTGGCGTGGCGCCCGAACAGCTCGGCGTAGAGCGACGTGCGGGCGTGCAGCGCGTCCGTCCGGGTCGAGGCGAAATCGATCCGGACCGACCGGTCGAACGGCGCGAGGTCGAACCGTTCGATGCGCATTCCTTCGAGATGGCGGCGCAGGTACCGGCAGAAGCGGAGCGGCGTCTGCGGGTTATGCGGCTTGCGCGCGACGAGGTGGATCCGGCACAGCGCCGGGTCGGCGGAGAGGAGCAGCAGCCGGTCGGCGCGCCCGGTCCAGAGGACCAGCACGAGGTCGCGGGCGGAGGGCTGGTGGACCTTCGAGACGAGCGCCCCGGGAAGCTCGCGGGAAAGCTCGGACACGACCTGCCGGACGAGGAAGGAATCCATCGGCCCAGCCCTCCGGACGCGGGGCTACCGGGATGCCTTCGATCGTTTCCCGGTCGATTTCCCGTTGCCGCTCGCGGCACTCTGCGGCAGACCTGTCCGTTCGCGCCGCTCCCCGACCGGCCGGATGCGTCGTTCGTGGAAGGTGACGATGTGCTGCACCGCCGCCTCGGGGTCGTCGGTGACGAAGAACAGGTCGATGTCGGTCGGCAGGATCGTCCCCTCGCGCACCATCGCGTTTTTCAGCCAGTCGACCAGCCCGCCCCAGAACTTGGTCCCCATCAGGACGACGGGGAAGCGGCGGATCTTGCCGGTCTGGATCAGCGTAAGCGCCTCGAAGAACTCGTCGAGCGTCCCGAAACCGCCGGGCATGATGACGTAGCCCGAGGCGTATTTCACGAACATCACCTTGCGGGCGAAGAAGTGCCGGAAGGTGAGCGACTTGTCCTGGAACCGGTTCCGCTTCTGTTCCATCGGCAGCTCGATGTTCAGGCCGATCGACAGCCCCTTCCCCTTCTGTGCCCCGTGGTTGGCTGCCTCCATGATCCCGGGCCCGCCGCCCGAGATGATCGAGAAGCCGCGTCGGGCGAGGAGCTCGGCCACCTCCAGCGTGAGCTTGTAGAACTTGTCGTTCTTCCCCGTGCGGGCGCTGCCGAAGATCGAGATCGCCGGGCCGATCTGCCCGAGCGATTCGAACCCCTCGACGAATTCGCTCATGATGCGAAACACGCGCCACGTTTCGTTGCCGGCCAGGTCTTCCATGGACAAGGTGCTCTCCCCCCCGTTAAAGACGTGCAAGATTGAAGAACGGACTCCTTTTTTGATGACACATTCGCCGGCCGGAAGCAAGCCCGGCAAACTTGCCGGAGGTGCGCCGCATCTAAAGGGCCGGAGGTTGACGGCCATGAAAAACGAGATCGACAACAAGGCGGCCTTTCTGGAGTTCAAGGAAATCCTGGTGACGGGGGGAACGGGCTTCGTCGGCCAGCGCGTCTGCCGGGCGCTGATCGCACGGGGATGGCTGCCGCGCCTGCTGGTCCGCGCCGGGTCGGAGGGGAAGATCCCGCTGGATATCCGGCGCCAGTGCCGGATATCGCTCGGCGACATCACCGACCAGGAATCGGTGATCAATGCAGCGCAGAGCACGGACGCGATCGTTCACCTGGTCGGGATCATCCGGGAATTCCCGAGGAAGGGGATCACCTTCGAGAAGATCCACGTCGAGGGGACGCGCAACGTGATCGCCGCCGCGAAGGTCTGGAAGATCCCCCGGATCATCCACATGAGCGCGCTCGGCGCGCTGGCGGGCAGCCCGGTCGCCTACTTCGATACCAAGGGGCGAGGGGAGCGTCTGGTCCGCGAATCGGGTCTCGATTGGACGATGTTCCGTCCCTCGATCGTGTTCGGCGAAGGGGACGGATTCATCTCGAAGCTGTCGGAAGTCGTGCGGCTTTCGCCGGTTGTCCCGGTCCCGGGTGACGGGAGGTACGAGCTGCAGCCGGTCTGGGTCGGGGACGTGGCGCGGGGATTCGCCTTGGCGCTGACGCAGCCTTCAGCCATCGGGCGCAGCTTCGACGTGGGCGGGCTGGAGCGGTACAGCTACGACGCGCTGCTCGACGAGATCGGCGCGTCGGTCGGTCGCACACGCCTCCGGAAGTTGCATGTCCCGTTGCAGCTGGTTCGAACCGGCGTCGGGTTGATGTCCCGGTTCGAGTCCTACCCGATGTCGCCCGACATGCTGGAGATGTTGACGGCAGGGAGCGTCTGCGAGACGGCGGATTTCCGGAGCGTCTTCGAGGATCACCTGGTCTCGCTGCGCGAGTACCTGTCGTGCAAGGGCATCGGGAAGAAGACGGGCCGGACCGTTGAGGAGCCGGCCGACCGGATGATTCGAAAGGCGGCCTGACCCGGCGCGGCTCTGATACCATCGGGGAGGCATGCTCGACCGATTGATCGACATCGCGGGGTTCGTCGGACCCTGGGGCTACTTGGTCTTCTTCGTCGTCGTGGCGTTGGAATGCCAAGCCATCGTGGGGCTATTCATGCCGGGGGAGAGCTTGGTGCTCTTCGGAGGGTTCCTCGCCGGGCAGGGGGTCTACGATCCCGTCCTGCTCGTCGCCGTGATCTCGCTGGCCGCCATCGTCGGTGACAGCGTCGGCTACGAGCTGGGGCGGACGCTGGGGCTCGACTGGCTGCTGCGGCACGGACGATGGCTCGGTATCCGGCAGGCGCAGCTGGACCGCGTCAGCGGCTTCATCGGTCGTCACGGCGGGAAGGCCGTGTTCGTCAGCCACTTCACCCATCTGATGCGGGCGCTGATGCCCTTCTTCGCGGGGGCGTCCCGCATGCGTTATCGGCGCTTCCTCCTCTTCAATGCGGCGGGGTGCGTCGCCTGGGCGGCGGCGTTTGTTGCACTTGGCACCCTGGCGGGCGCCAGTTGGCGGGTGGTGGCGAAATGGGCCGGGCGCGCCGGGGAGATCGTGGGCGGTGCCATCCTCCTTGCGATCGCGCTGGAATGGGGCTGGCGCTGGCTGTTGCGGCACGAGGACGATGTTACCCGCCGCTGGCGGGCGTTGGTCGATCACCCCAAAACGGTCGCCTTGCGTCGTCGCTTTGAGCCCCAGTTGGCGTTCCTGCGGTCGCGCTTCTCGCCGGAGGGCTTCATGGGGCTCGAGCTGACGCTAGGCGTGCTGCTACTCGTCGCGGCCTCCTGGCTGTTCGGCGGCATCGCCGAGGACGTCGTGGAAGGCGACCCGCTGACCGTCGTCGATCAGAGCGTCGCCCTGTGGCTCCACGCGCGCACCACGCCGGACCTGCTCCTGTTGATGAAGGGGGTCACCGCCCTCGCATCGCCGGCCGGCGTGTCCGGCATCGCCACGATCGCGGCACTGGTCCTTCTGTGGCGTCGCCGCTGGATTCGGCTGCTGGCGCTGGTGATCGTGCTGCCCGGCGGGATGCTCCTCGACCTCCTGCTGAAGACGGCCTTCCACCGCAGCCGTCCCGTCTTCGAGGATCCCGTCCAGATCTTCTCCGGCTACAGTTTCCCGAGCGGGCACACGATGGCGGCCACCTTGCTGTTCGGGCTGCTGGCCGCCTTTGCCGCCGCGTCGCTGCGGAGCTGGCGCTGGCGCATCCGGTCCGTCCTCGTCGCGATCGTGCTGGTGCTCCTGGTCGCCTTCAGCCGGATGTACCTGGGCGCCCACTACCTGAGCGACGTTCTTGGCGCGATCGCCGCCGGTGTCGCCTGGCTCGCGCTCTGCCTGACCGCGGTCAACACGTACCGGCATTACCGGTGATGGTATAGTTTCTCTCCCGTAATCCATCTCCCGAAGGAGTTTTCGATATGGCCGTCCAGTACGTGTACACGATGAAGGCGCTAGGCAAGGTGGTCCCGCCCAAGCGGATGATCCTCGAGGATATCTGGCTCTCGTTCTACCCCGGCGCGAAGATCGGCGTCCTGGGCCTCAACGGCGCGGGCAAGTCGACGCTGCTCAGGATCATGGCGGGGGTGGACAAGGAATTCCTGGGCGAGGCAGCGCCTGCGCCCGGCATCTCGGTAGGCTTCCTGCCGCAGGAGCCGCAGCTCGATCCGGAAAAGACCGTCCAGCAGTGCGTCGAGGAGGGCGTGGCCGAAACGCGCGCGCTGCTCGACCGCTTCGAGGAGATCAGCCAGAAGTTCGCCGACCCGATGGGCGACGACGAGATGGAGAAGCTGCTCGCCGAGCAGGGGAAGCTGCAGGACGCGATCGACGCGGCCGACGCCTGGGAGCTCGACCGCCGTCTCGAGATCGCGATGGACGCGCTGCGCCTGCCGCCTGCCGACGCGATCGTAGGGCCGCTATCGGGCGGCGAGAAACGCCGCGTGGCGCTGTGCCGGCTGCTGCTCCAGCATCCCGACATCCTGCTGCTCGACGAGCCGACCAACCATCTCGACGCCGAGTCGGTCGCCTGGCTCGAACGGTTTCTCGTCGAATATCCCGGCACCGTGGTCGCCGTCACGCACGACCGCTACTTCCTCGACAACGCGGCCGGCTGGATCCTCGAACTCGACCGGGGGCGCGGCATCCCTTGGGAGGGCAACTACTCCTCGTGGCTCGAGCAGAAGGAAGAGCGGCTCGCCCAGGAAGAGAAGTCCGCGGTCACCCGGCGCAAGACGCTCGCGCGCGAGCTCGAGTGGATCCGGATGGGGACCAAGGCGCGCCACGCCAAGGGGCAGGCGCGCATTAACCAGTACGAGAAGCTCTTGAACGAGGAGCAGCTCGACAAGTACGAGGCGGGTTCGATCGTCATCCCGCCGGGGCCGCGGCTGGGCGACCTGGTCATCGAGGCCGAGGGGCTGTCGAAGGCGTTCGGCGACCGGGTCATCTTCGACAACCTGGGCTTCCGGCTTCCGCCGGGCGGCATCGTCGGCGTCATCGGGCCCAACGGGGCGGGGAAGTCGACGCTGTTGCGGATGCTGACGGGGCTCGAGACGGCGGATTCCGGCACGATCAAGATCGGCCCGACCGTGCAGATCGCCTACGTCGACCAGTCGCGTGATGCGCTCAACCCGTCGAAGACGGTCCACGAGGAGATCTCGGGAGGGGCCGACACGATCGAGCTGGGCAAGCGCAAGGTGGCGTCGCGCGCGTATTGCGCCGCGTTCAACTTCAAGGGCTCCGACCAGCAGAAGCGGGTGGGCGACCTCTCGGGCGGGGAGCGGAACCGGGTACACCTGGCGAAGCTGCTCAAGACCGGCGGCAACCTGATCCTGCTCGACGAGCCGACCAACGACCTCGACGTCGACACGCTCCGCTCGCTCGAGGAGGCGCTGGTCGACTTCGCGGGCTGCGCGGTGGTCGTGTCGCACGACCGCTGGTTCCTCGACCGGATCGCGACGCACATGCTGGCGTTCGAGGACGACGGCTCGGTGGTGTGGTTCGAGGGGAATTTCCAGGATTACGAGGAAGACCGCAAGAAGCGGCTCGGCGTCGCGGCCGACCAGCCGCACCGGATGCAGTTCAAGCGGCTGCGGCGCTAATACCCCCGAAGTTGATCGAGGGACACGACTTTACACCAGCTCCTTGCAAAGCCGTTGCGCGGCGAGGCGCGACTGCAGGACGCAGTCGTTGAGCGAGACGCCTCGGTAGGCGTTGCTGTTGAGATAGAGCCCCGGGAAAGCCGCGAGCGCCGCGTCAATCCGGTCGAGCAGCCGGGCGTGGCCGACGAAGTATTGCGGGATCCCCTTCTCGTGGAAGAAGACGCGCCCCAGCACCGGCTCGGCCCCGATCCCCATGATGTCGCGGAACTCCTGGCGGACGATCCGGACCAGTTCGGCGGCCGGGATCGACGCCAGCTCGGGAGCGCGGGCGCCGCCCACCATGGCGCGGATCAGCGCCTTGCCCTGCGGTGCGCGGTTGGGAAACACGCTCGAGTCCCACAGCGCGCCCAGGATCTTGCGCTGTTCCTTGCGCGGGATGAGGAAGCCGAAGCCGTCGAGCGGGTTCTCGAGCGTGGCCTTGTCGTAGCCGATCGCGACTACCGAGACGGGCGCGTAGGGAATGGAGGCGAGGGCGTCCGCCATCGAGGGGTCGAGCCGGGAGAGCTGCGCGCTCGCCGCGTAAGCCGGCGTCGAGACGACCACCGCGTCGGCCAGGATCTCGTCCTGCTTGCCGCGCTCGGTCACCGAGATCCGGAAGCGGCCGTCTTTGCGCTCGATCCGGTCGACCGACACGCCGGTGTGCAGCCCTTCGGCCAGCTCGGCGGACAGGAGGTCGACCAGCACCTGCACCCCTTCGTCGAACGAGGTGAGGACGCCGCCGGGGCCGGCCGACATCACCTGCTTCACGCCCTTGCGCCGCTTCTCCTGCCGGATCGCGAGCATCCCCTTGACGAGGCTTCCGTACTTCATCTCCATGTCGTGGATCGTGGGAAAGCAGCTTTTGAGCGACATTCGCTCGGGGTCGCCGCAGAAGATGCCGGTGACCATCGGGTCGAGCAGCTTCTCGAGCGCCTCGGGACCCAGGCGCCGCCGGGCGAAATCGCCCAGCGTCTCGTCCTCGATCATCCGGGAGGGCGGCTTGGCGAACGGTTCCATGCAGATGCGCAGCTTGCCGCCGGTCGTCATCAGCTTCGACTTGAGGAAGGCGCCGGGCGATTCGGGCAGGCGGTGGAGCATGCCGCCCGAGAAGATGAAGCGCTTGCGCGCCAGGTCGGAGGAACGCGCCAGCCGGTCTTCGGCACCCAACTCGCGGACGAGCTCGAGCGAATACGGCTTGTTGGTCAGGAATCCGTTGGGGCCCCATTCCATGTTGAAGCCGTCCTGCCGGACCGTGCGCATCTTGCCGCCGGGGACATCCTCCGTTTCGAGGATGAGGATCTCGGCGTCGCGCTTGGCGGCCGACAGCTCCCGGACGAGATAATGGGCGGTGCAAAGGCCCGAGATTCCGGCCCCGACGATAGCGATGCGCGGCATGAGCGTTACCTCCCCTGAATTTCCCGAAAGACGATATCACGAAGGACGGCGATGAACGCCGGGTCATCGCCGAGCGTGGGGGTGCGGATGAAGCGGGCGATGCCGGCGGCTTCCGCGTCGGCCCGGAGGCGGATGTCGAGCTCGTGCAGCGTCTCGATGTGCTCGGAGACGAAGCTGACCGGCACGACCACCAGCGTCTTGACGCCCGCCGCCGCCAACCGCTTCGTTTCGTCGATCGTGTCGGGGCCGAGCCAGACCGCGCGTCCCGCCCGACTCTGGAACGAGATCGAGCGCGGGATGCCCGGGAACCAGGTGCCGATGGCGGATACGCATCGCCTGATCTCGGCCTCGTAAGGGTCGCCCCCGTCGATGAACGCCTGCGGGACGCCGTGGGCGCTGAAAAGAAGGTGCATCCCGTCGGTTGGGACCCCGCGGATCGCCTCGGTGATCTTTCCCGCCATCGCGGCGACGTACCCGGGATGGTCGGGGTAGGAGCGGATCTCCCGGAGCGGTACGGAGAATCCCGCCCAGCGCATCCAGCGCTTGAGGTCGTTGAGACTGGAGCCGGTCGTGGCGGCGCAGTAGTGCGGGTAGAGCGGCAGCGCGACGACCTCGGTGATCCCGTCCCCCATCATCTGAAGCACCGCGTGCTTCGCCAGCGGGTGCCAGTAGCGCATCCCCGCGTAGACCCGGAAGTCGCGGTCGCCGGCAGAGCCGGCGGCGAGGGCGGCCTCGAGCGCGCGCGCCTGATCTCCGGTGATCCGGGCGATGGGGGAGCCGCCGCCGATGTCGGCGTAATATTTACGGACGTGGCGCGCCCGGAAGCCCGACACGAGCCAGGCGAAGATCGGCTGGGTGAGGAAGGCCGCGGGAAGCCGAATCAGCTCCTTGTCGGAAAACAGGTTCGCGAGGAAGGGGCGGACGGCGGACAGCGTGTCCGGCCCCCCCATGTTGAGGAGGACGACGCCGGTCTTCTTGCGTACCGCGGTGTCGGTCAACTGCTGAGGGCGTGCACCGCTTCGACCATGGCGATGGCATTTTCGGGCGGAACCGTCGGCAGGATGCCGTGCCCGAGGTTGAAGATGTGGCCCGGGCGCCCGGCGTTCTCGTCGAGGACGCGCCGCACCTCCCGCTCGATGACCGGCTTCGGCGCGAAGAGCACCGTCGGGTCGAGGTTGCCCTGCACGGCCATCTTGTCGCCAAGGATGTCGCGCGCCTTGCCCAGGTTGATGTGCCAGTCGAGCCCCATGACGTCGCCGCCCGCCTGCGCCACGATGTCGAGCATCGTGCCGGCGCCCTTGACGAAGTGGATGACGGGGACGTCCTTGGCCTCGAGCCCGCCGATCAGCCGCTGCGTGTAGGGCAGCACGAAGTGCGCGTAGTCGGACGGGGAGAGGACGCCGCCCCACGTATCGAAGATCTGGATGGCCTGTGCGCCCGCCTTGATCTGAGCGTTGAGGTAGCGCGTGTCCATCGCGGTGATCTTGTCCATCAGCGCCGCGTAGACGTCGGGGGCTGCGTACATCATCTTCTTGATCCAGGCGAAATCCTTGGAGCCCTTCCCCTCGACCATGTAGCAGGCGAGCGTGAAGGGCGCTCCGCCGAAGCCGATGAGCGGCACACGGCCTTCAAGCGCCCGCCGCAGCATCTTGATCGTCTCCATCACGTAGGGCACGCCTTCCTCGGGGTCGGGGACGATCAGCGCATCGACGTCGGCCATGGTGCGCACGGGATGCTCGAAGACCGGGCCCGGGACGAAATCGAGCTTGAGCCCCATCGGTTCGATCGGCGTCAGGATGTCGGAGAAGAGGATGGCGGCGTCGACCTTCAGGACGTCGACCGGCTGGATCGACACCTCGGCGGCCAGCTCGGGCGTCTTGCACAGCTCGAGGAACGACACCTTCGAGCGGACCTTCATGTAGTCGGGCAGGTAGCGTCCGGCCTGGCGCATCAGCCACACGGGGGTCATGTCGACCGGCTCGCGCCGGCAGGCCTTCAGGAAACGGTAGTCGCTCATCGTCGTCATCTCTCCGGATCTATAGGTTGTCATCGGATCTTTATCAGGCGATTCGGCGGGGTTATTTCCCCTCGGCCTCGAGCCGCTTGCGCGTCTTGATCGGCACGTAGTTGCAGAACGGTTCCTCTTCCATGTAATCACCCGTGACGGCGTCGGCCCGGGCGCGGCATCCGCCGCAGACGTTGAGGTACTCGCACTCGCCGCACTTGCCCTTGTAGGCCTTGAAGTCGCGCAGCTCCTTGAAGATCTCGGAGTTTTCCCAGATCTCTCGGAACGGCGTGGTCTTGACGTTGCCCGCCGACCGGTGGAAGTAAGAACAGGGCTTGACGTTACCGAAGCAGTCGATCAGGCAGATGGTCTGGGCCGCGATGCAGCCCTTGCCGCCGCCGGTCGAGAAGGTGAGCGAGCGCCGCTCGAACTTGACCCCTTCGGCCTTGGCGCGCTGCGGCACCACCCGGTAGTAGTGGGGCGCACAGGTGGGGCGCATGAGGATCTCGTCCTCGAGCTTCTCCTGCTGGTAGTGCCACTCGAGGATCTCCTCGTAGTCGTCCTTGGAGATCAGCTCGGACATGATCTCCTCGCCGCGGCCGGTCGGAACGATCATGAACATGTACCATGCAGTGGCGCCCAGCGACTTGGCCATCTTGAACGTGGCGGCGATGTCATGCTGGTTGCGCTTGGTGAACGACGAGTTGATCAGGAACTTGATGCCGTGCTTGCGGAATTTCTCGGCCGCGTTGACGACGCCCGCGAAGGCGCCGGGGCACTGGCGGAAGTTGTCGTGCAGCTCGGGCGTGGAGCCGTCGAGCGAGAGCGACACCATCTTGATCTCGGACGCCTTCATCTTCTCGCAGATCTCGTCGGTGACGAGGGCGCCGTTGGACGCCATGCACATCCGCAGCCCGAGCGACGTGCCGTACGACGCCAGCTCGAAGATGTCCTTGCGGATCAGCGGCTCGCCGCCGGAGAGCACGACGACCGGCTTGGAGAAGTCGGCGATCTCCTTCAGCAGCTTCTTGCCCTCTTCGGTGGTGAAATCGCCTTCGGAGGAGGTCATGTCGGAGGAGCATCGGCAATGGACGCAGCGCAGGTTGCAGCGCTGGGTGGTTTCCCATGCAACCCATTTAGGGATGAATTCTTGCGTGGCCACAACATATCCTTTCGGGGAACGATCAACCGCCTGGCGGGTTTATTCTTATTATATAAGCATTCTTCGTTCCAGGCAGGAGGAAAAGCCATGAACCGACTTCACATCGCCGCCCTGATCCCGGCCGCGGCGATCCTGTTTTTCGCATCCGGCGCATTCGCGGCGGGACTAACCGTCGACTTGAAGAACGATGATGCGCGCTCGGTCTCCATCTCTATCGGTGCCGACAACGGCGTCACGCCCGAGAGCGATTTCGAGGTGGTGATCGACGCCGAACACACGATCCCTGTCTTTCCAGTCGAGATCTTTCCGCTGCGGTTCTGGAGCGCTCCTCTGGCCCCCGACGATTACGATGCGATCCGAACCGGGATGGCCATCCAGCCGCTCAAGGCCGACAAGACCACCCACAGGCTGATGCGGAAGATGGCCGCCGAGCAGCAGAAGACGTTGCGTCGGGAGCAGGCCGAGGTGAAGCGGGCCGAAACCGGGAAGAAGCTGGACGACCTGCTGGCCCGCCGGGCGCGTCTCGTGGCGCAGAAGGATAAGATCGACGGCTGGATCGTGGACGCCGATCGCGGCCTCGCCGACGAGACCGACCGGGCCCAATGGCGTGACGACAGCGCCGACCAGGACATCGCCCGGTCCCAGCAGCGCATCGACGACCTTACCGACCAGCGCAACGAGCTGCAGGCGCAACGCGATGCCTTGCCGCGCAAGGACCGCGCCGGTTACGACCGGCTGACCAGCCAGATCACGTCGGTCAACGCCGGCATCGCCTCCGAGCGCAACTCGCTGCGTTATGCGCAGGATCGCAAGCGCGACAGCCGAACGTTCGTCGACCGGGGCGTGCGCGACAAACGCAAGCTCCAGGCCGACCGCGACGCGCTCGCCGTCGAGATACGGGCGCTCGACCGGGAGATCGCCAACATGCGGGAAAAGTGAGCGGGCGGGCCGCCCTCTTCCGAGGTCATCTGCGGTAAAGTATCCGGAAGAACCGTTGCGGGAAGCGCGGGAGGCGAAAGCAAAAAGATTGGCCCACAGGCGCAGGAAACGATGGCAGAAGCCCGGCACCATGCCGGGAACGCTGACGGCGCACGCCGAGGCAGCGCTGTGCCCGGTCTCGCTGTCCGCGATCGCCTACGACGAGCACGACTATCGCGAATGGACGCTGCCCGTTTCGGAGGTGGCGACCCTCGCCCCGCCCGGGAACGGCGTCCTGTGGATCGATGTCTGCGGGCTGGGCGACCCGGCCGTCGTCCAGGCGATCGGCGACCGGTTCCATTTTCATCGCCTCGCGCTCGAGGACGTCCTCAACGTGCCGCAGCGCCCGAAAGTCGACAGCTACGAGGGGCATCGGCTGATCGTGCTCCGCGAGTTCCGCTACCCGGAGCCGCCCGAGCAGGTCAGCATGTTCCTGGCGCCCGGCGTCGTGGTCACCTTCCAGGAGCGCCCGGGCGACGCGTTCGAGCCGGTGCGCGAGCGGCTTCGCAAGGCGGCGGGAGCGATCCGTTCCAGCGGCGCCGATCTCCTGGCCTACGCGCTTTGCGACGCGGTCATCGACTCCTTTTTCCCCGCGCTCGAGAAGATCGGGGATCTCGTCGACCTCCTCGAGGACAAGGTGCTCGCCGAGCCGGTGCCCGACACGTTCCGCGAGATCCGGAACCTGAAGCGGCTGCTGCTCGACGTGCGCCACGCCTCCTGGCCCGCCCGCGATGCGATAAACGAGTTGATCCGCGACGAGTCGGGGCTGATCGCCCCGGGGACGAAGACCTACCTGCGCGACTGCTACGACCACACGGTGCAGGTGCTCGACATGGTCGAAACCTACCGCGAGGTGGCCTCGAGCCTGGTCGACGAATACATGACCTCGGTGTCCAACCGGATGAACGAGATCATGAAAGTGCTCACCATCATCGCAACGATCTTCATGCCGCTGTCGTTCGTGGTCGGGCTTTACGGAATGAATTTCGACCGGACCTCGCCGTACAACCTGCCCGAGCTGGGATGGCGCTACGGATATCCGGCGGTGCTGCTGCTGATGGCGGTCGCGACGGCGGGCATGATCTGGTTTTTCAGGCGGAAAAAATGGATGTGACCGGATCCGGAATGCAAAAGGGGGACACGCGATGCGCTGCTTGATCCTTGGGAACGGCCCCGCGGGCATCGCGGCGGCTAAGGCGATCCGTGGGCGAGACGCCGGGGCGGAGATCCTGGTCGTCGGCGACGAGGCGGCGGCGCCGTACCTGCGGCCGCTGCTGACCGACGTGATCTCCGGCGAACGGCTGCCCGAAACGCTCGTCAACCCGCAGGCCGCCGACCTGGCCGAGCAGGGCATCGCGATGCGGCTTTGCGCGAAAGCGACGCATCTCGACCCGCGCGCCCGCACCGTGGAATTTTCCGACGGGACGACCGAGCGGTACGACGCGCTGCTGATCGCGACCGGCGGCCGGCCGGCGATCCCGCACAAGCTCCGGGGGTTCAAGGCGCAGGTCGTCGCGCTGGACTCCCTCGGCAACGCGCTGCGCATCCGGGACCGCGCGACGGCGTCGGGCGTCGTCGCCGTGCTCGGCCCCGGCTTCCTGGCGGCGGTGACGGCGCTCTCCCTGCGCAAGGCGGGGCGGTCGATCGTCTGGATGAAGCCGGGCGAGCCGCGCTTCGGCAATCCCGAAGGGGGCAAGGTCGACGCGGAGGTGCTGGCGGCGGCCCGCGCCGCGGGCATCGTGGTGCTGGACGGGGCGGGAATCGGCGAGGCGCACGCGGAGGGCGACGGTCTGCGCCTCACGCCGAGCCGGGGCGGCGACCCGGTCGTCGTATCGATGGTCGTGATCGCCACCGAGCGCCACCCGAACACGGCGTTCCTGCGCGGCAGCGGCGTCGAATCGGGCATCGGCGTACTGGTCGACGACGCGCTGCGGACCAACCTGCCGGGCATCTTCGCGGCGGGCGATTGCGCCGAGCTCTACGACAAGACGACGCACGAGAGCCGCTTCAATTTCGGCTGGCGCAGCGCGATGGCGCAGGGGCATCTGGCGGGGGAGAACATGGCGGGGGCGGGCAAGGCGTACCTGCGCACGCGCGACGACTACTTCTGGCGGCTGTTCGGCCCGCCGCTGCGCGAGCGGTTCGGCCCGCGATAAGCATTCAGCCGGTAGCGGTTTGGTGGATGCCCGGAATCCTTCGCATCGCGGGCGTGTTATCTGCTTGACGGGCGGGTGACCGGGGGTTATATTTTTTGTCTGTCTTTTTAACGTTCCCTGGTAGCTCAACGGCAGAGCACCCGGCTGTTAACCGGGTTGTTGCAGGTTCGAAACCCGCCCAGGGAGCCAGAAATTCCAAGGCCCGCACAGGATTTCCTGCGCGGGCCTTTTCTTGTCATGGCTCCGATGCGCGGGTGAGGCGATGGCATGGTTACGGTGAAGATCCGGAAGATCGGGAACTCGGTGGGAGCCATCTTTCCCGCGGAGGTAGCCGCAAGGCTTCGGGTTCAGCCGGGGGACACGTTGGCTGTGACCGAGACGCCCGACGGGATACAGCTTTCCCCGTTCGACCCGGAGTTCGCTGACGCGATGAAGGCGTTCGAACACGGGCGAAAGAAGTATCGTAACGCGCTCAGGGCCCTTTCGAAGTGAAGCGCCGGATTCGCTGGGTCCCTGAAGCAGCGGTTCGCGCCGTGCACGGGGAACTGATCGCCGAGCACGGCGGGGTTCCCGGCATGCGCGATCCCGGTCTGCTGATTTCGGCCTTGGCGAGCCCTCGGAACCGGCGCGTTTACGGCGAGGCGTCCGGGATCGTCGAACTGGCGGCGGCATACGGAAGTGCGATCGCGCGGAACCACCCGTTTATCGACGGGAACAAGCGCGTCGCGCTGATGACGGGATTCATCTTCCTCGAAATGAACGGATGGCAGCTGGTCGCCACGGAAGTCGACGCGGTCGATGCAATGGTGCGGCTTGCGGTTGGATCGATGTCGGAAAAAGCATTGGCCGATTGGATCAGGACGAATAGCGAAAAGATCGGCGGAGCTTGACGCAGAACACTCCGGTTCCATCCGGGTCTGTCATGATCCAGCATGCCCAAGACCCGGGTTACCCGGCGCGGGAGAATCCTGCCCGACGAGCAAGGTCGGCCTGGGTGGCGATATTACCGGAAGGCCAAAGACGAGAGGGCTGCTTTCCTGTTCTGGAAGGCAGCCCTCTCGCGTTCCGTCGAGTCATGCAGGTTTCAAAGACGGGGAAACATCGGCGCTACCGGGTCACCAGTAGTACTCGAAGAAGGTGTAGGTTCCCGCGCCCCAGATTCCCGTTCCGGCCGCCGTGCCGTCGGAGGTCCAGAGGATTGATCCTTGGGAAGGCGTGGCCGCTCCAAACGGGAGGTTGGCGAGCTCCCCCGATACGTAGGCATTTTGCCACTTGCGGGCTTCGTACTGGAGCGAATAGGAGACATACGAGACCACGCCGGAGTCTGTCAGCTTGGTGGTGCCGGCCACGGTGCCGTCGGTGGCCCAGAGTTGGAGGGACGGGGAAGTGGGATCCGTGGCCTGGAAATAGAGCTTGCTGTTGTTGACGGTGAACCCCGGATCGTAGGCGCCATCACCCGGGTGGATGTCCGTCAGCATGGAGGTGCCCGCCGCGGTGCCGTCGGTGACCCAGAGTTCGCCGTTGAGAGGTTGGCCCGTGGCCGAGAAATAGAGCTTTCCGTTGTAAACGACGAACCGCCAGGGAAAGCCCCCCCCCGCGGCCGAGTTGATGTATTTGACCAGGGCGGTGCCGTTCGCGGTGCCGTCGGTGACCCAGAGTTCGCCTCCGTTGGCATTGAAATAGAGCTTGCCGTTGTAGAGAGTGAGCTCAGTGGCCCTGATGTCCTTGACCATGGTCGTGCCCGCCACGGTGCCGTCGGTGACCCAGAGTCCGAAGCTGTTGCCGTCATAGGCATTGAAATAGAGTTTGCCGTTGTAACCGGTGAACCCGTAGGGATAAGCGTCGCTCGTGCCCGGGTTGATGTCCTTGAGAAGGGTGGTGCCCGTCGCGGTTCCGTCGGTCACCCAGAGCTCACTCCCGTTGGTGCCGTCGGAGGCGCTGAAATAGAGCTTGTCATTGTAAACGGCGAACTCCCCCGGAGAAGAATCGCCCGTGCCCGGGTTGATGTCCTTGAGCATGGCGGTGCCGTTCGCGGTGCCGTCGGTGACCCAGAGTTCGTAGCCGTTCGTCCCGTCGGTGGCCTGGAAATAGATCTTGCCGTTGCAGGCGGTGAACTGGGGCACGATCGACCCGAGCGGGGGCAGATCGATGTGCTTGATGAAGGTGGTGCCGTCCGTGGTGCCGTCGGTGACCCAGATCCCGACCGCGCCGGTGATGTCGGTGGCCTGGAAATAGATCTTGCCGTTGCAGGCGGTGAACCCCCAGGGAGAGGAACCCGAGCCCGGGTAGATCGCCTTGAGGAGCGTCGCGACATTGTCTTTCAGGAGATAGGGCTCGGCCCCTGCCCCATTGTTCATCGCGAGGACTGCGAAGGGCGTCGCCGGGTTGGGGGCGGACGTCGATTTCCCACCCCAATGACATCCCTGGTAGAGCAGGGCTCCAAGCAGCATGACACCCACGTACAGCGATCGGGTCGATCCCGGCATTTAGTCTCCTCCATTTGGGAAATAACTCCCAAGGGTTATCGACAAAAAACGCCGGAAACTTTACTGGAATCCGCCCATCTGTCGGCCTTCCTGAGGTTGACCGACGGCATGATTCGGCAGTTATCCTGTTTTCCGCTTCCTGCTGCGGCGCAACCGGTAGCCCCGGTAAAGCAGCGCGATGCCGAACCAGACGAACAGCGCCAGCAGCGGGTACGCAAGACCGCGCGGGAAGAAGCCGAAGAGGAGGGCGAGCAGCAGGAACGCCGCGCCGGCCGTGACCGTCATGCGCGCCTCCACCGGCTCGATCACCCGCCGGCCCGTGAAGGCCGCGCCCAGGGCGTTGCCGAAGCGGATCGCGCTGGCGGCCGCCCGGCCTCCGCCCCCGCTGCCGACGGCCAGCGGCGCCCGCCGCCGCCTCGGCTCGCCCGGCGCGCGCACTTTTTGCTTCGCATCCAGCACCAGCTCGGTCGCGTTCGACAGGTCCTCGACGTACATCGCCTCCATCGCCTGCCCGAATCCCTCGTCCTCGACCACTGCGTCCAGCTCGCAGTTGCCGAACCAGCTGGCGAGGTTGAGGTTCGTCGACCCGACGCGCGCCCAGCGCCCGTCGGCGACGGCGGTCTTCGCGTGCAGCATCGACCCGTTCCATTCGAAGATCCGGACCCCCGCCTCCAGGAGCGGCCGGTAGCCCGCCCGGGACAACGGCTTGAGGATGGGGATATCGCTTCCGCCCGGGACCAGCAGCCGCACGTCGACGCCGTCCATCGCCGCCGCCCGCAACGCCTGCACGTAGGTGGTCGTCCCGGCGAAGTACGCATCCGTCAGCCAGATCCGCTCCCGGGCGAGCGCGGCGATGAGCTGGTCCACGCGGAACATTCCCGCCGTCGCGGGCACGGTTGCGACCACGCGCAGGCGCATGTCGCCGCCCCCGGCCGCGGCGTCGGTGCCGTCCGCTTCCTGCAAGGGCATCGGCTTGCCGGTCATGTCCCAGACCTGTGCAAACGCGCGCTCGATGTCCGCGACGGCGGCCCCGCGGACCGAGATGCCGGTGTCCCGCCACGGGTCGATATGCTTTTCGGGAATGCCTTCCCACATCTGTCCGACGCACAAGCCCGTGATGAATCCGACCTGCCCGTCGATCGCGATCATCTTGCGATGGTCGCGCGAGAGCCAGCCGAGCGGGCTGTCAAGACGGGGCGGATTGTAGCAACGCACTTCGACGCCGCCTGCCCGCATCCGGTCCCAGAACCGGCGCGAGGCGTTGCCGAGCCCGCCCATCCAGTCGTAGACGAGCCGGACGCGCACGCCCTCGCGCGCCTTCGCGATCAGCGCGTCGGCAAACCGATTCCCGACGTCGTCCGCATGGATGATGTAGCTTTCGAAGTGGATGTGATCGCGGGCCGCGGCGATGGCGTCGAGCCACGCCGGATAGTTCTCGCGGGCATCCTTGAGCAGCCGGACGTTTCCTTCGACGAGCGGCGCGCCGGCGGCGCGCGAAAAGGCCTGGTTCGCGAGCGCGCGCAGCGGCTGCGCGTCCTCACGATCGCGGCTGTCGCGCGCTGTGGAAGCATCCGTCGCCATGACCTATTCTTGCACGGATCAAGCCGCCCCGGCAGAAACCGGTATAATCCTCGTCAGTGTTGGCACATCCTGGCGGGAGGATCATGGGCAACGCCGCGACACGCTTCACGATCATCTTCGGACTGCTGCTGGTCATCGGCGGATGGACGGGATTCGCCGTGGTCTCCCGTCTCGACCGCGACCGGGAGATGGCGCGCGTCCGCAATGAAAACGCCTTCGTCGCCGTCGCGTTCGAGGAGCACGCCCGCCGGGTCATCCGGACCGCCGATACCGCGCTCCTCTACTTGAAAGACGAGTTCGAGAAGGGCGGCATCGTATCCCCGGGGATGCGGAATTTCATCCGGCTGACGAAGGACGACCTCCAGGCCGTCCAGCTCTCCGTCGCGGGTCCGGAAGGCGACATCATCTACAGTGCCGTCCCGCTGAAGTCCCCGGTCAACATCCGCGACCGCGAGCATTTTACGGTCCAGCGCGCAGGCCGCGGCGCCGGGCTCCATATCGGCAAGCCGGTGCTGAGCCGGTCGACGGGCGGCTGGACTTTCTTCCTCAGCCGCCGGATCTCCCGGCCGGACGGTTCCTTCGGCGGAACCGTCATGATCGGCCTCGACCCCTTCTACTTCAGCAAGGTTTATGGCAGCCTTCGTCTCGGCGAGGAGCGCAGCGGGCTGATCGCCGGAAACGACCACATCGTGCGCGTCCGCATCGCCCCGACCGAAAGACTTGTCGGGGACGACATCAGCGGGTACAGCCCGGTCTTCCGGGAGGCGGCCAAAAATCCGATCGGCCACTACGAGGTCGTCACTATCCGGGACGGGACGACGCGGATGGCGAGTTACAGGACGATGCCCGACTATCCGCTGGTCGTGATCATCTCGACCGTCAAGTCCGACGCGTTGTCCGGGTGGACGCACCGCCTGCGGCTGAATGCGGTCGCCGCCGCCCTGTTCACCCTGTTCGTCGCCGGCTTCTGCTTTTTCCTGGTTCGGGCGCAACGGCTCGCGGAAAAGAGCGAGGAGGAGACCCGGCAGCTCCAGGCCCGGCTGGTCCAGTCGCAGAAGATGGAGGCCATCGGGACGCTCGCCGGCGGCGTGGCCCACGATTTCAACAACATGCTGGGCGTCATCATCGGGCGCACCGAGCTGGCGATGGACCAGGTCGCGCCGGGAAGCACCCTGCATGAAAATCTTGAGGAGATCGGCAAGGCGGCGGAGCGGTCGGCCGACGTGACGCGGCAACTGCTGGCCTTCGCGCGGAAGCAGACGATCGCCCCGAAGGTGATCGACCTCAACGAGGGCCTTGAGTCGGTGCTCAAGATGATCCGCCGGCTCATCGGCGAAAACATCGACCTGTCCTGGAACCCGGGTCGGAACATCGGGAAGGTGAAGATCGACCCGTCGCAGGTCGACCAGATCCTGACCAACCTGGCGACCAACGCGCGGGATGCCATCACGGGCGCAGGGCGGGTGACGATCGAGACCGCCAACGCCACGCTCGACGCCGCTTACTGCAGCGGGCATCCGGGCTTCGTGCCGGGCGACTACGTCCTTCTCTCGGTCAGCGACGACGGCCACGGGATCGCGCGCGACAAGCTGCAAAGCATCTTCGACCCGTTCTTCACGACGAAGGGCCCCGGGAAGGGGACGGGGCTCGGGCTGGCGACGGTCTACGGGATCGTCAAGCAGAACGGCGGGGCGATCAACGTCTACAGCGAGCCCGGGGCCGGGACGACCTTCCGGATCTACCTGCCGCGGGTGGCCGGGGAGGACGCCGCCGCAGGGAGTGGCGACGCGCCGGTTCCGGTCTCGGGGGGCACGGAGACGATCCTGGTTTGCGAGGACGAGACGGCCAACCTGACCATGGCGACCCGGATGCTCGAATCGCTCGGCTACCGGGTGTTGGCGGCCGGCAGCCCCGAGCAGGCCATCTCGCTGGCCTCTTCTCCCGGGACGGCGATCGACCTGCTGCTCACCGACGTCGTGATGCCCGGCATGGACGGCTGGAAGCTGCACGACGCGATCATCGGCTTCCGCCCCGGACTCAAGTGCATCTTCATGTCGGGGTACACGGCGAACGTCATCGGCCAGCGGGGGGTGCTGGAAGCGGGCGTGACCTTCCTCCAGAAGCCGTTCTCGCGCAAGGAGCTGGGGACGCTGGTGCGCCGGACGCTCGACGGCGGGGCCTGACGAACCCTTCTTCCCGAACCGTTATTCCTGCTGCCCGAAGGGTCATTCCATTTCCGTGGCGCGGCGGACGATGCTCCGGATCATGTCGCTGAAGATGAAGGCGTGGAAGGGCAGCATCGAGTACCAGTACAGGTGACCGGCAATCCCTTCGGGGACGTGGCAGGCTGTCTGCACCAGCGTATCGCCCTCGATCCGGAACTCGAGCCAGGCCTTTCCCGCCACCTTCATCTGGGCCTCAAGAAGGAGCCGCTTGTCCTCCTGGAGGTCGACCACCCGCCAGACGTCCAGGAAGTCGCCCACCCGCAGCCCCGTTGCGGTGCGCCGCCCGACCGCGGTGCCGTAGCCGCCCGCCAGCTTGTCGATGAATCCCCGGATCTGCCACAGGATGTCGAAGGTGAACCACCCGGCGCTGCCGCCGATCGAGGTGACGGCCCGGAAGATGCGATGCGGCGGGATCGGGCCGAATCGTTCGCGGCGCACGTCGCAAAACTTCGCGCCGGCCATCGCCGCGTCGGCGTCGGTCCGGGCCTGGCCGGCGAGGCTGTCGGTCCAGCGGCTGGCGACGCGGTCTTCGTCGATCGCGAGCAGCGCCCGCCGGATCGCCCGGTCGACCGGAATGGGCGAGACCTCGGGGAAGACGGCCCGGGCATCCTCCTCGGGGCTCCCGGTTTCGGCGCGCCCTTGGCGCGCCAGCGTCCCGATGAGCGAGGAGGCCAGGCGCCACGACAGCGGGGAGGCGAGCGTCAGGAGGAGCGTCGACGCGCGCCGTCCGATGCCGGGGACTGGCAGGATGCGCAGCTTGCGCCCCATCGCCTCCGCGGTCCGGGAGACGAGATCCCGGATGCTGACCGGGGGCAGCCCGATGTCGACGACGATCGACCGGTCGCGCGGAAGGCGCGCGGCCCGCACCATGTATTCGATCGTGTCCGCGACGCCGGTCACGGCCGGCGTCGCATTCATCCACCGGGGCGCGAGCAGCACCGGCGCGTTCCGGGCCATGCCTCGCACCGCTTCGAAGAGCAGGCTGCCGGAGCCGAGGATGTAGTCGTTGCTCAGGCAGACGGTGCGGATCGCCTCGGGACGCGCCGACAGGATTTCCCCGATCTCGGCGAGCGAGCGGAAAGGGTGGCCGGTGTCTTCCCCCTTGCGGCCGCGGACGCCGAGGAAGACGATCCGGCCGACGCCCGCGTCGATGCACGCGTCGCGGAAGAGGCGGGCGAAGCGGCGGTTGCGGCCCGCATTCACGAAATCGGAGCGCAGGAAGCGGGTCGGGAAGTAGGCGACGTCGATCCCCTTCACGGCCCGGGCGAGCGTCTCCGCATCGAGCGGATCGCCCTCGACGATCTCGGCGCGGCCGCTCGCTTCCTCGTCGATCCGTCGGGCATCCCGGGTCAGCAACCGGAGACGGACGTCGGGGTCGCCAAGAAAGCGGTACATCAGCCGGACCCCGAGGTAGCTGTCCGGCCGGGTCAGCAGGATGTGCACGCTACTCCTCCCAGCGATAGCCGACGCCGCCGACGAAGATGTCGGTGTCGCGGTTGTTGCCGCTCACCACGCGAT
The DNA here is from genome assembly GCA_036504035.1 of Candidatus Deferrimicrobiaceae bacterium. Lineage (NCBI taxonomy): Bacteria > Candidatus Deferrimicrobiota > Candidatus Deferrimicrobia > Candidatus Deferrimicrobiales > Candidatus Deferrimicrobiaceae > Candidatus Deferrimicrobiaceae bacterium. Next base: position 587,651 of record DASXVV010000006.1, read on the forward strand.
GCCAGTTGAAGCGGGTGATCCAGCGGTCCGCGAAACGCCATCCCGCGGTCAGCGACAGGATGCCTCCGAGGTCGCCCGGGTTGCCGCCCCGCGTTCCGTTCGGGTTGCGCGTGTCGATGAAGGCGTAGCCGCCCCCGCCGATCCCGAGCGCGAGCCGTCGGTCCATATAGAGATCGACCAGCCAGAGCTCGCCGGCCACGCCGTTGCGGCGGATCACGTCCTGGTCACCCTCGTAGATCCAGGAGAGGCTCGCATCGACGTGGTCCGCGATCCCCTTCCGGAATTCGACGCCGGCCGCGATTCCCTTCTGGTCTGCGAAGCTGTTGACCACCGACTGGCCTGCGAAGAGCATCGCTTCGTCGCCCGTCGTGCGCGAAGGCGGCTTGCAGGCCGACTCGGGCGGCAGGGGGCACGGTTCCGCCGGTGCGTTCCAGAGCCGGTAGCCGACGCCCAGGCCGTAGGTGTTGGTATCGACGTCGTGCGGGGGGTTCACCCGGTTCGCGGTGAAGCGGAAGAACCAGGGCGAGCGGAGGTAGTACGTTGCGGAGGCGGAATAGATTCCGGCCCAGTCGTTCACGTCGGCATAGCTGCCGGCGGGGCGCGGCTGCGTGTCCGAGTAGCGATAAATGCCGGCTCCGAAGTCGAGCGCCACCGCCCGGCGGAAGAGGGGAACGCTGCCCCAGAGCTGCGCGGCAAGCCCGTCGCGCTTGTGGCCGGGAACGTGTCCCTCGTTCAGGTAGGCGGCCGAGGCTGCGAAATTGGTAGCGAACCGGTAGCGGAAATCGATCTGCCAGCTCCGGTCGCGTCCCTCGCCTTTTTCGACCTGGGTCGTGCCGTACTGCAAGGCCAGTTCCTGAGCCGCCGCGGCGGCCGGGTGCATGGACAGGAGCAGCACGAGGGCGAGGGCGACGTGCGGTGCGCAGCGTTTCATCTCCCCATCATAAACGGCGGGGCTTGGCGCTACAATCGAACCGCTGTAAACTGGCCCGGGAATTATTAGGTTTACAGGCCGCAGGGCGAAGCGGCCGCGCATGGGAATGGTGGCGCATGGACTGGATCGAACAGGCACTGGAAAAGCAGGAACGGGACGGCTTGCTGCGCGGGACGACCGCCTGGCCCGCAACCGGCGGGCGGTTGGCGCTCGGGGCCGGACGGACGCTGCTCAACTTCTCCTCCAACGATTATCTCGACCTCGCGAACGACGCGCGCGTGAAGTCCGCCGCCTCGGAGGCGACGCTGCGCTCGGGTTGCGGCGCGACCGGATCGCGCCTCATGAGCGGGACGCTCCCGGTGCACGAGGCGCTCGAGGCGGCGCTGGCGCGGCTTTGCGGGACCGAGTCGGCGCTCGTGTTCGGGGGGGGATTCCCCATGAACGTCGGCATCCTCTCGGCGCTGGCCGGTCGCGACGACGTGATCTTCGCCGACCGCCTCAACCACGCGAGCCTCGTCGACGGGGCCCGGCTGTCGGGGGCGACGGTGAAGCGTTTTCCGCACAGCGATGCGGCGGCGCTTCGGCGGATGCTGGCGAAAACGCCGGTGCGCGGCAGGAGATTCGTCGTTTGCGAGTCGGTCTTCAGCATGGACGGCGACCTGGCCCCGCTGGCCGCCATCGGCGCGGCGGCCCGCGAACACGGCGCGATGTGGCTGGTCGACGAGGCGCACGCGATCGGCGTCTTCGGGGGCGGGGGCGGTTGCTGCCTCGCGCTCGACGCCCTGGCGCCGCGGCCCGACCTCGCGCTCGGCACGCTGGGCAAGTCGCTGGGCAGCTTCGGTGGATTTGCAGCGTGCAGCGCCACGGTGCGTCGCTTCCTCGTCAACCGGGCGCGCAGCTTCATCTACGCGACGGCACTGCCTCCCGGCGTCGCCGCGGCCGCGCTGGCGGCGGTCGGAATCGTCCTCGCCGAGCCGGCGCTGGGGGCGGGGCTGCTCGACCGGGCCCGCGCGTTCCACGTTCTCCTGTCGGACGCCGGCCTCCGGTTGCCGCCCTTCTCGTCCCAGATCCTGCCCGTGCACGTCGGGGACAACCGGCGGGCGCTCGAGTTCGCGAAAAGGCTGCGCGATAAAGACCTGCTCGCGGTGGCGATCCGCCCGCCGACGGTCCCGGCCGGCACGGCGCGGCTGCGGCTGTCGGTGACGCGGGCCCATTCGGAAGAAGACCTGGCGCACGCCGCGGCCGCGATCGCCGACGTGGCCCGCGCGCTGGAGATCGCTTGATTCCGGCGCACCGCATCATCTGTATCGGCGGGTGGGGCTCCACGAAGGACGTGTGGATCAACCTCGCGCGCGCGCTGCCCGAGTTCCGGCTTGAGCCGATCCCGTGGTGGAAGTGCCTCGACCCGGGCGTCGGCGCGCTCCGGACCGCCCTCGCGGCGGGGCGGCCGGCGCTGGTCGTCGGGTGGTCGCTGGGCGGCCTCGCCCTGCTGCGCACGCTGCAGGAAGGCATCGCCGGGGAGATTCCGGCTTGCCTCCTGGCGTCGACGGCGCGGATGACCGCGGACGACGGCTACCCGGGAACGGATCCGCGGGCCTTGCGCGCGATGCGGATGCGGCTTTCGCGCGACCCGGATGGCGTGATGGCCGATTTCGTGGCGTTGTGCGGCGCGCCGTCGCCCCCGGGCGATTTCGTGGCGCGGTACGTGGCCCGGTCCCGGGCCATCCCGCCGGGGATGCTGGCGGCGGGCCTGTCGTTCCTCGCCGACACCGACCTTCGCGCCGGATTACCGCACCTAGATTCCCCGTTGTTGTGGCTTCACGGGGAGGCCGATGCGGTCATCCCGGTCGACAGCGCCCGGGACGCGGCGGCGTACGGGCCTTCGATCCGGCTCGAGACGATTCCCGGCGTGGGCCACTCTTTCCCGATGACCCACACGCTGCTGGTCGCCGACCGGATTCGGCGGTGGCTCGCATGATCGCGGCCGCCGTCGACAAGGCCGCCGTCGCGCGCAATTTCTCGGAAGCCGCCGGCTCCTACGACGGCTGGGCGTCGGCGCAGGCCGCCATCGCAGGCGCGCTTGTGCGGCGGCTGCCCCCCGGGTTCGATCCCGCCCGGATCGCGGACCTCGGCTGCGGGACGGGGCGGCTGAGCGAGCTGCTGCTGGCCCGCTACCCTTCGGCGTCGCTCACGGGGCTCGACCTCGCCGACGGGATGATCGCGCATTGCCGGTCGCACGCGATCGGCGGCGGCCGCGCGGCGTTCCGGCGGGGCGACGCCGAGTGCCCGTCGTCGTTGCCGGACGGCGTCGACCTGATCGCATCGAGTTGCGCGGCCCAGTGGTTTTCCGACCTGCCGGCGACGCTGCGGATGTGGGCGGACGCGCTGCCGCCGGGCGGCGTGCTCGCGCTCGCGACACTCGTTCGGGGGGCATTTCCCGAGCTCGACGCGGCACACGCCGCTGCGACGGGGTCTCCCTTCCCCGGGCTCGCTTTCCCCGAGGCCGCCGCGCTCGCCCCGGTCGTCCGCGCCGCCGGGCTCCGGCTGCTGGCCGACGATCCGGTCGCCCCGCAGGCGACATACCCCGACGCGCTCGGTGCGCTCCGGTCGTTCCGGAAGATCGGCGCCCGCGTCCCCGGCCGGCCGTTGCTGTCCCCGCACGGGATGCGGCGGCTGCTCGCGGCGCTGGACCACACCCGCAACGCGGCCGGCGAAGTGACGCTGACCCATCGCGCGCACGTCCTCGTTGCGCAGAAGGAGTGTCGATGATGCGAGGCCTGTTCGTCACCGGCGCGGGCACCGACGTGGGGAAGACGACCGTCGCCGCCGGGCTGCTCCGGATGCTGCGGGCGCAAGGCCTCGACGCGGTCCCGATGAAGCCGGTCCAGACCGGGGCCCGGCGGGACGAGGACGGGACGCTCAACGCCCCCGACCTCGATGTGTCGCTCGCCGCCGCCGGGCTTTCGCCGGACGCCGCCGAGCGGGCGCGGATGTCCCCGTGCCTGTTCGAGCCGGCCTGCTCCCCCCACCTCGCCGCCCGGCTCTACGGCCGGCTGATCGACGCCGGGACGATCTTCGCGGCGGCGCAGTGGCTCTCGGCCCGCCACGACGCTTTGGTCGTCGAGGGCGCCGGCGGCGTCCTGGTTCCGATCGGCGAGGGGCGCACGATGGCCGATCTGATGGTATGCCTCGCCATGCCGGTCGTGCTGGTCTCGCCGGGGGGGCTGGGCGCGATCAACCACGCGCTCCTGTCGATCGAGGCGATTCGCAGCCGGGGGCTTCGCCTGCTTGGCGTGGTGATGACCGAAACGCACCGCGTCCCGGAAGTGTCGCGCTACATCCACGAGGACAACGTCCGCACCATCGCCGAGGCGGGGAAGACGAAGATCCTCGCCCGGATCCCGTACTTGGGCACGTCGCCGGACTGGGCGGCGATCGACACGGCGCTGGGCGGCTGCCAAGACATCCTGGAATACGAAGAGGAGACGAACTCGCCTTGAACATCGAAGACCTTCGACGCCGCGATGGCGCCTATCTTTGGCATCCGTACACCGAGATCACGTCTTTCGAACAGGAACGATTCCCGGTCGTCGACCGCGCGCGCGGCTGCACCCTGACCACCGTCGAGGGGGACGAGCTGCTCGACGGCATCGCTTCGTGGTGGTGCGCGAACTTGGGGCATGGCCACCCGAAAATCGTCGCGGCGATCCGGGAGCAGGCCGCGGTACTGCAGCACACGCTGCTGGGCGGCATGTCCCACCCGAATGCCGTCTTGCTTGCCGAGCGGCTGTCGGAAATCGCCCCGGGGGGCTTGAGCCACGCGATGTTCGGGGCCGACGGCTCGCTCGCGGTCGAGGCGGCGCTCAAGATCGCGCTGCAGTACTGGCACAACCTGGGCGAGCGCGGAAAGACGATCTTCATCGCGCTCGAGGAGGGCTACCACGGCGACACGATGGGGGCGATCGGCGTCGGCTACGTCGAGACGTTCCACGCCCCGTTCGCGGCGGCGGTCATCCCGTCGCTTCGCGCGCCGTCGCCGCACTGCAACCGTTGCCCGCTCGGGAAAAGCCCCGAAAGCTGCGCGATCGACTGCTTCGAGCCGATGGGCGACCTGATCCGCGACCATCGCGACACGTGCGCGGCGGTGATCGTCGAGCCGCTATGCCAGGCGGCGGGCGGGATGCGGATCTATCCGGAGGAATACCTTCGACGGTTGCGCGCCGCCTGCGACGAATCCGGCGTGCTGATGATCGCCGACGAGATCGCGACCGGCTTCGGCCGGACCGGCGCGATGTTCGCCTGCGACCGCGCGGGCATCGTCCCCGACATCATGACGATCGGCAAGGGGCTCACGGGGGGGACGCTGCCGATGAGCGCGACGCTCGCGACCGATACGATCTACGACGCGTTCCGGGCCGACGGCGGTCGCCCCCGCACCTTCTTCCACGGCACCACCTTCTGCGGGAACCCGATCACGAGCGCCGCCGCGCTGGCGGCCCTCGACGTCTACCGCGACGAGCGCATCGTCGAACGGACCCCCGCGCGGTCCGCGCAGCTCGAGGCGGGCATGCGTCTCGTCGCGGAAGCGCTGGGCGGGTCGCCGCTTCGGACGCTCGGCATGATCGCCGCGATCGAGATCGGCGAGAAGGAGGGCGGCGCGGCGCGCGCCCGTGCCGTCGTCGGCCGGGCGTTCGAGATGGGGCTGTTCGCCCGCCCGCTGGGGGCGACCGTTTATCTTTGGCCGCCGCTCACCGTCACGGAAAACGAACTCGGCCGGATGCTCGACATCCTGCTCCGCGCCGCGGGGGAGGTTCGATGAAAGTCGTCGCGTTCAACGGAAGTCCGCACAAGGCAGGCAATACGGAGACGCTCCTGCGCCGTGCCATGGCTGAGATCGAGGCCGAGGGGATCGGAACCGAGCTGGTCCACCTCGGGGGCCGGCCGATCCGGGGTTGCACGGCGTGTTTCAAATGCGTCGCCAGCAAGGACGGTCGCTGCGCGATCAAGAGCGACATCGTCAACGACTGCATCGAAAAGATGGCGGCGGCCGATGGCATCCTCATCGGCTCCCCGACCTATTTCGCCGACGTGACCGCCGAAACCAAGGCGCTGCTCGACCGGGCGGGGATGGTCGGGAAGGCCAACGGCGACCTGTTCCGCCGGAAGGCCGGCGCCGCCGTGGTCGCGGTCCGGCGGGCAGGCGCGCTCCACGCCTTCGACACGATCAACCATTTCTTCTTCATCGAGCAGATGATCGTCCCCGGCTCCAGCTACTGGAACCTCGGCATCGGCCGCGAACCGGGCGCCGTCGAAGGCGACGAGGAGGGCATCGCCACGATGACCACCCTCGGGAAAAACATGGCGTGGCTGCTGAAGGCGCTTCACGCCGCGAGGTGATATTCTTCCCTTCCGGAGGAGCCTCTTTATGGATTGGCTGACCGACCCGCAGGTCTGGCTGTCCCTTGCCACGCTGACCGCGCTCGAGATCGTGCTCGGGATCGACAACATCATCTTCGTCTCCATCCTGTCGGGGAAGTTGCCGGCCCATCAGCAGCGGAAAGGGCGGCTCCTGGGGCTCGGCCTGGCGATGTTCATCCGGATCGGGCTGCTCTGCTCCCTGTCCTGGCTCATGGGATTGACCGCGCCGCTGTTCATGGTGCTGGGGAACGCGATCTCGGGGCGCGACCTCATCCTGATCTCCGGCGGGCTGTTCCTGCTCGGGAAAAGCACGCTCGAGATCCACGAAAAGCTGGAAGGGGAAGCGTCTTCGTCCGCGCCTGTGCGCGTGGCCGTGTCGTTTTCCGGGGTGATCGTCCAGATCCTGCTCCTGGACATCGTTTTTTCGCTCGATTCGATCATCACCGCCCTCGGGATGTCGAACCGCCTTCCCGTCATGGTCGCTGCGGTCGTCATCTCGGTCTTCTTCATGATGCTGTTCTCCGGAAAGATCGGCACTTTTGTCGAAAGCCACCCGACCGTCAAGATGCTCGCGCTCAGCTTCCTGATCCTGATCGGCGTCGCCCTGATCGGCGACGGCCTCGACATGCACATCGCCAAGGGGTACATCTACTTCGCCATGGCGTTCTCGGTGATGGTCGAGATGCTGAATCTGCGCATCCGCGGCCAGGGGGCGCCGGTCAAATTCCACCAGCCGTTCGGGAAGTGACGCGCCCGGTCCTCTGGACCTCTTCGGCAAAATAGAGTAAATTTCAAGTAAGCGATCCATTTGCACCATGTTTTCGATGAACACGGCCATCGATATCCGGGCGGCGTCCTGCCGTCATGTTCGTGATCAATTCTCAGGGGGAGGAAAAAAATGAGGAAATCCGTCGCGGCAATTGCTGCATCGGCCTGCCTCGCGTTGGCGGCAACCGCCGGCGCCGAGATCCGGCCCCACAGCTACACCTTCTCGCCGTTCCTCGGCGGATACACGTTCGAGGGCGACCACCACGTCGAGACCAGCTTCGTCTTCGGGGCGCGCCTCGGGTATGACTACACCAAGCGGGTCGGCGTCGAAGCGCTGATCGACTTCGGGAAGACCGAGACCCACGGGGTCGTTCCCAAGCGCGACGTCCGGCTGACGACCGCCGGGGTCGAAGGGCTCTACTACCTCATGCCCGACAGCAAGTTCGTGCCGTTCCTGGCCGGCGGCGTCCGCGGCGTCAAGATCGAGGACACCCAGAACCATGTGACCGGCGAAGACCTCGACAAGGAGCGCGTCGCCCTCACCTACGGCGTCGGCGCCAAGTATTTCCTGGCGCCCGAGATTGCGCTTCGCGCCGACGTTCGTCACCTCGTGCTGTTCGACGAGGGATGGAACAACCTCGAGTACACGCTGGGCCTCGCATGGGTGTTCGGCGGCAAGCCCGCGCCGGCACCTGCCCCCATCGCGCCTCCTCCGCCGCCCCCGGCGGCGCCCACGGCCTCCCTGTCCGCGAACCCGTCCTCGATCGAGGCCGGCAAGTGCGCGAACCTAGACTGGTCGACGACCAATGCGACCAGCGTCTCGATCGACCAGGGCGTCGGCTCGGTCGGGACGAGCGGCTCGAAGCAGGTCTGCCCCACCGCCAGCACGAACTACACCATCACGGCCTCCGGCGCCGGCGGAACGGGCACCGCGTCCACGCAGCTCAACGTCACGCAGCCCCCGCCGCCACCGCCGCCCGCGGCGCCCACGGTTTCCATCGCTGCCAGCCCGGCCTCGATCGAGTCCGGCAAGTGCACGGACCTTTCCTGGTCCTCGTCCAACGCGACCAGCGCCTCGATCGACCAGGGCGTGGGGACCGTTCCTGTGAACGGTTCGAAGCAGGTCTGCCCCACCTCGAACGCGAACTACACGATCACGGCCTCGGGTGCGGGCGGCTCGCGGACCGCTTCCGCGCCGGTCACCGTCACGCAGCCCCCGCCGCCTGCCGCGCCTGCGGTGTCGATCTCGGCTTCCCCGGCGTCGATCCAGCAGGGCAACTGCACGAACCTGTCCTGGAACTCGTCCAACGCGACCAGCGCCTCGATCGACCAGGGCGTGGGCGCCGTTTCGCCGAACGGCTCGAAGTCGGTCTGCCCCACCGCCAACACGAACTACACGATCACGGCTTCGGGCGCGGGAGGTTCGCGCACGGCAGTCACCGGGGTATCGGTGACCATGCCCCCGCCGAAGGAGCCCACCAAGGAAGAGCTCACGATCACGCTGGCGGTCGAGTTCGATACGGCCAAATCGGTCGTGAAGTCGCAGTACCAGCCCGAGCTCGCGCGGGTCGCCGAGTTTATGAAGAAATACCCGCAGGTCAAGGGCGTCATCGAAGGCCATACCGACAACATCGGCAGCAAGGCCTATAACGAGAAACTCTCGCTCCAGCGCGCCAACGCGGTCAAGAAGCAGCTGGTCGAGAAGTACGGCATCGACGGGTCTCGGCTGACCACGGCCGGTTACGGTTTCTCCAAGCCGATCGCCGACAATGGCACCCCCGAGGGGCGTCAGAAGAACCGCCGCCTCGTGGCGAACTTCGACAAGGTCACGATCATCAAGCCGTAGCCGCCCGGCGCTTCCGGCGCCGACCGCACGGACCGGCCCGCGGGGTTTCACGACCCCGCGGGCCTTTTTTTGCATAAAATTTGCGTACACCGGTTCTGATATAATTTTTCCCCATGATGATCGAAGCCTATCGCGACCGATATTACGACGCCGTATTCGACACCGACCGCGCCCTGGCGCTGGCGGTCGTCGACGAGGCGCTCGCGGGGGGCGCCACGCCCGAGCAGGTTGTGTTCGAAATCGTCGTGCCCGCCATCGAGCGGATGATCAAGTCGTTCACGGAAGACTTCGACGCCACGCTCGCCCAGCATTTCCTCGCCTCCCAGATCGCGGTCGAGGTGACCGACGCGATGTTGCCCCGGTTCGCCCGGGCGCCCGAGATCGTCGGGCGCGTCGTGATCGGCACGGCGCGGGGCGACTTCCACGGGCTCGGCAAGAAGATCGTCTCCGGATGCCTCAAGGCGAAGATGATCCAGGTCGTCGACCTCGGCCTCAACGTCGAGCCCGCGCGGTTCGTCGACGAGGCGGTCGCGCAGGGGGCCTCGGTCATCGGCATCTCCTCGATGATGATCCACACGGCGCGGGGGGCCGATGGGCCATCGGGGGTTCGTGCCCTGCTCGACGCGCGAGGACTTTCCGGCCGCATCAAACTGGTGGTCGGCGGGGCCCCCTATCGCTTCGATCCCGACCTCTACAAGACCGTGGGCGCCGACGGCTGGGCGGCGGACGGCATGGCGGCCGCCCGGGTGGTCGCGGATTTCATCGCGGCGGTCAAGACGGCATGACCGGGACGGAGCGCTTCTCGGCGCTGGCGGAGGGCCGCCTGCCTGACCGGGTGCCGGTGCTGTGCAACCTGCTCGACCAGGGCGCCCGCGAGCTGGGCATGACGCAGCGGCAATACTATTCGCGCGCCGGGCACGTGGCCGAGGGGCAGCTCCGGATGCGCGAGAAATACGGCTACGACGTCCTGTGGGGCTATTTCTACGTCGGACGGGAAGCCGAGGTGCTGGGCTGCCGGAAGATGCTCTGGTCGGAGAACGGCGCCCCGAACGTCGGCCACCTGGTGATCCGGGAGCCGGAAGACATCGAGCGGCTGGAGATTCCGAAGGACCTCTCCGCCATCCCCGCGTTCCGGGAACAGCTCGAATGCATCCGGCTGCTCAAGGAGGCCGCGGGCGGGCGAACGCCCGTCCTGTCCGCCGTCACCGGCTCGGTGACGCTTCCGTCGATCCTGATGGGGATGGACCACTGGATGCGGCTCCTGCTGACGGGGCCGGTGTCGCTGCGCGAGGAGCTGCTGTCGAAATGCTCCGATTTCTGCACCCGACAGGTGCGGGCACTCCGGGAAGCGGGCGCCGATTTCGTCGCTTACACGAATCCGGTCGCCTCGGCCGATTTCCTGACGCCGCGCCTCTTCCGCGAGCTTGCGCTTCCGACGATTTGCCGCGACATCGAGGCCGTCGGCCCGGCCGGCATCGTCTATTTCTGCGGCGGCGGGCGCATCCTGCCGACGATCGCGCCGATCCGCGAGGCCACAGGCCTGGACGCCTTCTACCTCAACCCGTTCGACGACGTCGCCGAGGCAAAACGACTGCTCGCCGGGCAAGGAATGTGCATCGGCGCCATCAACGACATCCGGCTGATCGACGGCTCGCCCGAAGAGATCCGCGCCGACGTGCGACGGATCATGGCGGCGGGAGCGCCCGGCGGCAACTTCCTGTTCGGGACGCTTCTGATGCCCGCGATGATCCCCGACGACAGCATCCGGGTCATGATCGATGCGGCGCACGAATTCGGCGAGTACGGGCTTGTTGGTGTCTGACCCCGGGCCGCCGGGCGAACGGAAGCTGCTCCTCGGCTGCGGCATTCTCCGCAAGGAAATCGAGTTCCTGGTCGGGAAAAACCGCTGGCCCGTGGAAACCCTCTTCCTCGACTCCGCACTCCACGTCAGCTTCAACCGGCTGTCGACCGCGCTCGAGCGATCCCTCGCCCGGTCCGCCGGCCGCGACGTCGTCGTGTTCTACGGCGCCTGCCACCCGCTGATGGAGCCGATGCTCGCGGCGGCCCGGACCCGGCGAACCGTCGGACAGAACTGCGTCGATATCCTGCTCGGCAACGCCCGGTTCACCGAGGCGCTCGCCTCGGGCGCCTTCTTCCTGCTGGAAGACTGGGTCCTGCGCTGGGAGTCGATCATGGCCCGTACCTTCGGGAGCGACCTGTCGATCCGGCGCGACATCTTCCAGTCCTCCCACACCCACCTGCTGGCGCTGAAAACCCCCTGCTCGGGCGATTTCTCGGCCGAGGCCGAGGCGATCGGCGCCTCGCTGTCGCTGCCGGTCCGCTGGGCGGAAGTGTCGCTCGATCCCCTTGAGCGTACGCTCGCGCAAGCGCTGTTCGGAGAGGAGCCGGGCGATGGATGACCTCGTGACGATCCCCGCCGCCGAGCTAGCGGCGCTTCGCGAGCGGGTTACCCGGCTTTCCCGCGAGAAGGCGCACTACGCCCTGGTCAACGACATCATCAACCGGCTCGGGGCGGTCGCCGGGCTCGACGATGTGGTCGACCACATCCTGACCACGCTGATGAACACGATCGGCGGCGCCAACCTGCTGCTTTACTACCGGGTCGAAGAGGAGCTGTTCCTTGCCGACGTCTACGGCCGCCGCGAACGGATCACCGAGATCGAGGATCCCCTCGTGCGCGAGGTGTTCCTGACGCGGGAGGCTTCCGGCGATGTCCCCGGCGTCCCGCGAGCGGGGCTTCTGGCCGGCAGCGACCGGTCGGGCGCGGTCTGGCTGTTTCCCCTCCTGGCCGGAAACGACCTGATCGGCGTCTTCAAGATGGAAGGCATGCTGCTCGAAGGTTCCGAGATGCGCAGCCAGCTCCAGGTCGTGTTCCATTACGCCGCCATGACGCTTCGGGGCGAGATCCAGAACTACAGCCGGCTCCGGGCGGCGTTCGAGGCTTTGCGCCATAGCGAAGAGCGGTTCCGCAGCGTCGTCGACACCGCGCACGACGGGATCCTTCTGATCGACGGCCAGGGAAGGGTCGTCTTCTGGAACCAGGCAGCCGAGGCGATCTTCGGGTACACCGCGGCCGAGGCCGGCGGGCGCGACCTGACGTTCATTATCCCCGAGGCGTCCCGCGACCGGCATCTGGAGCGCTTCGCGCGGCTCAGGGGCGAAGAGGAAGGGGCGCCCCCGGGGAAGGTGACAACGGTCGAGGGGGTGCGCAAGGACGGGAGCGCCATCCCGCTCGAGCTGTCTCTCGCGTCCTGGCGGGGGGGCGGGGAGGTCTTCTGCACGGCTGTCGTCCGGGACATCCGCGAGCGGCGCGCGGCGGAGGAGGCCCTTCGCTTCTCCGAGGAGCAGTTGCGGCAGGCGATGAAGATGGAAGCCGTGGGAAGGCTGGCCGGCGGCGTCGCCCACGATTTCAACAACCTGTTGACGGTCATCAATGGCTACGGGGAGATGGTCCTGCGCCGTTTGCCGCCGGATTCCCCCATTCGCCGGGAGATCGAGGAAATCCGTCTCGCCGGCGTCCGGGCCGCCGCGCTGACCCAGCAGCTGCTCGCGTTCAGCCGGAGGCAGGTGATGCAGCCCCGGCCGCTCGACCTGGACCAGGTCGTTCGGGGAATGGTCGAGATGCTGCGCCGCTTGATCGGGGAGGACATCCTGCTGACCGTCGATCCGTCCGGTGCTCCCTGCATCGTGATGGCCGACGAGGGACAGGTCGCGCAGGTCGTGGCGAATCTCGCCGTCAATGCGCGCGACGCGATGCCGGAAGGGGGGAAGCTGGCGATCCGGATCGGGAGGGTGACCCCTGACGCGCAATTCCTGCGCCGGCACCCGGACGCGGCCGGGCTTCCGCACGCGGTGCTCAGCGTTTCCGACACCGGGTGCGGCATGGATTCCGCCACGCGGGCGCACCTGTTCGAGCCGTTCTTCACGACCAAATCGATCGGAAAGGGGACGGGGCTGGGGTTGTCGACCGTCTACGGCATCGTCTCCCAGAGCGGCGGTCACATTGAGGTCGAGAGCAAGCCCGGGGAGGGAAGCGTGTTCTCGATCTTCCTGCCCGTCGTGGCCGACGCGATCGTCTCCGGTGCCCCGACTCCCGGCGACGACATGCCCCGCGGCAGCGAGACGATCCTGTTCGTCGAGGACGAGCCGGCGATCCGGGCGCTGGTCCGGGAGGTCCTCGGCTCGCTCGGCTACACCGTGATCGTGGCCGAGAACGGCGTCGACGCACTCGAGCGCTTCGAGGGCCATCCCCGCGCCATCGACCTGCTGGTCACCGACGTCGTGATGCCGCGCATGAACGGCCGGGAACTGGCGTCCCGCCTCCAGGAGCGCGACCCGCGGCTGCGTCTCCTCTTCATCTCGGGCTACACCGACCACGATTCGGTCCGCCCGGGCTCGTTCCCGCCCGGTTCCCTGTTCCTCCAGAAGCCGTTCGCACCCGACGTGCTGGCGCGGAAGGTCCGCGAGGCGCTGGCCGACCGTCCGACCTTCCGGTAAATAGGAGTGGTTTGCAGGATTCCGTAGCATTATAGTTTTCCTGTGAACGTATTACTGGATATCCTGACGCAATTCGGCGGCGGAGGGGCGGAACCCGTCCAGGGCGCCGTCCGCTACCTGCTGCCCGGCTTTTTCTGGGGAGGCCTGGCGCTGGTGGCCTTCGTCCATTGGCGCGCCGTCCGGGAGCGGCGCGACCGCCTGGTCGGGATCGCGGCGCTGGTCGGGTTGTCCCGGGAATTGTTCCTGTTCGTCGCCGTCTACGGCAGCAGCAGGGGATGGATCCCGGTGCTTCCGCTCCTCCGGCTGACCCCGCCGTTGGAACACGCCGCGACGCTCCTGTCCAGCGCCCTGATCTGCTACGCCTTCATCCGCTGCCTCCTGAGATGGCCCCCGATGCCCCGCGCGCCGATGGCGCTGCTGCTGGCGGGGATGGGGCTGATCTTCGCCGGGGTGCTTTATGCCTGGGCGCGGCAGGTGCAGGCGATCCCGGCGTCGCCCTTCGTCGCGTTCCCGGGCCACCTGGTCCTGCATGTCGCGGGGACGTTCCTCCTGGCTGCGCTCCTGGCTTCCGCTCTGTCCGAGATCTTCTGGGGACGGCGCCGCGTCCCGGTCGTGCTGCTGATCGCGATGCTGTTCCTGCTGACGGACGAAGGAATCCCGGTGGCCGCCGCCATGGCAGGCGACGACCACCTTGCGCTGCTCGTTCCCATCCAGTACAACCTGCACCTTTGGGCAATCCCGCTGTTCATCGCCGTCTACTGGCAGGAGTTGCGACTGCGCATGGAGGAGGCCGAGAAAACGCGCTCCGGCTTCTTCGAGCTGAGCCCCGGCCTGTTGTGCGTCGCGACCATGGACGGCACCATCCGGTTCGCCAACCCGGCGTCGCTCCGAATCCTGGGGATCTCGCCCGCGGCGCTGGCGGGCCGCTCGCTGTCCGAGTTCTGCCGGCCGCCCGGCCCGGACGTCTTCGACCTGTCGATGCTCCAGAAGACGTCCGATGCCGTGCACGTCGAGGCGCCTCACGCGTTTCCCGGAGAAAAGGCCGAGCGTTGGCTCCACTGGACGTTCCGGGCGGAGCCGCGGGGGAGCCGCATCTTCGCCATGGCCACCGACGCCACGGCGCAGAAACGAGCGCACGATTCGCTGCTGCGCAGCGAGGAGATGCTGCGCCACTCCACCAAGATGGAGGCGATCGGCCGGCTGGCCGGCGGCATCTCGCACGATTTCAACAACCTCCTCACCGCGATCCTCGGCTACTGCGAGCTGATCGATTCCCACTGCGAAGACACCGGGCGCATCCGGAAGGACGCCGGAGAGATCCGGAAGGCGGCCGAGCGGGCGGCCGCGCTGACCCGGCAGCTGCTTGCCTTCAGCCGGCGGCAACAGATGCGGCCCCGCGCGATGGACCTCAACGAAACGCTTCTGTCGATGGGCGGCCTCATGCAGCGGCTGATCGGCGAAGATATCGCGCTCGTCGCGCGCCCCGGCGCGGGCCTTGCGAAAGTGAAGGCCGACCCCGGCCAGGTCGAACAGGTCATCGTCAACCTGGTCGTCAATGCCCGGGACGCCATGCCCCAGGGGGGACAAATCATCCTGTCGACGCGAAACGGGGATGCGAAGGATGCCGTCGTCCTCGAGGTCCGCGACACCGGATGCGGCATGGACGCGGAGACGCAGGCCCGAATCTTCGAGCCTTTCTTCACGACCAAGGAGGTCGGGAAAGGGACGGGGCTCGGATTGTCGACCGTCTACGGGATCGTCCAGCAAAGTGGGGGCAGCATCCGCGTGTCGAGCGCGCCCGGGGCCGGAACGACGTTCACCGTGTCGTTTCCGATGGCGGGGGACGAAATCATCGAAGGGGCCGCGCCGCCGCCGGACGAACCGGTTCCGATTCCGACGCGCGAGCGGATCCTGCTGGTCGAGGATGAGGATGCCGTGCGCGACATGGTGAGACAGAGCCTGCAAATGCATGGCTATGTCGTGCGCGAAGCGAGCGACGGCCGGTCCGCGCTCGCGATCTACGAAATTGAGCGCGGCGCCTTCGACATGGTGCTGACCGACGTGGTGATGCCGGGGATGAGCGGCGGGGAGCTGGCGGCGGCGCTGCGGGTGATCGATCCCGCGGTCCGGGTGCTGTTCATGTCGGGTTATTCCGACGACGCGCTGGTCAGCCGCGGGGTCTCGGGCTCCGGGATGGCGTTCATCGAGAAGCCGTTCACGCAGGAAGCGTTGGCGAAAAAGGTCCGGGAGGTCCTCGGGACGGGAGCGCCCGCAGCGGCCTCCTAGCCCCGGCGGCGTGCGAGGAAGGCCAGCGTCTCGATGTGGTGGGTCTGGGGGAAGAAGTCGAGCAGCGTGACCGATTCGATCGAATAGCGATCCGAAAGCGTTGCCAGGTCGCGCGCGAGCGTGGCCGGATCGCAGGAGACGAAGGCGATGCGCGTTGCCTCGGTCCGTTCGACCAGAAGGCGTGCGGCGGGCGTCAGCCCCGTGCGAGGCGGGTCGAGCAGTACGACGTCGTACCTGCCGCTGCTCCGGAACCGCTCGACCGGGCTCCGGACCGCCCGGCAGCGTGCCGCCAGCCCGTTGGCGACGATGTTCTGCTGCAGGTCCCGGAAGGACGCCTCGTTTCCCTCGACCGCGACGACGTTGCATCCCGCAGCGCCGACCGGGAGCGCGAAGTTGCCGGCGCCCGCGTAAAGATCCAGCACCCGCACGGGGCCATTGGTTCCCCCCTTCGCCTCAGCCTCCGCCTCGCCGCACCAGGCCACGAGCCGGTCGACCAGCGCCAGGTTGACGCGCCAGTTGGCTTGGAGAAAGCTCAGCGGGCCGACCGTGTAGCGGAGCGCCCCGATCGGGAAAGTCAGCGACGGCTTCCCCCACGTCCGGTCGGCGAACCGGACGCCGGCGACGCCGGCCGAGTCGAGGCGCGCCGCGGTCTCTGCGTCGAAGCGGCGATCGCGGAAGGCGAGCAGCGTCTCGTCGCCGTTGCTGAGCGCGCGCATCTCGTCGACGCCGAGGTTTCCGGGGAGAGCGCAAAGCGCGGGCAGCACCCGGTTGATCCCTTCTGTCATCAGCGGGCAGCGCGTGAGGTGGATCAGGTCGTGGCTTGCCTCGCGCAGGAAGGCCGGGCCCTGCGCGTCGATCCGGAACGTGCCGCGGGCGCGGTAGCCGTACGGCTCGGAGGTGATCGCCGCGATCCCTTCGCAATCGATCTTGCCGATCCGGCGCAGGACGTCGCGGAGCACTTCGATCTTCATTTCGACCTGGAAGGGATAGTCCGAATGCTGAAGCCGGCATCCGCCGCAGATGCCGTAGATGGGGCACGGCGCATCCACCCGGTGCGGCGACGGATCGACGATCCGGGTCGCCCGGGCGAACCGGTGGTGTTTCTTCGACTCGGTGATCTCGGCCTCGACCGTCTCGCCCGGCAGTGCCCCGCGCACGAAATGGACCATGCCATCGACCATCGCCAGCGAGGAGCCGCCGGCTGCCGGTTTCAGGGCGGTGAGGATCACGGCTTTTCGTCCTGGTCGTCCGTCCGGCTTCCCGCCTTCGCCTCCATCGCCCAGAACGCTTCCCGGATCTCGGCGACGATCTCGGTCTGCCGGTGCCCGATGAAGCGGGCGATCCGCCCTTCCCCGACGGAATCGCCCTGGAGGTCGAACACGCACCGCGAAAGGTCCCCTTCGGGCCACGATTTTGAGGCACTGGCCAGGACGTCGAGCGCCAGATCGGGGGTGTCCGGCCCCATCGGAAGCGTCAGCCGGAGCCGGGAGATCGTGCCCGGACGCACGGGGCAATCCCGCGGGAGGTCGATCGCAGCGCTTTTCAGGCAGATATCGACGAGATTTCCCCGGATCAACCGGCCGGCGTAGTCGACTTCGATCTCGCGTTTTTCCTGGAGCGCCACGCGGACGAAATTCCTGTTTTCAGCGAGCACCTTCGTGTAGAGGAAGTTCTTGAGCGACACCTCGCGCTCCGGCACCCGGACGTAGAACGCCTCGGCAAGGATCTCGTGCCGGAAATGGCCGCTCTTGATGAACGTGCTCTTGTCGCAGTCGATCGCGACCGCCTGGTAGGCGTGCGTCTCGAATTCGACGAACTCGTGGTCGATCCCGAGCACGGAGGCCGGATAATTGATCGGGATTCCTTTGTAGTAGTTTAGCAGGGAAAGGTCGTTCTCGATCTCCCCGGCATGGATCTTCCGGAAGACGTCCAGGATGTCCTGGATGTTCCTTCCGTAGTCCGCCTTGTCGACCGGGTTGCAATACTGATCCATCGAAATTTTCCTCGAGTGAGCCGTGACGCTCCGATGGTTTTCGGGGCGAGACCATGATAACTTTTTTTGCGGGAGGAGATGGCGCGAAGATGATGATCCCGACCACGGTCCACGACATCAGCGTCCCGCTGGGGACGGGCTCCGTTGCTTACCCCGGGGATCCGCCCTTCGAACTTCGCCGCGTGGCGTCGTTCGAGACGGGGCCTTTCACGCTTTCCCGCCTGGCGATGAGCGCGCATGCCGGCACGCACCTCGATTTCCCGGCGCACGTGGTCGCGCGGGGGGCGGACATCGCAGGCTACCCGGCGGCGCGCTTCATCCTTTCGGCGGTGGTCGTCGACGTTCCGCCCGACGCCGCGTATGTCACCCACGAAGACGTGCTCCGGGCAGGCCTTGAGCCCGGCGATGCCGTCCTGTTCCGCACCCGGAACTCGGCCGACGGCGTTTGCCGCAGCGGTGCGTGGACCGATCGGTACGTCTGCCTGACCCCGGAGGCGGGACGCGCCTGCCTTTCCGCGGAAGCGTCGCTGGCGGGCATCGACGGGCCGAGCGTCGACCGGTTCGACGACGAGGGGCTGCCCGTCCACCGGATCCTGCTCGCCAACGACATCCTGGTGCTCGAGGGGATCGACCTCTCGGGAATCTCCGCCGGCCGCTACACGCTCGTGTGCCTCCCCTTGCCGATCCCCGGCTGCGAGGCGTCGCCGGTGCGCGCCGTCCTGCTGGGATAAGGCTGCATGCGCGCCGTCGTCCAGAGGGTCACCAGCGCATCGGTCGCCTCCGAAGGCGAGCTGCTGGGCCGGATCGGGCACGGCCTGCTCGTCCTGGTCGGCATCGGCAGGGAAGACACCCCGGAGCAGATGCGCTGGATGTGCGACAAGATCGCGAAGCTGCGCATCTTCTACGATGATGCCGGAAAGATGAGCCGGTCGGTCCTCGACGTGGGCGGCGGCATCCTGCTCGTGTCGCAGTTCACCCTCTACGGCGACGCGCGCAAGGGGAACCGGCCGGGTTTCGACGCGGCCGCGCCGCCGTCGCTTGCCGAGCCGCTCTACGACGCGATGGTGCGCCACCTCCGCGAAACGCTTCCGCTGCCCGTCGAGACGGGACGCTTCGGCGCCGACATGTCGGTCTCGCTCGTCAACGACGGGCCCGTCACGCTGATCCTCGAACGCTGACCATCGAACCGCCGCGACCCGTCCGGCATCTTATCGGGGGGACGGGTCGGATGAAGGGGGCAAGGTGAACGATTCGAGACGAGGCGATGAAACCGACAGAGTCCTGTTTCCCGCTGTGTTCTCGGAAGAGGTGCGCTACCCCTCTTGGGCTTGGTTCGGCCCGGCCCTGCTCTCCGGAATCTTCCTCGTTGGGCTGGGCATCCTGCTCTACTTCCTGCAGGTCCGGATGACCGACGAGAATATCCGGGCGCTCGATGCCGACGCCGTTTCGGCCCGGGAGGCGCTCCAGGCCCGCCTCGACGCCGACCGTAATTTCCTCCTTTCTCTAGCCGACGACTTTTCCCGCGATGCGCTCGACGAAGTGTCCTTCCAGGGGCGCGTCGCCCGCTATACGCTCGATCATCCCGAGATCCTGTCCGTAAGGTGGTTGAGCCCCGACCTGAACATCCACCGGCAGGCGCCTGCCGGGGCGACCGGGAAGGTCGTCGGAATTCCCGTGACAGGGGGGGAATCGCTGCGTGCGATCCGCCTCGCCGCGGCCGGGAAGCGCTGGCTCTGGACCCGTCCATTCACATCGGCAGGTGGGCGGGTGTCCATCGAACTATGGTCGTCGGTTTTTCGGGAGGGGCGGTTGGCAGGGTTGTTCGGCGCCACCTTCTCTTTCGAGGAGATTCTCCGGGTGTCGGCGCCCGCGCCGCTCGCGCTCGATTACCGGCTGGCGCTCGAGGCTGGGCTCGGCGGAATCGTCGCCGCCCTTCCCGCGGTCGAACGCGTCGATCCGAATCTGTCGAGGCGGGTACCTCTCGATCCGCCGGGGTACGGCGTCTCGCTCCTGATGCAGCGGTACGGATCCCGGTTCTGGGGCTGGGGGATGAGCGCGCTGGCGGTCGCCTGCGTCGCCCTCGCGGTCGGGATGGGATTCGGGATGTGGCTGCTCGGCCGGACGATCGGCGCGGGCCGCCGGGCGGAAGCGGCGCTGCGGGCCGGCAACGAGGCGCTCGGCGCCCTGATGGAGGCGTCGCCGTTGGCGAGCATCGTGCTTGATGGCGATGGGCGCGTGGCCTTGTGGAACAAGGCGGCCCAATC
The DNA here is from genome assembly GCA_036504035.1 of Candidatus Deferrimicrobiaceae bacterium. Lineage (NCBI taxonomy): Bacteria > Candidatus Deferrimicrobiota > Candidatus Deferrimicrobia > Candidatus Deferrimicrobiales > Candidatus Deferrimicrobiaceae > Candidatus Deferrimicrobiaceae bacterium. Next base: position 607,675 of record DASXVV010000006.1, read on the forward strand.
GTTGTTCGGATGGGCCCCGGAAGAAGTGGTGGGCCGCCCCAACCCGATCGTGCCGCCCGACCGGCAGGACGAGTTCCACCGGCTCCTCGCCCGCGCCGTTGCGGGAGGATTCGAGGCCGTCGAGACGCGCCGCATCCGCAAGGACGGCACGCCCGTCGAGGTTCGCATCTCCGCCGCACCGCTCAGGGATCCCTCGGGGGGGACGCGCTTCGTCATCGACGTCCTCGTCGACATCTCCCGGGAGCGCGCGATCGAGGAGCGACTGCGGGAGGCGGAAAAAATCGAGGCGGTGGGGCGACTGGCCGGCGGGGTCGCCCACGATTTCAACAACCTGCTTACGGCGATCCTCGGCTACAGCGACCTGCTCATGCACCGGTTGCCGGAGGGAGACCGGATGCGTCGCGAGATCGAAGAGATCCACAAGGCGGGGGAGCGGGCGGCGGTGCTGACGCGGCAGTTGCTCGCCTTCGGGCGGAAGCAGGTGCTGCAGCCGCGCCGGATAGACCTGAACGCGGTCGTCGTCGGGATGAGGCCGATGCTGTCACGGCTGGTCGGCGAGGGGATCCGGCTTGAAATCGTCCCGGCGCCCGCTCCGGTCCCGATCGACGCCGACCCGGACCAGATCGGGCAGGCAGTCGCAAACCTGGTCATCAATGCGCGCGAGGCGATGCCCGGCGGAGGGTGGTTGCTGATCGCGGTCTCAGCCGCGCCGGGGGGGCGGCACGTTTTGTTGTCCGTGAGGGATACGGGCAAAGGGATCGACGAGGAGACGCGGGCGCACCTGTTCGAGCCGTTTTACACCACTAAGGAAGGGGGCAAGGGAGCAGGACTGGGTCTTCCGACCGTCTACGGGATCGTGGCGCAGAGCGGGGGTTCCATCGAGGTAGAGAGCGCGGTCGGCCATGGAACGGAGTTTCGGATCTCCCTGCCGGCGGCCGGCGAGGCGCCTGCCGCCACGCGGGAGAAGACCGCAGTCCCGGAGGCGTCTACTTCCGCCGGGGTCGAGACGGTCCTTGTCGTGGAGGACGAGCCCGTGATCCGGCGCCTGGTGGCGTCGATCCTCGAAAGGACCGGGTATACGGTGCTGGAAGCGGGCGACGGGGTCGAAGCGTTGCAGGTTGCGTCCGGTCACGCCGGTCCGATCGACCTCTTGTTGACCGACGTCGTGATGCCGCGCATGGGAGGGAAGGAGCTGGCCGACCGGCTCGCGGCGCAGCGTCCCCGGATGAAGGTGCTGTTCATGTCCGGCTATCCCGACGACGCCCTTGGCGCCGACGGAGTGTTGCCGGAGCATGTGTCGTTCCTCGCCAAGCCGTTCATGCCGAACGCCGTCGCGCACAAGGTCCGTGAGCTGCTCGACGGCCGGGAAAAGAAAGGAGACTGAAATGACTGCAATGAATGATTTCAACCGGGTGCTGGTCGACCAGTTCAGGGCGGCTGCCGGCCTGCTGGAAGCGTTGATGGCGGACGTGACGCCGGAAGTCGCGCATTGGCGCCCTGCCGGCCTCGCCAATCCGATCGGCGCGACGTATGCGCACGCGATCACGTCGATCGACGGGATCATCCACGGGTTGCTGCAGGGGCGCGAGCCGCTGTTCGCCTCGACGTTCGCGGGAAAGACCGGGATGAGCGAGCCGCCGCCCAGGCCCGACGCCCGTCCCGCGGGGCAGGAGGCATTCGCCCTGGAGGCTCACGCATGGGCTTCCCGGGTCACGATCGACCTGACGTTGCTCGGGACGTACGCGTCGGCGGTCCGAGCGTCCGCCGAGGAGTGGCTTTCGACGGCGACGCCCGCCGATTTCAACAAGCCCGTGGACCTGTCGTTCCTGGGCCTCGGGATGTCCACCGCCGGCTTCGTCCTGCACAACGCGGTGCTGTCCCACGCCGCCTCGCACGCGGGCGAGATCGCCGCGCTCAAGGGGCTCCAGGGGCTGAAGGGGTACCCGATGTAGGCGGGAGAAGTCGTTGCCGGGTGCCGGGGATGCCCCCTGCACTCGGCGGCACGGGTATCTCCTTCCGCGGGACGTCTTGCTCGCCCATCCATGGGCTTGCTGCGACTCCATACCCCTCGCGGTGCCATCCATGGCACCTCAAGCCGCTCGGGGCATAGGCCCGCTTCAGGAGCCACCCTTAGCCGCTGCGTTCCGGGGAAGAGCCCCGATGATGGGTGCTTCTACGAACGAATACCGGATACCGAGGCCTCATGCTACCGGGCGTATGCCTAAGCGGGGGTCCCCGGGAGGGGATACCCGGAGCGCGTCAAGCGCCGGCCCCCGCGTGGCGTTAGCTTGGGAGCTTCAAGCCGAGGCGGGAACCGGGTCAGTTCTTTTCGAGCCAGGTATCGATGCCGGCGGCGGCGCGGCGGCCGAAGTCGATGGCGCGGACGATGAGCGAGGCGCCGATCGCGGCATCGCCGGCGGCGAAGACGCCCGGCACCGAGGTCATCGTGTCTTCGCCGGTGACGATGTTGCCGCGGCCGTCGGTCTCGATGGCCAGGTCGGTGACCAGCGGGCCGTGCTCGACATGGACGAACCCCATCGCGAGGAGGACGAGTTCGGCCTTCATCGTCTGCTCGGAGCCGGGGATTTCGGCGAACGACATCCGGCCGGAAGCGTCGGTCTTCCATTCGAGGCCGACCAGCTTGAGCGCCGAGACGGCGCCGCCCTTTCCGGCGATCTCGCGCGTGTTGAGCGACCAGAGCCGCGTGCAGCCCTCTTCATGGGAATAGTTGGTGCGCAGCACCTGCGGCCAGGTCGGCCACGGGTTGCCCGCGGGGCGCACTTCGGGCGGCTTGGGGAGCAGCTCGATCTGGGTGATCGAGCTGGCGCCCTGCCGGCGGCTGGTGCCGACGCAGTCGGCCCCGGTGTCGCCGCCGCCGATGACGACGACGTTCTTGCCCGAGGCGCTGATCGCGGCGGCCTCGGGAACCAAGATCCCCGCGTTGCGCAGGTTCTGCTGGATCAGGAAGTCCATCGCGAAGTGGACCCCCGCAAGCTCGCGGCCCGGGACCTTGAGGTCGCGGGGGACGCCGGCGCCCGCGGCGATGAGCATCGCGTCGAAGGTCCGGCGGAGGTAATGGACCGAGACGTCGCTGCCGGCGGTGACGCCGGTCTCGAAGCTGACGCCCTCGGCCCGCATCTGGTCGATGCGGCGGTCGAGCACCCATTTCTCGAGCTTGAAGTCGGGGATGCCGTAGCGCAGGATGCCGCCGATCTTGTCGGACTTCTCGAAGACCGTCACCTGGTGGCCGGCACGCGCAAGCTGCTGGGCGGCCGCGAGCCCCGCGGGGCCTGATCCGACCACGGCGACCTTTCGGCCGGTCGAGAAGCCGGCCGGCTCGGGCTGGATCCAGGATTCCTGCCAGCCCCGCTCGACGATCTGGAGCTCGATCTGGCGGATCGTGACCGCAGGCTGGTTGAGCGAAAGCGTGCAGGCCGGCTCGCACGGCGCCGGGCAGATTCGGCCCGTCACCTCGGGGAAGTTGTTGGTCGAATGAAGCAGGTCGAGCGCCCGCTTCCAATGCTGCTTGTAGACCATGTCGTTCCAGTCGGGAATCCTGTTCTTGACCGGGCATCCGTAGGTGTGGCAAAACGGGATGCCGCAATCGCTGCAACGCGCCGCCTGCGTCTCGAGCTGGGCGATGGGCAGCATCTCGTCGAATTCCCGGTAGTCGGTAATGCGATCCTCGACCGATCTGTGGGGCGCATCTTCGCGCGCAAATTCCATGAAGCCGGTGACCTTACCCACGGAAAACCTCCTCGGTCGCGGCGACGTTGTCGTTGTCCGCGTATTCTTCGAGACGCATCCGCTCGAGTGCCTTGCGGTATTCGATCGGCATGACCTTGACGAACAGCGGCAGCCGCGATGCCCAGTCGGCCAGGATCGTCTTCGCGCGCGGGCTGCCGGTATATTTGACGTGGTCCTCGATCATCGAGCGGAGCCGCTTGACGTCGGTTTCTTCCCAGACGCTCTCGACGTCGACCATGTCGAGGTTGCAGCGGGTGTCGAACAGCTCGGTCTCGTCATAGACGTAGGCGACGCCGCCGCTCATGCCCGCCGCGAAGTTGTTGCCGGTGGGGCCGAGGACGACGACAACCCCGCCGGTCATGTATTCGCACCCATGGTCGCCCACGCCTTCGACGACCGCCTTCGCACCGCTGTTGCGGACGGCGAACCGCTCGCCGGCCCGGCCGTGGAGGAACACTTCCCCGCCGGTCGCCCCGTAGAGGATGACGTTGCCCGCGACGACGTTCTTGCTCGGGTCGAAACCGACCCCCTGGGGCGGGGTGACGACAATGCGGCCGCCGCTCATCCCCTTGGCGAGGTAGTCGTTGGCGTCGCCGGTTACCCGGACCGAGATGCCGTTGGTGAGGAATGCGCCCATCGACTGGCCCGCAGAGCCCGTGAAGTCGATGTCGATCGTCCCGTCGGGAAGACCGGAAAGCCCGTACCGCTTGGCGACCTCGCCCGCCAGCATCGTGCAAGCCGTGCGGTGGACGTTGCGGATGGGCATCGTGATCTTCACGGGCGTCTTGTCGTCGAGCGCCGGCTTGGCCTGGCGGATCAGCTCGGCGTTGATCCCCTTCATCACGTCGTGCTCCTGCTTCTTGATGCAGCGCAGCGATTGGCCGTTGCCGTTGCCGGAAGGAAGCAGCACGCGCGAGAAGTCGAGGCCGCGCGCCTTCCAGTGCTCGATTGCGGGGAGCACCTCGAGGCGGTCGACCCGGCCGACCATCTCGTCGATGGTACGGAAGCCCAACTGCGCCATGTGTTCGCGCAGTTCCTGCGCCATGAAGCGGAAGAAATTGACGACGAACTCGGGTTTGCCCGTGAAGCGGGCGCGCAGCTCGGGATCCTGCGTTGCGACGCCGACGGGGCAGGTGTTGAGGTGGCACTTGCGCATCATGATGCAGCCGAGCGTGACGAGCACCGTGGTGCCGAAGCCGAATTCCTCGGCGCCCATGAGCGCGGCGATGGCCAGGTCGCGCCCGGTCTTGAGCTGACCGTCGACCTGCACCCGGATCCGGTCGCGGAGCTGGTTGCCGACCAGCGCCTGCTGGGTCTCGGCGAGCCCCAGTTCCCACGGCAGCCCCGCAGACTTGATGGAGGTGAGCGGCGAGGCGCCGGTGCCGCCGTCGTGCCCCGAGATGAGGACGAGATCGGCCTTGGCCTTGGAGACGCCGGTCGCGATGGTGCCGACGCCGACTTCGGAGACCAGCTTGACCGAGACGTCGGCCGCGGGATTGACGGATTTGAGGTCGAAGATGAGCTGCGCCAGGTCTTCGATCGAGTAGATGTCGTGGTGGGGCGGCGGCGAGATGAGCGTGACCCACGGCGTCGTGTGGCGGACGCGCGCGATCTCGGGGCTGACCTTGTGGCCCGGGAGCTGGCCGCCCTCGCCGGGCTTGGCGCCCTGAGCCATCTTGATCTGGATCTCGTCGGCGTTGACGAGGTATTCGGTCGTCACGCCGAAGCGGGCGGAGGCCACCTGCCTGATGCGCGACCGCTTGCTGTCGCCGTTGGGCAGCGGCTTGTTGCGGACCGGATCTTCGCCACCCTCGCCGCTGTTGCTGCGGCCACCGAGCCGGTTGAGCGCAATGGCGATCGTCTCGTGCGTTTCCTTGCTGATCGAGCCCAGCGACATCGCAGCCGTGACGAACCGGGGAAGGATCTTTTCGACAGACTCGACCTCGCCGATCGGAATGGGGCCGTCGCCGGGCGTGAAGCTGAACAGCGAGCGCAGCGTCGCCCGGTCGCGCGACTGGTCGTTGATCAGCCCGGTGTATTCCTTGAACTGGCCGTAATCGCCCTCGCGGGTGGCCGCCTGGAGCTTGTAGATCGTGTCGGGCGTCCACAGGTGCTTCTCGCCGCCGACGCGCAGATTGTAGGAGCCGCCGACGTCGAGCAGCTTCGCGGGACGCCCCCGCAAGGGGAAGCCGCGCCGGTGACGGGTGTTGGATTCGACGGTGATCTCGTCGAGTCCGATGCCGCTGATCCGGGATGCGGCGCCGCAGAAATAGCCGTCGATGACCTCCTCGGACAGCCCGACCGCCTCGAAGATCTGGGATCCGAAGAAGCTGCGCAGCGTCGAGATGCCCATGCGGCTGAACGTCTTGAGCAGCCCCTTCTTGACGGCGGTGAAGTACTTGTCGACCGCCTCGCCGGGCGTCATGCTCTTTTCGAGGAGTCCGCTCTCGGCCAGGTCGCGGATGGTCGAGAAGGCGACGTTGGGGCAGATCGCATTGGTGCCGAAGCCGAGCAGCAGGGCGAAGTGCATGACCTCGCGCGGCTCGCCCGACTCGACGACGATGGCGGCCCGCGTGCGCAGGCCGCGGCGGATCAGGTGGTGGTGAAGCCCGGCGGCGGCCAGCAGCGAGGGGATGGGCGCGTGATCGGCGTCGACGTTGCGATCGGTGAGGACGAGGACGGTGGCTCCGTCGAGGATGTGCCTCTCGGCCTGGACAAACAGCGTCTGCAGCGCGTCGCGGAGCACGCGGCCGTCGCCGCCCGCGGGGAACAGCATGTCGAGGTCGCGCGTGACGATGTCGGGCGCCTGCCCGGTGCGCAGGCGGATCATGTCCTCGGGCGTGAGCATCGGGTGAGGGATGCGCAGCATCCGGCAATGCTCGGGCGTCTCCTCGAGCAGGTTCTTTTCACGCCCGATGAAGGTGTTGAGCGACATGACCAGCTCTTCGCGCAAAGGGTCGATCGGGGGGTTCGTGACCTGGGCGAACAGCTGCTTGAAATAGCGGAACAGCAGCTGCGGGCGGTTCGACAGCACCGCAAGCGCCGAGTCGTCTCCCATCGAGCCGACCGGCTCCTGGCCCGTGGTTGCCATCGGGGTGAGGATGATCTTGAGGTCTTCCTCGGTGTAGCCGAAGACATGCTGCTTCCGGAGGAGGACGTCGGGATCCTCGGCGGGGATGTTGGGCGGGACGAAGAGCCCGCGCAAATCGATCCGCTGTTCCTTGACCCAGTGGCGGTAGGGGCGTTGCCGCGCGATCTTGGCCTTGATCTCGTTGTCGGGGACGATGCGCTTCTCCTCGAGGTCGATGAGCAGCATCTTGCCCGGCTGCAGGCGCCCGCGCCGGATGATCTGGTCGGCCGGGAAGTCGAGGACGCCGGTCTCGGAGGCGAGGACGATGAGGCCGTCGCGCGTGATCGTGTAGCGGGCGGGGCGCAGGCCGTTGCGGTCGAGGGTGCCGCCGATGTAGCGGCCGTCGCAGAACACGACCGCCGCGGGGCCGTCCCATGGCTCCATGAAGGTGGCGTGGTATTCGTAGAACGCCCGTTTGTCGGCGCTCATGTGGTATTTCTTGCCCCACGCCTCAGGCACCATCATCATCATCGCGTGCGGGAGCTCGCGGCCGGCCAGCGTCAGCAGCTCGAGCGCGTTGTCGAAGATGGCGGAGTCGCTGCCGCTCTCGATGAGGACCGGCTTGATCTTCTCGAGATCGTTGCCGAACAGGTCGGATGCGAGCGACGCCTCGCGCGCTTTCATCCGGTTGATGTTGCCGTGCAACGTGTTGATCTCGCCGTTGTGCGCCAGCATGCGGAACGGGTGGGCCAGGTGCCAGGTGGGCAGCGTATTGGTGCTGTAGCGCTGGTGGATGACTGCGAAGGGGCTCACGAACGATTCGTCGGCGAGGTCTGGGTAGAAGACCGCGAGCTGCGAGCCGGTGAGCAACCCCTTGTAGACGATGGTGCGGCTCGACAGGCTGGTCAGGTAGAACTGGCTGACGTCGGCGTTGTCCCAGCGCGCCGCCTCTTTCTCGACCAAGCGCCGGATGACGTAGAGCTTGCGTTCGAAGGCCAGCGTGTCGAGGCCCGGATTCTTGATGAAGCACTGGCGAATGAGCGGCAGCGTCGAGCGTGACAGCGCTCCCAGCGTCGATGGATCGACAGGAACGGTGCGCCACCCGATGAGGGGGCATTTCTCGGCCGAGGCGATGCGTGCGAGGGCGTCTTCGCAGCGCGACGCCGATGCGGGGACCGTGGGGAGGAACACCATGCCGACGGCGTAGCCGCCGGCCTCCGGCAGCGCGAGGCCGGCCTTGGCGCATTCCTTCTCGAGGAAGGCGTGCGGGACGCGCATCATGATGCCCGCCCCGTCGCCGGTGGCCTTGTCGCCCCCGAGGGCGCCGCGGTGCTCGAGGTTGATGAGCACCTGAACGCCCTGGGTCACGATGTCGTGGCGCGGTTCGGCGTTGATGCGGGCGACGAATCCCACGCCGCAGGCGTCATGCTCGTTGGCGGGATCGTAAAGCCCTCTGGGCGCAGGGACACCTGCGGCATTCGATCTGAAAAAGGATGCATGGGACATGGCGGTCGGTCCTCGTGACTCTCTGAGTGGTAAGTGTTTCAGTGTACCCCGAAGAACCGGTCTATGTCGATGATAAACCAAGGAAACGGCCGCCCCCATCCGCGTCGAGATCGGGCCCGCCCAAGGGAGCGGTCTGTGCGATAATGTGTTGCAGAAACAGGAAGACAATCGAACCGAGGTGTGCCGAATGCAACAGCGCGTGGGATTTCGAGACGCCCGTTGGACCCCGATCCTGCTGCTGACAACTTTTCTGGTAACCGTTCCGGTACTTCGGGCGTCGGCGCTGGTCGACAACGATTTCAACGATCCCCGGAATTGCGGCGGCTGCCACGACAGGATCTTCTCCCAGTGGGAGGGTTCGATGCACGGGCTTGCGGTCCAGGACAACATTTTCCGGAAATTCTACGAGATGGTGGTCGAGGAAGTGGGCCCCCCGGCGGTCGAATTCTGCATGAAATGCCACACGCCCGTCGGCGTCTCCCGCAAGGAGTTGCCGCCGGTCACGGGGGAGAATCTCGACAACGTCGCCATGAAGGGCGTGTTCTGCGATTTCTGCCACACGGTGACGCCGACCGGGATCGGAAACGCCGCGTTCGACACGGGCCCGTCGACGACCAAGAAGGGGCCGTACGCCGATGCGGCCGCTCCCGTTCACGCGACGAAGACCGACAATGCCTGGCGCGGCTCCGGCTTCTGCGGGATGTGCCACAACGTGACGCACCCGATCTCCGGCCGGCCGATCGAGCGGACCTGGCAGGAATGGAAGGACTCCCCATACAACACCGGCGACCCCGCCACCGAGACCGCCTGCCAGGACTGTCACATGAGGCAGACACCGGACGACCCCGCCACCGGCGAGACGGTGCGCAAGGACAACCCCGGGAAAGCGGTCGCGGCCGGCCCCGACCGCCCGCACGTCTGGACGCACTACTTCGTCGGCGGAAATGCGCTTTACTCCAACGAGCCCAACGGCGAGCGGCGCCAGGCGATGGCCATGGCCCGGCTTCGCCACGCGGCCCGTATCGAGATCAACCTGGAGGACATCCCCTCCCCCCGGAACCATTACGGCTCCTTCCGGATCCGGGTGAGCAATGTCGGGGCCGGGCACAAGCTCCCCACCGGCCTGTCCGAGGTTCGCGAGATGTGGCTCGACGTCACCGTGACCGACGCGAAAGGCAAGGTGCTTCTCCGCTCCGGGGCGCTCGGCGAGAACGGCGGCATCGACCCGACAGCCGCGATCTTCAAGACGTTCCTCGGGATCGGCCGCACCAACGTCAAAATGTCGTGCTGCTTCTTCGCGATCGGCGAGCGCAACAAGATCCTTTCGGCCGAGGCGATCACGCGCGACCGCCGCATTCTGCCCAAGGGCTACGACGAGGAAAAATATGCATTCGAGGTGCCAAGGGGGGCGGCCTACCCGATCCGGGTCGAGGCCCGGCTCAACTACCGGTCGATGTCGCAGGACTTCGCCAACATCTTCTTCCCCGACGGCACGTTCAAGGTGCCCGTGATCCGGATGGACGAGGCGACCGCCCGGATCAGCCCCGGAAGTTCCCGCGACGTCGGTTCGGCCAGGCCGGCTCCCCGCAAGAAGGGAAGCGCCCCGAGGCGGAAATGAGGCGGGCGGAGGGCGGTCAGATCGCCTTGCGCCAGGCGAGCTTGCGCTCGAGCCAGCGCGACAGCGAGGTGAAGGCGTAGCAGAGGATGAAGTAGATGAGCGCGATGAACAGGAAGATCTCGGTGGGGAAGATCATGCTGCGGTTGTTGACCTGGGTCGCGACGTGGGTCAGTTCGTCGACGCCGACGATGAAGGCGAGCGAGGTGTCCTTGATCATCGAGACGAACTGGTTGACGAACGACGGGATCATGTTGCGCAGCGCCTGCGGCAGCACAATGTAGAACATGGCCTGGGCCGGGTGCAGCCCGGTCGAGAGCGCCGCCTCGGTCTGCCCCTTCGGGATGCCTTTGATGCCCGCCACGACGATCTGCGACATGTAGGCCGAGGTGAACAGACTGAGCGCGAAGATGACCGTCTGGCTCTCGGGGACGGTCTTGCCCAGCATCGCCGGCATCAGGAAGTACATCCAGAAGATGACCATGAGCAGCGGCATTCCGCGGACCGTGTTGATGCACAAAAGGGCGGGCTGCCGGACCCACCGGCGGTGGGAGACGCTGAGAAGGCCGAGCACGAGACCCCCGAAGAACGAGAGCACGAGCGAGGCGATCGCCAGCCAGAAGGTGAGCGCGACGCCGCCCAGCGGCCCGTTGGGGTAGCGGCCGATGAAGAAGTAGACCCAGTTCTCGCGAATGATGCTGAAGTCGAGGCCCACGTCAGCGCGCCTTCAGGGGCGAGAGGACCTTGCGGTCGTAGAGCGTCATCAGCCCCGTGATGACGAACGAGAGGACGACGTAGATGAGGGTGGCCGCCGTGAATGCCTCGAAGCCCTTGAACGTGGCGCTCTCGATCTGCCGCGCCTGGTAGGTGAGCTCGGCCACGCCGATGGTCATGGCCAGCGACGAGTTCTTGGCGATGTTGAGGAACTGGTTGATGAGCGGCGGGACCGTGAGGCGCACCGCCTGCGGCAAAATGATGTACTGCATCGAGCGCAGGTAGGAGAAGCCCGCGCTGCGGGCGGCCTCCATCTGCTCCTTCGGGATCGACAGGACGCCCGAGCGGATGTCCTCGGCGATGAAGGCCGAGGTGTAGATGGTGAGGGCGATGGTGGCCGCGGCGAACTCGAAGTTCCACCCGGCGTGCGACTGGTTCATCCAGTCGTTGACCGCCTGCGGAAGGATCTTGTAGGAGCCGAAATACCAGAAGAAGAGCTGGACCAGCAGCGGGGTGTTCCGGAAGAACTCGAGGTAGCCGTGCGCGAACCAGCGGGCCGGCTTGAAGTGGGACATCCGCATGACGGCGATGACCAGGCCGAGCATGAACGACAGGGCGATCGACACCACGGAGAGCTTCATCGTCAGCAGGAATCCGGACACCAGCCAATCGACGTATTTCCCCTGGGTGACGACCGCCCAGTCGAAGGAGGATCTAAGCACGGCGGTTCAATCCCTTCGAGACGCTATTTCCCGGCTACGATCTTGAAGTTGCGGGGGATCGGCGTGTCGGACTTGGGGCCGAACCACTTGTTGTAGATCTTCTTCGCGTCGCCGCTTTTCTCCATCTCGAGCAGCGTCTTGTTGACGAAGTTGACGAGGTTCGTGTCGCCCTTGCGCATGCCGATGCCGTAAGGCTCGTCGGAGATCTGGACCTTGGGCGGAATCTCGAACGCCTTCTTGTTCGGGGCCTTGGCCAGCAGGCCGGCCAGGATCGATTCGTCGGTGGTCACCGCGGCGACCTTTCCCTGCTGCAGCGCAAGGAACGCCTGCGGGTAGTCGTCGAAGGAAAGCACTTCGGCGGTGGGCAGCGATTTCTTGACGTTCTGCTCGGAGGTGGAGCCCTTCGCCGTGCCGATCCGCTTGCCTTCGAGGTCCTTGAGCGACTTGACGGTCCCCTTCTTCACGAGGAACTTCTGGCCCGTGAGGAAGTAGGTGTCGGAGAAGTCGATCTCCTTGGCGCGCTCGGGGTTCTTGGTCATCGTCGCCGCGATCAGGTCGATGTTGCTTTCCTTGAGCTGAGGCATGCGGGTCGCGGAGGTGACCGGCTTGAGCTCGACCTTGACGCCCATCTTCTTGGCGATCGCCCGGACGAAGTCGATGTCGTACCCGACGATGGTGCGCGTCTTCTCGTCGACGTAGCCGAACGGCGGGAGCGAGTCTTTCACGCCCGCGACCAGGACGCCTTTCTTCTTGACGGTCTCGAGCGTGTCGTCCGCGAATGCGGACATCGTCATGCCGGCCACGCAAGCCGTTGCCAGGAACAGGGCCAGAGTCTTTTTCATGCTTTCCCCTCCTTAAGGTGGTTTTTGCGGGATCAGTGCATCGGCGACAGGATCTGTTTCAGGAACTGCTTGGCCCGGTCGTGCTGCGGGTTTCGGAAGAAGTCTTCGGGCGCCGCCTCCTCGAGCACGGTGCCCTGGTCCATGAAGACGACCCGGTGCGAAACCTCGCGGGCGAATCCCATCTCGTGGGTGACGACCATCATCGTCATGCCGCTCTTCGCCAGATCCTGCATGACCGCGAGGACTTCACCGATCATCTCGGGGTCGAGCGCAGATGTGGGCTCGTCGAACAGCATGATGCGCGGTTTCATGGCGAGCGCGCGGGCGATCGCCACCCGCTGCTGCTGGCCCCCCGAGAGTTGGGCGGGGTAGGCGTCGCGCTTCTCGGCCAGGCCGACCCGCTCGAGCAGCGTCATGGCCTGCCCGTTGGCCTCCTTGCGGGTGAGCTTGCGGATCTTGACGGGCGCGAGGGCGATGTTCTGGATAACGGACAGGTGGGGATAGAGGTTGAACTGCTGGAACACGAAGCCGATTTCGGCCCGGAGCTTGTTGATGTCGGACTTCTTGTCGGACAGGTCGACCCCGTCGACGACCAGGGTTCCCTCGTCGATCGGTTCGAGCTGGTTGATCGTCCGGATGAGCGTGGATTTGCCGGAGCCGGAGGGGCCGCAGACGACCACGACTTCCCCCGCTTTGACATGAAGGTTGATCTCGTTCAGCACGTGCAATTTGCCGAACCACTTCTGGACACCCTCGAATCGGATCATGCCGAAAGCCGCCTCCCGACCGATATCTGAACAATATAGCACGCGAGATCCACGGGACAGGCATGCGGAATAAATTCATCAATCCGCACGAATCGGATGGAACCCGGCGGTCCGGGGGCGCATCATGACTCTTATTTGCCGAGGAGGTCGTGATGTTTCGTTTGTTCCGATTCGCGGGCGTGGCGACGCTGTTCGCTTCGATCCTGCTGTTTCCCGCCGCCGCTCCCGCCTCCGAACGCGTCGAATCGCTCGTCCGGAAGACCGTCGAGGCGTACGGCGGGGAGTCGGCGCTGGCCAAGGCTTCGCACGTCCGGCAGTTCGGGGAGACCACGTCGATCATGCGCCCGGGCCGGAAAGGCGTGATCCAGCGCGAGTTCACGTATCCCGACAAGCTCCGCGTCCAGATCACCTATTCAAGCGAAATCGAGACGCGCGTCTATGACGGCAAGGCGGGCTGGCGGATGGGGGAGGCGGTCACGGGCCCCCAGCTCGACGCCATGGTGCTGCAGGCCGCACGGCTCGCGCTGCCGCTCAACCTGCTCCGGAGCATCAGGAAGGTGGTCGACAAGGGGGAGGGAAAGGTCGACGGCAAGGCCGTCCGGACGCTGGAACTGCCGCTCGGGAAAGAATTGACGCTGACGGTGGACATCGACCCCCGGACGGGGCTTATCCTCCGATCGGCGGGCCGCGGCGGCCTCGGGATGGGGCGGCCTCTCGAATTCATCACCGGATATTCCGACTACAGGAAGTCGGGCGGGATTCTCTTCGCGTTCAGGGAGTCCAATTTCGCCAACGGGTTCGTCACCGGCGAGACGATTCTCGAGAAGATCGAACTGCCGGCCAAGCTCCCCGCGTCGACGTTCAAGCCCTAGCGGGCGGTGCCGGAGGAATCGGCTTCGAGCGCCTCGAGCCGCTTCTTGAGCGCGAGCTCTTTTTCGCGGCGGGCGGTCGCATCGCGGATGATCGCCGCGACGCCGGCAACCCGGCCCGCCGGCTCGCGCAGCAGCACGACGGTGAACTCGATCGAGGCGCGGCTGCCGTCCGCCCGCATCGCCGGGACGTTGAGCGTTTCGGCGCCGTATTTCGTCGCGCCGGACGCCATCGTTTTTTGGAAGCCCGCCCAGTGGTCGACCCGGTATTTTTCGGGCACGATCAGGTCGAGCGTCTGACCCAGCGCCTCGGCGGCCGGTCGGCCGAAGATCCGCTCGGCGCCGGTGTTCCAGAGGCGGATCGTCCCCTCCCGGTCGGCGATGATGATGCCGTCGAGCGCTTCCGTGACGATCTGACGGCAGATCCAGTTGGTTTCCTTCGAAGATGTCCAGTCCATCAGTTTCTGGGCCCCGAGTGCAGCGCTTCGTCGACGGCGCCCTTGAGCGTCTTGAGCGAGCACGGTTTTGAGATGACGTAGTCTACGCCGGATTCGCGGACCTTCTCCTCGTCCTGTTGGATCGCCCAGCCGCTGAGGAGGATGACCGGCACGCGCGGATTGCACGCCTTGACCTCGCGGGCGACCTGCCAGCCCGACATGCCCGGCATGCTGAGGTCGGTCAGGACGAGGTCGAAGGGCTCCCGCCGGAAGATCTCGATCGCGTCGTTTCCGGTCGAGGATGCGGAGACCCGGTGGCCGCGCGCGGTCAGCGCCTCGTTGAGCATCTTGAGGTTGAGGTCGTCGTCGTCGACAATGAGGATGCGCGCGGAAGGCTGGAGCGCCGCACCCGCGTCGCCGGGGGCGTCGGATGCTTGCCGGGCGGGGGCGCGGACGGGAATGCGCACCGTGAAGGTCGTTCCCCGGTTCTCGCCGCTGTCGACCGAGATCTCGCCCCCGTGGCGCGCGAGGATGCCGTAGACGATCGACATCCCCAGCCCCTGCCCCGTCTCCTTGGTCGTGAAGAACGGCTCGAAGATGTGGCCCTGCGTGGCCTTGCTCATGCCGACGCCCGTATCGGCGATGCCGATGGCGATCGCGTCACCGTCGCGCCGGGAGGTGATGACGACGCGCCCGCCGCGGGGCATCGCCTCGACCGCGTTGAACACGAGGTTGGACACGACCTGGGTCAGCTCGGACGGGTTCCCCGTGGTCGGCGGCACGTCGCCGAGCAGCAGCTCGACGTCGACCGGGACGCCGCGCGTCTCGGCCTCATACTTCCACTTGGGCTTGGTCATCTCGACGGCGTTGCGGATGAGCGCGTTGACGTCGACCGCGTTCGTCGGGTGGTCTTTCCTTATACGGGTGAAGTCCTGCACCCGTTTGACCGTCTCGGCGCCCTGCAGCGTGATCTGCTCGATCATCTCGAGGCCGGCAAGGATGGCGCCGCGGTCGGGTTCCTTCTCGGAGAGCTTCAGCGCGAGCAGCTCGGCCTTGCCGAGAATGCCGTTGAGCAGGTTGTTGAAATCGTGGGCGACGCCCGCCGCCATCTGGCCCAGCGCCTTCAGGCGCTCGGAGGCGACGAGCTGGTCCTGGGCGTCCTTGAGCGACTCGTAGGCGAGCTTGAGCTCGTTGTAGTGGCGCGTCTTCTCGATGGCGACTGCCGCCTGCCCGGCAAGTCCGTAGAGGAAGGCCATGTCCTCTTCCCGGAACGGGTCGCCGGACCGCTTGTTGGTGACGTTGATGACGCCCAGCGTCTTCTCGTGGACGATGATCGGGATCGAGAGCACGATCGGGGCCGAGATGAAGGAACCCTCGTCGCTCGGCGTCTCCGTGAGCGCGTTCCGGGCGAGGGAGCGATGGGTGCGCGGGTCGGTCCGGACGTCCTTGACCAGGATCGGCTTGCCCTCCTTGGCGACCCACCCGGCGATGCCGTCGCCGACCCGGATGCGGATCTTGGCGGCCAGCTCGCTGCTGATGCCGCGGCTCGCGGCCACGCTCATCTCGCGGCTGTTCTCGTTGATCAGCATGAGCGACGCCCGCTCGACGTCGAGCTCCTTGCTGACCAGCCCGATGAAGAAGTCGAGCAGCTCGGAAAGCGACTCGATGCCGCTCATCGCGCGCCCGGCCTCGATCAGCGCGGTCAGCCGCATGACCGCGGCCGAGAGCTCGCTGTTCCGCGACGCGAGGTCGGCGACCAGCTCGCGGTTCCGCATCGCGAGGCGTCGGTGCTCGCAGGCCCGCTCGACCGACCTCAGGACGTCGTCGATGTCGGAGAACGGCTTGCGAAGATAATCGTATGCCCCGCGCCGGATGGCCTCGATCGCCGTCTCGAGCGTGGCGTGACTCGTCATCAGGATCACTTCGGTGTCGGGAGCTAGTCGGTCCAGCTCGGCCAGCATCTGGAGGCCGTCCATCCCCGGCATGTTGAGGTCGACCAGGGCGACGGCGAACCGGTCGATCCCGGGAAGCGCGAGACCTTCTTTCGCGGAGGCGACGGCGCGCACGCGGCAGCCCCTGCCTGTAAGGTGGGTCAGGAGCGTTTCGCGCGACGGCGCATCGTCGTCGACGAGGAGGATCGGGCAGCGCGGATCGTCGTCGTTCTCCGCCGGGGGGGCGGTATCGGACGGCTCTTCCGGAATCTTTCCCGTCTGGCCGGTCGGGAACAGCGTGGAAAGGATCGTGGCGGCGTCTTCTCCCGCGAAGACTTCGCGGGTTTCGGGGAGCGAGGGCAGCGTTCCCGGGGGGAGCGTCGTTCCGCCGGCGGAAAGGGAGGCGCCCGGCTTTTCGGATCGGTCGTCGGTCATAGGAGTGTGCCTTGCCTCCCGAGGGAGTGGGTGATGGATCGGTCCCCGATTCTAGCCGGAACGGGCCGGGAATGCCATGTTCGAATGTATACTGGCGAAGATGATGCCTGCAACGAAACGGATCTGCCTGCTCCTGTCGACGCTGGCACTCCTCTCGATCCCCGGGATGGAAACCGCCTCCGCCGGAGGGGGAAAGGGAAGCCGCAAGACGGAGGCGTTCCGCGAGGTCGCCCCCGACCGCCGGATTCCGCTCTCTTTGCCCGATTTCGCCGTGGAGGGGAGCGCGGAGGGCGCCCTCGGCCGCGAGATCCCCGCCCTGATCGCAGCCGACCTCGGCATGACGCCGTTTTTCGAATTTCCGGCGGCCGACGCTATCCCCGAAAAAGCGACGGCCGAGATGTTCGCCCCGGGGGGGCGGGCGCCGGAACTTGCCCGATGGGGGCATGCCAAGGTCGATGCGCTTCTCATCGGGCGCATTGCGGGCGGAGGCGACAGCCTGACGATCGACGTCCGCCTGTACGACGTCGCCCGTGGCGGAGTACTCCTTGGCCGGAAATGGGTGGTCCCGATGGATGGGTGGCGGATCGCGGCGCACCGGATCGCCAACGAGATCCAGCTTGCCTTCACCGGATTCCGTGGCGTCTTCGACACCGAGATCGCCTTCACGGCCCACCCGCCGCAAAGGGACGGGGCGGGGCGGGGGAAGGAAGTCTACGTGGTCGGGCTGGACGGCGCCGCGCCGCGCCCGGTGACGCGCAACGGCAGCTTCAACCTCTTCCCGCGATGGTCGCCCGACGGGCGGCGGCTCGCCTTCACGTCGTTCCGTACGGGGCTGCCGAAGATCTACCTCCGCGACCTCGAATCCCGGACGGAGCGCGAGGTCGTCCCGTCCGGCAACGCCTTGTCGCCGGGCTGTTTCTCTCCCGGGGGCGATCTCCTCTACTATTCCAGGAGCGAGAGCGGGTCCACCGACATCTTCGCACTGCCGCTGGACGGCGGAGACCCGATCCGGGTGGCCGGCGGCGCCATCACCACCTCCCCCTCGGTTTCCCCGGACGGCACCCGCATGGCGTTCGTGTCGGATCGCAACGGCACGCCCGCGATCTTCGTGCGCGAGCCGGGTCGGGGGGCGGAACGACAGGTGACGCCCTCGGGCAAGTTCCACACCTCGCCCAGCTGGTCGCCGACCGGGGACCTGATCGCCTATACCTCTCAGTCCGCGGGCCGCTTCTCGTTGATGCTCATCCGCCCCGACGGATCGGAGCCCCGGCAGCTTGCCGGGGGCGCCGGGGATTGCATCGACCCCGCCTTTTCCCCGGACGGGAATTTCGTGGCGTACACCTACCAGGAGGGCGCGCACTCGGAGATCCGGATCGTCTCGGTGGACGGGCGAGCGACCCGCCGGGTCTTTTCGGGAATGACGGGGATCGGATCCCCTTCATGGTCTCCAAGGCGGTAGAATAAAAGCCGGCCGCAAGACGTCCAACGCAGTAATAAAAGGAGATCTCCGATGCGACGATTCGTTTGGCTGGCCCTGGCCTGCCTGCTGGCGCTTCCGATTGGCTCCGCATCCGCCAAGACCGAGTTCAACGCGGCCGATTACCAGACGTCGACCCAGTCCGACCTAGTCAAGAACCCCGATGCGCATGTCGGGAAGAAATACCGGGTCACCGAGCCGTTCCAGTTCTGCGGCAGCGATTTCTGCTTTCAGCAGCGGATGAAGATCAACACGCGGGACTATTACTGCTTCACCCTCGGCCCGCTCTGCCTCGTCCGGATGTACATCAAGCGGGACCACCCGCAGGCGCAGACCGTCCTCGACCTGAAGAAGGGCGACAAGGTGACGGTCTACGGGACGTTCGACCGGATGGGATCCAACTACAACTACCTCGTCGTCGACCAGGTGACCATCGAGCGGAAGTAGCCGCTTCGAACGGCCAAAGCGGTCAGCAGATGCGCGGGAGAGCGTCGCCGGCGGGGTAATCGACCGCGCGGAGGCCGCCCGCGCGCGTCTCGAGCAGGACGCCGGGGGCGCCGTCGGCCACCCGGCCGACGATCGCCGCATCGCGGCCGTATTCGTGCCGAGAAAGGAGCGCCAGCGCCTCGTCGGCGGCTTCGGCGGCGACGATCAAAAGCGCCTTCCCCTCGTTCGCCAGGAATAACGGATCGAAGCCGAGGATCTCGCAGACGGCGGACACGGCCTGCGAGACCGGCAACCGCGACTCGTCGAGCACGATCCTTCGCCCCGAGGCGTGCGCCAGCTCGTTGAGCGTCACCCCGACTCCGCCGCGCGTGGCGTCGCGCATGATCCGGATGGCGGGACCGAACCGGTCGACCGCGGGCAGCAGCAGCCCGTTGAGCGGGGCGGCGTCCGACCGGATGTCCGCGTCGATCGCCATCTTGTTGCGGGCGATCAGCACGGCCAAGTGATGATCCCCCATCGTGCCCGTCAGGATCACCTTGTCGCCGGGGAGCGTCGCTTCGGGCCGCGGCCGCCAGCCGCTGCGGATCACCCCGACGCCCGCCGTGGTGACGAAGATTCCGTCACCCTTCCCCCGCTCGACCACCTTCGTGTCGCCGGTCGCGATCGGCACGCCCGCCTCGTCGGCCGCGGCTCGCATCGCGTCGGCCACGCGCTCGAGCTCGGAGACTGGCAGCCCCTCCTCGAGGATGAAAGCGCACGACAGGGCGATGGGCGCGGCACCGCAGACGGCGAGGTCGTTGACCGTGCCGCAGACGGCGAGCCGGCCGATGTCCGCCCCCGGGAAGAAGCGGGGGGTCACGACGTACCCGTCGGTGGTGAAGGCGAGGTCGCCGCCGGGCGCGCCCAGGAGCGCCGAGTCGAACAGCGGGGCGAGCAGCGGGTTGGCGAAGCGGGCGGCGATGGTCCGCTCGACCAGGTCGCGCGACCGCCGGCCCCCTTCGCCGTGGGCGAGCAGGACCGTCACGCGAGGCTCCCGTACTTGAAGGCCGCCGCGCAGGCGCCTTCGGTCGACACCATGCAGGGACCCACCGGCGTCGCGGGGGTGCAGGCGGCGCCGAACAGCGGGCAGCCGGGCGGGTCGATCATCCCCTTGAGCACGTCGCCGCAACGGCACCCGCTGCGCACCGGAGTGGCGGCGACCGCAATCCCGAGCTTCCGCCCGGCGTCGAAATCCGCGTACCCGCCGGCGATCCGGAGGCCCGAGGCAGGCAGGACGCCCAGGCCGCGCCAGTCGGCGTCGCACGGCTCGAAGACCTCGGCCAGCAGCGCCTGGGCGCGGCGGTTGCCCCCCGGCGTCGCCACGCGGGCGTACTCGTTCTCGACCCGGGCCTCGCCGCGCGATTTCTGGCGCAGGATCATCAAGACCGACGAAAGGATGTCGAGCGGCTCGAAGCCGCCCACGACGCAGGGCAGGAGGTATCTTTCGGCGAGCGGGCGGTAGGCGTCGGCGCCGATGATCGCGCTGACGTTGGCCGGGCAGAGGAATGCGTCGATCCGGACCGCGGGGTCGGCGGCGAGCAGCGCCATCGCGCCGGGGATCGTGCGCAGCGAGGAAAGGACCGAGAAGTTGCGCGTGTTTCGCTGCCGCGCCGTGACGATCGCGCCGGCCACGGTGGGCGCGGTGGTCTCGAACCCGACGCCCAGGAAGACGACCTCGCGGTCCGGCTCTGCGGCCGCGAGGTCGACCGCGTCGAGCGGGGAGTAAACGATGCGGACGTCGGCGCCGGCCGCGCGCGCCTGCTCGAGCGACCCGCGGCTCCCGGGCACGCGCACCATGTCGCCGAACGTGGCGAGGGTGATCTTCGCCCGGGATGCGAGGGCGACCGCGGCATCGATGTAGCCGTCGGGCGTCACGCAGACCGGACAACCGGGGCCCGAGATCAGTTTGACTGCGCCGGCCAGCGGCGCCCGCAGCCCGTGACGCGCGATCGCCATCGTGTGGGTGCCGCAGACTTCCATGATGCGCACCGGCGGGCCGCTCCAGGCCTCGCGGATCCGGGCGATCAGCGCGGCGGCGGGGGCCGCGGCGCGGTAGGCGTCAACGTGCGGGATCGGCATCGGCCATTTCCCGGATCAGGGCGAGCGTTTTTTCGGCTTCGTCGGGATCGAGTTTCTCGATGGCGAATCCCGCGTGCAGCAGCACCCAGTCGCCGACCGCCGCCGAATCGAGCAGCATGACGCTGGCTTCCCGCGTCACGCCGCCGATCGAGACGACGGCCCTCGTTTCTTCAAGCGTCAGGATCTGTGCGGGGATCGCGAGGCACATGGCGGTCGGTCTTCACCTTTCCCGAAAGTCGTATCGCGGCATAGAACGCCTGCCCCAGGCTCAACCCGCCGTCATTGCACGGGACCTGCCGGTGGATCACCGGGACGAGGCGCCGCGCGCGCAGACCGGCGCGCAGCAGGCGGAGCAGCAGGAGATTCTGGAACACGCCCCCGCTCAGCAGAACGTGGCGCGCGCCCGTCTCCGCCGCGAGTCGGGAGGCGACGTCGAGGATCATCGCCGCGACGGTCTCGTGGAAGCGTCGTGCGATCGCCGCAGGATCGACGCGGCGATCGCGGTCGGCGATGAGGCCGGCGACGGCATCATTCCAGCATACCGCAAGGAGCGACCCTTCGGAACGGACTGTGAACGGGTAGCTCCCGCCGCCGTCGCCCCGGATGGTCGCCGCAAAGCACTCCAGCCGCATTGCGGCCTGCCCTTCGAACGAGCTGGCAGCGCCCAGGCCGCACAGGGCGCTCGCGGCGTCGAACAGCCGCCCGGCACTCGAGCAGGCGACGGTGTTGACGCCCTTCGTCGTCGCCTCGGCCGCGAGGGCGACCGCCTCGGCGGAAACCTCGGGGAGCAGGCGCCGCGCGACGTCCTCGGCCTCCGCGCGGGGGAACGTGGCCAGAAGCGTCGACAGCGCGCTTTTCCAGGGGGCGCGGACGGCGGCATCGCCGCCCTGGAGCGGGAAGGGGGCCAGCGATGCGACGCGTCGCATCGAGAAGCCGTCGATCGCGTAGAATTCGCCGCCCCGGATCGAGCCGTCCTCGCCGTAGCCGGTGCCGTCGAAGGCGACGCCGACCGCCTTCCCGGAGAAGCCGCTCTCGGCGATCAGCGAATAGAGGTGCGCCTCGTGATGCTGCAGCCCGAACGTCTCGCTGCCGCCCGCCGCCCCCGCGAGTCCGGTCGTGTAATAGCCCGGGTGGAGGTCGGCGCAGGTGGCTGCGACCTCCACCCCGAGGAAACGCCGGTAGAATGCGAATTCGTCCCGGTAGAATTCGCGGGTGCCGATGTCCGACAGGTCTCCCAGGTGCTGCGACAGGACGGCCTCGTTCCCGTCGAGCAGACAGAAAGTGCTCTTCATCTCGCCCCCGAGACCGGCGACGGCCCCGTCCCTCATGGCCTTCCGGAACGCGGCCGCGTGGCGGGGCGCAAGCCGCACGGGGGCGGGCACGAAGCCCCTGGCGCGGCGGACCGGGTACGGCTTGCCGCCGACCGACGCCACGACGGAGTCGTCGGCGCGCCGCAGCACGTCCCGATCGTGAAGCAGGTACAGGTCGGCGAGGCCCGCAAGGCGCGCGATCGCCTCCTCGTTGCCGATGGCGATCGGCTCGTCGGTGCGATTGCCGCTGGTCATCACGAGCGGGCGGGAAACGGCGGAGAGCAGCAGCCGATGGAGCGGCGTGTACGGCAAAAAGAGGCCGATGCGGGAGAGGCCGGGCGACACGGATGGGGCGACCGGCGCCTGCTGTTTCCGCACGCAAAGCAGGACGGGTGCGGAGGGGGCCGATAGGATGGCCTCATCGGCGGCCGATAGCCGGGCGATCTCGCGCGCCTCGGGCAGGCCGGCCACCATGACGGCGAACGGCTTTTCCTCGCGCCGTTTGCGCAGGCGCAGCTCTCGAACGGCGGCCTCGTTGCCGGCGTCGCACGCGAGCTGGAAGCCGCCCAGGCCGCGCAAAGCGACGATGCGGCCCGCCGCCAGGGCGGCTGCCGCGGAGGCGACCGGAGAGGCGGCCGCGATCGGTTTCCCGTCGGCATCCGCGAGCGCGAGCGACGGGCCGCAGGCCGGACAGGCGACCGGCTCGGCGTGGAACCTGCGATCGGCGGGATCCTCGTATTCGCGGCGGCAGTCGGGGCAAAGCGGAAAGGACGCCATCGACGTATTCGCCCGGTCGTAGGGCAGCCGCGAGACGATCGTGAAGCGGGGGCCGCAGTTCGTACAGTTGATGAAGGGGTAGTCGTGCCGCCGGTCGCCTGGATCGGCCAGCTCGGCCGCGCAGGCCGGGCAGGTCGCGATGTCGGGCGGAATGCTCGATAGCGGCTGTCCGACCGGACGGCTGGGGGCGATGACGAAGCCGAGGATTCCTTCCGGGCGCACGGCGCGTGCCGTGATGCGCGCGATCCGCGCCGCGGGCGGCGCCTCGGAAACGAGCCTGGCCCGGAAGGCGCGCAAGGGGAAGGGCGCCCCTTCGGCGTGGATGCGAACGCCGTCGGCCCGGTTCTCTACGAAGCCGGCGATTCCGCAGGCCGCGGCCAGCCGGTAGACGAACGGCCGGAAGCCCACCCCCTGCACGGTCCCGCGGACGGCGAGGCGAACGGCGGCGAGCGTGGGCGGAAGCGTGGATCGACTCATCCGCCCAGTCTAGCACCGGCAATCCCGCTTCCGTCCCTGAGTCGTCGTCTTCCACGCCCGTCTGGGGTAAAATCCCTTGTCCCCCGGATGATTTCGGGGACGCCTTCGGAAAGCGAGGTCTTTAGATGCGATCGATTCGACGTGTGCAGGGGTGGCCCCGATGCCCCCTCACGGTTGCAGCCCTGGCGTTGCTGCTGGTCTCCGCCGCACCGTGGCCGGGCGGAAGGGCGGCGGCCGAGCCGATCCGGATCGGCGGGACGGGCGGCGCGCTAGGTGCGATGCGCATGCTCGGGGAAGCCTTCCGGAAGCACGAGCCGGCGACCCCGGTCGTCATCTTCCCCACCCTGGGGAGCGGGGGCGGGATCAAGGCGGTCCTGACGGGCAACCTCGACCTCGGGGTCAGTGCGCGGCCGCTGACCGCCGAGGAACGGGCGTTGGGCGCCCGGGAAGAGGTCTTCGGCAAGACGGCGATGGTCTTTGCCGTCGCGAAGATCAGCCCGGTATCCGGCGTCACGACCCGCGAGGTGACCGACATTTACTCGGGGACGATGACCGCGTGGCCCGACGGCGACACGATCCGGCTCGTCCTGCGTCCCCCGGACGACACCGACATCCGCCAGTTAATAGCCAAGTCTCCCGGGATGAAGCGCGCGGTCGAGGCCGCCCTGGCCCGGAAGGGGATGATCTCTGCGCTGACCGACCAGGAAGCCGCCAATTACCTCGAGAAAGTCTCCGGTGCGTTCGGGACGACCGTGCTCTCGCTGATCATCGCCGAGAAGCGGCCCTTGCGGGCGTTGGCGCTCGACGGCGTGGAGCCGAATGTCAAGGCGCTTTCCGACGGGAAGTGGCCCCTGGTGCGGGTGTTCGTTCTCGTGACCGGCGCCGGTTCCTCCCCCGCCACCAAAAGGTTCGTGCATTTCCTGCGCTCGACTGAAGGGCGGCGGGTCCTCCTTCAGGCGGGATGCGTGGCGGTCCGTTGAACTTGTTCTTCGGCGGCGTGAAGGAGAGCGAGGCGCGCCTGGCGCGGGGGCTCCGCCTGGTCGCGGGCGGCATCGCGGCGATCGTGGCCCTTTCCCTGCCGTCGATCCAGTTCGCCGTCGGCTACCGGGCGCTGGAGGCGTCGCTCGAGTCCGAGGTCGGGTTCAGCGCGCAAGGAATCAGCGAGATCATCAACAACGATCCCGAAATGTGGCAGTTCGAGGAGCATCGGCTCGGGGCGATCGTCGCCCATCGCCTCGAACGCCGCGAGCCCGAGATCCGGCGGATCGTCAACCACCGCGGGCATCTGGTCCAGCAGAGCGCGGACCCGCTCGCCCGTCCCTACATGACCCGCGCCACCGACCTCTTCGACTCGGGCACTTACATCGGCCGGGTCGAGATCAGCCGCTCGCTCGTGCCTCTCCTGAAGGACACCTTTCTGTTCGCGCTGCTCGGGCTCCTGCTGGGCGTCGCGGTCTACAGCGCCCTGATGCTGCTGCCGATGCGGGCGCTGCAGCGTGTCATGGCCTCGCTGTTCCAGGAGAAGGAGCGGGCCCATGTCACGCTGCACGCGATCGGGGATGCCGTCATCTCGACCGATCCGGACGGCAAGGTGCTGATGATGAACGCGATCGCCGAGCGGCTGACCGGATGGCCCACGGACGAGGCGGCCGGGCGCAACCTCCGGGAGATCATGCACGCCGTCGACGCCCATACGGGCGATCCGCTGCCCGATCCGCTGGGCATGTTCCGCGAGCGCCGCGACATGGACCCCGTCTTCCGGAATGCCCTCCTGACGTCGCGGGACGGCCGGATCCTGCGGATCGCCGACAGCTCCGCGCCCATCCGCGGAGAAGAAGGGACGCTCCAGGGGATGGTGGTGGTCTTCCGCGACATCACCGCGCAGCAGCGGATGGAAGAGGAGCTTCTGAAGACGCAGAAGCTCGAATCGGTCGGGACGCTGGCGGGGGGCATCGCGCACGATTTCAACAACATCCTGACCGCCATTCTGGGGAACATCTCGCTGGCCGAGGCGCAGGTCGACCCGGCGACCCAGGCGCACGCGCGGCTCGACGAGGCGGCCAAGGCGTGCCAGCGGGCGCGCGACCTGACCAACCAGCTGCTCACGTTTTCGCGGGGCGGCGCGCCGGTCCGGAAGACCGGCTCGCTGGGCGCGCTGGTCCGGGACACCGTCGGCTTCGCGATGGCCGGCGCGAAGGCGCGCTGCGAGGTCGACGTGACGGCCGATCTGTGGCCGGCCGACATCGACGAGGGGCAGATCAGCCAGGTCATCCACAACCTCGTGATCAACGCCCTCCAGGCGATGCCGGACGGCGGGACGATCGACATCCAAGCGGAGAACATCCTGGTGACGTCGTCCGATGCGCTTCCCCTCCTGCCGGGCCGCTACGTGAAAGTCTCGGTTCGTGACGAGGGGGAGGGAATCCTGCCCGAGCACCTGCCCAACCTGTTCGATCCCTACTTCACGACCAAGCGGGAGGGGAGCGGTCTCGGGCTGTCGGTCTGCTTCAACGTCGTCAAGAACCACGGCGGGTTCATCACGGCATCCTCGCCCCCCGGCGAGGGCGCGACCTTCGTGTTCTACCTGCCCGCAAGCGCGCATGCCGGCGCCGGCGAGCCGGCCCGGGCAGCCGAATCGCCGGCCGGCGCGGGCCGGGTGTTGGCCATGGACGACGACGCGGTCATCCTCGAGGTCGTCGGCGAGATGCTGCGCCACCTCCGCTACGAACCCGCCTTCGCCGGCGACGGCGCCGAGGCCATCTCGATGTATCGCGAGGCGCAAGCGGCCGGGAAGCCCTTCTCCGCCGTCATCATGGACCTGACGATCCCCGGCGGGATGGGGGGGCGCGAGGCGGTGGCGCGCCTGCTCGAGATCGATCCCGGGGCGCGGGTGATCGTCTCCAGCGGCTATTCGAACGACCCGGTCATGGCCGATTTCCGGGCGCACGGGTTTTGCGGCGTCGTGGCGAAACCGTATCTGATAGCGACGCTCGCGGCCGCGTTGTCCGGGGCGATCGGCGACGCGACGGGAGGCAATGCATGGGGAACGTGACGATTCCCGTCGGCCAGGCGGTCCAGCAGTCCGCCGAAGCCGAGGCCGAATCGCTTAAGGCGCTCTTCGACGGGCACCGGCTGCTCGCGATCAACCTGGTCTCCTCGCCGGGTTCCGGCAAGACCACGCTGATCGAGGCGCTGATCGGCGCGCTGTCGGGCCGCAAGCGGATCGCCGTGATCGAGGGCGACATCGAGACCGACATCGACGCCGCGCGCATCCGGAAGCACGGCGTGCAGGTCCGCCAGATCACGACCCGCTCCTCCTGCCATATCCCCCCGTTCATGCTCCGCGAAGCGCTGGCGCACATCGACCTCTCGGTCGTCGACCTTCTCTTCGTCGAGAACGTCGGCAATCTCGTCTGTCCGGCCGAGATCCCGCTGGGCGAGGACGTCCGCGTCGTGGCGCTCTCCGTGACCGAGGGCGACGAGAAGCCGCTCAAGTACCCGCTCATCTTCAGGACGTCGTCGCTCCTGGCCGTCACCAAGATCGACCTGCTGCCGTACGTCCGCTTCGACGTCGGCAACGTCGAGACGGCGGCGCGGGCGATCAATCCCGGCATCGGGATCTTCCGGCTCTCCGCCCAGACCGGCGAGGGAATTTCCGCGTTCGCCGACCGGTTGGCCGCCCTGCACGACCGGAAGGCAAGCCTGTAGCCGATGCACGAGCTGGGGATCGCCGAGGAGCTGCTGCGCGCGATCCTTCCCCAGGCCGAGCGGCACGGGGCGAAGCGGATCACGCGCGTCTCGTTGCGCATCGGCGTGCTGCGGGCGGTGGTGGCCGACAACCTGTCCTTTCTCTTCGAGCATGTCGCCCGGGGCACGATCGCCGAAGGCGCTCTGCTGGCGATCGAGGAGGAGCCGGTCGTCGTCGCCTGCCCGGCGTGCGGGGCGCGGTCCGGGGCGCAGATGGTCGTGCTCGAGTGCCCCGCCTGCGGCGCGGAAGGCATCGGCCTGTCCGGGGGCGACAACCTTCAGATCGTCGATTTCGACATCGACGACTGACCGCGACCGGAGTGGAGGGACGGATGGCCGGAACGAAAGCGCGCTGCCCCGGGACGGGGCTTCCTTCGCTCGATGCGGTGCTCGACGGCCTGCGGCTGGGCGACAACGTCGTCTGGCAGGTCGACGCGGTCGAGGAATACGTTCCGTTCGTCGACGCATTCCGTGTCTCCACTTTGGCGGCCGGCCGGCCGCTCATCTATTTCCGCTTCGCCCGCCATGCCGAGCTTTTGCCCCCCGGTTGCGGCGTCGAGCGGCACGTCCTCAATCCCGAGGTCGGCTTCGAGACGTTCACCGCCGAGATCCACCGGGTGATCGCCCAGGCGGGTCCCGGCGCCTATTACGTCTTCGACTCGCTCTCCGACCTGGCCGCCGACTGGTACAGCGACCTGATGCTCGGCAACTTCTTCATGGTGACCTGTCCCTTCCTCTATGAGCTCGACACCGTCACCTACTTCGCGCTGCTGCGCGACCGCCACTCGTTCGAGGCCGTCGCCGCGATCCGCGACACGACGCAGATTCTGGTCGACGTCTTCCGCCAGGGCGACGACCGGTACGTCCACCCGCTGAAGGTCGACGGCCGCCATTCGCCGACGATGTACCTGCCGCACCGCCGCCGCGGCGAGGATTTCCTGCCCGTGACCGAGAGCGCTTTCCTGGCCGAGGTGCTGGCGGGCACGTCGGGACGACGCGTGGATACCGCAGCGCGCGGTCTCGACATGTGGGACCGCACGGTGCTCGAGGCCCGCAAGGCGCTCGACGAGGTCGGCCGGGGGATCGCGCCGGCCGAGGAGGCGGGCCGGATCTTCCGGCGGCTGCTCCGGATGCTCGTCTCCCGCGACGACCGGGTGATCGCGCTGGCCGAGAAGTGGCTCGACCTCACCGACCTGCTCGCGATCCGCAAGCGGATGCTCGGTACCGGTCTCATCGGCGGCAAGTCGGTCGGGATGCTCCTCTCCCGCGCGATCCTCGCGAAGAGCGACGCCTGCTGGGCCGACCGCCTCGAGACGCACGACTCCTTCTTCGTCGGATCCGACGTCTTCTACACCTACCTCGTCCGGAACGGCTGCTGGAAGGCGCGCCGGACGCAACGGGAGGCCGGGGGTTACCTCGAGGGCGCCGAAGAGGCGCGCGGTCGGATCCTGGCAGGCGCCTTCCCGCCGTTCGTCCGGGAGCAGTTCATCGCGATGCTCGAATACTTCGGGCAGTCGCCGATCATCGTCCGTTCGAGCTCGTTCCTTGAAGACGGCTTCGGCAACGCCTTCACGGGGAAGTACGAGAGCGTCTTCTGCCCGAACCAGGGGACGCCCGAGGGCCGTCTTGCCGCCTTCCTCGACGCAGTGCGCACCGTCTATGCGAGCACGATGAGCGAGGAGGCGCTGCTTTACCGGGCGCACCGGGGGCTGCTCGGACGCGACGAGCAGATGGCGGTGCTCGTCCAGCGCGTCTCGGGCGCCGTCCACGGCCACCTGTTCTATCCCCAGGTCGCCGGCGTCGGGCTCTCCTTCAATCCGTATGTCTGGAGCGAGGGGATCGATCCCGCGGCGGGCGTGGTGCGGCTCGTCTTCGGCCTCGGGACGCGGGCGGTCGACCGCTCCGACGACGACTACACGCGGATCGTGGCGCTCAACGACC
Organism: Candidatus Deferrimicrobiaceae bacterium; assembly: GCA_036504035.1. Lineage (NCBI taxonomy): Bacteria > Candidatus Deferrimicrobiota > Candidatus Deferrimicrobia > Candidatus Deferrimicrobiales > Candidatus Deferrimicrobiaceae > Candidatus Deferrimicrobiaceae bacterium. Next base: position 636,624 of record DASXVV010000006.1, read on the forward strand.
CGCTGCGGCGCCCCGACTCCGGCGGCGCGGACCGGCTCGACCACGCCCAGCGGCGCGTCGACGTCATCGACCTCGACAAGAACGCGATGGCCGCGCTCCACATCGACGAGGTGGTGCGCGTCAGCCCGTCGCTGCCGATCGAGACGTTCGCGGTCCGGCGCGACCGGTTGCTGGGGCGCTCGGGTGAGGTCGCCGGGCCTGCGTCGTGGGTGCTCACCTTCGACCGGCTCCTGTCCGAGACGCCGCTCGTCCCGCAGATGCGGGAGATGCTGTCGACGCTGCACCGGGCCTACGACTACCCGGTGGACGTCGAGTTCACCGCGAACCTGCTCTCGGACGGCCGCTGGCGGATCGACCCGGTACAATGCCGCCCCCTGCAGGTGAAGGAGGGCGGCGTCCACGTGCCGCCGCCCGAGGGCTTGAGGGACGAGGACATCGTGCTCGCGACGCGCGGGCCCGTCATCGGCCAGAGCTCGATCGCGGCCATCGACCGGTTGATCATCGTCGATCCCGACCGCTACGCGGCGCTGCCGATCCCGATGCGGTACGAGGTCGCCCGGGCGATCGGGCGGCTCGTGCACCTGCCGGCCGATCCCGCGCCGGTCCTGATGCTGGTCGGGCCGGGCCGTTGGGGAACGAGCACCCCGTCGCTCGGCGTGCCGGTCTCGTTCGGCGAGATCAGCGCCGTCTCGGTGATCTGCGAGGTGGTGGCGATGGGGGGCGGCGTGGTGCCCGACGTGTCGCTCGGCTCCCATTTCTTCAACGATCTCGTCGAGGCGGACATGCTCTACCTCGCCCTGTTCCCGGGCCGCGCGGGGAACGTGATCCTCCCCTCGGCTCCCGGCGGGGCGGCCAACCGGCTCGGGGCGCTGCTGCCCGACGACGCCGATCTCTCGGACGTGATCCGCGTGACCGATTTCCCGCTCGCCGACGGGCGGGTGCTTTACGTCAACGCCGACTCCCCCCGGCAGCGCGCCGTGAGCTACCTGTCTCCCTGCACACCCTGAGATTTCCGCTCGCCGGATGAAACCCCCTCCGTTCCGGTTCCATCTATTGATGAAGATGGCTGCGCCGGGAAAGTGCGGCCGATGGAGGCTTGTCATGAGGCATCTTTCGAAGGGGCTGCCGGTCGGGATGGCTGCCGTGCTTTGTCTTGCGCTTGCCCTGTCGGGGTGCGCCGGCATGGGGATGGGTGGTGGCGATTACACGCGCGGGCAGACGCAGCAGGTCATGGTCGTGAGCATGGGCACCGTCCAGGCGGTCCGGCCGGTCAGCATCCAGGGGACGAAGACCGGCGCCGGGACGCTCGCCGGCGGAGTGCTGGGCGGCGCGCTCGGCAGCGGGATCGGACGGGGGACGGGTCGTCTGGTCGGCGCGGTCGGCGGCGCGATCGTCGGCGGGCTGGCCGGCAACGCGGTCGAGGAAGCGGGGTCGAAGCAGAACGGCGTCGAGATCACGGTCGAGCTGGACGGCGGGAAGACGGTCGCGGTTGTCCAGGCCGCGGAGCCCAACGTCTGGTTCAACGCCGGCGACCGGGTGCGCGTCCTGACGGCGCCGGACGGGAGCGCCCGCGTCTCGAAGTAGCGGTCAGGCGGGGCGCCGGTAACGCACCGCGCGCCCCATGCCGATCCGCTCCAGCAATCCCAGCGCGCACAGCCGTCCGAGCGTCTGCTTGGCGGTTTCGCGCGGCAGCGACAGCATCTCCGCGATCATCCGGTTGGTCAGCTCGCCGCCCCGCCCGGCCAACGCGAGCGCACGTTCCTGGTTTGCCGACAGCCGGACCGACGGTTCGGGCGCCAGCATCCGGGATTTATGTTCCGCCGCCGTTTTCTCCAGCGCCTCCAGGTAAGCCGAAAGCCAGGGCGTGATGTCGGGCCTGGGCGTGTTTCGCGTCGCCTGGCTCTTCCGCAGCGCGATGAGCATCTCGCCGTGCCGGGCCAGGATATTCCGGTCCGGCGGCGAAACCTCGACGAAGGCATATCCGCAGCGCAGCAGCAGGAGCGTGGAGAGCAGCCGGGCCATCCGGCCGTTCCCGTCGGAAAAGGGCTGGATCGCGAGGAACTCGAGCAGGAACGCGCCGATCACGGCCAGCGGGTGGAACGGACAGGACGGGGAGAGGCGGGCCGAGAGCCACGACAAGAGGAACGCGGTTTCGCCCGGGGCGATCGAGGGGCTCGAGGGACGCATCGCGGCCGGCTCCAGCTCCCACCGACGGAGCGTGCCGTCCTTCCGCGGGGCCGCCCTGTAGCGGCCCCGGTGATGGGCGTCGGCCGGCGACTTCATGAATAGCGCCGCGTGCAGCGCGAGCAGCGTCGCCTCGTTGGGCGGCAACTGGTCGTGCCGGACGATGATTTCCCGAAGCGCCGCCTCGCATCCTGCGCGGAACGCGGCCGCCACGGCGTCTCCGCCGCGCCCCCCGGTTCCGGGCAGCCGCTGGATGCCGCTTCGGCAGATGCGCGTCGAGGCGTCCGCCGCAGCGGGAATCGCCTCGGAGTTTGCGCGGAAGATCCCGGGCGGCGAATGGATCCGATAGCCGTCCCACCAGCCCGACAGCCCGTCGATGCGGGCGGCGGTCCGCAACAGGCGCTGCGCACCCTCGGGCGGGATTGCCGCCAGTCTCCGGTCCAGCCGTTCGAACAACTCCCGCCCCCTTTCATCGATGTCGATTATGCCCGATTATACCCGATTGCGAATCTTGCGTTCCGACCCGGATGCCGGGGCGATAGATTGGGGTCCATCGCAAAAAGGAGGAATCAAACCATGGCTCTGACGGAAAGACTGGAAGCGATCTACCAGGAAGTCATCAAGCGCAATTCGGGCGAATCCGAATTCCACCAGGCGGTCCGCGAGGTCCTCGAGTCGCTGGGCCCCGTCCTCGTCAAGTACCCCGAGTTCGCGGAATCCAAGATCATCGAGCGGATCTGCGAGCCCGAGCGGCAGACCATCTTCCGCGTGCCCTGGCAGGACGACCGCGGCGAAGTCCAGATCAACCGCGGCTTCCGCGTCCAGTTCAACTCGGCGCTCGGTCCCTACAAGGGCGGCCTCCGCTTCCACCCGTCGGTCTACCTCGGCATCATCAAGTTCCTCGGCTTCGAGCAGATCTTCAAGAACTCGCTGACCGGCCTGCCGATCGGCGGCGCCAAGGGCGGCTCCGACTTCGATCCCAAGGGCAAGTCCGACAACGAGATCATGCGCTTCTGCCAGAGCTTCATGACCGAGCTGTGGCGCATCATCGGCGAGCACACCGACGTCCCCGCGGGCGACATCGGCGTCGGCGGCCGTGAGATCGGCTACCTGTTCGGCCAGTACAAGCGGCTCACCAACAAGTTCGAAGCGGGCGTCCTCACCGGCAAGGGGCTGGTCTACGGCGGCTCCCAGGTGCGGACCGAGGCCACGGGCTACGGCTGCACCTACTTCGTCGAGGAGATGCTCAAGGGAAGGAAGAACGGGCTCAAGAACAAGAAGGTCGTCGTCTCGGGCTCCGGCAACGTCGCCATCTACACGCACGAGAAGGTCAGCGAGCTGGGCGGCAAGGTCATCGCGATGAGCGACTCCAACGGTGTCATCATCGACGAGAAGGGGATCAACCTCGACACGGTCAAGACGCTCAAGGAAATCGAGCGTCGCCGGATCAAGGACTACGTCGATTTCCACAAGGGCGCGAAGTACATCGCCAACGGCAACATCTGGGACATCCCCTGCGAAGTGGCGTTCCCCTCCGCGACCCAGAACGAGCTGACCGGCAAGGACGCGAAGAAGCTGATCAAGGGCGGCGTCATCGCGGTCGGTGAAGGCGCGAACATGCCCTCCACGCCGGAAGCGGTCCATGCCTTCCTCGAGGCGGGCATCCTCTTCGGACCCGGCAAGGCGGCCAACGCCGGCGGCGTCGCCACTTCGGGCCTCGAGATGCAGCAGAACGCCGGACGCGAGGCCTGGAGCTTCGAGGAGACCGACACCAAGCTCCACAACATCATGAAGAACGTCTACCTGATCTGCTCCGAGGCGGCCGAGGAATTCGGCGCGCCGGGCAACATGGTCGTGGGCGCCAACATCGCCGGCTTCATCAAGGTCGCCCGCGCGATGACCGCGCACGGGATCGTGTAAGCAGACCGCCTCGAGCGCCGGCCCCGGCCGGCATCCGCCACGCAAAAGGGCCGCTTCCCGACGAGGGAGGCGGCCTTTTTCATGCCCGGGAGCTCGACGGGGGCGCCCGATGTGCGCCATGACCGGGGCGCCGGAGCGGCAACTTTAGGCGGCCCCGGGCGCACGGTGTTTCCGGAGCGCAGGGGCGGGGGGGCCTGAACGCAGTGCCGATGGATAGAAACGTTGCGGCTGACGACGGAGTGAACGGCCCCCCTCCCCGGAGCGAAGGAATTCGCGGGCGCCCCCCGGAGGCCACGCCGCAGGGATCCCCCGACCGCGAGGAGCGAGCGGAATCGGCGGAGGCTCCCTTACGCTGGCACGAGGGGCTGGGCAGACGGAGGGGATTGCGAAGCGCGAGGAAGCGATCGGCAAGCACGTTCACCGGCCGGAGCCGGGGAGCGAAGCGACGCAGCGGGCGGGGGAGCCCGGAGGCGCAGCCCCCGGGCCATCGCCCGATGCGCGTTACGCCGACCGTCGGTGCTTCACGAAACCGCTTCCCGCCTCCCCGAGCAGCGCGGTCAGCTCACGCACCGTCAGCTGGTCCAGGTAGCGGACGGCGTCGACGATCTCCCGCCGGAGCACCGGGTCGGTCGACTCCTCCGCGAGCGCCTCGAACTTCGCGATGACCCGGTCCCACGACATCGGGTGCGTGTGGAACCCCTCGTAGTCGGATTTCTCCCGCACCAGCGTTCGACCGTCCTTCATCGTGACGGTCACCTTGCAGGCGTGCTCGTCGGGGAACCGGCTCGAATAGCGGGGATCGGCCACGACCTCGACGCGCCGCAGGAGCGACTGGACGTCCTCCGCCGCGATCCGTTCTGGTCGGTACTGCCCCGGCAGCACCTCCCCGTCGAGCGCCGCGACCGCCAGCATGTACGGCAGACTGTGGTCGGCCTCCTCCTTGGTCCGGACGATCGTCTTGTCGCCCTCGATCCCGCCCCCGATGATGAGATGCGCGACGTTGAAGATGTCGACCCGGATCCGCGCGATCGCCCGGCCGTCGAGCGCATGCCTCTCCCGCAGCTCGATCATCGCCTCGAGGGCGGACTGCGCGTGGATCTCCGCGTTGTATTTCTTGAGGATCGTCCGGGTCACCCGCTCGAGATCCTCCCGGTCCCAGTCGATCGTGAACTCCCCGGAGATCGACTGGATCCAGCCCTTGTTCCCTTCGAATACTTCCCGAGGGCCCGTGATCCCGTGCATTGCCAGGAAGGCGGCGCGCAAGCCGTCGAACGCGGTGTTCGGGTAAGCAAGACCCTTCCAGTGCGAGAGCTCCCCGGTGCGCGTGACGCGCAGCGCATTGTTGGCGGTTCCCGAGATGCCGAGGGCGTTGACGATCTGCCGTCGGTCGAGCTCGAGCGCCTTGGCCGCTCCGGCCGCCACGGCGAAGGCGCCCTGGCAGGTGTGGTCGAACCCGCGCGCCCGCACCGGCGCCTCGTCGGAAAGCCGGCACTGGACCTGGTATGCGACGGCCAGCGCCGTGAGAAACTGGCGCCCCGACAGCAGGGCGTACTCGGCCGCCGCCAGCACCGCCCCCAGGTTATCGCTCGGGTGGCACGTCTCCCCCTTCGCGAGGTAGCTGTCGTTGAAGTCGAGATAGCGGACCAATGCGCCGTTGTAGAAGGCCGCCCGGTCGGGCGCGGTGTGCCCGCCCCCGATCAGCGTGCAGATCGGGTTGCCGCCGAACTCCTCGATGTTCTGCCGGATGACGGTCACCGGATCCCCCGAGATGGCCCCGAACGCGCACCCCAACGCGTCGAGGACCCGGATCTTGAGCGCCTCGCGGGCCGGCTCCGACAGCATGTCCCAACCGGCCCGCACCACGAAATCGGCCAGCGATTCGGAGCGGGAAAGCTCCTCGTCCTCGATCCGCCCTTTTTCCTCCGTTTGCCTAGTCATGCCGCACCCCGCTTTCTCGTCCCGGCGCGCAGGACGAGCCCTTCCACGCCCTTGCGTCCGGATTCGCGCAGCCCCGGGCGCTTGAACGAGGCGACGCGGCCCCAGGTGCTCTTCGTCCCCCAGATCCCGGAACGAAGCGCTTCAAGCTGCACGACCTGCGAATGGTCGACGAACAGGTTGACCTCGGGACCGAAGTTCTTGACGTACCAGCTGAAGACTTCAGGGTCGGCCGCCTCGAACATCACGTTCTCGATGCCGACTTCGTTGGCGATCTTGGCGACGACGTCCGTCCGCCAGGTGTGGACGCTTTCCGTGATCCCTTCCGATTCGATCATGATCAGGTGCGCCCCCGCTTCCAGGTACCGCTTCGCCATCCGGATCGCCCGGGACGGGTCGATGGTTCCCTCCGCCTCCAGCTCCCCGGCCGTCGTGGCGCCGCCGGCGCCGAACTGGATCCCGACCTCCGGCTTCGGCTTCATGCCGAGTTCGCTGACCCGTTCGACGAGCGCCAGCAGGTCGTCCGTCGGGATCGTGATGAACCCGCTGGACACCTCGACGACGTCGAATCCCAGGCGGCGGCACTCCACCAGGTACCGTTCGACCATGTCGGCCCCGTGGGTGATCACCCGCTCGATGAACCCGCCGGTCGAGACCAGCACGTCGTGCGCATGGCAGAGGTCGATCAGCTCGCGAACCGCTTTCTCCGGCATGAGACTGAAGGATCCTCCCGCGAACTTGAAGATGTCGACGTATTCGCCCATCGTGTCGAGCACATCCGCCAGGTAGTTCTTGCCGACAGGGGTGTAATAAGGACCGCGCATTTCCGTGACGCCCGCCTTGCGCGGCTTGGATTCCCGTTCGTTGATCGGTAGAAAATCGAAACAGCGATCCGTTTTCCCTTTCATGGCTCTGCTCCCTCCTCGTCCCACTAGGGTTAGATGGACCGTCCCGGCGGCAAGATGCCGCAAGGAATCATTTGCTCCGCTCGCATGCCCTGGAATCGCCCGGAGGAGGGGGGCATCTTATAGGCGAATTTCACGGGGGGTGGAAGGTGACGATCGACAAAGGCGAAGGGGTCGAATGGTATCGGAAGATGGTGCTGATCCGCCGCTTCGAGGAGCGCGCGGAAGCGGCGTACGGGGAGGGGCTGATCGGCGGCTTCCTCCATCTCTATATCGGGGAGGAGGCGATCGCCGTGGGCGCGATGGCGGCGCTCGCGCCGGATGACGACGTCTTGACGCACTACCGGGACCACGGCTACCTGCTGGCGCGGGGGATCGATCCCCGTCCTGTGATGGCCGAACTGTTCGGTCGGGCGACCGGCGTGTCGAAGGGCAAGGGCGGCTCGATGCATATGGCGGTCGTCCGGGAGCACCTTTGGGGGGGCTACGCGATCGTCGGCGGGCATGTGCCGCTCGCGGCGGGGATGGCGTTCGCCAACCGATACTTGGGAAATCCGCGCGTCGTTGCCTGCTTCATGGGCGAAGGGGCGACCAACATCGGGACGTTCTATGCGGGCCTGAACCTCGCCGCCGTATGGAAAGTTCCGCTGGTCGCGATCGTCGAGAACAACCATTACGCGATGGGGTCCCCGGTCGAGCGCGTCTCGGCCGTGCGCGACATCTACCGGAAGGCGTGCGCTTTCGACATGCCGGGCGTGCAGGTCGACGGTAACGACGTGCTCGCCGTGCGGGGTGCGGTGCGCGAACGCGTCGAGGCGGCGCGCGCCGGCGGGGGGCCGCAGCTGATCGAGGCGGTGACGTACCGGTTCCGCGGCCACTCGATGGGAGACCCGCAGCGGTATCGGACGAAGGATGAGGTCGAGGCGGCGAAGGAGAAGGATCCGATTCCCCGGTGGCGCAGCGTCCTCCTCGACGGCGGGATCGCGACCGGAGCCGAGCTCGACGGCATCGACGCCGCGGTCGAGGCCGAGGTGGCGGAGGCGGTCCGCTTCGCTACGGAAAGTCCCGCGCCGGAGGCCTCCGAAATCGACCGCGACGTGCTGGTCGCGGAAGGGGCCGACCATGGCTGAGAAAAGCTACCGGGATGCGATCCGCGAGGCGCTGCAGGAAGAGATGGCGCGCGACGAGCGCGTCCTCATCCTGGGCGAGGAGGTCGGCGTCTGGGGCGGCAGCTACGCGGTCACCCGGGGGTTGTACGACGTGTTCGGAGCGCGTCGCGTCATCGACACGCCGATCGCCGAGGCCGAATTCATCGGTGCCGCCGTCGGGATGGCGATGGGGGGGCTGCGCCCGGTCGCGGAGCTCATGACGATCAACTTTTCGCTGATCGCGATCGACCAGATCGTCAACAACGCGGCCAAGATCCACTACATGTTCGGCGGGCAGGTGAAGGTGCCGCTCGTCATCCGGATGCCGGCGGGGTGGGGGCAGCTCGGGGCGACCCATTCGCAGACGTTCGAGGGCTGGTTCGCCCATGTTCCGGGGCTGATCGTGGCGATGCCCGGAACGCCGTACGACGCCAAGGGGATGCTCAAGAGCGCGATCCGCTCGGACAACCCGGTCGTCTTCATCGAGCACGCCCGGCTCTACGGGATGAAGGGCGAGGTGCCCGACGGCGAGTACACGCTGCCGTTCGGGGTCTCGGACGTCAAGCGGACGGGGAAGGACGTCACGATCGTCACCTGGTCGCGGATGCTGCAGGTGTCGCTGGCGGCTGCCGAGACATTGTCGAAGGAAGGGATCGAGTGTGAAGTGATCGACCTGCGCACGCTGCGCCCGCTCGATCTGGCGCCGGTCTACGCCTCGGTCGAGAAGACGCACCGGGTGCTGGTCGTCGAGGAGGACTGGACGACGCTCGGGATGGGGGCCGAGATTGCGGCGCGCATCGCCCACGACCGGTTCGACCAGCTCGACGCCCCGGTCGAGCGGCTGGGGCAGACCGAAGTGCCGGTGCCTTATGCGAAGAACCTCGAGGCGCTGATGTTCCCCGACGAGCCGCGCGTCGCCGAGACGGTCCGGAAGCTGATCGGGTGAAGCCCGGTTCCATTCGCGGTACCCTGTAAAGCGAATCATCGTCCGACATCCCTTTTCGCAGCGGAAAGCGAGGATCATCGTGCCGACGAACATCATCATGCCGTCGTTGGGATTCGACATGACCGAGGGGAAGGTGGCCGCCTGGCTGGCGGTCGAGGGCGCCCGGGTCGAGAAGAGGGCGGCGGTCGTCGAGATCGAGACCGAGAAGGCGACGGTCGAGGTCGAGGCGGCGGCGTCCGGCATCCTCTCGAGGATCGTCGTCCCGGCGGGACAGAGCGTGCCGGTGGGCACCGTGATCGGCATCATCGCCGAGGCGGGGGAAATCCTGTCCGACGCGACACCCGCGACGGAAGCCTCGGTCGCACCGACCGTGCCGTCGCCCCGGGTCAAGGCGTCGCCCATCGCCCGCCGGATGGCGGAGGAGGCCGGGATCGACCTCGCACAGGTTCAGGGGAGCGGCGACGGCGGCCGCGTGATGGAGCGCGACGTCCAGGCGGCGATCGCGGCCCGCGGGACGGCGCCCCCGGCGACTGCGGTCCTCACGCACGAGGGAGCGCTTGCCGGCGCCGCCCTACCCTCGCCCGGGACGCCCGTCCCGCTGAGCCGGATGCGGCAGGCGATCGCGCGCCGGATGACCGAGAGCAAGACGACTGCGCCCCACTTCTACGCGACGGTCGAGGTCCGGATGGACGAGGTGATGAAGCGCCAGCACCGGACCGACCCGGCTGCCGCCGCCGTCGCGCCCTTTTCCGTCAACGACGTTGTGATCGCCGCCACGGCGCGGACGCTGGCCGGCTTCCCGGGGCTGAACGCCTCATGGCGCGACGGCGCCGTCGTGACCCATCCGAGCATCGGCATCGGCATCGCGGTCGCCCTTGACGACGGGCTGGTGACCCCGGTGCTCCACGACGCCGAGCAAAAGCCGCTCAAAACGATCACGGCCGAGGCGCACGCGCTGGCCGAGCGCGCCCACGCCGGGAAGCTGCGCCCCGAGGACGTGACAGGCGGCACCTTCACGATCTCGAACATGAGCATGCTGGGCGTCGACCAGTTCATCGCGATCATCAACCCGCCGGAGGCGGCGATCCTGGCGGTCGGGGCGGTCGTGCGACGTCCTGTCGCCGACGGCGACGCGATCCGGATCGCGCCGGTCATGCGGGTGACGATCTCGGTCGACCACCGGGTGGCCGACGGCGCGATGGCCGCCCGCTTCCTGCAGCAGCTCCGCAAGCGGCTCGAAAGCCCGGCCGACCTCTTCGCCGGCTGACGCGAATCCTGTCTGGTTCATGTTCCGGGGCGTGCCGGCGGCCTGAGTTCGCGCCCCCCGGGCAAAAGCATCGCCCTCGCCGCCGCGACCGCGTCCGGGGTGCCGGTGAGGGCGAGCACGTCGCCGGGCGCCAGCATGTCCTTCCCCGTCGGAAGCCGTCTTTCTTCCCCCCGCATCAGGACCAGGATCGTTGCGCCGGTCAGCGCGCCCAGGTTCAGCTCGGCGAGCGACCGGCCTGCGGCCGGGCTTTCCGCGTCGATCGCGACCGAGGCCACGTTGCCCAGCCCGGGCAGGATCTCGTGCAGGCGGCGGAAACGGTCCGCGTCGGTCGCCTCCGCGCCGCCGTGCGCCTGCTGCGACAGAACGTCCGCGATGACCTCCGAGACGGCGCGGATGTGCCCCTCGAGGTTCGTCGCGCTGCGCCAGAAGGCGGTCCCGAGCAGCAACAGTGCGAACATGAGGAGGGCGGCGCCTTGGAGCGGCGTGATGAACGGCTGCACCAGGGCGAGCACCGGCAGCCCGACCAGCAGGACGACGCCGAGCTGGAGCGTGACGACGAGCGCCCGGCGCGGCGCAGCGGCCATGTCGAGCTTGCCCGCCTCGGCCTCGGGCATGGCGTGCGCCACGAGCATCCGGACGAGGAGGCGGATGCCGCGAAGCGCCCCGCCGAGGAACGGCAGCGAAAGCGCGAACCCGACCGCGAAGAAGATCCAGCGCCCGCCTTCGGCGAGGAACGGAACGACGGACGCGATCGCCCTCCCCGCCCGGGCGTCGAGAAGCAGGGTCCCCAGAAGGATGACGAGTGCGGCGATGGCGTCGAGCGCGATCTGCCGGACCCGGATGCGGACCGCTGCATCGCCGCCGTCGGCCTTCGGACGCGACTGCAGCTGTTCCAGCCACCCGTCGTAAAGTGCGAGAAAGGTGCGCAGCGGATGCGGGAGCGACCGGTCGATCCGGGTGGCCGCCGCCCCCGAGCCGCGGATGAGCCAGGGCGTCAGCAGCGTCGTCGCCGCCGAGACGGTGACCGCCACCGGGTAGAGGAAATCGCGCGTCGCGCCGGAAGCCAGCCCGATCCCGGCGATGATGAACGAGAATTCCCCGATCTGGGCGAGCGACATGCCCGCCTGCACGGACACCCGGACGCCGCGCCCGGCCAGCAGCGCCCCGAACGTGACTCCCGTGAACTTGCCCACGACTACCAGCAGCGTGAACGCGACGGCGATCCCCCAGTGGCGGCCGACGATGGCGGGGTCGATCAGCATGCCGACCGAGACGAAAAAAATCGCGGCGAAGATGTCGCGCACCGGCTCGACGAGCTGCTGAACCAGCTTCTCGACGCCCGATTCCGCGACGAGGGAGCCGGCGATGAAGGCGCCCAGCGCCACGGAATAGCCGAGCGCGTGCGCCAGCAGCGCCGAAGCGAAGCAGAGGCCGACCGCGGCGACGACCGTGGTCTCGGGGCGGCGCTGCCGGACGACCGCGCGCATCATTCGCGGGACGACGAGCAGCCCGGCAACGAGGAGGCCGACGATGAACGCCGCGAGGCGCCCCCCCGTCGCGGCGAGGCCCGCCGCCGTCATCGACCCGCCGGAGGAGACGGCGGTCAGGACGGTCATCAGCAGGATGGCGATCAGATCCTCGGCGATCAGCACGCCGAACACGATCTCCGAAACGGTTCCCCCGACGCGCGCTTCCTGGAATGCCTTGATGATGATCGTGGTGCTCGAGATAGCGATGATGGCGCCGGCGTAGAAGCTTTCAAGGGGCGAGAATCCGAACAGCCGCCCGGCGGCGTAGCCGAGCCAGAGCATGACGCTGCACTCGATGACCGCGATCACGCCCGAGGTCGCGCCGACCCGGGCGAGCTTGCCGAGCCGGAACTCGAGGCCGAGCGAGAACATGAGCAGGATGACGCCCAGCTCGGAAAGGCCGCGCACCATGGCGGGATCGGCGGACAGCGGGAGCGGGATGTACGGCCCGACGATGATCCCGGCGACGAGATACCCGAAGATCACCGGCAGCTTCAGCCGGCTGGAGATCACGGTGGTGATACCCGCGACGCAGAGCACCACCGCGAAGTTCGCGAGGAATTCGGGGGAGGCCTGCAAGGCCGGCTACGCTCCCGCGAGACGGCGCAGGACGAAGGGCAGGATGCCCCCGTGCCGATGGTAATGGATCTCCTCCGGCGTATCGATCCGGGCGATCGCCGCGAAAACGATCTCGCGGCCCCCTTCGGCGGCCCGCACCGTCAGCCGCGCCCGGGGCGACAGCCCCGCCGCGATCCCCTCGATCGTGAAGGTCTCGCGTCCCGTCAGGCCGAGCGTTGCGGCATTTTGTCCCGCTTCGAACTGGAGCGGCAGCAGCCCCATCCCGACCAGGTTGCTCCGGTGGATGCGCTCGAAGCTCTCGGCGATCACGGCGACCACGCCCAGAAGCTTAGGGCCCTTGGCCGCCCAGTCGCGCGAGGAGCCGGAGCCGTATTCCTTCCCCGCCAGAATGACGAGCGGCGTCTTTTCCTCTGAATAGCGCATCGCGGCGTCGAAGATGGTTGCGGGTTCGCCGGAGGGCAGGTGGACCGTTACTCCCCCTTCCGTGCCGGGGGCGAGCGCGTTGCGCAACCGGATGTTCGCGAAGGTGCCGCGCATCATCACCTCGTGGTTGCCGCGACGGCTGCCGTAGGAGTTGAAGTCGACCTTGGCGATGCCGTGTTCCAGCAGGTAGCGCCCCGCCGGGCTTGATTCCGGGATGTCGCCCGCGGGGGAGATGTGGTCGGTCGTCACCGAATCGCCGAGCATCGCCAGGACGCGCGCGCCCCGGATGTCGCCTGGCGCAACCGGTTCGACGGGCAGCCCGACGAAGTAGGGCGGCTCCTTGACGTAGGTGGACGCCGGGTCCCAGGAGAAGGTGTCGGCGGCCGGGACCGGGAGCCCCTTCCACCGATCGTCGCCCGCGAAGACGTTGGCGTATTCCTCGAGGAACATCTCGCGGTCGACCGCGGCCCGGACGGCGAAGGTCACTTCCTCGGGCGAGGGCCACAACTCCCGGAGGTAGACCGGCTTGCCGTCGTTGTCGACGCCGAGCGGGTCGGTGCCGAGGTCGATGTCCATCCGTCCGGCCAGCGCGTAGGCGATGACAAGCGGAGGAGAGGCGAGGTAGTTGGCGCGGGAAGCCGGATGGATCCGCCCCTCGAAGTTGCGGTTGCCCGAGAGCACCGAGCAGACGACGAGGTCGCCCTCCCGGATCGCCGCGTCGATCGGAGGGGGGAGAGGTCCCGAGTTGCCGATGCAGGTCGTGCAGCCGTAGCCGACCAGGTGGAACCCCAGCTTTTCGAGGTAGGGGGTCAGCCCTGCGCGGTCGAGGTAGCGCGTGACGACCTTCGAACCGGGCGCGAGGCTGGTCTTGACCCAGGGCGCCCGGGAGAGGCCCCGCTCGACCGCCTTCCGGGCCAGCAGCCCCGCGGCCATCATCACGGTCGGGTTGGAGGTATTGGTGCAACTCGTGACGGCGGCGATGACGACCGAGCCGTCCCGGAGCGTGAAGGTCTCGCCTTCGTGTTCGACTTCGCGGCTTCTCGGGGCCGGTAGCCCGCCCTTTCGGCTTTTGTCCCATTCGGCCAGCGCGTCGAGGAAGATTTTCTTCGCTTCGGGCAGCGACACCCGGTCCTGCGGCCGGCGAGGCCCCGCGAGGCAGGGGGTGATGACGGAGAGGTCGAGCGCCAGCGTGTCGGAATAGACGGGGGCGGGCGTCTCGTCGGTCCGGAACAGCCCTTGCGCCTTGCAGTATGCCTCGACCAGGGCGACCTGCGCCTCGGGCCGCCCGGTGAAGCGGAGGTAGGCGAGCGTCTCCGCGTCGACGGGAAAATATCCGATGGTCGCGCCGTACTCGGGCGCCATGTTCGAGATCGTGGCGCGATCGGCGACGGAGAGCGCCGAGAGCCCCTGGCCGTAGAACTCGACGAACTTGCCGACGACGCCCTTTTTCCGCAAAAGCTGCGTGACGGCCAGGACGAGGTCGGTTGCGGTCACGCCGGGGCGCAGGGCGCCGCTCAGCCGGACGCCGACGACGTCGGGGACGAGCATCGACACCGGTTGCCCCAGCATCGCCGCCTCGGCTTCGATCCCGCCGACCCCCCAGCCGACCACGCCGAGCCCGTTGACCATCGGGGTGTGCGAGTCGGTGCCGACGACCGTGTCGGGACAGGCGACGACCGTCCCGCCCTCGTCCTGGCGGAAGACGACCGAAGCGAGGTACTCGAGATTGACCTGATGGCAGATCCCGGTGCCGGGGGGAACGACCCGCAATCCGGCGAAAGCCGTTTGCCCCCAGCGCAAAAACGCATACCGTTCGCCATTCCGCTCATATTCGCGGGTGACGTTCGCCTCGAACGCGTCGGGCGACGCAAAGCGGTCGACTTGCACGGAATGGTCGATGACGAGGTCGGAGGGCATCCGCGGATTGATCCGGCCCGGGTCGCCTCCCATCCGGCGGGCGGCGTCGCGCAGGGCGGCCAGGTCGACCAGGGCGGGGACGCCCGTGAAGTCCTGAAGCAGGACGCGGGCGGGCCGGTAGGCGATCTCGCCGCGCCCGGGGTCGTTCGGCGACCAGTTCGCGAGTGCGACGATGTCGTCGCGGGTGACGGTGGTCCCATCCTCGTGGCGCAGCAGGTTTTCGAGCAGGATGCGGAGCGAGAAGGGGAGGCGCGGGCCGCTCCCGACCCCCTGCCGTTCGAGCGCGTCCAGCCTGTAGATGCGATAGGCAGCGTCGCCGACCGTCAACGTGTCGCGTGATCCGAAGCTGTTTCGGCTCGAATCGTCCATGGATAGACTCCCCCGCTGTAATTTTGTGCGTATTAGATGAAGGCCATGGCTGAATCGTATCACCTTAAAGTCGGCGCGTGGATGGTCCCATGGCCCCGCCAAGATGGTAGAATGAGCGGTCAATCTCCCGGCCCTCGCATTGCCGGATCTCATGGAGGAACATACGATGAACATGAAATGGGTGGGCAGGATCCTGGTTCCCGCTCTGGGCATTGCGCTGCTGGCGAACGGCTGCGCGACCAACCCGGACGGCAGCTACGCATATCAGAAGACCGCGATCGGAGCACTGGGCGGGGCTGCGCTGGGCGCAGGCGTCGGGGCGCTGGTCGGCGGCAAGACGCACCGCGGTCGCAACGCGGCGATCGGCGGCCTGACGGGCGCCGTCGTCGGCGGCGGCGTCGGCAACTACATGGACCGCAAGGCGGCCGAGCTCAAGAAGAACATGCCCGAGGCCGAAGTCGTGCGGGACGGCGACAAGGTCTACGTCGCGCTGCCTTCCGGCATCCTGTTCGACTCCGGCAAGGACGCCCTCAAGCCCGCGGCGCAGGATTCGCTGGCCAAGGCCGCGGCCACGCTCAAAACCTCCGAGACCAACATCGTCATCCAGGGCCACACCGACTCGAGCGGTTCCGACGCGATCAACCAGCCGCTGAGCGAGCGGCGCGCCAACCGGGTCCGCGACTTCCTGGCCTCCAACGGCGTTCCCGGCTCGAAGATGACCGCGATCGGCTACGGCTCCTCGCGCCCGGTGGCGCCCAACGACACCAAGGAGAACATGGCGCTCAACCGCCGCGTCCAGCTCGAGATCAGCCCCAACGCCACGCTGCAGGCGAATCAGGGCAGCGGCCTCAACTAGCCTTTCGATCGATATCGTGGGCGCCGGGTTCTCCGCCCGGCGCCCTTTTCACCATTTCCGCACAACCGACTCCAGGGGGAATTTCGTGACGTCCGTATCGAACGACCCGGTCGCGGTCCGCGCGATCAACACGATCCGTTTTCTGTCCGCAGATGCCGTCCAGAAGGCCAACTCCGGTCACCCGGGGACGCCGATGGCGCTGGCGCCGCTCGCCTACCTGCTCTTCACGCGCTACCTGCGCTACAACCCTCGCAATCCCGACTGGGCCGGACGCGATCGCTTCATCCTGTCGTGCGGCCACGCCTCGATGCTGCTCTACTCGTTGCTCCATCTGACCGGCTACGACGTCTCGATGGACGACCTCAAGGCGTTCCGCCAGTGGGGGAGCCTGACGCCGGGGCATCCCGAGGCCGGGCATACACCGGGCGTCGAGGTGACGACGGGCCCGCTCGGGCAGGGCATCTCCAACGCGGTGGGCATGGCGATGGCCGCCCGCTTCACGGCGCAGCGCTATCACCGTCCCGGGCACGACTTCGTGCCGCAACGGATCGTGACGATCTGCTCCGACGGCGACCTGATGGAAGGGATCTCCTCCGAAGCCTCTTCCCTGGCCGGGGTGCATGCGCTCTCCAACCTGGTGGCGTTCTGGGACGACAACAAGATCACGATCGAGGGGTCGACCGACCTGGCGTTCCGCGAGGACGTCGCGGCACGCTATCGTGCCTACGGCTGGAACGTGCTCCGGGTCGAGAACGGCGATACCGACCTCGACGGGCTGTGCGCCGCGATCGACGCGGCGTTTGCCGAGAAGGGGCGTCCCACGCTGGTGGCGGTCCGGACGACGATCGGGTACGGGTCCCCCCACAAGGCCAACAGCCATGATGCGCACGGCGCGCCGCTCGGCGCGGCCGAGGTCGCCCTGACCAAGGAGGCGCTGGGATGGCCGGCCGAGCCGACGTTCCTGGTGCCCGACGACATCCGGGCGCATTTCCGCCAGGCGATCGACCGGGGCGAGGCGCTCGAGCGCGACTGGCGGCTCCGGATCTTCGCGTACCAGAAAGATTTCCCGCAACTGGCGCTCGATTTCGAGCGGACACTGCAGGGCGACCTTCCGGAAGGGTGGGAAGAGACGCTGCCGACGTTCCCCGTCGAGGGGGGCGCGATGGCCACGCGCAGCGCATCGGGCCAGGTGATCAACGCGATCGCGGCGAAGATTCCCGAGCTGATCGGCGGATCGGCCGACCTGGCGCCGTCCAACGAGACGAACATCAAGGGCGGCGGCGACTTCTTCCCCGAGACGCCCGGCGGCCGGAACATGCACTTCGGCGTCCGCGAGCATGCCATGGGCGCCATCCTCAACGGGATGTCGCGTTACGGGGGCGTGATTCCGTTCGGCGGCACCTTCCTCATCTTCTCCGATTACGTCCGCCCCGCCATCCGGTTGGCGGCGATCATGAAGACCCGCGTCATCTACGTGTTCACCCACGACTCGATCGGGGTGGGCGAGGACGGACCGACGCACCAGCCGGTCGAGCATCTCGCGGCCTTGCGGGTGATGCCCAACGTGTCCGTGTTCCGCCCGGCCGACGCCAACGAGACGGCGGCGTGCTGGAAGATGGCGCTCGAGCGGGCCGACGGCCCGAGCCTCCTGTGTCTGTCGCGCCAGAAACTGCCGACGCTGCCGCCCGAGACTGTCTACGGGCAAGGGAACGTCTATCGCGGCGGATACATCTGTATGGAAGGAAGCGGGAAGGCGCCCGCGGTCGTCCTGATCGCGACCGGCTCCGAGGTTTCGGTGGCCGTCGGCGCCCGGGCGCTGCTCGAAGCCGAGGGGGTGTCAACGCGGGTGGTCAGCATGCCTTGCCAGGAAGTCTTCGAGGCGCAGCCGAAGGAATTCCGCGACGCGGTGATCCCTCCGGCGGTCAAGGCGCGGGTGTCGGTCGAGGCGGCCGCGTCTTTCGGGTGGGAACGGTTCGTCGGCGACGCGGGGGCGAGCGTGGCGCTCGACCATTTCGGCGCCTCGGCGCCGGGCGACCGGATCTTCGCCGAATTCGGCTTCACGGCCGAGAACGTGGCAAACACGGCGCGCGGCGTCCTGTCGCGACTGGCTTGACGATTATCCCTGGGGAGGAAAGAACCATGGCGAAGAATAATCCGATGGTGCTTCTGTCGGGCGCGGGGCAGTCCCCGTGGCTCGACTACATATCGCGCGACCTGCTGACGTCCGGGGGGCTCGCGAAGATGATCGCCGATGACGGCATCAAGGGGGTCACGACCAATCCGACCATCTTCGAGAAGGCGATCTCGGCGGGACACGCCTACGATCCGCAACTGAAAGATCAGGCCGCGAAGGGCGCGACGCCGCTTGCGGCGTTCACGGCGATGGCGACCGACGATGTCCGGGCGGCCGCCGACCTGCTGGCCGGCGTCTACAACGAGACCGGCGGCGCCGACGGCTACGTCTCCATCGAGGTCGAGCCCGACCTCGCCAACGATACGGCTGCGACGGTGTCCCGGGCGGTCGAGCTCTACGCACTCGTCAACCGTCCCAACGTGCTGGTCAAGATCCCGGCCACGAAGGAAGGGTTGCCCGCGATCGAAGAGGCGATCTCCCTCAGCGTTCCGGTCAACGTGACGCTCATCTTTTCGGTCAGGCGCTACGAGGAGGTTGCGGCCGCTTATATCCGGGGCGTCGAACGGCTGATCGAAGGGGGCGGCGAGGCCCGATCGGTCGCCTCGGTCGCGTCGTTCTTCGTGTCGCGCGTCGACACCGCCGTCGACAAGCAGCTCTCCGAGCTGGCCCACCGCTGGCCCGGTTCGCCGAAGGCCGAGACCGCCCACGACCTCATGGGGGCGATCGCGGTCGCCAACGCCCGGATCGCATTCGGCCGGTCGCTGGCCATCTTCGGCACGCCCCGCTGGCAGGCGCTGGCGGCGAAGGGTGCCCGGGTGCAGCGGCCGCTCTGGGCCAGCACGGGCACCAAGGATCCGGCCTATTCCGACGTGAAATACATCGAGGAACTGATCGGCCCCGGCACGGTCAACACGATGCCGCCGGCGACGATCGACGCCTTCCGCGACCACGGCAACGTCGCCGATGCGCTGACCGGGAGCGTCGAGGCCGCGCATGCGGTTCTCGAGGATCTCGGACTGCTTGGCATCGGCATCGAGGAAGTCTGCGCGCAACTCGAAAAAGAGGGGGTCGCAAGCTTCACGGCGTCGTACCGGACGCTGTTGGCAGCGATCGGGAAGCGGATGGCCGAGGGGTAACATCATGCGCGTCGCAATGATCGGGCTTGGGAAGATGGGGCTCAACATGGCGCGCCGCCTGCTGAAGGGCGGCCACGAGGTCGTGGGGTGGGCCCGGTCGGCGCCGTCGGTCGACCTGGCCGTCAAAGAGGGAGCGATCCCCGCCGCGTCGCTGGCCGACGCGGTCCGGCAGCTTTCCGCGCCCCGCGTGGTCTGGCTCATGATCCCGGCGGGCGAGCCGGTTTCCGCCTCCGTTCGCGAGCTGGCGGAGCTTTTATCCCCGGGGGACGTCGTCGTCGACGGGGGCAACTCGCGCTATTCCGACTCGGCTCCGCGCGCGGCGCTGCTCGCCGAGAAGGGGATCCGCTACGCCGATGCCGGCACTAGCGGCGGCGTCTGGGGGCTGACGGTCGGCTATTGCCTCATGGTGGGCTGCGAACCCGACACGTTCGCGGTCATCGAACCGCTGCTCGCGACGCTCGCGCCTCCCGGCGGCTATCTGCACGCCGGCCCCTGCGGCGCGGGCCACTACGTCAAGATGGTGCACAACGGCATCGAGTACGGGCTGATGCAGGCGTATGCCGAGGGGTTCGACCTGCTCGACGCGGCGCCCTTCCCGGTCGACCTGCACGCGGTGGCGGCGCTCTGGAACAAGGGAAGCGTCGTCCGGTCGTGGCTGCTCGAGCTGACCGAGAGCGCCCTGGCCGACGATCCGAAGCTCTCGGGGCTCTCTCCCTGGGTCGACGATTCCGGCGAGGGGCGCTGGACGGTCGAGCAGGCGATCGACTCGGGCGTCCCACTCCCCGCCATCTCGCAGGCGCTCTTCACCCGCTTCGCCTCGCGGCGTGAAAACCCGTTCAGCGTCCGGCTGCTTGCCGCGCTCCGCAACCAGTTCGGCGGCCACGCGGTCAAGCCCGCCCCCGCCGAACCGAAGAAGGGATGATCTTACCGTGAACGGGCAGACGCCCCCGAACGGCGCGTCGATCCCGGCGCCGTGCCTGCTCGTGATTTTCGGCGCCTCGGGCGACCTCACCTCCCGCAAGCTGGTCCCCTCCCTGTTCAGCCTGCACCGCGACGGGCTGCTTCCCGGGCGTTTCGCCGTGCTCGGCGTGTCGCGTACGCCGATGACCGACGGTGCGTTCCGCGACCGGCTCCGGACGGCTGCGGCCGAATTCGGCGGCGGGGATTTCGACGGGGGGGCCTGGGACGCCTTCGCGCCATCCCTTTTCTACCAGGCCGGCGACGTCTCCGACGAGGCCTCGCTTCGCGCCGTCGGCGAGCGAGCCGCCGAGTTGTGCGCCGCGCGGGACATCCCGGGGAACGTGATGTTTTACGCCGCGGTCGCCCCGCGCTTCTACGGCCCGCTGGTGCAGGCCATCGGACGCGCCGGGCTTGCCGTCCCCTCCGAGGCGCTGCCGGGTTATCGCCGCATCGTCATCGAGAAGCCGTTCGGGGAAGACCTCGCGAGCGCCCGGGCGCTCGCGGGCGAGGTGAACGCCGTCTTCCGCGAATCGCAGATCTACCGGATCGACCACTATCTCGGCAAGGAAACCGTCCAGAACATGCTCGTGTTCCGCTTCGCCAACGGCATCTTCGAGCCGATCTGGAACCGGAACTACGTCGACCATGTCCAGATCACCGTGGCCGAGACGCTCGGCGTCGAGGGGCGCGGCGACTATTACGAGGGCGCCGGGGCGGTGCGCGACATGGTCCAGAACCACCTGATGCAACTGCTCGCCCTCGTGGCGATGGAGCCGCCGGTGTCGCTCTCGGCCGACGACGTCCGCGACGAGAAGCACAAGGTGGTCCACGCGATCGAGCGGACGCCGCCCGAGGCGCTGGCGCGGGCATCCGTCCGGGGGCAGTACGCCGGCTACCGGTCCGAGCGCAACGTGTCGCCCTCCTCGCAGACCGAGACCTTCGCGGCGTTCCGGTTCACGATCGACAACTGGCGTTGGGGCGGGGTTCCCTTCTACCTGCGCACCGGGAAGCGGATGGGGAAGGCGCTTTCCGAGATCGCCATTTGCTTCCGTCCCGCGCCCACGCTGCTGTTCGGCGGCACGCCATGCGGGCAGATGGAGTCCAACTGGCTCGTGATCAACGTCCAGCCCGACGAGGGGATCTACCTGCGCTTCGGCGCCAAGACGCCGGGTCCCGCGCTCTGCGTCCGGCCGGTCGAGTTCTCGTTCAATTACCGGGAGGCGTTCGGCGGGAAGGAAGCGTCTCCCTACAGCCGGCTGCTAGTCGATGCGATGCTCGGCGACGCCACGCTTTTCCCCCGCATGGACTCGGTCGAGACGGCCTGGGCGTTGCTCGACCCCTTCCTGTCGCGGTGGAAGGCCGACCCGGGCGCCGACCTCTTCTTCTACGAGCCGGGCACAAACGGCCCGGCCGAGGCCGGGAACGTGTTCGGCGGCCGCGGCGGGTGGCGCACGCCATGATCGCCGAGCCGGTCGTCCACGTCCTGCCCGACCCGGAAGCGCTCGCGCGCGCCGCGGCGGGGCGCATCCTCGGGGCTGTCCGCGAGCGGCTTGCGGCGCAGGCGCGCAAAGGAAAGACCGACCCCGTGGCGCACGTGGCGCTCTCGGGCGGGACCACGCCGCGGGAGGCCTTCGCGCTCCTTTCCCGGCCGCCCTACGTGGATATCTTCCCGTGGGAGGACGTCCATTTCTGGCAGGTCGACGAGCGGTGGGTTCTTCCCGATCATCCCGCGAGCAACCGCCGGATGCTGCTTGAAACGCTGCTGTCGCGCGTGCCGGTCCCGGCGCGAAACCTCCATTTCATCGACACCACGCTCGCGTCCCCGGCCGAGGGCGCGCGGGAATACGAGGCGTCGATGCGCAAGGCGCTGGCTGCGCCGAAAGGCGGGTTCCCCCGCTTCGACCTCGTCCACCTGGGGCTGGGCGCCGACGGCCACACCGCCTCCCTTTTCCCCGGCTCCCCCGCGCTCGACGAGCTCCGCGCCTGGGCGACGACATCCGAAGGCGGCGACCCCGCCGTCGCGCGCGTCACGCTGACGCTGCCGGTGCTCAACAATGCGGCGCATGTGCTGTTCTTCGTTGCGGGCGCCGACCGGGCCGAGGCGCTCGAGCAGGCGATCGCGGGCGAGACGATCCCCGGGGGACTCGTCGTGCCGCCCGAGGGGACGCTGACGTTCCTGGCCGACGCCGCCGCCGCGGGAGAGACGGCGCCGTGATCGTCCTCGCGGGCGATGTCGGCGGCACCAAGACCAATCTGGCGCTCTACCGGGCGGCGGGGAAGGCGCTCGTGCGCGAGGCGTTCGCGAACTATCGCAGCGCCGACCACGATTCGCTCGAGTCCATCGTCCGGATCTTCCTGGCGGGTCACCCGCGTGTCGACCGGGTCTGCGTCGGCGTGGCGGGGCCCGTCTCCGACGGGAAGAGCCGTCTGACCAACCTGCCCTGGTCCGTCGACAGCGATAAGCTGCTGGAGGCGTCCGGCGCCCGGCAGGCCGCGCTGCTCAACGATCTGCAGGCCACGGCGTATGCCGTGCCGTTCACGCCGCCGGATGGGTTCGCGACGCTGCAGGAAGGGGAGGTCGATCCCGATGGCACCGTGGCGGTGCTGGCGGCGGGAACGGGACACGGCCAGGCCTTCCTTATCCCGGCGGGGGGAAGGTTCGTTCCTGCGGCCACGGAAGGGGGGCACGTCGATTTTGCCCCGCGCGACGCCCGCGAATCCCGCCTTCTGGCGTTCCTCCAGTCGCGCTATTCCGGCCGGGTCAGCCTCGAGCGGGTCGTCTCGGGGCCGGGGCTTAAGAGCATCCACGATTTCCTCGCCGAAGACAGCGGCTTGTCCGAAGATCCGGAAGTGGCCACGCAGATGCGGGCGAAGGACCCTTCCGCGGTCATCGCCGAGAACGGCCTGTCCGGAAAATCGGCCCTCTGCCACGCGGCGCTCGCGATGTTCGTGTCCCTTTACGGCGCGGCGGCCGGCAATCTGGCGCTCCTCCTTCTGCCGCGCGGCGGCGTTGTCCTCGGCGGGGGCATCGCTCCGGCCATCCTGCCGGCGCTCAAGGAAGGCCCTTTTCTTGAGTCGTTCCGGGACAAGGGAAGATTCCGCCAATTTCTCAAGGGCTTGCGCGTCTCCGTCCTGCTCGACCCCGCCGCCGCCCTCACGGGCGCCGCGCACTACGCGCTGTCGCTCCACGGAGATGCGGGATAGCCCAAATTTTTCGTCGTATCCATCGCTTTCTGATATAGTTTCGCCATTCCGTATTCGAGTTGCGCGTTCTTGAGGGGTTCGTCATCGCCATTCCGAAAGACAGCCTTGCCGTGTCCGGGGCGGCCGACGCGGCCATCCCGCCGGCATCCGTTCCGCGGATCGCGCGGATCTGCGCGCTGGGGCTCGCCCTCGACGAGCTGCTGGGCGAGGTCTGCCGCGAGCTTCTGAATATCGGGCGGGCCGAGTCGTGCTGTCTCATCCTGTGCCCCGACGGGTCGCATCTGGGGGCGCTCCGACACATCTATGTCCCTTCCGAGGCGTCCGATCCGCGCGAGGCCTACCGGGAGGGTCCCGGGTGGGACCACCTGGTCGACCGGCTGCTGGCCGGGCGCATGCTTTCCGTCCCCGACCTGCGCCGTCTTCCGGCCGACGATCCCTTCCAGCAGCTCTATAAAAGCTATCCTGTCCGCTCGGCGCTGCTGCTTCCGCTGAAGTTCGGCAGCCGACTGCTCGGCGTCCTGGCGTTGCACACCTTCAGCGCGCCGGCCGCATGGGGGGGCGCCGAAACGGAGGCGCTCGAGCTGTCCGCCTCGATCCTCGCCGCCGCGCTCGAACGGCGCCGGATGGAGTCGATGCTGCGCGCATCCGAGGCGCAATATCGTTTCCTCGCCGAGAATGCGAACGACTTCATCTCGCTCCACGACCTGTCGGGCCGATATGTCTACGCGAGTCCCTCCGCATTCGAGATGGCCGGAATCCGCCCCGAGGTGATCCTGGGCTGCCCGATCTCCGCTTTCCTCCACCCGGACGATGTCGAGGAGGTGATGGCCGAGAACGGGCGGCTGACTTCCGGCGAAACCCGTTCGGTGACGCTCAACTACCGGATGCGGCGGCGTGACGGCAGCCACTTCGACGTCGAGTCGGTTGCGACGGCCGTTTCAGACGAACAGGGGAAGGTACGGCAGATCCTGCGCGTCACGCGCGACGTCTCCGAGCGCGAGCAGATGGCGCGGCGTCTTTTCGAGAGCCGCAAGATGGAAACGGTCGGCATGCTGGCTGGCGGCGTCGCGCACGAGTTCAACAACCTGCTGGTCGGCATCAACGGGTCGGTCGAGATGCTCAACCTGCTGTTCACCGGCAACCGCGAGGCGGCGACCTATCTCGACATGATCGCCCGGATGGGAAACCGCGCGGTCGAGTTGACGCACCAGCTGCTGGCCTATGCCCGGCAGGGGAAGTACAGCCCCGAGCCGTTGCTGCTCAACAAGGTCGTCTCCGACAACATCCCGATCCTCAAGACGTCGCTTCCGCCTACGGTCGAGCTGATGCTGTCGCTGGCCGATGCGCTGCCGCCCGTGGTGGGCGACATCGCCCAGATCAGGCAGGTCGTGATGAACCTGTGCCTCAACGCCGCCGAGGCGATGCCGGGCGGCGGAACGCTCTCCATCTGCACCCGGGTCGAGGAAGGGGGCGCCCATCCGCCCGAGGCCGGAGGGCCGCGCGTCGACCGCCGGTCGGGGCAGCCGGTCGAGGGACCGCGCGTGGTCCTCGAGGTTTCCGACAACGGCTGCGGGATGGACGCATCGACGCTCGACCGGATCTTCGAGCCGTTCTTCTCGACCAAGTTCGTCGGGCGCGGGATGGGGCTGGCGGCGGTGCGCGGCATCATCGACAGTCACCACGGCGAGATCGCCGTTGCTTCGGAGCCGGCCGTCGGCACGCGCTTCAGCGTTCGTCTTCCGGTGGCGCAGCTGTGCGTGCTCGAATCGAAGAAAGACGAAGGCGAGGCCGCGCTCCAGGCCGAGCCGAGTTCCGACGGAAAGGGGATCGTCCTGGTCGCGGACGACGAAGCCGACGTCCGGATGGTGGTGCGGGCCATGCTCGAATCGCTCGGCTACGACGTGATCGAGGCCGGGGACGGGGTCGAAGCCGTTGCGCTGTTCCGCGAGCGGCACGCCGAGATCGACCTGGTCCTGCTCGACCTGATGATGCCCGGCATGACCGGCGACCGGGCCTTCGCCGAGATGCGCTCCGTCGATCCCGGCGTCCGGGCGCTGCTGGCCAGCGGATACGACGAGAGCGGGCGGGTCGGCGACATCGTCGCCGGCGGCTTCGGCGGCTTCCTGCAGAAGCCGTTCCGCCGCGGCGAGCTGGGGCGCAAGATCGTCGCCGTCCTCGGTGCGCCCTCGTCCGTGTTATAGTTACCCTGCGAACATCCAACCTCAACTTTCACTAAAGGAGATATTCATGCTCAAGCGGGAGGAGTGCGTCCTCTATAGCGGCGGTGCCAACGGCGCCGAATGCATGTTCGGCGAGCTGGCCGAACGGTTCGGCATCGAGGAGATCAACTTCACGTTCGACGGGCACAAGATCGGCCGTACCCGCGGCGTCCGGGTGCTGTCGCGCGAAGAGTTGCTGAAGGGCGAGGTCAGCCTGGCCTATGTGTCCAAGCTGATGAGCCGCGATTACACCGACGCGCCTCTCATCCGCAAGGTGCTCCAGACGATCTGGTACCAGGTCAACTCGGGGCAGGAGATCTATGTCATCGGCTGGATCCAGCCCGATGCCACCGTCAAGGGCGGCACCGGATGGGGCGCCGAGTTCGCGAAACTCTGCAACAAGCCGATCTTCGTGTTCGACCAGGACAAGAACGGCTGGTTCACCTGGAAGGACGACGCGTGGGTTCCCGTTTCCGACCGGAACGGTCCGGTCATCCGCCACGCCCACTTCACCGGCACCGGCACCCGCTTCCTCGAAGAGAACGGCCGCGCCGCCATCGCGCGCCTTTTCGAGCGCTCCTTCACGGCCGAACATGTCTGAGGCGTGGAAGGGGAATCCGGCCGACATCCGGAACATCGCAATCATCGCCCACGTCGACCATGGCAAGACCACGCTGGTCGACGCCATGATCAAGCAGAGCGGCATCTACCGTGATAACCAGACCGTGATCGAGCGGGTCATGGACTCCAATGACCTCGAGCGCGAAAAGGGCATCACGATCATGGCGAAGAACCTCTCCGTGGCCTATTCAGGCGTGAAGATCAACATCGTCGACACGCCGGGGCACGCCGATTTCGGCGCCGAGGTCGAGCGGACGCTCAAGATGGTCGACGGCGTCCTGCTGCTGGTCGATGCCTCGGAAGGTCCGCTGCCGCAGACGCGCTTCGTCCTCAAGAAGGCGCTCGAGGCCTCGCTGCCGGTAATCCTGGTCATCAACAAGATCGACCGCCCCGACGCCCGCATCGGCGAGGTTATCAACGAGGTCTACGACCTGTTCATCGATCTCGACGCCACCGAGGAACAGGTCGAGTTCCCGATCCTTTACACCAACGCGCGCAAGGGCACCGCCGCGCTCAAGGACGACGGCACCGGCACCGACCTTCGTCCCCTGTTCGATACGATCGTCTCGCACTTCCCGCCGCCGGGGGGAGATCCTTCCGGGCCGCTCCAGCTGCTCGTGACCAACCTCGACTACAGCGACTACGTGGGGCGCCTCGCCGTCGGCCGTATCTTCTCGGGGACGCTGCGCGCGGGCTCCATGGTGTCGATCTGCGGCAAGGACAACGCGGTCACCAAGCTCAAGGTGACCATGATCTACGCCTACGAAGGGCTCTCCCGCGTCGAGGTTTCCGAAGCGATCGCGGGCGACATCGTGGCGCTGGCCGGCGCCGAGGAAGCCACGATCGGCGATACGGTTTCCGAGGCCGAGGACCCGCGCCCGCTGCCGCGCATCGCGGTCGACGAGCCGACCGTATCGGTCGTCTTCTCGATCAACACGTCTCCCTTCGCCGGTCGCGAAGGCAAGTTCGTCACCTCCCGCCAGCTTCGCGCCCGGCTCGAAAAGGAACTGCTGGCCAACGTGGCGCTTCGCATCGATTTCTCCGGCGTCGACAGCTTCGACGTCATGGGGCGCGGAGAGCTTCAGCTTGCGATCCTCATCGAGATGATGCGGCGCGAGGGCTTCGAGCTGTCCGTGTCGCGTCCCGAGGTCGTCACCAAGGAAGTCGACGGCGTTCGCATGGAACCGTTCGAGCTGCTCTTCGTCGACATCCCCGACACCTTCATGGGGCCGGTGACCACGGCGCTCGCCGACCGTCGCGGCAAGATGCTCAAGATGAACAATCCCGGCTCGGGCCGGGTCAGGCTCGAATACCGCATTCCGTCCCGCGGGCTCATCGGCTTCCGCTCCCAGTTCCTGACCGAGACGCGCGGCACCGGACTGATCAACAACCTGTTCGGAGGATACGAGCCGTGGACCGGTCCGATCTCCGAGCGCAGCACCGGGGTGCTGGTCTCCGATCGCTCAGGCCGCTCAAACGCTTACGCGATCTTCCACCTGCAGCCCCGCGGCACCTTCTTCATCAGCGACGGGGAACAGGTCTACGAGGGGATGATCGTCGGCGAGAACTCCCGTCCCGTCGACGTCGACGTCAATATCACCAAGGAAAAGAAGTTGACAAACATGCGCGCTTCGGGTACCGACGAGGCGCTTCGCCTGGTGCCCCCGCGCAAGCTCTCGCTCGAGGCGGCGCTCGAGTTCATCAACGAGGACGAGCTGGTCGAAGTGACGCCGACCGCGCTGCGGCTCCGCAAGAAGGTGCTCGAATTCAACAAAAGGTCCAAACGCAAAGAATAGATATTTTTCGGAAAAGCGGTAATCCGGTGAAATAATTGTGGAAACCTAGGCCACGGCGAACGCATAATTAGATTCGAAATTAACTTTTCCCGTCAAGGGGGAGAACCGATGGCAGATCCGAAGAAAGCAGCTCCTGTGAAGAAAGCAGCTCCTGTGAAGAAAGCCGCTCCGAAGGCCGCCGCCAAGCCTGCGGTGAAGAAGGCTGCTCCCGCCAAGAAGGCCGCTCCGAAGGCTGCCGTAAAGGTCGCGGTCAAGAAGGCTGCGCCTGCCAAGAAGGCCGCTCCGAAGGCCGTCGCCAAGCCGGCAGCCAAGAAGGTTGCCGCGAAGCCTGCGGTCAAGAAGGTCGCGGCAAAGCCTGCAGTGAAGAAGGCCGCCCCGAAGGCTGCCGCGAAGCCTGCGGTCAAGAAGGCCGTCGCGAAGCCTGCCGCCAAGAAGGCCGCTCCCAAGAAGTAGGCTGCGGGAAAGGGCGCCGCGCCTGCGCGGCAAAACCGGTTCGTGAAGCGGCGACCCCGAAAAGGGTCGCCGCTTCCGTTTTATGCGCGATCGTTTCCGGATTCGGTGGCGCCTGTCTTAAGGCTTGACCGCGTGGAAGATTTCGCGCGGGACGTCGCCTGTGAGGTCGATCTCGTAGTATCCGTACTGCTGGAAGAACATCATCGGCGCACCCGCGCCGCCCGACACGATCACCTTGATGCCGTTCCAGTCGTCGACCTGGTGCATATGCTCGTGGCTGCACAGCACGAGCGAGACGCCGTGCCGCTTGAGCACGCCCTGAAGATGCGCGCTGATCGCGTCGTAGTTGTCGGGCGTGCCATGCGGGGAGATATTGTCGGTGCGCGGGGGGACGTGCATCGCGACGATCAGGTGGCGGATCCCGTTTTTACCCTTGGGATGCGTTGCGAGGTCGTGGTCGAGCCAATCGATCGCATTATCCGCAAGCTTCCAGTTCCCGGTGTCGAGGATGGCGACATGGGCGTCCCTGTGATCGAACCCGTAGTTCGTCCCCGGCAGCCCGAAGAATCGGACGAACCCCTCCCGCGTTCCGCCCCCGTGCAGCTCGTGGTTCCCGATCGCGTAATAAAGGGGTTTGCTGAAGCCCTTCGTCTTTTCCTTGAATTCGGTCCACGGCTTCTCGCCCCCGGCGTATTCGAGGTCGCCCGTGTGGATGAGGAATTCCATCGGTGATTTCTCGACCTCGGCGAGGATCTTCCGAAGAATTCCGTGCTTGTCGTTCCGGCTGTCGCCGCAGACGGCGAACGACCAGCCGAACGCGCTGCCGGAGGCGTACAGAAGCACGACAAGGGCAAGGCCTGTCGCGCAAAGCGGGTTCATCTTCATCGAAGGGATCCTCTTAGTGGTCTCGTCGGATTTCGGGGAAGCGGATCAGCACCGCGGCGGTGAGGGTCAGCGCGACGACTGCCGTAACGGCCACAGCCGTCTGCACCGAAGTGCGGTCGGCGAGCAGGCCGATGATCAGGCTGCCGACGCGCATGAGTCCGAGGAACAGTCCGGCGTAGATCGCCAGGACCCGCCCCCTCAGGTGGTCGGGAACGATGGATTGCAGGATCGCGTTGGCCGGGGCGCTCTGGAGGACGAAAAAGAACCCGACGCCGAACAGCAGGGCGAGCGAGAGCCAATAGGTCGTGCACCAGGCGAACAGCAGCAGGACCAGCGGGAAGGCGAGGCTGCTGGCGACCAGCAGGCGCCCCTTGCGCCGGATCGCGCTGCCCGAGGCCGTATAGAGCGCGCCTGCGACGGCTCCGAGCCCCGCGGCCGACATGAGCGCGCCGTAGGTGCCCGCGCCTCCCTTGAAGACCGCCTTGGCATAGATGGGGATCAGCGTCTGGTACGGCATCGCGAACAGCGTCGACACGGTGACGAGCAGCGCGATCCCGAGCGGCAGCCGGTTGTCCCTGAAATAGCGGAAGCCTGCCAGCAGGTCGCGTCCTTCCTCGCGCGTGGCGCCCCGGGTGGGATGGAATTGCGTGGCGTGCATCATGAGCAGGCCGGCGAGCACGGCAAGGAAACTGGCGCCGTTGATGAAGAAGGAAGCCGCGATGCCGACCGAGGCGACGAGAATGCCGGCGACCGCCGGGCCGACGATGCGTGCGCCGTGGAAGATTCCGGAGTTGAGCGAGATCGCGTTCGACAGGTCTTCCTTTCCGACGAGCTCGACCACGAACGACTGGCGCGCCGGGGCGTCGAGCGCCTGGGCTGCGCCGAGCAGGCAGGCGAGCGCCATGACATGCCACATCTGCACCATGCCGGTCAGGCAAAGCACGCCGAGGACGAAGGCGAGCACCATCATGACGGCCTGCATCCAGAAGACGATCCAGCGCCTGGAGAGGCGGTCGGCGATCGCGCCCGCGAAAAGCGTGAGCGGGATCAGCGGCACGGCGCCGAGAAAATTGACCATGCCGAGGTCGCGCGCCGTTCCGCCAAGTTGGTGGTAGACGAGCCAGTTCTGGGCGATCGTCTGCATCCAGGTGCCGATGAGGGAGATGAGTTGCCCGTAGAACCAGAGGCGGAAGTTCCAGTGACGCAGTGACCTGAAGATGCCGCTTGGCGGGGAGAGGGCGGGCGGCGCCATCGGCCTACTCGGCGCGTCGAAGGAAAAGCGCTCCCAGCGGGGGAAGCGTGAGGCGCACCGAGCAGGGGCGGCCGTTCCAGGGAATCGCCTCGGTCT
The DNA here is from genome assembly GCA_036504035.1 of Candidatus Deferrimicrobiaceae bacterium. Taxonomy (NCBI): domain Bacteria; phylum Candidatus Deferrimicrobiota; class Candidatus Deferrimicrobia; order Candidatus Deferrimicrobiales; family Candidatus Deferrimicrobiaceae; species Candidatus Deferrimicrobiaceae bacterium. Next base: position 667,358 of record DASXVV010000006.1, read on the forward strand.
CGACTCCGCCCAGGTTGCCGACGTTGCTTCCGCCGAATGCCGCCGCGTCGCTGTTGAACGCCTCGGTCCACGTTCCGGCGAAGGGCAGGCCGACCCGGTAGTCTTTCCGGACCACCGGCGTGAAGTTGAAGACGCAGGCCACGACGTCTCCCGCATTCCTGCCCTTGCGAAGGAACGAGACGACGCTGTTGTCCGCGTCCCGGAAGTCGATCCATTCGAACCCGTCGCAGGTGAAGTCGGCCTCGTAAAACGGCAGATACTCCCGCTGCAGCCGGTTCAGCTCGCGGACGAGCGACTGCACGCCCCGATGGGTGTCCCATTGCAGCAGGTCCCACTGCAACGACCGGTCGTGGTCCCATTCGTTCCACTGGCCGAACTCGCAGCCCATGAAGAGCAGCTTCTTGCCGGGGTGGGCATACATGTAGGCGTAGAGCAGGCGCAGGTTGGCGAATTTCTGCCACAGGTCGCCCGGCATCTTGTCGAGCATCGACCGCTTCAGGTGGACCACTTCGTCGTGCGAGAAGGGGAGGACGAAATTCTCCTGGAAGGCATAGAGCAGCGCGAAAGTGAGCTGCCCGAAGTGGAACTTCCGGTGGATCGGCGCCTTCTCGATAAAGTCGAGCATGTCGTGCATCCAGCCCATGTTCCACTTGAAGGAGAAGCCGAGGCCGCCCAGGTGGACGGGGCGGGAGACCATCGGCCAAGAGGTCGACTCCTCGGCGATCGTGACGGCGCCCGGATGCCGCTCGTGGACCAGCTCGTTCAGGCGGCGCAGGAAGGCGATGGCCTCGAGGTTCTCGCGGCCGCCGTGCACGTTGGGCTCCCACTCGCCGGGATTCCGGGAGTAGTCGAGGTAGAGCATCGAAGCGACGGCGTCGACGCGCAGCCCGTCGATGTGGTAGCGGTCGAGCCAGAACAGGGCGTTGGAGAGCAGGAAGTTGGCGACCTCCCGCCGGCCGTAGTTGAAGATGAGCGTGCCCCAGTCCCGGTGCTCGCCCCGGCGGGGATCGGCGTGCTCGTAGAGGTGCGTGCCGTCGAAGCGGGCGAGGCCGTGCGCGTCCTTCGGGAAGTGTGCCGGCACCCAGTCGAGGATGACGCCGATGCCCTCGACGTGGCACCGGTCGACGAACGCCATGAAGTCGTGCGGCGTGCCGAATCGGCTGGTGGGCGCGAAGTAGCCCAGCGTCTGGTAACCCCAGGACCCGTCGAACGGATGCTCGGACACGGGCATCAGCTCGACGTGCGTGAAGCCCATCCCCTTGACGTAGGGGACCAGGTCGTCGGCCAGCTCGGCATAGGACAGGTAGCGGTTGCCGTCGGCCCGCTTCCAGGAACCCAGATGCGCCTCATAGACGGATACCGGGCGGTCGAGCGGGCTCCGGCCGGCGCGATCCTGCATCCAGCCGGCATCGGTCCAGGCATAACCGTCGATCTCGCAGACGACGGTTCCGGTCTTCGGCGGCGGCTCGAAGTGGAAGCCGTGCGGGTCGGCCTTGGTGAAGATCTCGCCCGTCCCGCGGGCGCGGATTTCGTACTTGTAGATCTCGGATTCGCAGAGGCCGGGCACGAACAGCTCCCAGATGCCGCTCTCGCCCCGGATGCGCATGGGGTGGACCCGGCCGTCCCAATGGTTGAAATTGCCGACGACCGAGACGCGCTCGGCATTGGGCGCCCAGACGGCGAACGCGACCCCGGGGACGCCGCCGATCGTCGTCAGGTGGCTTCCGAGCTTTTGATACGTCTCGAGGTGGTTCCCCTCGGACAGCAGGTGGATGTCGAAGTCGGACAGGACGAGGCCGAACGCGTAGGGGTCGTCCTGCTCCCATCGGTGTCCATCATGGTTGGTGATCTCGAGCCGATAGCGGAAGGTCCCGGGCGCCAGGTCGAGCGTGGCCTCGAAGAGTCCTTCGGGGTGGATCCGGGTCATCGGCTTGCGGCGTGTTTTTCCGGCGGCTTCGGCGACGACCTGGACGGCGGCGGCCTGCGGGTACAGGACGCGAATGGCCGTGACGTCGCCGGCGGCGTGAGGCCCCAGCACGGAAAAGGGATCCCAATGTCGGGCGTCCGCGAGCAACCCGATGTCGCGGGGAGAGAGTGTGGACTTCAACGGGTGACCTTGAAGAACGTCTCCTTGCTGTCCCTGAGCGCCCCTCCCGGCACCTCGATCGTGACGTTCACCTGGTAGTTGCCGGCCGTGGCGGCGCCCGGGATGGTGAACGGGATCGTGCTCTTGTAAGTGCCGGCGGTCCGCTCGACCTCGATCGAGACCTTCCCCGCCGGCGCGCCGTCCTTGAGGAACTCGCGCGTTTCGGTGACCGTGACCAGCTGCCCCGCGACGGGGAGGAGCACGGCGTACTCGGCATTGACGTTGATGGTCTCGCCGGCGGCGACGATCGCGGGATTGGCGCGCACGCTGTCGAAGGAAATCAGCGGCCCCTGGGCCGGGGTATAGCCGTAGTCGCGCACGGTCTGTGCGGGAGTCTTCGCATTCTCGTCTTCGTAGCGGCCGACCGCCCCCCCTGCCAGGACCCCGTCGAGCATGCCGGAAATTGCGCTGCGCCGCGCTACCTTGGCCGGCGCCTTCTGCGCGGCGTTGTCGACCGCCGCCGCGGGCTTGGCCGGAGGCGCGGAGACCATGGCGCAACTGTGAAGGATGCCGGCGGCCAGGGTGGTTAGCGTCAATGCGACGGCTGCTTTTTTCATGGGGATCGTTGCCTCCGGACGGATGCTTGGATTATGACCGCCGATTATACTCGCACGGCGGCGCACAGTGGAAGCGCCGATGGGGCGACGTAAAGCCGGATGCCGTCGAGGGCGTGATCGGACAGGATTTCGCGTACGGTCGCCATCGCGAGGTGCGGGTTGTTGTGGTCGTTGCTCAGGTGGCAAAGGACGATCCCCGCGGGGCGACGCCGGCTTTCCTGGAGGGCGCGGACGAGCAGCAGCCCCGCCTGCCGGTTCGACAGGTGCCCCTCGTTTCCGGACACCCTGTGACGGTCCTGCCGCGGGCTCTCAGCCAGCATCCGCTCGTCGTGGTTGGCCTCGATCAGGATCAGGTCGCTGTCGAGGAAATCCTCGTGCAAGCCGTCGCCGCCGTGGCCCAGGTCCGTGGCCATCGAGATCCGGAAATCTCCGCCCTCGGACGGGATGGCGAGGCGGAAGCCGCAGGTAAGCCCCACGGCGTCGTGCGGTACCTGGAAGGCGTTCACGGTGACGGGGCCGATGTTGAAACCGCTTCCGTCGAACATCCGCAGCAGCCCCTGTTCCTGGAATCGCCCCCGCTTCCGTTCGTCGAGGCGGGAATAGATCCGGCTTTCGAACATGCGCCTGTTCTTCTCGTGGATGTAGACCGGGATGCCGTGCTCGCCGCAGCGGGCCACGGTGTGGGCATTGACGTGGTCGCTGTGCAGGTGCGAGACGAGGACGGCATCGACCTGCGCCCAGGGAAGCGAGGCTTCGGCGATCGCCTGGTCGAGGGCGCGCCCCGACGGGAGGCCCGCATCGACCAGGATCGCGCCGCCGCCGTACCGGACCACGGTCAGGTTCCCGGAGCTGCCGCTGCGAAGCGGGAGCACGGAGATCGTGGCCGCGGAAATGGGGGCGGTGCCGCAGGCCATCCTACCGGGCGAACCTCGTGAAGACGAAGTCGTGACCCTTGACGTTGGCCTCGTGACAGGGGAAGCAGCTCTTGTGGGTTTCTTCGTTGGCCGGCTTGCCGTTGATGAAGCGCGCGAATCCCCACCCGCCGGTGGCGACGAATTTCTTCGAGTCCTTGACCATGAACTCGATGCGCGGCGCGGTTCCGGGACGGAAAGCCCCGGGAAATTCGTCCATCGGTTCGCGGACCCAGGCCAGCTTGGCCAGGACCGATCCGTCGGGGAGGGGGAGCGTGCCGTCCCGGAGCGCCTTGTACGCGACCGGGTTGGCCAGGATCGACCGGAGCTCGTCCTTGTTGTCGGTCCGGTGGGAAGGCGCGACAAGCGACCATTCGCGATAGCCGTCGGGGATCCCGATCCCGAAGATCGGAGAAACCGCGGCCGTTTCCGCCCGCGATGTTCCGGTCGGCGGAAGGAGGAGCGCCAATGCGAGGCAACCGAGGAAGAGCGAAGCGGCGAGAACGATCTTTCGCATGCGGAACCTCCTTGCAGCGCGGGTTCGGTTCGGGGGGTGCGGACCAGTATAACAGAGATGGCGCCTGCCGGTTTGCCGCCCCCCGCGCAGCAAGGACTGTGATATTTTGAGGGGCTGGCGTCCGCGGGCACGCATTCCCGCGGACGGATTCATTTTCAAACGCTCGACGGGGGGGTACGACATGGAGGGCACGACAAGCGCCATCGGGGCGACAGGAGAGCCGGCCGTTTCCGGCAAGGCGCTCCTCCTCTTTTTCCTCTCGGCGGCAATCCTGTATTTCGCGGTGCTCGGCACGATGCCGTTGATGGACCCCGACGAGGGACGGTATGCCGAGATCCCGCGCGAGATGCTGGCGTCGGGCGATTTCGTCACCCCGCACCTCAACGGCGTCGTCTACCTCGAAAAGCCCCCGCTCTATTACTGGGGCTGCGCCGCCGGCATGGCCGCCTTCGGACAAAACGCGTTCGGGGCGCGATTCTTCGGGGCCGCGATGGCGCTGCTGGGCGTCGTCCTGGCGTGGTGGATGGGGTGCGTGCTCGCGGGGCCCCGCACCGCCTTGTACTCCGCCGCGGTGCTCGCGACCTCCCTTTTCCACTACATTATCGGGCGGCTCAACGCGACCGACATGACGGTGGGCGTGATGCTCGTCCTGGCGATCTTTCCCGCCTACCTGTACCTTTCCGGCAAGCGGTCGTCGCGCGGCTTCCTTTATCTGTCCTTTGCCGGGGCGGCGCTTGCCTTCCTCGCCAAGGGGCTGATCGGCATGGTCTTTCCCGCGGGCATCCTCGTCGTGTGGGCGCTCGTCTCAGGGCGGCCGAAGGCGATCCTCAAGCTGCTTTCCCCCGTCGGCATCGCCATCTTTCTCGCCATCGCGCTCCCCTGGGTGCTGCTCGTCCAGAAGGCCAACCCCGACTTCTTCCGGTTCTTCTTCATTCGGGAACAGTTCCAGCGTTTCGCGACCGAAAAGATCCATCACCGCTACCAGCCGTTCTGGTTTTTCCTCCCGATCGTTTTGGCGGGGCTGCTCCCGTGGCTTCTCTTTGCGGGCCGCGTCGGACGTGCGGTCCGGGCGGCCGGCGCCGGGTTCATGGCTCGGGAAGACCGCATCTTCCTGCTGACCTGGGTGCTGTTCGTCCTGGTATTCTTCTCCATCTCCAGCTCGAAGCTTGTGACTTACATGACTCCGCTCTTCCCCCCGCTGGCCGTGCTGTTCGGCAGGGGGCTGTCCGTTTGGGCCGACCGCGAGGACGGCGCCGCGCCGGTCCTCGCGCCGCTCGCCTTCGCGCTGCTCCTGGGAGCCGGCCTCTTCGCCGCGCCGCGGCTGGCGAAGATGCCGATGTCGCCGGACGAATGGGCACCGGTCATCGCTCCCTCCGTCCTGATCGTCCTCGCCTTCGGCGTCGTGCCGCTGTTCATTCGCCGCCTGGGGGCCCATCGCGTCGTCCTCGTCTCTTTCGCGCTGCTGGCGCTGTTCCTGTGCTCCCTCAACCGGCCCGCCGGGATGCTGATCGGCGACGGCCGTTCGGGCAAGGAATTCTCCGAGGTGCTCAACGCTCAATTACAGCCCGGGGACGTGCTGGCGCAATATCAGGTCTACAGCCAGTCGGTCCCCTTCTACACGGGGCGCCGCAACGTGCTGGTCGACGAGGTGGGCGAGCTCGAGTTCGGGATGCGGCACGCCGCCGACCGCGCCGGCTGGTTCCTCGCCCCGGCGGCCTTCGACAATCTCTGGCGCTCGGAGAAGCGGGTGTTCTGCATCTTCAAGCGGGATGCGATGCCGCTGATCACGGAAAAATACCCGGTCCACCGGTTGCTCATCAGCTCCCGGCGGGGTATCCTCATCGTCAACCGGTGAGATTCAAGCTTTCCAACTACCGACCATTGAACGAGGTCTCCATGGACATTCGCACCGATTTCCTGCCGCTGTCGCGGCCTGCGATCGGGCCGGAAGAGGTCGAGGCGGTCGTTTCCGTCCTCACTTCGGGCTGGATCACCAGCGGGCCGAAGGCGGCCGAGCTCGAGGATATCTTCCGCCGGGAGACCGGCGCGCCGCACGCGATCGCCGTCACCTCGGCGACTGCCGGGCTGCACCTGGTGCTGACCGCCCTCGGAATCGGGCCCGGCGACGAGGTCGTCACGCCGTCGATGACGTTCGCCTCCACCGTCAACCAGATCGCCCTGCGCGGCGCGACGCCCGTCTTCGCCGACAACGACTACGCCACGATGCAGGTCATCCCCGAGGCGGTCGCCGAAAAGATCGGCCCGCGCACCAAGGCGGTGATGCCGGTCCACTTCGCGGGGGCGCCCGCCGACATGGACCCGATCGCCCACGCCGCGGCGAAGGCCGGCGTCCCGGTGATCGAGGACGCGGCGCACGCCGTCGGCACGGTCTACAAGGGACGCCCCGCCGGCACGCTGGGCGACATCGCGATCTTCTCCTTCCACCCGATCAAGAACATCACGACGGGCGAAGGGGGCATGATCACCTGCAAGGACGAGGCGCTGGCGAAAAAGATCCGGCTGCTCCGATTCCACGGCATCGAGCGCGACGCCTGGAAGCGGTACGGCAAGGGGGGCAACCCCGATTACGACATCCGGGAGCCGGGCTTCAAATACAACCTGCCCGATATTCTGGCAGTGCTGGGCGTGGTCCAGATGGGGCGGGTGCGCACCCTCAACGCCCGGCGCGGCGAGCTTTCGGCGCGGTATGTCGCAGGCCTTTCGGGCGTTTCCGGCATCGATCTGCCCGGCGTGCCCTCCTACGATCACAATAATTCCCACCACCTGTTCATCGTGAAAGTGACCGGCCTCGACCGCGAAGCTTTCCTCGGGCGGCTGGGCGACTACAATGTCGGGTTCGGGCTCCACTTCCCGCCGTGCCACCTGCTCTCATACGTGCGCGAGCGGTACGGCACGAAACCGGGCGACTGCCCGGGCGCCGAAGCGGCGGGCGGTCGGCTGCTCTCGCTCCCCCTGTTCCCCGACATGGCGGATGCCGACGCCGACTACGTCTGTGCGGCGATCCGCGAGATCCTGGCCGGAGGGAACGGATGAAGGTCTCGGTCGTCGTTCCCGTCTACAACGAGGAGGCCAACCTTCCGGTCCTGATGGACCGGATGGAATCGGCGCTCCGGACGCTGGGGCGTCCCTACGAGATCGTCTTCGTCGACGACGGCAGCCGCGACAACTCGCTCGAGATGATGAAGGGCTTCACGACGCGTCCGGGCGTGCGCGTGGTCGAGCTGACGCGCAACTACGGGCAACACTCGGCAATCATGTCGGGATTCTCGGTCGTCACCGGGCAGATCGTCATCACGATCGACGCCGATCTCCAGAACCCCCCCGAGGAGATTCCGGGTCTTGTCCGCGCGATGGAAGAGGGGAACTACGAAGTCGTGGGCACGGTCCGCCAGATGCGGAAGGACTCGATCTTCCGGACGTTCCCGTCGCGGGTCGTCAACGCGATGACCCGGAAGATCACCGGCGTCCGGATGACCGACTGGGGCTGCATGCTGCGGGCCTACCGTCGGGAAGTCGTCGATCGGATGGTCGAGAGCCAGGAATACTCGACCTTCATCCCCGCGCTGGCCACGCTCTATGCCAAGCGGATGACCGAGATTCCGGTCGCGCACGCAGAGCGGCACGGCGGCGTCTCCAACTACGGCATGCTGAAGCTGCTCAACCTCCAGTTCGACCTGCTGACCTCCTTCTCCGAGTTCCCGCTCCGGGTGCTGCTCTATGTGGGCGTTTTGATGGCGGTCGGCGGCGTGTCGCTCGGCGTCCTGATCGTCATCCTCCGGGTCTGGCTCGGCTCCGCGTGGGCAGGTGAAGGGGTGTTCACGCTGTTCGCCATCATGTTCTTCATGATGGGCGGCCTGTTCTTCGCCTTCGGCATCATGGGGCAGTACATCGGCCGCATCTACCACGAGGTGCGCAAGCGCCCCCGATACACGGTCCGCAAGATCCACGGGGGGGCATGAACCCCATGCGCGCGGTCGTCTTCGCTTATCACAACATGGGGATCGTCGGGCTGTCGGCGCTCCTGCGCAACGGCTTCGAGATCCCGATGGTGTTCTCGCATGCCGACGACCCGTCCGAGAACCGCTGGTTCGGCTCGGTCCCCGATTTCTGCCGCGAGCGGGGCATCCCGGTCCACCTGGTGGAAAAGGTCAACGAGGCGCCTTGGCCGGCGAAGGTGCGCGAGGCGAAGCCCGACTACCTGTTCTCCTTCTACTATCGGTCGATGCTCAAGGAAGAGATCCTGTCGGCCCCGCGGCTGGCGGCGCTCAACCTGCACGGGTCGCTGCTGCCGAAGTTCCGGGGGCGTGCGCCGGTCAACTGGGTGCTGGTCAAGGGCGAGACCGAGACCGGCGTTACGCTGCACGTCATGGAGATCAAGCCCGACGCGGGAGACATCGTGGGACAGGCGGCGGTCCCGATCGCCTTCGAGGACACGGCGCTCTCGCTGTTCGGAAAGATGGAAAAGGCCGCCGGCGCGCTGCTCGACGACCTGCTGCCGAAGCTGGCCAAGGGCGACATCCCGCGGCGGCGCAATCTCGTCGAGGAGGGCAGCTACTTCGGCGGCCGGAAGCCGGCGGACGGCCGGATCGACTGGTCGGCGCCCGCGCTCGAGATCTACAACCTGGTCCGCGCCGTGACGCGGCCCTATCCCGGCGCCTTCGCGATGATGGGCGGGTCGCCGCTGCTCGTATGGCACGCCACGCCGCTTCCGGCGGGGCCCGCAAGCGGCGCGCCGGGGACGATCGTGCCCCTGCCCGACGGCACGGTCGGCGTGTCGACGGGCGCCGGCCTGCTTCGGCTCGACGAAATCGAATGGAACGGAAAAACAGCGACGGGGGCGGCCGCGGCCGGACTCCTCGTCGACGGGAGGCTTACATGAAGGTTCTGATTCTCGGCGTCAACGGCTTCATCGGTCATCACCTGACCGCGCGCATCCTCAAGGAGACCGACTGGCACATCTACGGGATGGACCTTTCGGCCGAGCGGCTCGGCAAGCTGGCCGATCACCCGCGCTTCGACTTCGTCGAGGGCGACATCCTGATCAACAAGGAATGGATCGAGTACCACATCAAGAAGTGCGACGTCCTGCTGCCGCTCGTCGCGATCGCCACGCCGAAGGTCTACGTCGAGCGGCCGCTGTCGGTGTTCGAGCTCGACTTCGAGGCGAACCTGCGGCTCATCCGGCAGGCGGCGCACTACGGAAAGCGCGTGATCTTCCCCTCCACCTCCGAGGTCTACGGGATGTGCGGCGACGCCGAGTTCGACGAGCACGAGTCGCATCTGGTGCTCGGCCCCATCGCGAAAGAGCGCTGGATCTATTCCTGCAGCAAGCAGCTGCTCGACCGCGTCATCTGGGCCTACGGCCGGCAGGGGCTCGACTTCACGCTGTTCCGCCCGTTCAACTGGCTCGGACCGCGGCTCGATTCGCTCGAGACTGCGAAGGAAGGCAGCTCCCGCGTCGTCACGCAGTTCATCGCCGAGCTGTACCTGGGCGAGCCGATCCGGTTGGTCGACGGCGGGGCGCAGCGCCGCTGCTTCACTTACGTCGACGACGGCATCTCCGGGCTGATGAAGATCCTCGACAACCACGACGGCAACGCCACGAAGCAGATCTTCAACCTCGGCAACCCGAAGAACGACTGCTCGATCAAGGAGCTGGCGCACCTGCTGCGCGACCTCTACGCGAAGCACCCGCTGTCGAAGGGCAAGAAGATTCCGCCGATCGTCGAGGTCAACTCGAAGCAGTTCTACGGCGAGGGGTACCAGGACATCCAGACGCGCACCCCGTCGATCAAGCGCGCCCAGGAGCTGCTCGGCTGGACGCCGAAGGTGGGTCTCAAGGACGCGATGAAGAAGACGATGGATGCCTTCCTCGAGGAGGCCGCCGCGTCCGAAAAGAAGGCGCCGAAGAAGGCTTCAGCTCCGAAGAAGAAGTAGTCCCGCCGCATCCATTTCCGCCCGATCCCGGGACGGCGGGTCGATCTCCCGCCGTCCCGATTCGCATTTTCCTTATTCCCCGGTAGAAATATTTAGATTTTCCCCTTCCCGCGGCCGCGCCCCCTTCCCCGGGCGACGACCGCACAACTTCTCGTATTCATTGATGATTCATGGACATTAAACGAGCGCGACGCGTGCCGTATAGGGTGTTTACCGGATGGCCCGAAACATGCTTTGTCTCACAACCAACCGATCCTATTCCGTTGGCCTGCACGATGAAAGGAGCTTCGAGATGTCGACGACAAGACGCATTCGCCGCTCGTTCCGTTGGTCCATTTCCCTGGCTGCGCTGCTTGTCGCCGCCTCGACCGCCCTGGCCTTCAACCAGACGCCTTCGACCATTCCGCTGTTCGGGACCGACCTCCGCGGGGTGGGTCCCGGCGGTATCCCGGTCGCCGCGCCCGACCCGTGGCCCGCCACGGTGACGGGCGTCACCCACTACACCATCGACATCAAGAAGTTCTCCGACCAGGTCGCGCCGCTGTCCAGCGGTCTTGGGCCGACGACCTTCTTCGGCTACGACCCGGTCAATCCGCTCGGGGGCGGCATCCAGCCCCAGAAGCATCTGGGCGGGATCATCGTCGGCGAAAAAGGGGTGCCGATCCAGATCACCTTCAAGAACTTCCTCGGAACCTCGTCCGGCAAGCACATCCTGCCGAACGACCTGACGATCATGGGCGCCGACCAGGGCAACTTCCGCAGCTCGACACACCTGCACGGGGGGTTGGTCCCATGGATCAGCGACGGGGGGCCGATGGCCTGGTTCGACCCGGTCGGCAAGTCGGGCGTGAGCTTCCTGAACAACATGGTGCTCAATCCCTTCGCGCTTCCCGGCGAGGCCGAGTACCTCTACCCGCTGAACCAGAGCGCCCGGTTCCTTTGGTATCACGACCATGCCTTCGGCACGACCCGCCTCAACGCCTATTCCGGGGTCGCCAGCGCCCTGATCATCCGCGACAACTTCGAGCGGGGACTCCAGGCCAAGGGACTTCCTCCGTTCATCGAGAACAGCGTGCTCGGCGGCACGGCGGTCCGCGAGCTGCCGCTCGTCGTCCAGGACAAGATCTTCGTCGGCCCGAACAATGCGGTGCTCGACCCGACCTGGGCCACCATCGTCGACAACGATGCCTGGAAGCCCGGAAGCCTCTGGTACGCGCACGTCTACGAGCGCAATCGGTGGAAGCTCGCGGGCAACGCGAACGGCGGCAACCTCAAGAACACGGCGCCGCCCGATCCCTCCGTCATCCCCGAGTTCTTCGGCGACACGATGCTGGTCAACGGCACGACTTTCCCGAAGGCCGCCGTCGAGCCCAGACGCTATCGGCTCCGCTTCCTCAACGCCTGCCAGGCGCGATTCCTCAACCTGCAGTTCTTCGTGGCGGACGGCAGCGCCAACGGGATCACGCTGAACCCGGCGACGGGCGTCCCGACAAACGCGCCCTTCGCCCCCAAGCTTTACACGACGTCCGCCGCGACGCCGAACGTCCTCCAGATCGGGACCGAAGGCGGATTCCTGGCGAAGCCCGTCTCGATTCCGACAAACGCCCCGTTCAACCCGGTCACCATGGCCGGCTCCCTGATCGTCTCCCCCGCCGAGCGGCCCGACCTCCTCGTCGACTTCAACGGGTATGAAGGGAAAAGCATCATCCTCTACAACGATGCCGCGGCGCCGTTCCCGATGGGCGACCCGCGCAACGACTACTTCCCGGGATGGAACGTGAAGGGCAATCCCGTCAACGGGCTGACGCCGAACGGCTTCGGACCCAACACCCGCGTTCTGATGCGGTTCGACGTGGGGCCGACGGTGACGGGCGTGCTCGACACCTCGCTGACGCTCACGACGGCCACCGACCTGCGGGCCGGCAACGATCCGTTCCTGGTTCCCGCCGGCTCGACCGCGCTTCCCGCGGGCGTGTTCGTCCGTCCCCTCACGCTGAACGAGACGTACGACGCCAACGGGCGCCTGATCCAGATGCTGGGTACCAACGTCGCTCCATTGTCGCCGAGCGCGGGCTTCGGCCGGGGCTACCTTGATAACGCGACCGAAGTCGTGAAGGCGGGCACGACCGAAGTGTGGGAGATCTACAACACGACGGCCGACGTCCACCCGATGCACTTCCACCTGGTCAACGTCCAGCTCCTCAACCGCCAGCCGTTCCAGGTGAGCAGCCTCTTCTCGAACGGAACCCCGAACTTCACCGGGCCGGTCACGCCTCCGGACCCGAACGAGATCGGCTGGAAGGAAACTCTCCACATGTTCCCCGGCACGGTCACGCGCATCATCATGAAGTTCGACGTCCCTCCGATCGTGACCTCGGGCGGCGCCGTGATTCCGACGCCGGTCAGCCCGCGGACGGGTGGGTTCGAATACGTGTGGCACTGCCACATCCTCGAGCACGAGGAGCACGACATGATGCGGCCGATGGTCGTCACCCCCTGACCCGCAACGAGAACCGATCCCGCCCCCTCGACCGGGGGCGGGGGAAAGCCCCGCTGAACCGCGCGGGGCTTTTTCTTTCCGGGCGCGATAGAATCGGCATCGGCAAATCGCCAAGGAGCGGAAGCGGCATGGGCGGAGAACGAATCCTGGGGCTGAAGGTCGACGTCGACACGCGGCGGGGGATGGAAGACGGCGTGCCGTCGCTGCTTGCGACGCTGGCCGAGTTCCGCGTGCCGGCGGCGTTCTTTCTTTCGTTCGGCCCCGACAACTCGGGGAAGGCGATCTACGCGATGCTGCGGTCGCCCCGCTTCCTGATGAAGATGCTGCGGACCAACGCGCCGGGGCTCTACGGGTGGCGCACGGCGCTCTATGGCACGCTGCTTCCCGCGCCGCTGATCGGGGCGGCGCTTCCCGACCTGTGCCGGCGAATCGAGGCCGAGGGGCACGAGGCCGAGTTCCACGGGTGGGATCACCGGACGTGGCAGGATGCGCTTCCGCGCAAGAAGGCGGCGTGGGTGCGCGACTGGTTCGACCGGGGCGTCGAAAGCTATGCGAAATGCCTGGGGCACGCGCCGCGCGCGTTCGGAGCTCCGTCGTGGCTGCTTTCCGAGGCGGCGGTGGCTGCGATCGCCGGTTACGAGTGGGACTACCTCAGCGTCACCCGGGCCAAGGCGCCGTTCATCCTCGCGGGCACGGGGCTTGTCGAGTTGCCGTCCGACCTGCCCTGCCTCGAGGAGGTGGGCGGCCCGGCGGGCGTTCCCCGAATCCTCGAGGCGCTTTCGGGCGGCGGCGTCCACGTGTTGCCGGTCCACGCGGAGGCCGAGGGGGGCATCTGGCGGGCGCCGTTCCGCGAGATCCTTCGGGGTGCCGCCGATCTGGGCTACCGCGTCGCGCCGCTGTCCGAGATCGCGGGGCTTTGCTGGAAAGAAGAGCTTCCCGAGCGCCCCTTCCGCCTCGAAAGACTGCCCGGTCGTGCCTTCCCGTGCGCCGTTTAGCCGGATTTCCACCGATTTCGTTCACTTTTTCCCCACTCCCGCTTCCTTTGGGTTAGAATGACAAGATTATCGCCGTGGGGGACGTCGTTTTGAAACTTCCGGAATTGAAGATCGGCAAATTCACCGCGAAGGTCCCGATCATCCAGGGCGGGATGTCCATTCGCGTCTCCACCTCCTCGCTGGCGGCCGCGGTCGCCGAATGCGGCGGTATCGGCACCATCGGCGGCGTCGGCGTCCCGATCGACGAGCTCAAGGCCGACATCCGTCGCGCGAAAGAGATGACCAAGGGAATCATCGCGGTCAACATCATGTTCGCAGTCCGCAATTTCATGGATACCGTGGTGGCGTCCATCGAGGCGGGCGTCGACATGATCGCCACCGGCGCCGGCTTCTCCCGCGACATCTTCAAGGTCGGCAAGGACGCGGGTGTGCCCATCATCTCGATCGTATCCTCCCCCGAATTCGGCAAGCTTGCCGAGCGCTGCGGCGCCGACGCGATCGTCGTCGAGGCCAAGGAAGCCGGCGGACACCTGGGCACCGACCGGGCGCTGCGCGACCTGTTCCCCGAGGTACGCAAGGTCGTCAAGAAGGTGCCGCTGATCGCCGCAGGGGGCATCTCCACGGGCGGGGATATCGCCGAGATGCTCGGTAAGTTCGGCGCCGACGGCGTGCAGATGGCGACCCGCTTCGTGCTTACGAAGGAATGCGACGTCTCCGACGCCTTCAAGCAGACCTACCTCAACGCGAAGAAGGAAGACATCGTGCTGATCCATTCGCCCGTGGGCATGCCCGGGCGTGCGATCCGCAACAAATTCGTCGATCGGCTGCTGCACGGCGAGAGGTTTTCGGACAACTGCGGCGACGCCTGCCTGAAGAACTGCGGCCATGAGTTCTGCATCGCCGACCGTCTCAACTTTGCCCGCATCGGGCAGATCGACGAGGGACTGGTCTTTTCGGGCGAGAACGTGTGGACGCTGAAAGACATCCCGACGGTCCGCGAGCTGTTCGATCGCCTGGTTTCCGAGGCCGAAGGGGCCTACCACCCCGAACCCGCGATTTCCTGACCTGCCGCGTTTCCAGAAGGGCTGCTTCCGTCGCGGGGGCGGCCCTTTCTTTTTCTTCCAACTCCCGTTTCCGACCCGGTTTCATGACTTCCTTGCCTGTATTTCATGACAGGTCGGTGTTGTTGTCTCTGCTGCATCGATATCAATAAGTTGATTGACATGACAGGGGATTATTGTAATTATTGGATGAAGCACTCATAAATCTGTTTTCCGGAGGATGACATGGACAAGAAGGTATTGATCGAGCTGACCGCTGAAATAGTTTCGGCACACGCTTCCGTCAGCGAAATGAACCAGGATGGGCTGCTGAGCGAAATTCAGGCCGTCTTCCAGAAGTTGAACGGACTTGCCGGGGGCGAGGAAGAAGAGGTCGTCGCGGTGCCCGGGGAAGTTAAGGCCGTGATGCCGATGGATCAGGCGTTCGGCGCCGAAAAGGTCTTTTGCATGGTCTGCGGCAAAGGATTCACGACGCTCAAGAAGCACATCATGGTCAGCCACCAGATGAATCCCAAGCAGTACCGCAAGGCGTTCAACATCCCGACCAAGATGGCGCTGGTTTCCCGCAACTATTCCGAATCCAAGAAGAAGATCGCCCAGAAGCTGGGACTTGCCGACAAGCTGGCCGAAGGGCGCAAGAAGCGGGCCGCGAACAAGTTGGCGAAATAGGTCGCAACCCGAAAAGGGAATCGTGCATCCTAGCCGCGTTGACGATTCCCCATTCGAAAGGAGTGTGCCCAATGCCATACGCCGCCAAGGATTTCAAGCAGCTGCTCGGGATGTCGGGGTTCAGCGACAACGCGCTCAACATCCACTTCACGCTTTACCAGGGCTACGTGACCAATACCAACAAGGTGCTCGACCAGCTTGCGGCGCTTTCGGCCGAGGGCAAGGCGGGCACTCCCGAGTTCGCAGAGCTCAAGCGGCGGTCCGGGTGGGAATGGAACGGGATGCGGCTGCATGAGCTCTATTTCGGGAACCTGGGCGGGAAGAAGGCGCTCGACGCGGGCGGCAGGCTGGGCAAGTCGATCGCGGCCGAATTCGGCAGCATCGAGAAGTGGGAGGCCGATTTCCGCGCGACCGGTGCGATGCGCGGCATCGGCTGGGTGGTCCTCTATCAAGACGTCGAGGGGGGACGCCTGGTCAACCAGTGGATCGGCGAGCACGATGCCGGCCATTTCGCGGGCGGCGTTCCCGTCCTGATCATGGATGTCTTCGAGCACGCGTTCTTCCCCGACTACGGCACCAAGCGGGCCGACTACATCGCCGCGTTCTTCCAGAACATCGACTGGGCGGCGGCCGAGGCGCGCCTGAAGTAGCGCAACTCCCGTCTATCGCACATCCGCGGCCGTCCGGAATCCTTTCCGGGCGGCCGCTTTCGTGATGGGGAAGGGCAAAAATCCGAATCCCCCGGTGCCTGGGTGGGCCGGGGGATTCTGGGGCCGCCCGCGAATTTTGGCGGGGTGGTGCGGGCGGGAATTCCCCTCCGGGGAGGAGGGGCGAGCTCTTGGGCGGTTTGGTCGCCTGACAGACTTATCGGCAGCAATTCCGCAAAACTTTAATTCGGTGTGCGACCCTTTCCTGCCTTGATAGACTGGCGGCATTCTTTCGTGCGCGGAAAGGGGCGTCGTTGGATTTTTCCGGAGTCATGCGCGATCTGTCCGTGGTGCTGGCGATCGCCACGGTCGTCGCCCTGGTCTTCGTCAAGATGCGGCTGTCGCCGATCACGGCGTTCCTGGTCGCGGGCGTGATCCTCGGCCCGACCGGCGCCGGGTTGGTGTCCGAGCCCGAAGTGGTTTCCGCGATGGCCCAGGTCGGCGTCGCCCTCTTCCTGTTCACCGTCGCGATCGACACGCCTCCGTCGAGCCTGGGCCGATTCCGGAGTCAGGTGATCTGGGCGGGCAGCATCCAGGTCGGCCTCACGCTGGCGATCGCGGCGACGGCGATGGCGCTGGCCGGATTCGATGCGCCGATGGCGGTCTTCACCGGGTTCGTCCTTTCCCTGTCCTCGACGGCGATCGTCCTCAAGGTCTACGCCGACCGCGGCGAGGCCGACAGCACGCAGGGGCGACTTTCCGCGGGCATTCTCCTCCTGCAGGACATCGCCGTCATCCCGATGATGCTCTTGACCCCCATCCTTTGGGAGTGGGGCACCGCGAGCCCGGGCACCGTGGCGTTGACGATGGGGAAGGCTGCCCTGACCGTCGGGGGCGTCCTGGTGCTGGCGCGCGTGTTGATCCCGCTGCTGATGCGCGAGGTGATCCGGCTGAACAGCCGGGAAGTGCTGGGGCTCACCATCCTGCTCGTCTGCCTGGGCACCGCCTGGGTCGCTCACCGGTTCGGCCTGTCGATCGCGATGGGCGCGTTCCTCGCGGGATTGGTCGTTTCCGAGTCCGAGTACGTGCATGCGATCGCGGCGCAGGTGCTTCCTTTCAGCGACGTGTTCAACGGCGTCTCCTATATCGCGATCGGCATGCTCATCGACGTGAACTTCCTTCGGGCCCACTGGCCCATGGTGGCCGGCATCGCGGGAAGCGTGGCGCTGCTCAAGTTCCTGTCGACCTCCGCCGCGGTCCGGGCGGTCGGGTACTCCTGGCGGGTGACGATCGTCACCGCGATCGGCCTCGTCCAGGTGGGCGAGTTCTCGTTCCTGCTCATCGCAGACGCCTTCCAGACCCGGCTGATCGGCACCGACCCTTACCAATTCCTGCTGTCCGTCACCATTCTGATGATGATCGCGACGCCGTTCCTCATCAAGGGGGCGCCCGGGGTGGCGCTTGCATTCGGTTTCCTCCAGGGCGTCGGAAGCGGTGCGGGCGAGACGCCAGAGGAAGTGCCGGGCCAGAAGGCGTCCGTCCGGGAAAACCATGTCATCATCGCCGGGTACGGCGTCAACGGAAAGAATCTCGCCCGGGTGCTCAAGTCGACGCGGGTGCCTTACGTCATCGTCGACACGAACGAGTGGAAGGTCGGGGAGGCGCGCGCCGCGGGCGAACCGGTGGTGTTCGGCGACGTCCACAGCCCGCGGATGCTCGAACGGCTCGGAGCTGCGCGGGCGCGCGTCCTGGTGGTGGGCATCTCCGACCCGATGGCGACGCGACGCGCGGTCGGCGTCGCCAGGGGAGCGAATCCCGGGCTCTTCATCCTGGTCCGGACCCGGTACCTGGCCGACCTCGACGACCTGCTGGCGCTCGGGGCCGACGTGGTGATCCCCGAGGAGTTCGAGACTTCCGTCGAGATCTTTTCTCGGGTGCTCGCCGAGTACCAGGTGCCCGACCATATCATCCGGCAGCAGGAGCAGCTTGTCCGGAGCGGGACCTACCGCATCCTGCGCGACCGGGCCCCGCAAGGGGGCGACGAGGTGCTGGCCGAATTCGAGGCGTTCCTGGCGCGCAAGGTCATCGAGCTGTTCTACGTCTCCGATTCTTCCGGCTGGGCGGGGCGCGAGGTGAGCGCGCTTCCTGCGGGCGGAGACAGCGGCATCGTGCTCCTTGCGATCCTGCGCGAGGACCGTGCGATCGTCCAGCCCGATCCCGGCATGCCGCTGGAGCCGGGCGACAAGATCGTGCTGTTCGGCGGCCACGCGCCGCTCGCCGCCGCGCTCGAAGCGCTTTCGGGCGCGGTGCGCGGGTGATAATATCGAAGAAGTCCCGTCCCATATGCCGCGTTGGAGGGTCTTGCCATGTGCCCTGCCCCATCCGACCAGGCCCGCTACGAGCGGGCGCTCCGCCGCTATTTCCGGATTCCCGCCGAAGAACGCAAGAGCCGGGACCGCGAAAAGCTGCTCGCCGCCCTGGGAATCGATAACCCTCCCGATTTTCTCGCGATGCATATTCCGCTTTGGGAAGCCAAGGTCGACGAGCTGCTCGACCCGTCCTCGACCGACATGCTCCCGATCAGCATCTCCCACTCCTACGTCAACTGGGTGCGCGGCGCCATCGGCACGATTCCTCCCGAGGCGCGCGTCAAGATCTTCACCTCCAAGCTCAAGGACACCGGGCTCAGGAAGGCGATCCTGTCGCTGATCCACGCCATCTCGCACGACGGCGCCCGAGACTTCGAGGTGCTGGACGTCGCGCTTCTCGCGAAGATGCACAAGGACACCGTCTTCTCCGTCCGCGATTCCTCGAAGCACGCGTTCACCTTCTACCTGTCCCGCTTCGGCTGCCTCGGCGAATACATCTACGCGGGGCTGCCCGCGCTCGTAGGCCTTCCGGCGCTGCCGGCGATCTACCACCTGAGCCCGCAGGGCGAAGAGGTGCTGATCAAGCCGAAGGAGGAGGGGATCAACATCTACCTCGACGAGCCGCCGCTCGAGCGGATTCTGGCCGACGGCGACTGGTGGGTGCCGGGCGCGGCGCGGCAGGACGCCCTGGGCGACTGCATCGGGACGGCGCTTCGTTACGGGCACTACGTCGCGACGCCCGATCGGCGGGTCGTCATGATCGACAACATCGAGCTGTTCCACCTCGACGCGTCCGACGCCCGCATCTTCGAGCCGATCTACGATTTCCTGCCGCGGAAGGCGTACCCGTCCGACGCACGGAAGGCGCGCGCGATGCGGCAGGGGTACGAGGCGCTCTACCGGGACGCCTACCAGGCGCAGCGGGTGCAGATCCGGGAGGAATGGGGCGAGATCGAGCGCTACCTGATGGAGATGCGGCGCCACATCCGCGCCTATTCCGGAGAGCTCTTCGAGACGGTGCTGGCCGGCGTGAAAGCGCGCGTCCTCGGGAAGCGATAACGCCGGAGTTGGCCGCCTCCCCTGCCATACGGGCTGTTGCCGCGCTGTTACTGGCCGCGGCGCTCGCCGCCGGCGGATGCGGTCCGATCCTCGACCGCAGCGCCCCCCGCCGCGACGGCACCCTGGCGACGCCGGGGCTTTCGGCCCCCGTCACAGTGATCCGCGACCGGTTCGGCGTTCCCCACATCTACGCATCCAACGACCACGACCTCTATTTCGCGCAGGGCTACGTCCAGGCGCAGGATCGGCTGTTCCAGATCGACCTCGAGCGGCGGATGGCGCGCGGCGAGCTTTCCGAACTTTTCGGCGAGGCGACGCTGCCGGCCGACCGGCTGTTCCGCCACCTGGGCTTCGCGGCCCGCGCCCCGAAAGTCGTGGCCGACTGGCCGGACTCGACGCGGGCGATCGTCTCGGCCTACTGCGCCGGAGTGAACGCCTGCATGGCTGCGCTGAGCGACTGGCCGGTCGAGCTGCGGATGCTCCGGACGCCGCCGCGTGCTTTTTCTCCCGAGGATGTGGCGGCCGTGTCGCTGCTCAAGTCGTTCGGGCTGGCGCAGTGGCAGCCCGAGGAGATCCTTTACCGGCTGTCGTCGCGGCTGTCGCCCGCGCAGATGGCCGAGGCGATGCCGGTCGTCGATCCGGATTCGCCGACGATCGTTTCGCCGTCCGGCGGGCATCGACCGATGGCGGTCGTCCCGTCGCTCCTCGACGCGGGGCTGGCGTCGCTGTCGACGATCGGCGGGCTGCCGCGCTCGGGCGGCTCCAATTCGTGGGTCGTATCCGGAAAGAAGAGCGCCTCGGGCGAGCCGCTGCTCGCGAACGACCCCCACCTTTACCTGCTCGCCCCGTCGGTCTGGTACGAGATGCACCTGGTGGCGCCGGGCGTCGACGTCTACGGGATGTCTTTTCCTTGCGCGCCGTGCATCGTCATCGGGCACAACCCGCGCATCGCGTGGGGCTTTACCAACCTGATGGTCGACGACGCCGACTTCTTCGTCGAAAAGATCGACGGCGACCGCGTGATGTATCGCGACGCGTGGGTGCCGCTCGTCGTCCGCACCGAGACGATCCGCGTGAAGGGCCGCGCGCCCGAGGTCGTGACGGTGCGCGAGACGCCGCACGGCCCGATCCTGTCGCCGGTCCTGCCCGGCGAGACGGCGGCGCTTTCCCTGCGCTGGGCCGGCTTCGACGGCGGCGATGCGATCGGGGCGCTCCACGCGCTCGACCGGGCGCGCGACCGGAAACAGTTCGTCGCCGCGCTGTCGGGCTTTCCGTATCCGTGCCAGAACGCGGTCTATGCCGACGTCGACGGCAACATCGGGATGGTGATGGCGGGGCGTATCCCGATCCGTAAAGGGGGCGACAGGCTGTTGCCCGTGCCGGGCGACACGGGCGACTGGGAGTGGAGCGGCTACGTGCCGTTTGCCGCGAAGCCGCAGCTCTGGAACCCGCCCGAGGGATTCATCGTCACGGCCAACTTCCCCGTCGCCGACAATGCGCAGTTCCGCCCCTACGTGTCTCGCCTCTACGAGCCGCCCGACCGGGGGTTGCGGATCCGGGCGATGCTGTCCGAGCGAGTTCGGTTCTCCCCGGCCGATTTCGCGGCGATGCAGTCCGACGTGTCGGTCTCCGGGAGCGAGGCGACGATCGCGCTGGCGCTCCGGGTGGCGCAGCGGCGCGCGGCCGAGAACCCCGCGTTCCGCGATGCGGCCGCGATCCTTTCCGCGTGGGACCGGCGCGCGTCAGCCGACAGCCGCGCGACGCCGCTCTTCGAGGTTTTTTGCGTAAAGCTGGCCGGGCAGCTCTTCGGCGATGCGATGGGGCCGGAGCTGTTCGCATCGTTCATCGGTTACCCGCGTCTCGTCTGGAACGCGACAGACCGGATCGTTCGTCGGGGCGACTCGGTTTTTCTCTCCGATCCCGCGAAGGGGCCGAAGCGGTCGCTCGACGATGCTGCGGCACAGGCGCTTCTCGAAGCGATGGGATTCCTGTCGGAGCGTCTCGGGACCGCATCGTCGACCTGGCGCTGGGGACAGATGCATCAGGCGACGTTCGGCCATCCGTTCGGGAAGAATCGCTTCCTGAGCCGCTGGTTCGACATCGGGCCGTTCCCCGTCCCGGGCGACGGGCGCACGGTGTTCAAGCAGGAGTTCCCGCTCGGGGGAAAAGATTTTCCGGTGAAGGTCGGGCCGTCGATGCGGATGATCGTCTCGCCGGGTGACCGCGACGCAGCAACCTCGTCGATCACGACGGGGGAATCCGGGCATTTCTTCGAGGCGCACTATGCCGACCAAGCGCCCCTGTGGCTCGCGGGGAAGGGGCATCCCGCCTGGACCTCGCGGGCGTCGATCGAGGCGAACGCCGAGCATCGGCTGCGGCTCGTGCCGCCCGGAAAGTCCGCTGGCCGCTGATGAAAGACCGGGGGCGCGTCGAAGGCCGACGGGCGGTTCGGTGTGTCAGGAGGCGACGGGTGGGGTAATGCCGGATGCGGCGCAGGCGGCCTCGAACCGGGCCTCGAGCGGGGCGACCGCTGCGACGGGGCGTCCGTCGGCGGCCGCAAACGCCATCGATCGGCAATGCAGCATCATCCGCGGGGCGGGGGGCGCGCCGCCGTAGCGGTCGTCGCCCAGCACCGGGTGCCCGGCGTGCACGAGGTGCAGCCGGATCTGGTGCGTGCGCCCGGTCTGCGGACGCGCCTCGACGAGCGAGACCTCCGCGCCCAGGGCGTCGCGCCCGCATCCCAGCAAACGGAAGCGCGTCTCCGCCGTTCGCCCGTCCTCGCGCACGGCGAATTCGGATTTTCCGAGCGGCGCGATCGGCGCTTCGACGGTCCAGTCCTTTTCCTGCGGAACCCCCGCGACCAGCGCCCAATAGACTTTCTCGACCCGCCCAACCTCGAGCTGCCGGGAGAGGTGCGCAGCGGACTCCCGCGTTTTCGGGAACAGCATCACGCCCGAGGTTCCGCGGTCGAGCCGGTGGACGATGCGGGCGGGCTCGGGGCTTCCGGTCGATTTGAAGTATTGGGCGACCGCGAACTCGACCGTGCCCTTGAGCTGGTAAGGCGTCCTCTGGCAGTAGATCCCCGCGGGCTTCGACAGGGCGAGATATTCCGGGTCGTCCAGAAGCAGCGCCCCGGGATCGATCGCGTATTCGACGAATCGCTCCTCGTCGGTGATCCCGACCACAAGGCCGTCGTCCGGGTGCAGCCCGCGGGAGGCGACGCGGACGACGTCGCCGTTGACGCGGCAACCGCCCCAGTCGATGACCTTCCGGATGCGCCCCTTCGAGAGTTGCGGGAAGAGCGCGTGGACGACGTCGTCGAGCCGCCGGCCCGCGAGCGCCGCCGTCACGGTGCCGTGCAGGATCACGAGCGGATGCCCCGCGCCGATGCCCGGAACAGCGCGGCGATGGTTTTGCCGTCGTTGATCCTCCCGTCGGCGGCCATCTCCAGCGCCTCGTCCAGCGGCAGACGGACCGTCTCGATGTCCTCGTACTGCTCGGGCGCGGCCTCGCCCTGTGACAATGCCCGCCCCAGGTACAAGTGGATCACCTCGTCGAAGACGCCCGGGGATGCGCGGAAAATGCCCAGCGATTCGAGCTGATTGGCGCGCAGGCCGGTTTCCTCGGTCATCTCCCGCCGGCCGCAGTCGGCCGGGTCTTCGCCGGCGTCAAGGCGCCCGGCGGGGATCTCGAGAAGGAACCCGTCGGCCGCAGGCCTGAGCTGTCGGATCAGTGTGACGGTTCCGTCGTCGTGCAGCGGCAGCACGCCGACGCCGCCCGGGTGCCGGATGATCTGGTAGGTGTGCCATCCTCGGTCGCCGATCTTCACCTCCATCTGCTCGATATGGACGACGAGCCCTTCGAAGATCGTGGCGTGGTTGCGGGTTTCCATGGGGGTGCTCCGGATTCGGGTAATGTGTCATGATGACACGAAACGGAATTGACGCGATCGACAAGGAGATGCCGGTCATGGCTGAAATCGAGATGCCCGTTCCCGAAGAGCTGGAAGAGGCGCGCGGCAAGCGCTTTACGCGCCGGGTTGCGCTGACCACCGCGATCTATGCGGTGCTGCTGGCGATCACGTCGCTCGGCGGCAACAATGCGACCAAGGAGATGATGCTGGCGCAGCAGCAATCCGCGGACCAGTGGAACTTCTACCAGGCGAAGAATCTCCGGGAGAATTTCGCACGGAACCAGCGCGAGACGCTCGAGGTGATGCAGCTGGAGCGCAGCGGCGGAATGAGCGTTGCGGCGCGCGCGAAATACGAGGAACTCATCCGGAAGGCGACCGGGGATGAGACGCGGCTCCGGTCGGAGAAGAAGACGATCGGCGAGGAGGCCGGGAAGCTGGAAAAGGAGCGCGACGTCTATCGTTCCAAGGACCCGTACTTCGATTTCGCCGAGGTGCTGCTGCAAATATCCATCGTCCTGGCGTCGATCGCCATCTTGTCCGGAGCGATGCCGGTCTATCTCTTTTCGATGGTTTCCGCGGGCACGGGCGCCCTGCTGATGCTCAACGGATTTCTCATGATCTTCCGGCTTCCGTTCCTCCACTAGGCCGCCGTTCCCATGACGGATCGGGGCCTCAATGCCGGCGGGGAGCGGGGCGAGGCGTTCGGGATCCTTTCCGGCGGCATGCTCGGGATGATGGTCGCGATGGCGATCGGCCGTTTCGTCTTCGCGCCGATCCTGCCGATGATGCAGCGCGACCTGGGGGTCACGCACGCGACCGCCGGGGGGCTGGCCTCACTCAACTACATCGGGTACCTCGCGGGGGCGCTGGCCTGCTCGGTCCGCCCCGGGCTGCTGCGCAGCGGCGCCGTCAACCTCGGGGCGCTCTCCGCGAGCATCGCGACGACGTTCCTGATGGCGGCGACGACTTCGACCGCGGCCTGGGGGACGCTGCGCTTCGTCTCGGGCGCGGCGAGCGCGGTGTTGTTCGTGGCGATCTCGATCGAGGTGGCCGAACGGATGGCACAGGCGGGCGCCGAGCGGTGGAGCGGCGCGCTCTACGGCGGCATTGGGCTCGGGATCGCGCTCACGGGAACGTTGGTGCCGCGGCTGGACGCCCTGGGCGGGTGGCGCGGGGCCTGGGTCGGCATGGGCGCGCTGGCGATCGTGCTGGCGCTTCTCGGCGTCGCGCTGGCGCACAAACGGACCCCGTCGATGCGCATCGAGACCCGCGACGCGGGCGGGGCGGGCGACCTCGGGTCGATCCGCATCCTCGCCGCCGCTTACTTCCTGGAGGGGCTGGGCTACATCGTCAGCATCACGTTCATTGTCGTGATGGTCGCCCGGATCCCCGGGCTCGCGTCGTTTGCGCCCTCGAGCTGGGTGGTCGTCGGGCTCGCCGCCGCACCCTCCACGCTGCTCTGGCAGTGGGCCGGCCGTTGCATCGGCGTTAAGGCCGCGCTCTTCCTCGCTTACGTCATCCAGTGCGTCGGCATCCTGGTCGGCGTCAAGGCCGCCACCGTCCCGCTGGTGATCCTGTCGGCCGCCTGCTTCGGCGGCACCATGCTGGGGATCGTGACGCTGGCGATGGCGGAGGGGAGCCGCCGCGCGGGCCGCGACGCCCGTCGGGCGGCCGGGATCCTGACGACCTGCTTCGGGGCGGGGCAGGTGCTGGGTCCCTCGATCGCGGGGCGGATCGCCGACGCGCAGGGGAGCTTCGAGATCCCGCTGCTGCTGGCCGCCGCCTCGGTCGCAGTGGGGGCGATGCTGGTCCTCCTCGACGGAGACTATCGCCGCCGCGCATCCTGACCGGCGGACCGGTTTCGGGAGCGCATCCCGGCTCCGTCACCCGGGGCGGGTCGCCTCCTCGAGCCAGGCGAGGTACGCCAGTGCTTCCGCCCGTCCGCTGCCGCACATCTCGACCGACGCCTGGAGCCCCGCACAGACGGCGGGGCGCCCCGGACCCCGGAAGATCGCGCAGAGCAGGTCGGCGGTGAGGTGCACGCACGCGACGCCAGCCGGCTTCCCTTCGGGCATGCCGGGGATGGCGCTGGAGATCGAGGGCGCGACGCAGCACGCGCCGCAACCGGGCCGGCATTCCACTCGATGGGACTCCTTCCTGCACAGGGGGGAAGCCTCTCCCGGCCGCCGTACGGCGAAACGCCGCTCGGCTATCCGTTGACCCGTCCGCGCGATTCGAGTATATTATCTTTTCTTTACGTGCGCCCATGGCTCAGCTGGATAGAGCATCAGACTACGAATCTGAGGGTCGGAAGTTCGAATCTTCCTGGGCGCACCATGAAATCATTGGGGGCTAGGCCATCGCGGCTTAGCCCCTTTTTTCGTCCTCCGGTCCTCCTCCGGTCCGCACGCGATCGGCTTTGGCACCCAAGATTCTTTTCCTACGGCATCGTAGACGCGAGGAAGGAGCCCGGGAGGCCGGGTGATATCTATTTCCCGGTTTTCCGTTCAGTATGATAATTGGAATCAGAATGCCGACCGTATTCAGGGAAAGAGGGTACCGATTTTTCTTCTTCAGCAATGAAGGGGCGGAGTCTCCTCATGTGCATGTCGAGCAAGGGGAAAGATACGCGAAATTCTGGCTTGAGCCTGTTGCGCTGGAAAATTCGCGGGGCTTCCGGAGTCATGAGATTCATGAGTTGTACGAAATTATCCGGAGCAACCGGGAAAAGTTGAAGGAGCGGTGGCATGGGCACTTTGGCGATCAAGGTTGAGGCGTTGGCGGTCGATGTCGTGGTCACGGCCGATACGCTGAATGTCGTGCTGGCAGATGGTCGGGAAATCTCGGCGCCAATCGGCTGGTTTCCCCTGTTGATGGATGCGACAGACGAACAGCGCCGGAATTGGCGCCTGATCGGCGGCGGTGTGGGGATTCACTGGGAATCCCTCGACGAGGACATTTCCGTCGCGGGACTTCTGTCGGTCCGGTAGCACCCGAGCACCCGTTTAGACCGTTCCCGCCCGTCGTCACGTAACTCCTGCCCGGCAGGTCGGACGCCTTCCGCCAGAAACTCTCCTCCGAGAAGTACACCCCCCCGACCCGCCTGCGGTCGTCCGCAATCATCGCGGCAGCTGGTGTTCCGGCAGGTAGCCGGTCAGCATCTCCCGCACCGGGCTGTCGAGCGTGAGTGCGTTGATTATCAGAGTCCACCCGTGCTGGTTGTCGGCTAGGACGACGGCCACAAAGCAGCCGCACTCCCTGTCGTAGGAGACGCCCTCGAGCGTCGCCTCCAGCAGCGGACTGAGACGTGGCGCAGCGCCTCGTTGTCGGCGGGGCCGTCCAGGACGATGAGGTGGCCGTCGGCGTCCGGATCGTAGGGGCGGCCTGGCTTGGTGCAGCTGTCGACGAGGTTGGCGATGGCGTCGCGGGCGGCGCGCCGGAGGCCGGGGGACAGGGTGGCCTGTTCGAGGTCGTCGAGCGACCCGCTGCACGGTCGCTCGACTCATGCGCGACCTGGGTCTTCGTGGCGTCCGCAGAGGCGCTTTCAAGGTCACGACAACCCCCGACGTCCATGCGGTCCGCCCCGCGGATCTCGTAAAGCGTGACTTCCGAGCCCGCCGCCCGAACCAGCTCTAGGTCGCCGACATCACCTACGTGGCCACCTGGAGCGGGTTCGTCTACGTTGCCTTCGTCACCGATGTGTTCTCGCGAAAGATCGTTGGCTGGTGGGTGTCCCGCTCGCTTCGCAGTGACCTCGCGCTCGACGCTCTGGAGATGGCGCTGTGGGCACGCGGCAAGAACGCCGCCGGCCTCGTTCACCATTCCGATCGCGGGTGCCAATATTTATCCATACGCTACAGCGAACGGCTTGCCGAGGCCGGCGCGGTTGCCTCGGTCGGTTCCCGGGGTGACTCGTACGACAACGCCCTCGTCGAAACGATCAACGGACTCTACAAGACCGAAGTGATCCGCCGAAGGGGCCCCTGGAAAAACGTCGACGACCTCGAGATCGCCACCCTGTAATGGGTCGACTGGTTCAACAACCGGCGTCTGCTCGAACCGATCGGCGACATCCCGCCGGCCGAGTACGAAATGCTCTGCTGGACTGGAATCGGAACGAGGGATAGAGTCGGACTCACAAATCTGAGTCTCCACTAATCCCGGGGCGATTCAACGCGCTCCTTTTTCCCCCAATAAAAAAAGCGAGAGGAAGTCCCTCGGAACCTCCTCTCGCATTCTTGGTGGCGGCCGGCGCGGCCGGCGCTGCTTTTATTTCCCGAACTACTGCGCGGTGACCGTCATGCAGCGGGAACGCGCGATCAGGGAGTCGGAGTAGGTTCCGTTGTTCTTCCCGCTCACAGTCCAGATGTCCCACGAGTCGGGGTAGGACATCAGGCGGCCGCTCGCAGATTCGTAGACCAGCATGCCCGAGTAGTTCCAGCCGCCGACGAAGCCGCCGCCGGTCACGGAGTCACCGACATTGCACTTGAGCTCGATGCTCCCCTTCGAGTTGGGGGAAAGGGTCAGTGGCTTGTAGACCGTGTACATCGTGATGGCTTTCACACCGCCGCCGACGGCCTGGCAAGCGATCGAGCCGTCGGAGTTGATCTGCTTGATCGTCTCCCCCGCCGGGCAGGTGCCGGTGATGATCGCCTGCTTCAGCGCCAGGCGCGAGTTGATCCCGTCGATTTCCTGATCCAGGGCGGCGATGAGGATGCTGTTGTTGTTGACCTGGTCCTGGAGGGTCGAGAGGCCGCTGAGCGTCTGCTGCAGCTGGCTGATCAGCCCGTTGTTGTAGGCGATCTGGGCCTGGAGTGACTCGTCGGTCTTCGCGTTGGCCCCGAGCTGCGCCTGGAGCGCGAGATTCGCCGCTTCCAGCTCCACGACGCGCGTCTGGAGAGCCGCCGCGGTGGTGTTGTAGGCGGCGATCTGGGCCGTCAGTTCGACGTTCTGGTTCTGGAGGTTCGCGATGGCTTCCTGATCCGCAGCCACCCGCTCTTCGACCGTGGCGACCCGCTTGACGAGGGCGTCGACCTGGTCCTGGATCGTGCTCAGCTTGCCCTGTACTTCGACGATCTGCCCCTGCAGCTCGATAAACGGTTTCCCGTTGGGGTTCGACCCGTTGCCGGCGGCGAAGGCAAGAGGACAGGCCAACGCGACCATCGAGGTGGCAAGAAGCAGATTCTTCAACGGTTTGAACGACATCACGGTATTCTCCTTTTTTGCTGGATTCGCAATTTTATTGCGGCGGGAGTATACCACGCAAGCAGAATTATGATTATTATTTCTGCACGGTCGTAATCGTCAAGACGGTTGGAAAGTAGGCCGGCATGCAGGCATGGCCCACCACGAAACTTTCGTCGAAGGGGCCTGACGTCATGGATGGGATCGGGCGACACCGTCGTCCCGAAGGTGACCGCGCCGGCGTCCTCGGAGGGTTCCAGGCGATGGTCCGGAATGTTCACAAGTATGCCCGGAAGCGGGTATGCGGAAGAAGGACGTCGCCGAGGGGTCTTGTGCCAGGGCGTGTAGACATCGATGGCTCGCCTGGCCACCGCCTTCCCGCTTCGGCATGCCGGTGTCTCGATCGTGCAGCCGGTTGCCTTGGCTGATTCCCCGTTGCCGGAGTCGCCGCAGGACCCGCACATGAACTGGTCGTTGCCGAACGCGTCGCCGAAGTCCCAAAAGCCGTAGCAGGCGAGGTCCCCGGGCGGCCGTTCTGGCTTCCCGGCGACGACCAGTTCGAGGTTCGTCAGTTCCTCCGTACAGAGTTTACCTGTCATGCGGACCGCGTCCCCCGCGGCGACAATCCCGGTTCGGTCGGACGGGAGTGACTGGCTCACGAACGCGCGGCTCGAGCCTCTCGGGGAAGACACGCACCGCACGGAGGTGCTCCCACCGGGAGACGATGGTCAGCGCGCTCCGGACGCTAGGACGTTCGTGTCGAGGACGATCCTAACCGGGAGGACCGCACCTTCTTGATGGCCGCGGCGATGTCGTCCTTCTTCACGCCGGCCTTCTTGGCCTCGTGGTGGACCTTCGCCAGCATCTTCCCGAACTCCTCTGGCGACGGGGGAAGGATCATCTTCAGCACCACCGTATCGCCTGATCCCATGACGACAAATTGCGCCCCCGGCTTCAGGCCGAGTCGGTCGCGGACCTCCTCGGGGATGACCACCTGCCCCTTGGACGACAGTCTCGTTGTGGACAGAGCTTCCATGCTTGCACCCCCTGTCGCAGGAGACGCCCTCGAGCGTCGCCTCCAGCAGCGGGCTGAGACGTGGCGCAGCGCCTCGTTGTCGGCGGGGTCGTCCAGGATGATGACGTGGCCGTCGGCGTCCGGATCGTAGGGGCGAACGGGTTCGGTGTAGGTGCCGACGAGGTTGGCGATGGCGTCGCGGGCGGCGCGCCGGACGCCGGGGGACAGTGTGGCGTGTTCGAGGTCATGGAACGAGCGGATAGCGATCATGGCTCCCGATATCCCCGCTCCGGCAGCAGACGGAAATCGCGGAAGCACCTCCGTTATCGTCAGGAGCGGGATGACTGCCCATAGATTCGATGGTTATGCCCTAAGATGGTGGGTCGGGACTGCATCCCTGCAAACGAAAGGAAAACGAATGCGCTGGATCATGCTGGTCACGGCCGGTCTGTTCGAGGTCGGGTGGGCGATCGGATTGAAATACACGGAAGGTTTTACGCGATTGTGGCCCACCGCCTGGACATTGCTGGCGATGGTCGTCAGTCTTTGGTTGCTGGGCGTTTCCATGAAGTCACTTCCGGTCGGCACCGCGTACACCGTATGGGTCGGGGTCGGATCGGTCGGGACGGTGATCCTCGGAATAGTACTGTTCGGCGAGCCTGCGAATGCTGGGCGCCTGATCAGCGTCGCCCTCATAATCGCCGGCATCATCGGTCTCAAGCTTGCGACGCCGGCCTGACATGCGTTGGCTCCGGGTTGGCGAATCAATCATGAGAGAATCCCAAGGCGGTGGTTGACGCGCTCTGGAAAAAGGGAGCGGCTTGGCAGTTCCCTCCGGTCCTCCTAAGGTCCTGTTTGCCCGCGGTTGCCTCCATGGTCGGTGACGTGGACGACCGTCCGCGGCTTTGCTTCCCCTAACCGATCGATTTCGTTCTATTCCGCCAGGGTCGAAAGTGCAGCCGCGACGCTCACAGCCTATACGCTGAATGTCGTGCTGGCAGATGGCCGGGAAATCTCGGCGCCGCTCGGCTGGTTTCCCCTGTTGATGGATGCGACAGACGATCAACGCCGGCGAGATGGAAGTCGGCGAGAAGAAACCGGTCGTTCCGACGCGCGTGACTCCGGAAGAGAAAGCGGCCCTTACGGCGCTGGACGTGCCGCCAATCCCGTCTCACAATTTCCCTCCGTGAACCGATATTTAAGATTGACCATCTAAACCCGCGCCACGAATTTACTTCGAAGGAGACCCATATGGCCGGTTGCAAAGTCGGGTATCTCGTCGGCAGCCTGTCCTCGACATCGATCAACCGTCTGCTCGCCAAGGCACTGGTGCGGCTCGCGCCTCCCGAGCTGTTGCTGAGCGAGATCGCCATCAAGGATCTGCCGCTCTATAGCGCCGACTACGACGCCGACTATCCGCCGGTGGCTCGTGCCTTCAAGCAGGCGATCGCCGATGTCGACGCGGTGCTTTTCGTGACGCCCGAGTACAACCGCTCGATCCCCGGTGGCCTGAAGAACGCCATCGACTGGGCCAGCCGACCTTGGGGCCAGAACTCCTTCGCACGCAAGCCTTCGGGCGTGATCGGCACTTCACCGGGTGCGATCGGCACCGCTGTGGCCCAGAGCCAACTGCGCGGCGTGCTGTGCTACTGCAACTCGCCGTTGATGAACACCATCGAGGCCTACATCCAATTCAAGCCGGGGCTGATCACCTCCGACGGCAAGGTCACCGACGAGGGCACGGAGAAGTTCCTGCGCAACTACATGACCGAATTGCACGACTTCATCGTGCGCGTACTCACCGTGCTGCCGCGCAACGCCTGATCAAGGAGGCACCAATCATGACGCAACGCGTACTCATCACCGCCGGCGCCGGCGGCATCGGTTTGGCCATTGCCAAGGCCTTCGTTACCGCCGGCGCTCGCGTGCACATTGCCGACGTCAACGCAGAGGCCGTGCACGAAATCACGAAGCAATACCCCGCGATAAGTGGAACCGTCGGCGACATCAGCAAGGCGGCGGATTTGGACACACTCTTTCAAGATGTGCAGGACCAATTGGGCGGCCTCGACGTGCTCGTCAACAATGCCGGCATTGCCGGGGCCACGGCCCCTGTCGCCGATTACCCCATCGATACATGGAATGCCGTCGTCAACCTTAACTTGACCGGAACGTTCATGGTCACCCAGCGTGCTATTCCCCTGCTCAAGCAATCTTCTGCCGGCGCCATCATCCTGATGTCGTCCCTGGCGGGGCGTTTCGGCTATCCGAACCGGGTTGCCTACTCCACGACGAAGTGGGGGCTGGTTGGTTTCGCCAAGACCTTGTCGATTGAGCTGGGGCCTTTCGGCATCACCGCCAACACCATCCATCCCGGTGCCGTTGACGGGCCGCGACTTCAATCGGTATTCGAGGGGCGCGCCAAGGTTTCCGGACGCACCGCAGTCGAAGAGACCAACCTGGCGCTGGCCAATCAATCAGTCAGGAAGTTCATCGACCCGGCCGACATCGCCGCACTGACCGTTTTCCTTGCGGGTCCCCACGCCCGCACCATCTCCGGTCAAATGTTCCCGGTCGATGGCGATTCAAAGACCGCCGGCTAACCATGGTCAACACGATCACCGCCCCTTCCGGCTCCAAGGAGGACACCATGAAGACGTTTCATCGCACCGCGCGCGTTGCCCTCGTACTCGCCGCTGCACTGCTCGCCGCACCGCCCGCCCATGCTGCCGGGAGCAGGTGGCCAGGCAGCAAGGTCGAAGCCCCCGCCCCGAAGGTCAAGGGGTTGCCCAAGGAGCTCGCGAGGAACCTCGCGAATTTCGACGACCTCGATTTCCGTGTTTACACGGGTCAGCAATGGCAGGATCTCCACAAGAGCCACTCGAAGGACGTCGTGGTGCACTGGCCCGACGGCCACACGACGAAGGGCATCGAAAAGCATATCGAGGACCTGAAGTTCATGTTTACATTCGCCCCCGACAACCGGATCAAGGAGCACCCGGTCCGCTTCGGCACGGCGGACGGCGAGTGGACGGCGGTGACCGGCTGGCTCGAAGGCACCTTTACGAAGCCCATGGCGCTTCCGGACGGCAAGAGCATCCCCCCCACCGGCAAGGCCTACCGGATCCCGATGGCAACCATCGGGCATTGGGGCAAGGACGGGATCATGTTCGAGGAGTTCCTGTATTGGGACAACGGCGAATTCATGAAGCAGATCGGCCTCGCGAATTAGGGCTATTTTTTTTGTGAAAGATGCGGGCATCAAAGCGATGATCGATGAACTGGAGGATTCGGAGATGATGAACTATTGGATGGGAAGCGTTCTGGTAACCGGAGCGACCGGCCAACTCGGCCATCTTGTCCTCGATGCGCTATTGAAGACGTTGCCCGCATCACGAGTCATCGCCGCGGTACGAAACCCGGCCAAGGCGGGGGATCTTTCCGACAAGGGGTTCGTTGTTCGCGAGGCCGACTATGATCGGCCGGAGACGCTGGATATGGCCTTCGCCGGTGTCGATAAAATCCTGCTGATCTCGTCAAGCGAAGTCGGAAAACGCGCCGGACAGCACAAGGCCGTCATCTCTGCGGCAAAACGGGCCGGGGTCAAGCTGCTTGCCTATACCAGCCTGCTTCATGCCGACAAGTCGGTGCTGGGGCTCGCGGAAGAGCATCGCCTGACCGAAGAGGCCATTCGGGCCTCAGGGATTCCTTTTGTGCTGCTTCGAAACGGTTGGTATATCGAGAACCACACTGCCGGCATTCCATCGGCGCTTCAGCACGGGGCTTTCCTCGGCAGCGCCAAAGATGGCCGTTTCTCCTCGGCAACGCGTCGCGACTACGCTGAAGCGGCTGCAGCTGTCCTGACGGCTTCCGAAAGTCAGGCCGGGAAAACCTTCGAATTGGCCGGGGACGACTCTTACACGCTTGCCGACCTCGCGGCCGAAGTGACGCGTCAGAGCGGCAAGTCGGTTATCTATAAAGACCTTCCCGAGGTCGACTTTTGCGCGGCGCTGATCCTCGCCGGCTTTCCGAAACCGATTGCGGCCATGCTTGCCGAGTCGGATGTCGGGGCATCCAAAGGCGCACTTTACGACGAAAGTCGCGTGCTCAGCCGCTTGATCGGGCGTCCTGCGACATCCCTTAAGGCCGCTGTTGCCGAGGCCCTGAAGGGGTAAGGCCCTCGAAGATCCGCCGGAATAGCCGAATCAGGGCGACGCTTCCTGGTGGTACGCTAAACCTTGGATGGAGAGCCGCCATGTCCAACGAAACATCCGAACGAGACGTTTTCCACGCCACCGCCGATGCCGGGAAAATCATTTCCGAGGGTCGCCGGGAAGCGGCGCTGCTCAAGACGGGAGCGCTTCAGAACGCGATCCTGAACAGCGCCAACTTCTCGAGCATCGCCACCGACGAGAAGGGGGTCATCCAGCTGTTCAATGTCGGCGCGGAGCGCATGCTGGGCTACGCCGCCGACGACGTGGTGAACAAGATCAGTCCTGCCGACATCTCCGACCCTCAGGAGCTGATCGCCCGGGCCAAGTCGCTCAGCGTCGAGATCGGCACCCCGATCACGCCCGGCTTCGAGGCGCTGGTATTCAAGGCCTCGCGCGGCATTGAGGACATCTACGAGCTGACCTACATCCGAAAGGACGGCACCCGGTTCCCGGCCGTCGTTTCCGTCACGGCGCTTCGCGACGAGCAGGACGCCATCATCGGCTACCTGCTGATCGGCACCGACAATACCGCGCGCAAGGAGATCGAGGCCGAGCAGAAGCTGCTCGCCCAGCGCCTCCGCGACCACCAGTTCTATACCCGTTCCCTGTTCGAATCCAACACCGACGCGCTGATCACCACCGACCCGTCTGGCATCATCGCCGACGTCAACAAGCAGATGGAGGCGCTGACCGGCTGCACGCGCGACGAATTGATCGGGGCTCCGTTCAAGAACTACTTCACCGATCCGGACCTGGCCGAGACGAGCATCATGCTGGTTCTGGACGAAAAGAAGGTCACCAACTTCGAGCTCACCGCGCGCGCCCGGGACGGCAAGGAAACGGTCGTGTCCTACAACGCGACCACCTTCTACGACCGGGATCGGCGGCTCCAGGGCGTGTTCGCCGCCGCGCGCGACATCACCGAGCGCAAGCGGCTGGACCAGGTGTTGCAGGAAAAAACCGTCGAGCTCGAGGCCGCCAAGGCGCTGGCGGAAAAGGCCAACCTCGCCAAGTCGGATTTTCTCTCGAGCATGAGCCACGAGCTGCGCAGCCCGCTCAACGCGATCCTCGGCTTCGCCCAGCTGATGGAGTCCGAATCTCCCCTGCCGACGCCCTCCCAGAAGGAAAGCATCGACCAGATCCTCCAGGCGGGATGGCACCTGCTGACGCTGATCAACGAGATTCTCGACCTCGCGAAGGTCGAGTCCAGGCAGGTTCCGCTGTCAGAGGAACCGGTGTCGCTGGCGGAAGTGCTGCTCGAATCCCAGGGCATGATCGAACCGCAGGCGCAGCAGCGCAGCATCCGCACGACCTTTCCCGATCCCGGCATCCCCTGGCACGTCATGGCCGACCGTACCCGGTTGAAGCAGGTCCTTCTCAACCTGCTTTCCAATGCGATCAAGTACAACAAGGACGAGGGGACGGTCGTGGTGACCTGCGTCGAAGTCAGGCCGGGGCGCATTCGCGTGAGCATCGGAGACAGCGGCGCCGGGCTGCCACCGGAGCAGCTCGCGCAACTGTTCCAGGCGTTCAACCGCCTCGGGCAGGAGGCGGGCGGGGTGGAAGGCACCGGCATCGGCCTGGTGGTGGCCAAGCGGCTGGTCGAGCTGATGGGGGGCGAGATCGGCATGGAAAGCACCGTCGGGTCGGGAAGCGTGGCCTGGTTCGAATTCAATACGGTTGCGGCGCCCCGGAATTCCTTGGGCATCAAGGACGCGGTGGCGCTGGCCCAACCGCTCATCGCCCGCGGGAGGCGGGAGCATACCCTGCTTTACGTCGAGGACAATCCGGCGAACATGAAGCTGGTCGAGCAGATCATCGCGCGGCATCCCGACATCCGGCTGCTGACCGCCGTGAACGGCAGCGGCGGCGTCGAGGTCGCCCGCGAATCCCGTCCGGACGTGATCCTGATGGACATCAACCTGCCCGACATCAACGGATTCGAGGCGCTGGAAATCCTGCGCTCGGACCCGGCAACAGCCCGGATTCCGGTCATCGCGATCAGTGCGAACGCCATGCCGCCCGACGTCGAGAAGGGCCTTGCGGCGGGTTTCTTCCGCTACATCACCAAGCCCATCAAGGTCACCGAGTTCATGGAGGCGATGGATGTGGCCTTGCGGTTTTCGGAGCAGTCGGTCGGCCGGGGCGACGAGCCGGAGGAAATCCGATGATCACCCAGGACGACATCCTTAACGCCGGGATCCTGATCGTGGACGACAAGGAAGTCAACATCGTGCTGCTCGAGCGGATGCTGCGCGGGGCGGGCTACGTGACCATCTCGTCCACGACGGATCCGGCCGCGGTCTGCGATCTTTACGCAAGGGACCACTACGACCTGATCCTGCTCGACCTCCAGATGCCCGGCATGAGCGGGTTCCAGGTGATGGAGGAGCTCAAGAAGATCGAGCCGGACGGCTACCTCCCCGTGCTGGTCATCACCGCCCAGCCGGATCACAAGCTGCGCGCGCTGAAGGCCGGCGCGAAGGATTTCATCAGCAAGCCGTTCGACCTGGCCGAGGTGCTGGCCCGCGTCCGCAACATGCTCGAGGTTCGGCTGCTGCACGCGGAATGCAGGGAGTACGGCAACGCGGTGCGGGTGAAGAACGAGGAGCTGGAAAAAGCGCTCGAGGTCGTGAAACAGCTGAGCGGGCTGCTGCCCATCTGCATGTGGTGCAAGAAGATCCGGGACGACGAGGGCTACTGGAACGCGATCGAGCACTATCTCGGGCAGCATTCCGAGGCCGAGTTCGCGCACGCGATCTGCCCCGACTGCAAAATAAAATACTCGGGTGAGTTGTTCAGCGAGGAGAAGTAAGGCTACTGCCGCGAGGCGAGCTCGGTCATCAGCGTCCGGTAGACGACCCGGTCCTGGTCCTGCTTCGGGTAACTGAAGAACTGGACCTTCGTCGGATTCCCTTTGCGGGTCTTGAGCAGCAGCTCGGTGATCACCCCTTCCGAAGCGTTTTTGCACGCCAGGAGATGCTTCCGGTACAGCTCGATGTTTTCGGGAGGAACGAACGTCGCGAAGGGAAGCCCCAGCAGCTCCCCGCGCTCCGATCCCAGCAGGGCGGCGCCGGACAGGTTGATGCCCCGGATGACGCCCTCCTCGTCGAGGTCGATGGCGCCGACCGGCGCGAAATCGTAATAGTCCGCATCCCGGGCCTGCGCCGCACGGTCCTTCCGGCGAAGGGTCTCGTCCTCAAGCGCCTTGTCCGCCAGTTCCTTCCGCGCCCGGTCGCGCCGGGCCATCTTTTCGATGACCTGGAAGGCGTATGACGGATCATCCCTGAACTTTTTCAGGACGAACCGGTAGTCGGCCGTGACGACGCGGGCATCGCCCCGGGCGCGCGCGCTCTCGGTCCGGACAGGTCCCATGAAGACGCCCATGTCTCCGAAAGTGTCGCCCTCCCCGAGTTCCGCCAGGATGACCTCCGTCCCGCCTTCTTCCTGGTAGATCACCACGTGCCCCGACTGGATGATGTAGAGGCAATCGGCCGCATCTCCCTGGCGGAAGATGATCTCCCCGTCGGGATAGGTCTTTCCCAAGCTTTCGTTCGCCATCTTAAGGATCTCCTGTCTCATCGATCTTTGCGGCGCACACACCCAATCAAGGTTTCATAAGACAAACGGGCCAGGAAAACGGGATGGAGGGCTCGCTGCAAAATGTTCCGGAACGAGGCGTTTCCGGTGAAGGTGTCCCATAGCACGGCACTCATCCTGGGCGAGGCGGAACCCGCCTGCTCGGCATGTGTCATGCGGACCACGCCGCGCCTCAGGAGCGGCAGCTTCTTGATCAGGCTCGTGAAAGCGAACACGATTATCCCGAACCGGTTGTCGCGGGCGACCGCATCGCAGACCGGCCGATAGTTTTTCTGGAAATCCCGCTTCGAGATCCCCGACAAAAACGCAGTCTGCGCGGCGGACTTCGCCGTCCGATAGGCGTTGCCGATCCCGTCCTTGTAGAGGCGGCTCACGTAACAGTCGCCGACCGTCACGAACCGGTCGCCGAAGGCGCCTTCCGCCTCGCCAAGGAGGATCGAAGGGAAACATCGGCACCTGGCGGTGGCGGGTTCCCACCCGGGGGGGAAACAGCCCCGCACCTCCGGGTGCCGGAAAAAGGCGTCCACCAGCGGCTGGTCGATGTCCAGGCCCAGCAGGCAGACGGTCGCATATTCCCCCTTGGGGATGATCGCCGCGAATTTGAGATGGGGGATGTCGAGCACGAAAACGTGCATCGCGTCGCCCAGGTATTTTTCGATCTCTTCGTTGCCGAGAAGAATCTCGGTAATGTATGCCTTGCTGGTCGTCGGGGGGAGGTAGCCCGTCCCGCACCCTTCGAAGAGCGCAAGGTCGGGGGAATTGACGCCCAACGCCCCGACGAGCAGGTCGTAGGTTTCGGAAATCCCCGATTTGGAGGTGACCTGCGGCCTGCCCTCGATCATGGCGACTCCCGTCACCCGGTCCCGGACGATCCTGGCGCCTTTCCCTTGCGCCATCGCAAGCAGATGGCCGTCGAAGCTCGCCGACACGCTCAGGGCGGGCGCCCCGCAAGGGCCGGCCCCCCGGCGCACGGAGGCGATCCGTCTTTCGTCGGTGGGAGGCTTGATCCGGACGATCCCCTCGTCGGTGTGGAAGGTATAGCCGGCGATCCCCTGCTGCACGACCGATGGGGGCAAAACGATACCGTCCGTCGCGAGAGACTGCACCAGCGCCTCGTAGATGATCCCGCCGCACTTGTTGCAGCCGCATTGCCCGAATTGGGAAAAATCTTTGGGTTCGTAGATGTCCACCCCGATGTCAAGCCCCGCCCGGCCGGCCATCGTGAGGAGGAAGTAGCTGAAGAAGGAACCCGCCGGTCCGCCGCCGATCACGGCAACGCGTGAACCCTTGTCCAGTCGGAGGTTCGGAACCGGTCCCGGCATAATTTCCCTTCATCGTACCCGTTTGCGGTTACTGCTGGTCCCCTCGTTGGATGAGAAGGCCCCCGGGTCGGTTCAATCCGGTTTCCCCTCGCCGCATGCCCGATTATGCTCGATTGGGAATATCGCCCCTTCCCCGGCTCCCCCAACGGATAGATTGTTTCCCATCAATAAGTCGGTGGAAGGGAGAAAGCGAAGAAGATGGAAGCCCTGGCGGAAGTGCAGAAGTACGAGCGCGCCATCCACATCATGGCGATGCTGCTCCTGGGATTCGGGTTCCTCATGGTGTTCGTCCGGAAATACGGCAGGTCGGCGATCACGGCGACCTATCTCCTGGTCAGCGTGGCGCTCCCGCTCTATTTTCTCAAGGATAGCCTGGTCGCGACGGGCGGCCCGGAGGGGATCATGGACCGGATGATCCTGGCCGAGTTCGCCGCCGCCAGCCTGCTCATCTGCGCCGGCGCCGTCCTGGGGCGACTGAAAATGAACCAGTATCTGCTGCTGGGGATGATGTTCGTCCCGTTCTACGCGCTGAACGAGTGGGTGGTGCTGAACGGCGGCCTGGGGCTTATCTCCGGGAAAGCGGTCCTCGACACCGGCGGCTCGATCGTCATCCACGCCTTCGGCGCGATCTTCGGCCTGGGGGTCGCGGCCTCGATGACGACGCCGGCCGAGCTTGAGACGCCCGTCGCATGCGACGAGACGAGCGACCGGTATTCGCTGCTCGGCAGCATGGTGCTCTGGGTGTTCTGGCCGAGTTTCTGCGCCGCGCTGGTCGCCCCCGCCGACGTGCCGGCGACGGCCGTGAACGTCATCCTCGCGCTGTGCGGATCGACGCTGGCCACCTATTTCGCGACGGTCCGGCTTCGCGGGAAGATCTGCGCGGCCGACATCGCCAACGCCGCGCTGGCCGGGGGCGTCGCGATCGGCTCCGCCTGCGACAAGGCGCTCCCCGCGGCGGCCTTCGCGATCGGCCTCGCCGCCGGTGCGCTTT
Organism: Candidatus Deferrimicrobiaceae bacterium; assembly: GCA_036504035.1. Classification (NCBI taxonomy): domain Bacteria; phylum Candidatus Deferrimicrobiota; class Candidatus Deferrimicrobia; order Candidatus Deferrimicrobiales; family Candidatus Deferrimicrobiaceae; species Candidatus Deferrimicrobiaceae bacterium. Next base: position 706,986 of record DASXVV010000006.1, read on the forward strand.
CCACGTTCGGATTCGCCGTCCTCCAGTCCCGGCTGACGCGCCGGACGGGCAAGGTGGACACCTGCGGCGTGCTCTATCTGCACGGTCTCCCGGGACTCTTCGGCGGCGTGGCCGCGCTCTTCGCGGTCGAGGGCGTCAACGTCGGAGCCCAGGCGACCGGGCTCGTCGTGACGGTACTTCTCGCAGGCCTGACCGGGCTCCTGACCGGGAAGGCCTTGGCGCTCTTCGGACGGCGGTCCGTTCCCTACGTCGATTCGGAAGAATTCGAAGGCTGCGAGGACGAGGCGGCCCCGGATCTCGAGCCGGCCGGACAGGCCGAGCTCGCGGCGGAAACGGAATAAGTCCGCCGAAAGATTATCCTGGCGACTTTTCCCCCCGGCACGGCATCCAACCCCGTAAACGCCGACCGGAAGGACGCCTATGGAATCGACTCCCGTCGTGGAAGTTTTTTTCGACTACATATGACCCTGGTGCTATCTCGGTACCGTGCGTACCGATCGGCTGCAGCGCGAATTCGGGGTTTCCCTTCGCTGGTCCGTCTTCCCCCTCCATCCCGACATCCCCGATGAGGGGATGCCGCTTTCCGTCCTGTTCGCCGGGCGGGAAGCGTCGGTCCGGGAGTCCCAATCGCGGCTGATGCAATCGGCCCGGGCCGAAGGGCTCCCGATGGGCGCGCGCACCCATACCTACAACAGCCGGCTTGCCCAGGAGCTCGGGAAATGGGCCGAACGGCAGGGCGCGGGCGATTTATTCCGCCGGGCGGTCTACCGGGCGTATTTTGTGGAAGGGGCCAACATCGCCCGGGCGGACGTGCTGATGGGGCTGGCGAGAGAAGCCGGGCTCCCGGAAGACGGCGCACTTGCGGTCGTCAAGGGGCGCACCTTTGCCGCATCCGTCGACGCCGACTGGCAACGCGCCGAAGCGCTGGAGGTCTCCGCCGTCCCGACCCATCTTTGCGGCCGGCGACGGCTGGCCGGATTCGCCCCTTTTGAAGATTTCCTGCGGCTGATCGGGAAGTCTCCCATCGACAACGGAAACGAAGGGTGACGATGACTGAATATCCGAAAAACCCCCCACACATCGAAGGGCACCGGTCGGACCGCGCCGGATGGCTCCGCGCCGCGGTGCTGGGCGCCAACGACGGCGTCCTTTCCGTCGCGGGTCTCGTCGTGGGCGTCGCCGCCGGGGGCGCGACCCACAGCAACATCCTCCTGTCGGGCATCGCCGGCCTGGTCGCGGGGGCGATGTCGATGGCCGCCGGCGAGTACGTTTCCGTGCATTCCCAGGCCGATACCGAGAACGCCGATCTCGGCCGGGAACGGCGCGAGCTGAAGGATGAGCCCGAGCGGGAGTTTTTGGAGCTGAAATCGATCTACGTGAAGCGCGGGCTCGACGCGTCGCTCGCGCAGCGCGTGGCCGAGCAGCTGATGTCGCGTGACGCCCTCGCGGCGCATTCCCGCGACGAGCTGGGGATCACCGAGACGCTGCGGGCGCGGCCGATCCAGGCGTCGCTCTCCTCCGCCGCCGCCTTCGCGCTGGGCGGCTTGATCCCGATCCTGTCGGCGCTCGCGGCCCCGGCCGCGCGCGTCGGCGCCGTCACCGGCGTGACGACGCTCCTGGCGTTGACCGGGCTCGGCGCTACGGCAGCCTACGCCGGCGGCGCTCCGGTTGCCCGGGGCGCATTCCGCGTCACTTTCTGGGGCGCGCTCGCGATGGGGCTCACCGCAGGCGTCGGCCACTTTTTCGGAACGACCCTTTAGGACGGCAACCAACAACCCACGGTAAAAAGGGAGGACCACCGAAGATGAAAGCACTCGTGTACCACGGCCCCGGCAAGCGCGCGCTCGAAGACAAGCCCAAGCCCGCCATCCAGGCCCCGACGGACGCGATCGTCAAGATCACGAAGACGACCATCTGCGGGACCGACCTGCACATCATGAAGGGCGACGTCCCGACGGTGACCGACGGGCGGATCCTGGGGCACGAAGGGGTCGGGGTCGTCGACCAGGTCGGCGCCGGCGTCTCGACCTTCAAGGCGGGCGACCGCGTCCTGCTCTCCTGCATCACATCGTGCGGGAAATGCGGCAACTGCAAGAAGGGGATGTACTCGCATTGCGAGAACGGCGGCGGCTGGATCCTGGGGAACCTCATCGACGGGACGCAGGCCGAGTATGTCCGCATTCCCTTCGCCGACAACAGCATGTACCCGATTCCCGCCGGGGCCGACGAGGAGGCGCTCGTCATGCTGAGCGACATCCTGCCCACCGGTTTCGAGTGCGGGGTGCTCAACGGGCAGGTCAAGCCCGGCGACACGGTGGCGATCGTCGGCGGCGGCCCGATCGGGCTGGCGGCGCTTTTGACGGCGCAGTTCTATTCGCCGGCCGAGATCATCATGGTCGACATCGATGCCAACCGGCTCGAAGTCGCCAAGCGGTTCGGCGCGACGCAGGTCGTCGACAACAGCGACGGGAAGGCGGCCGAGAAGGTGATGGCGCTGACCGGCAACCGGGGGGTCGACGTCGCGATCGAGGCGCTGGGGATGGCGGTGAGCTTCGACGTCTGCCAGGCGGTCGTGGCGGCGGGCGGCCACATCGCCAACATCGGCGTGCACGGGAAGGCCGTCCAGCTCAACATGGACAAGCTGTGGGACCGCAACATCACCCTGACGACGCGCCTCGTCGACACCGTGACGACGCCCATGCTCCTCAAGACCGTGACCTCGGGCAAGGTCCAGCCGAAAAATCTGATCACGCACCACTTTGCCTTGAACGACGTCATGAAGGCCTACGACACGTTCGGCAACGCGATGAAGGAGCGCGCCCTGAAGGTGATCATCGCGAACGACTAAAGGGGAGGCGCATCGGGTATGATGCTTCCCCATGGCTCTCACCGCGACCATCTTCAAGGCCGATCTCAACGTGGCCGACATGGACCGCCACTACTATGCCGACCACACGCTGACGATCGCGCAGCATCCTTCCGAGACCGACGAGCGGATGATGGTGCGGTTGCTCGCGTTCGGGCTGCATGCCGACGAGCGGCTTGAGTTCGGACGGGGGCTGAGCGCGACGGACGAGCCCGACCTGTGGCTGCACGACCTGACCGGCCGCGTCGATCTCTGGATCGACGCGGGCCAGCCCGACGAGCGGCGCTTGCGCAAGGCATGCGCCCTGGCCGGGCGGGTCGTGGTCTACGCCTACGGCGGCCGGAGCGTCGACTTGTGGTGGGGCAAGGCCGGACCCGAGCTGGCGCGTTTCGACAACCTCTCGGTCGTGGCGATCGACCCCGCCACGACCGACGCTCTGGCCGTGATCGCCGCCCGGACCATGCGGCTTCAGCTGATGGTCCAGGACGGCGAGGCGTGGCTGTCCGCCGGCGACACGCGCATCGAGATCCGCCGCCACTGGCTCAAAGGCCCACCCTAGAATTCGTCCCTTTATTCCGCCGGCTTCCGAAATACATCCACGGGGGGTGTGACGCTTGTCCAACATTTTGATCATGGCGGCTCTTGCCGTCCTGCTGATGGTCGTCGTCCTCCTCAAGCACAAGCTGGCGGGCCGGGGGGGGAGACCGCCCATCGAGCCCGACACGAGCTGGGAGCGGCTGGCCGCGCAATACGGCGCCGATGAACTGACCGGCAAGGAAGTCTTCGAAAAGATCGGCGGGAAGGTCGGGCGCGGCTACGCGGGCGTCGGCGGCGACGACCGCGGGCTGATCCTGTGGCATCCGGGCCACCGGGGTGCCCGGATTCCCTGGGGCGACCTCATGCTGATCCCGGGCAGCTACATGGACCTCCCCGCTTTCCGGATCGAGACCGTGAAAACGGCCGATATCACGATCGTCATCCCGCGCCGCTATGAAGAACTGCTTCGCGAACGGGCCGGGGCGCTCTGGCCCGGCGTGTCGAATCGGACGGCGCCGGACGAGCCCGGGGCCGAGGAATGAACGCACCCGGCCGCGACGAGCTCGAGGGAAAGCTCCGGGTCGCATTCCGGATCCTCGGGGATTACGCCCGTGTGCTGGAGCGGCACGAGCAGGGCGGGGTGCTGATCCCCGAGTCCGAGCTGCCTGCCGGACGCGACACGATCAAGGCGTGCGTCCTCCTGGCTGCCGCGTACCGGGTCGCCAACGGCGGCCCGCGGCGCGAGCTGGCGGCGGCGGCCCGCATCTCCTACGCGACGCTGGCGCACTTCGTTCCCGACGATCTCGCGCAGCGCGAGGCCGATTTCAACGACTCCGCCCAACAGGCGCTCGGGCATATCGCCCGTCAGGATGCGCCGCCTGCCGAACTGGCGGGGAAGGTGGCGGACGCCCCCCTGGCCGAGATGGAACGCGTCCGGTCTGAATTCGCTGCGCTCGAGGCCGAGTTCGACGCCGCGCTGTCGGGCATCCTTGACCAATCACCCCTTTCTTGACGCCCCCCGTTTGCATCCTGGTCAGCGCCTGCCTCCCGGGCGAAAAGGTTCCGTAAGACGCTACCGGAGTTCCGAAGGACCGGAAAGGACCCTCCCGCCGGCGCGATGCGCGAGTTCCCGGAGCAGCCCCGGGAAGACCAGGTGATGGAACGGGTCGACCACCCTCCAGTAAAGCATTCCGAAGGCACCGCGGGGGGCGAAGCGCGTCTCGAGCGCGATTTGGGTGGCGCCCCGGCCGACGTCGTGCACCTGGATCTCGAGCGTCGCGCAGCCGGGCATTTCCATCTCGGCGCGCAGCAGCAGTCGCCGGGGCGGTTCGACCGCCTCGACGCGCCAGAAACCGAACGTGTCGCCGGGCGTGAGCGTGTCGGGGCTGCGCCGCTTTGGCCTCATGCCCGGACCGCCGGCCAGCCGGTCCAAGGCCCCGCGCAGGCGCCAAAGCCAATCGGCGTAGTACCAGCCATCCGCGCCGCCGATCCGGACCACGGGAGCCCAGGCCGCCTCGGGGGAGGCGGCGACCGTGACCGCGTGGCGGTCGACGTACAGCGTGCCGCCCGCCCAGGGCGGGTCTCCGGGCCATGGGTCGGCCTCGGCCCTCGGGGCGCCCGGCCCATCGAACGGCAGCGATGCGCTCCGGATCGCCGCCCGAATCGCTTCCCGGCAATCCAAAAGGCGCATCGGTACGATCGTGTTGATCCGGTCGTCGCGGCAGACGACCCGGTTCCGGAGCCCGTCGGCCAGCGGCTGCGCCAGCGATGCGGGAATAGGCGTCACGACGTCGATCCAGTAGGAGGAGAGGCGGGGCGAGAGGACGGGCAGGGGAAGGATGAGCCGGCGGGAAAGCCGCGCCTCTTCGGCGTAGACCTCCATGAGCCGACGGTACGTCGTCACTTCGGAGCCCCCGATGTCGAACGTCTGATCCCGCGCCTCGGGATGGTCGAGAACGCCGACGAGGGCGTCGAGGACGTTTCCGATCGCGATGGGCTGAACTTCCGTGTCGAGCCAGCGCGGCGTGACCATGACGGGGAGTCGGTCGACGAGGTAGCGCAGGATCTCGAAGGAGCCGCTTCCCGATCCGACCACCATGGCGGCGCGCAGCCGGGTGACGGGGACGCGACCGGCGTAAAGGATGTCGCCGACTTCGGCGCGGGAGCGCAGGTGCTCGCTCAGGGTCGTGCCGGATTCGCCAAGCCCGCCCAGGTAGACGACCTGCGAGAGCCCCGCCTTTTCGGCCGCCGAAGTCATGTTCGTGGCCGCTTCACGATCGGTTTCGGCGAAACGGTCGCTGCCCCTTTCCATCGAGTGGACGAGGTAATAGGCGGCGCGGCACCCGGCGCAGGCCGAGGCCAGGGAGCGGGGATCGCGCGCATCTGCGGGGAAGAGCGTGACGCCGGTCAGCGTGGCGAAGGAGCGGCCGCGAAGCCGGTCGATCGACCGGCCGGCGGCGCGCACGGCGTGACCGGCAGCGGCCAGGCGGTGGACGAGGCGGGCGCCGATGTAGCCGGTGGCGCCCAGGACGAGGATGGGGCGGCGGAAGGACGCCGCTTCCGCCGCGTCCTTCCGCCCGTAACCTTCGGCTAGAACTTCTTCTCGTGGCACCGTTCGCAGCCGCCCTTTTGCAGCAGCTTGATCTCGCCCGACTCGTGCGGCTCGTGGCAAGAGAGGCAGAGCAGCCGTCCCTCGTTGTCGAGCACGATGTTCTCAGGCAGTTTCATCCGGGTACCGGTGCCGGAAGGGTGGACGTGCCCGCGTTGGGGCAGGTCGGGGTGGCACGAAAGGCACTGGCGGTCGCCGGGCAGACGGAGCAGTTTGTCGTCGCGGCTGGATCCGTGGGGCAGGTGGCACACGTTGCACTGCCCTTTTTGATATGGCTCGTGGGTCGACTTGCCCCCGAGCGGCTGGACCCCCTCGTGGCAGGAGTAGCAGAGGTCGGAGATGTACCGGCGGAGCTGGAACTTCTCCTGACTGCCGTGCGGGTCATGGCACGCGGTGCAGCGCCCTTCGGACGCGGGTTCGTGCTTGTTCGGTTTATTCGTGGCGTTCCGGATCTCGTCGTGGCACTCGAAGCACAGCTCGGCGCCCTCGGCATTGAGCGCGTAGCGCCGGTCGCCTCCCTTGAACCGGTGGCACGAGGAGCAGCCGCCGATCGCGATGGGGCCATGGACGATCTTGCGGTCGGACATCTCCTTGTGGCACGAGAGGCACGGGTTGCTCTTGGGGTCGAGTCCCTTGGCCTTTTCCTCGGACGGGGTCACGTCGTGGCACCGGCGGCAGGGGGCTTCGTTCGCGGAAACGTGAAAGTGGTAGGCGGGGGCGGCGGACACGATGCCGGTGCCCGCATCCGCTTCGCGGAAGACCATGAAGCCCTGTTGCCTCCGGACCCCGTCGGGACCGGTCGCCAGGACCTCGATAAAGTTGGCGGCGAGCACCAGCGGTTGCCGGATGAAAAACGTGTCGTCGCGAAGCGTGACCGCTTTCGGGCTGCCGCCGTTCGTCGACACCGTCACGGTCGAGCGTTCGGGCGCCGTTCCTGCGACGGTGATCATGCCCGTGAGCGTCTTGGTGAACGGGCTGGGCGCCACCAGGTTCAACCGTCCGGCAAGCGGGCTCCTCTTTTTCTTCCCCTTCGGCTCCGGTTTCTGCTTCTTGCCGGTGACGGCTTCCCTGACCGCGCTTTCGAGCCCCTGGTCCGCGCGCCCTTCGGCCCCATTCGAGATGTAGCGGACGATTCCCTTCCTGTCGATGACGAGGTGCGTGGGGGCAGAATCGATCCCGTACATGCGGGCGATGTCCCACTTGTCGTCGATGAGGACGGAGTATTGGCGCGGCGGCGGCACGACGGCGTAGAAATTCTGGATCCGCGCGGGGGAGTTCGCATCGACGTTGACCGACAGCACCTGGATCGCGTCGGAGGGGAAGAGCGCGCGGACCTTCTCGATCGCGCGAAGCGCATCGGCGCCGTTGGTCGAGAAGGTCGAGTCAAAGCTCAGGATGATGACTTTATGGCCGAAATAGCGCTTGACCCACTGGGTGCTTCCCGAGGTGTCGTTCCCGATGAAGGGGGGCGCCGTGTCCCCCACGGAGATGGCGTGGGCCGTGTCCGCGAACAGCAGGCAGAACAGGAGGGCGGCAAGGATCCGTTGCGTCATGGGTTCCCCGGGGAATATATGGATTGGCTACGCGCTGCCTTGAACGGCCTCGTGCGGTCGCCAGATGATACCACGCGCGAGCGCATCAGGTTTCAGCGGACCTTCAGCACGATCTTGCCGAAGTGGCGGTCTTCCTCCATCATCCGGTGCGCCTCCTGCACCTGATCGATCGGGAACACCTTCTCGACGACCGGGACGATGGTGCGGTCGGCGAATTTCGGCAGCGCCGTCTTCGTGAACTCGGCGACGATCGCCCCTTTGTCCGCGACTGGCCGCGACCGGAGCACCGATCCGATGATCTGCTGGCGCTTGACCATCATGACCGCGAGGTTGAGCTCGGCCTTGATGCCGCTGATCACGCCGATGACGACGAGGCGCCCCGCGTAGCCCAGCGAGCTCATGTTCGGGGCGAGGTATTTCGCGCCGACGTGGTCGAGGATGACATCGGCCCCCTTCTTGCCGGTGAACGCCTTGACGGCATCGGAAAAGTCGGGCGTCTCCTTGTAGTTGACGACGAGATCGGCGCCCAGCGCCTTGACGCGGTCGATCTTTTCGGGCGCCGCCGTGACGATGATCTTCGCGTTCGGCGTCAAAGCCTTGCAGAGCTGGATGGCGGCCGTGTTCACCCCCCCGCCGCCGCCGTGCAGGATCGTCGTGTTGCCGTCCTTCAAGCCGCCGATGATAAAGACGTTGAGGAAGGCGGTGATGGACGACTCGCACACGCAAGCCGCCTCCTCGAAACTCATCGATTCGGGGATCCGCATCAGGTGGCTCGCATACGCGACCGCGAATTCGGCATAGCCGCCCCCGCCGACCAGCGACAGGACGCGCTCTCCCTTTTCCCAACCGGTGACGCCGGGCCCGAGCGCCTCGACGGTGCCGGCGACTTCCAGCCCGAGGATCTCGGAATCTCCGGGAGGCGGGGGGTACTTCCCTTCCCGCTGCACAAGGTCGGGCCGGTTGATCGAGGTCGCATGCACCTTCACAAGCACCTGCCCCTCGCCCGGAACCGGCATCGGCGCCTCGCCGACCGTCAGGACATCCACGCCGCCGAACCCGCTCATGAGAACCGCTTTCATCTACTGGAACCTCCCCTTGGAAGACGATGTTTTGAATTGACCCAGGTCAATGATAATCGAATGGGGAAATATGGCACAATGCTTTAATCGCCGATCGGCTCCTAAAGGAGGTATCCCGTGCCCCAGGAAATGCAACATCCCCAGCTCCATCGCAACCCCGTCAGTTACTTCGGGGGCCTGCTCGCGGCGGCCTGCCTGCTGATGATGGCGCTGATGCTGTTGGCGAACGAGCTGGTCGGCCTCGAGCACCCGTACATCGGGATCCTCATCTACATGATTCTTCCGGGCGGCTTCGGGTTCGGGGCGCTCCTCTTCCTGTACGGGATGCGGCGCGAGAGCCTCCGCCGCCGGAAGCTGGGCGAATCGGCGCCGCTGCCATACCCGCGGGTGGACCTGAACGACGACACCCAGCGGAAGCATTTCACCCGGGTTCTGTTCGTGGGCTTCCTGGCGGCCGTCCTGCTGGCGTTCGTCTCGTACAACGCGTTCATCTTCACCGAATCGGTCACGTTCTGCGGGAAGCTGTGCCACACGGTCATGGCGCCCGAGCACACGACCTACCTGAATTCCCCCCACGCCCGTGTCGCTTGCGTCCACTGCCATGTCGGCTCCGGCGCCTCCTTCTACGTCAAGTCCAAGCTGTCCGGGGCCCGGCAGGTGATCGGCGTGCTGACAGGCCGCTATCCGACTCCGATCCCGACGCCGGTCGAGAATCTGCGGCCCGCCCGCGAGACATGCGAAGAGTGCCACTGGCCGCAGAAATTCTACGGGGCGCAACTCCATCAACTTCCGCACTTCCGTTACGATGAGCAAAATACGGCAGAGCAGGTTTCCATCCTGGTCAAGACCGGCGGCGGGGGCGGCTTGGGGAGCGGCAGCTCGGGGATCCACTACAAGATGCTGCTCGGCAACCGGATCGAGTACGTGACGACCGACCGGCGCCACCAGGAGATCCCGTGGGTCAAGGTGACGCGGCCCGACGGCACCGTCTCCGAATACACGAGCCTCGACTACAAAGGGGGCAAGGAGAAGCTTGCGGGGCTTCCGCGGCACAAGGTCGAGTGCCTGACCTGCCACAACCGGCCGACACACCACATCCCGCCGGCCGACGTCGCCGTCGACGGCGCGATGAACGACCGCTCGATCCCGCGCGACCTGCCCTGGATCAAGAAGGTGGCGGTCGACGCCCTCCTGCAGGAATATCCCGACGTCGCATCGGCTCGCCGGGGGATCGGCCAGGCGATCGAGGGATACTACGCGAAGAACGATCCCGACTCCGCCATCCGGCGGGCGGACCGGATCCGGCAGGCGGTGACGACCACGACCGCGATCTGGGAGCGCAGCGTCTTCCCGATGATGAAGGTCAACTGGACGACCTATCCGATGAACATCGGCCATCGCAACTGGGCCGCCTGCTTCCGGTGCCACGACGGACGGCATGTCGATGCGAAGGGCAAGGCGATCACGCGCGACTGCACGGTCTGCCACACGATGCCGAAGCGTGGCCCCCTGATGCCGCTGGGCGCTTCGCTCGAAAGCGGCGATGGGAACTGGCATCCGTTCGAGCTCAAGGGCCGGCATGCCCGGATCAACTGCAACAAGTGCCACGCGGCCGGGAAGCGGGTGTCGACCGATTGCGCCGGTTGCCACAAGTTCGACCAGGGCGCCCCGATGATGGGCGGAGCCTGCAGCCAGTGCCACCAGAAGGAACAGGAGATCCAGCCGCTCGTCCCGTGCACGAAGTGCCACGCAAAGCGGGGCGGGCTGCACAACAAGGGCGGGCACCCCGACGCCGCCTGCAAGGATTGCCACAAGCCGCACGCCTGGGTGGTCAAGGAGCGGGCGACCTGCCTCGGCTGTCACGAGGACAAGAAGGAGCACAACAAGGAGGGCGTCTGCCCCGACTGCCACGAGTTCAAGTAGTTTGGCGGAAAGCAGAACCGCCGGAGGGCTTTCGGGCCCTTCGGCGGTTTTTTTTTGGGCGGGCGGTCTATGCGGGTGGTCCCGGTGTTGCCCGGGACCCTGGAGGCGGCCTTCGAAAGGCCGCGGGTCGGCGATAGAATGTCGGGCCTTACGCGGCGATGGCCCCGAACCGTTCCCGGACGCGTTTGATCCCGTGCCGGACCGATTCGCCGGACTTCACCGCGAACGAGGAGCCGGTCACCGGGTCCTGGAAGACCGCGAGCTGGTAGGTCTCGAAGAGGCCGACGTACTGGACACCGTATGCCGCGGCTTCGCTCCGATACTGGCGTTCGGCCAGGCGGGAGCGATACTTCACGATCGCGTCGAGAATCTGCCGGCGGATCCGGTTCAGGGTTGCGGTCATCGTTGAAGCCTCCAAAGATGTTCTGCCCGGAAGCAGAGCAACCTGCGTGCCATTCGAGAAATATAGGAACCTGCCAAGTAAAAACAGTCATGATAACGGATGGTTGCAGGTTTGCGTCTGATCCTTGACGGGGCGAATCCCGGCGGGATGTCAAAGCGTTGACGCGTTGGTCTTCCCCTGGAATGCCAACATTTTGGCGATAGCGCGTTTTACCGCATCCGGTTGCGTCAACCCGTCGCGATCAGCGCCCGCTTGGCGGCCGGGGGTAGCCGTCGAAGGCGCGCTTCCCGGCGAGAGGCGGAAGACCGGTCGGGATGCGGTTCGGCGTAGACGATCCGGACGGGGAGCCGGGCGCGGGTATATTTCGACGCGGTGCCGCGATTGTGCATCGCTTCCCGGCGCGCGAGGTCGGTCGTGATGCCCGTGTATAGGGTCCCGTCGGCGCATTCGAGCAGATAGCAGAACCACGGGGGGGAGGCGGATTTCTCCATCCGGTAATTGTAACCTTTTCTGATAGAATCGACGGCATGCCGGGAGACCGCCGCAGGAAGATCGTCAACGAGACGCGCAATGTCATGCTAGGCGACCGCGTCCGCGTGGCCGACAACTTCTGGCGTCGCCTCAAGGGATTGCTGGGGACCCGATCCCTTCACCCGGGCGACGGCCTGTGGATCTCCCCGTGCGACGCGGTCCACACGCTCGGCATGCGGTACCCGATCGACCTGGTCTTCATCGACGGATCGGGGGTGGTCGTCGGATGTTGCCCCGGACTTCCCCCCAACCGGATCTCCCCCAGATACAGGAAGGCGTGCGGCGTGCTCGAGCTCCCGGCCGGGATGCTGGCACGTACCGGGACCGAGCCGGGCGACCGGGTCCGGTTCGAGGCTCCCCGGGACGACGCGGCCGCCTTGACACCTCCGCGCGCCCGTTGGTAAAGTGGTGTTAGCACTCGCGCGCTTTGAGTGCTAATCGGTTGCCGCGAAAGGGAAGGCAGTGAGCACCGTCCTGGACGACCGTGCGGCGCAAGTGCTGCGCTTCGTGGTCGAAGATTATATCGAAACGGCCGAGCCGGTGGGGTCGCGCACCATCTCCAAGCGGATGGGGCAGCTTTCCCCGGCGACGATCCGGAACATCATGGCCGATCTCGAGGACTCGGGCTGCCTGGCGCAGCCGCACACCTCCGCAGGCCGCATTCCGACGGCCGCCGGCTTCCGCTACTACGTCGATTACCTGCTCGAGCGGCAACGGCTGCTGCGCAGCGAACGCGACCAGATCCACCGGACGGCCGGCGCCCAGGCGCCGCCGCCGGACGAGACGCTCCGACAGGTCGGCCGCCTGCTGTCACAACTGTCCGGCCAGGCGTGCGTCGTGGTCGTGGCCGGCCCCGGCGACCAGAAGCTGCGCGGACTCCGGCTGGTGCGCGCCGGCCGGGACAACGTGCTGCTCGTCGCGGTCATGCAGGGCGGTTGGGTGCAGCACCGTCTGATCGAAGGCGAGCCCGACCTGTCCGACGGCGACATCGAGAAGATCGGCAACTACCTCGACGCGCTGGCAGCGGGCCTCACGCTGTCGCAATTGCGGACGAAGATCCTGCAGGAGATGCGCCACGAGAAGGCGCGCTACGACCGGATCATGACGCGGGCGCTGGCGCTTTCCGCCCGGGCGTTCCCCGCCGCGACCGAAACCGAGGTTTACGTCGAAGGGCGCACCAACATTCTCGAACAGCCCGAGTTTATCGAGGATGTCCAGAAGCTCAAGCGGATCCTGCGGGCGTTCGAGGAAAAGAGCGTCGTCGTCCGGCTGCTCGACCGGGTGCTCGACGGCGACCCGGCGCGGGTGTCCATCGGTGCCGAAAATCCGATCGAGGAATTGCCCGACATCTCCGTGGTCGCGTCCGCGCTGAGCCGCGACGGCGCCCCGCTGGGCAGCATCGGGCTCGTCGGCCCGGTCCGGATGAATTATGCGCGGATCATCCCGCTCGTCGAATACACCGCCGGCCTTCTCGGCACCGGCCACTTCAACCGGTAGCTGTCGGCTCCGACTGAAATCAATATAAAGGGGTTCCCCAGGAAATGACCGAAGACAGGAAAACGACACCGGAAAACGAGGCGACGCCCGAAGGGGCGGAGTCCGCCGCGCCTTCCGTCGACGAAACCATCGCCGAGCTGCTCGAGACCAGGCGAAAGTTGGCCTACCTGGCCGCCGAGTTCGACAATTACAAGAAGCGGGCGCAGCGCGAGCGCGAGTCGCTCATCGCCTTCGGCAACGAACGGCTGCTCCTGGCGCTCCTGCCCATCCTCGACAACCTCGAGCGGGCGATCGCCCAAGGCGCCGCAAGCGGGACGTTCGACGCGCTGCTCGAAGGGGTGCGCATGACGTACGCCCTCTTCATCGCCGAGCTCAAGAAGTTCGGCGTCGAGCAGATGGGCGCGGCCGGAAAGCCGTTCGACCCTTCGATCCACGAAGCGATCGCGCAGATCCCCGCGGCCGGTGTTGTCGAAGGGACGGTCCTCGACGAGGCATGCAAGGGGTACACCCTCAACAACCGTCTGCTGCGCGCGGCGCAGGTCACGGTTGCGCGCGGCGGCGATTCGGGCGGAGACGAGGGTGCCGGAAAGTGAGCAAGCGCGACTATTACGAACTGCTCGGCGTCGCGCGCGGCGCGAGCGCCGACGAGATCAAGAAGGCCTACCGGCAGCAGGCGCTGCAATACCACCCCGACCGGAACCCGGGCGACAAGTCGTCCGAAGACCGTTTCAAGGAGGTCAACGAGGCGTACTCCGTGCTGTCCGATCAACAGAAGCGGGAGCAGTACGACCGTTTCGGGCACGCCGGGCCAGCGGGGCAGGGCTTTGGCGGGTTCCAGGACTTCGGTGGTTTCGGCGTCGAGGATATCCTAAACGACTTCTTCGGTTCCGTCTTCGGGGGCGGGACGGGCGGCGGGCGGCGTCCCCAGCGCGGGGCCGACCTCCGCTACAACCTGACGATCAAGTTCGATGAAGCGGTGTTCGGCACGGAAAAGGAGCTCATCATCCCGCGCACCTCGACGTGCGGCGATTGCAAGGGCAGCGGCGCGAAGAAGGGGACCAGCCCCGAGAAGTGCGGGGCGTGCAACGGGCGGGGGCAGGTGTCGGTCCAGCAGGGCTTCTTCTCGATCTCGCGACCCTGCGGGCGCTGCGGGGGAACGGGGCAGGTCATCAAGGAGCGGTGTCCCGCGTGCAACGGCTCGGGGGGCATCCGCGAGAACCGGCCGCTCAAGGTCAAGATTCCCGCCGGCGTCGACAACGGCACCCGGATGAAGCTGCGCGGCGAGGGCGAGGCCGGTCCGCAGGGCGGCCCCTCCGGCGACCTCTACGTCGTGATCTCGGTCGAGGAACATCCATTCTTCATCCGGGAGGGCGCCGACCTCCTTTGCGAGGTGCCCATCACATTCCCGCAGGCGGCGCTCGGCGCCGACATCGATGTCCCCACGCTGTCGGGCAAGAAGACGCTGACCATCCCTTCCGGGACCCGTTCGGGCCAGGATTTCGTCATGAAGGGCGAAGGGGTGGCGCAGGTCAACGGCTATCGGCGGGGCAACCTGGTCATCCGTGCCATCATCGACGTGCCCAAAAAGCTGACCAAGAGACAGAGGGAACTGCTCACCGAGTTCCAGGTGCTCGCCGGGGAGACGCCGGGGCCGATGTCGCGCAGCTTCTTCGAAAAAGTGAAGGAGTTCTTCGAGTGAGCCTCCGGGGAGCGGTTGCCTGGGGGCTGGCCGGACTGCTCCTGGTTTCGACGGGTGCGACGGCCGCGCCGCGAAAGGGAATTCCGGTCGCCCAGCAGAAGGTGCTGCCCTTCACCCCCGCTCCCGCGCTGCCCGTCTCCGCACGGCCCGCGCCCGACAACGCGCCGGCGCTGCGCCGGGTGATCCAGGCAGTGGGCACGTTTCGGTCTTCCGCGTTCGTCGCCGCCGAGTCCGATTACCAGGCGGGTCGTCGGGACGAGGCGCTGGCGCGCTTCCGGGCGATCGTGGCCGCCGGCACCGACGACGAGCGCAAGGGGTTCGCCTGGGCCCGCATCGGCGAGCTGCTGCTCGCCTCGGACGATCTCGATGCCGCCCTGTCGGCCGCCGACAGCGCCATTCTCCTTTCCCGCGCACGCTACCTCGTCCTCTCGGCGATGGATCTCAAGATGCGCATCGTGCGCCGGCTGCCCCAGCGCACCGCCGAGGTGCGCGACCTCGCCGCCTACCTGATCGACCAGAGATACGTCGGCGGCGACATGCCGTCGCTGCTCGCGGTCATGGCGCGCGCCGAGGCCGCCGGCGGACACCTCCCGCGCGCGATGGCGCTGTACCACCAGGCGGTCGCCGCGGCGCCTTCCCCCGAGATCGTGACCCGGCTGCGGGCCGAGCGCGACACGCTGATCGATTCGGTCGAGGACCCGGCTGCGCTCTTCCAGTCGGGCGAGGCGGAGGGGGACGCCGAGGTCCGCGGGCGCCTCTACTTCGCCCTGGGGCGCTTCGGGATGAAGAACGGCTATCTCGGCCTGAGCGGGTGGGCGCTCGACCGTGCGGCCCGGTCCGGCGGCCCCAAAGCGCGCGAGGCGGCCGAGCATCTGTTCCGCATCGACAAGATCATGGCGTCGCGGCCCCGCATCGTGGGGCTGCTTCCGTTGTCGGGCAAGCTGGGGGATGCCGGCTTCTCGGTCCTGTTGGGCGCCGAGGTTGCGCTGCACCGGGGCCGCCGCGCCGAGTCCGAAGGCGGATCGCTCCCCGTGCTGCGCTGGGTCGATACGGGGGGGGCTCCGGACAGAGCCCGCAAGGAATACCTCTCCTGGTCGGCCGATCGCCTGGTCATCGGATTCCTGGGGCCGCTCACCGGGGAGGAGGGGCGGTCGGTCGCCGTCGCTGTCGGCCCCCGGTCGGCGCCGCTGCTCTATCTCGGCCAGAAGTCGGTCGTCGAAAAACCTTTCCTCTACCCGTTCGGCCTGTCGCCGCAGCAGGAGGCGCGCGCCGTCCTGGGCTCCCTGTCGAAGCGGGGGGTCACCGACCTCTTCCTGTTCGCCCCCGAAAACGGATACGGCAAGGGCTTTTCCGAAGCGGTGGGCGCCGCTGCGAAGGAGAACGGCCTGCGCATCGTCAAGACGCTGAGCTACCCCGCCGGCCTGAAGGATTTCTCGCGCCTCATCCGGTCGTCCGTCTCGGGCTCCGCCCTCGCGCGCCAGGCACGCGCCCGGGGGCGCGGCAAGTCGGGTCCCCGGGGGGCAATCGTGGTGGCCGACCGTTGGGACCGCGTCTTCCTCGTCGCGTCGCAGCTCCGCTACTACGACGTCTTCCTGCCGCTGGCCGGCTTCTCGGGCTGGAGCGACGACGCGCTGATCCGGAAGGCGGGCGACGCCGTCTCCGGCGCCATCTTCTCGGTCGACTATGCCGACGCCGTCCCGGGCGGCCAGGGAGACCGGTTCCGCCGCGACTTCCAGGACGCCGTGCGCATCTCCCCGTCCCGCTTCGAGGCGATGGGATACGACGGCGCGGCGATGCTGTCGGCCGCATGGACGGTCGAGGGCGCGCGAGACGCGCGCAGCGCGGCCGAGGCGATGCGAGACCGGGTTCCCCGGATGAAAAGTTTTATCGGGGCGACCGGCAACTTTACCTTCGGCCCGGGCGGCGACATGAAACGGCGCGTGCATCTGCTCAAGATCGAGCTCGGCAACTTCGTCCCCGTGCAGGATCCTTGACCAAACGCGGGACGCTCCGGGAGCAGGTCCGCCGCGTCTTCGCGCCCGGCGGCGCGCTCCAGTCCTCGCTGCCCGGTTTCGAGCCGCGCCCCGGCCAGCTCCGGCTGGCCGAAAGCTGGGCCGACGCCATCTCCGGGGGAAGCGTCCTCGTCGCCGAGGCGGCGACCGGCATCGGGAAGACGCTCGCCTATCTCGTCCCCGCGATCCTGTCGGGCGGAAAGACGCTCGTCGCCACAGGCACCAAGACGCTTCAGCAACAGCTCGTCGACCACGACATCCCGCTGCTGCGCGACGCGATCGATATTCCCTTTTCCTACGCGGTGATGAAGGGGCGCGGCAACTACCTGTGCCGCCTGCGCTGGAAGCGTTTCTTCTCGGAGCCGCTCTTCGAATTTGCGCGCGAGGCGCGCTTCTTCGACGCGATCGCCGAGTTCGCCGCGGTCACCCGCTCCGGCGACATCTCCGAATGCGAAGGCGTCCCGGACGACCTTCGCGTCTGGTCCGAGATCGTCTCCCGCAGCGATTCGTGCGATCCGTCCGCGTGCGACCAGGCCGACCGCTGCTATTTGCTGACCGCACGCCGCCGGGCGTCCGAGGCCGATCTCGTCGTCGCCAACCACCACCTTTTCTTCGCCGACCTCGCCCTGCGCGGCAAGGTGGGCATAAATTCCGACGGAGGACGCCGCTACCCGGCCGAACTGCTTCCGCCGGCCGACATCGTCGTGTTCGACGAGGCGCACGGAATCGAAGAGGCCGCGGCCTCCTTCTTCGGTACCACGGTAACGCTGGGGCGCACGATCGAACTGTGCCGCGACCTCGCGTGCGCCGGCGGCGCGGGAGTGGCGGCCACGGGGACGCCGGGCGCTGCCTGGCGGCCGGTGTTGCCGGCGACCGAGGCGTTCCGACGGGCAGCCGACGCCTTCTTCGCGTCCGTCGGCGGCGAGGGCCGCGCGCTGATGCCGCCGCCGGGGAAGGACCCGCGCTTCCATTCGGCCGCGGCCGCGATGGCCGGGTTCGGCGAGGAGCTGGCGCAGCTGCTCCACGAGGGGCCGGTCGCGGGCCTGCCGGGCGGCGACGCGCTGCGCGACGCCGAGACGCTCCAGCGCCGGGTACGCACTTTTCTCGACGACCTTGCCGCCGTCCTCGAGACCGACCCGACCCGTGCCGTGTCGTGGGTCGAGCGGCGCGGGCACGCCGTGACGCTGTGCCGGACGCCGGTCGAGATCGCCCCGACGCTGGCCGCCGCCATGTGGGAGCAGCCGCCTCCCACGCTCCTGGCCTCCGCAACGCTTTCCGTTGCCGGCGACCTGTCCTACTTCAAGACGCGCGTCGGACTCGGCTCGGTTGCCGCGATTGATCTCATCGTGGATAATGAATTCGATTTCGCAGAACAGTCGCTCGCGTACGTGCCCGAGGGGCTGCCCGACCCGTCCGATCCCGCTTTCCCTGCCGAGGCCGGGAAGGCCGCCGCGCGCATCCTTCGACTGTCGGGGGGCGGCGCGCTAGTGTTGTGCACGAGCTACCGGAACCTGTCGTTGCTGGCGGCGACGCTGCGTGCCGAGCTGCCGTACACGATCTTCGTCCAGGGCGAAGCGCCGCGCGCCCGCCTCCTGCGCGCGTTCCGCGACGAGGAGGACGCGGTGCTGGTCGGCACCGGCACCTTCTGGGAAGGGATCGACGTTCCGGGCGCCTCGCTGCGCTGCGTGGTGATCGACAAGCTGCCGTTTGCGCCTCCCGGCGATCCCGTGGTCGAGGCGCGCATCAAGGCGATCCGCGACCGCGGCGGCGACCCGTTCGCCGAGTACCAGGTGCCCGAGGCGGTGCTTTCGCTCCGGCAGGGCGTCGGGCGGCTCCTGCGCCGGGGCGACGACTACGGCGTGGTGGCGCTGCTCGACCACCGCGTGATGACCCGGTCCTACGGCGCGCTGTTCCGGAAGAGTCTCCCGCCGATGCGCTGGACGCGCGCGATCGGCGATGTCGAAAAGCTGTTCCGCCGGTTTCGCGACACGGCGGCCCCGATGCTCGAAGAAGGAGATGCGAATGATCCGTAAAGCGGTCTTCCCCGCCGCGGGATTCGGCACCCGCTTCCTGCCCGCGACCAAGGCCTCTCCCAAGGAGATGCTGCCGCTGGTCGACAAGCCGCTCATCCAGCACGGCGTCGAGGAGGCGCGGGCGGCCGGCGTCCGCGACATGATCATCGTCACCGGCCGGGGCAAGCACGCCATCGAAGACCATTTCGACGTCTCCTTCGAACTCGAGGCGACGCTGAAGAAGAAGGGGGACGGCAAGCTCCACGACCTGATCCGGTCGATCAGCGATCTGGCCGACTTCTTCTACGTGCGCCAGAACCTGCCGATGGGGCTCGGACACGCCGTCCTGCGGGCGATGGACCTGGTGGGCTACGAGCCGTTCGCCGTCGTCCTCTCCGACGACGTCATCGATTCGGAGGTTCCGGTGCTGCGCCAGATGACCGACGTCTACGAGAAATACGACGCCGGGGTGGTGCTGGCGATCCAGGAGGTTCCGCACGACCAGGTGTCGCGCTACGGTATCATCCGGGGGAAGCGGATCGCCGAGGGGGTTTACGAGGTCGAGGACATGGTCGAGAAGCCGAGTCCCGACGAGGCGCCTTCGAACCTCGCGATCATCGGCCGCTACATCCTTCCGCCCGCGATCTTCCCGGCGCTGCAAGGCACGCAGCCCGGCGCGGGGGGCGAGATCCAGCTTACCGACGCCATCCGTTCGCTGATCGGCCGCGAGCGCGTCATCGGCTACCGGTTCAAGGGGACCCGCTACGATTGCGGCACCAAGCTCGGCTTCCTGATGGCCAACGTGGCCTTCGCGCTCCAGGATCCCGATCTTGGCCCCGGCCTGCGGGCATTTCTCAAGAAGGAGAAGCTGCGGTGAAAAGGCATGGCGTGACGACGGGTTGCCCCGACGACGCGCTCCGCACCGGCATCCTGATGCTGGGCGGCGTGACGCTGCTCGACGTGCTGACTGAAGGCAACTACCACGTGCCGGCCGACGTCAACGAGACCGGCGAGGGCGTATCCATCCGGATCGAGGTGCCGGGCGTCACCGTCCGCCAGATCCAGGTCGTGGTCCGCGGAACAAGGGTCGAGGTGTCCGGCGAAAAACGGCCCGACCAGGCCGGGTGCGACGCCTCCTACCTGTGCATGGAACGCACGTTCGGCAAGTTCTCCCGGGTGTTCGAGATCAGCGGCGCCGTGAACCTGGCCCAGATGACCGCGACGCTCAGGGGGGGGGTCCTCACCCTGTTCGTCCCGAAGGTGGGCGAACGGCGCGGGCGCGAGCGGCGCGTCCGGATCGACGCGGAAGACGAGCGCTGACAAAGACAACGAATGAAGGGGAAGGAAGCGATATGGGCGACGAACCGAACATGAAGGACGCTGCGAAGCGGGTGGCTGGGAGCAAGGACGAGAAACCGGCCGTTCCCGGGCCGGAGGCCGAGGCCGTGTCCGCAGCCGAGGCGCCGCAGGGCGGCGAGCCCGAATCGGGGCAGGAGCAGGACCAGGAGCCGGAGATCCCGTCGGTCCTCCCGCTGCTGCCCGTCCGCGACATCGTCATCTTCCCCTACATGACGCTGCCGCTGTTCGTCGGCCGGGAGGGCTCGATCGCCGCCGTCGACGAGGCGCTCGCGCGCGACCGCCACATCTTCCTGGCGACGCAGAAGGACCCCTCGGTCGAGGACCCGAAGTTCGACGACCTCTACCGGACGGGCACCGTGGCGATGATCATGCGGATGCTCAAGCTGCCCGACGGGCGGCTCAAGATCCTCATCCAGGGCGTGATGAAGGGGACCATCGTCGAGTTCCTCGACGAGCATCCCGCCGCCAAGGTGCGCATCGAGCGGATCGTCGAGGAACCGATGCAGAAGGAACCGGGGCTCGAGGTCGAGGCGCTCATGCGCGCGACGCGAGAGAAGATCGAGAAGATCCTCTCGCTCAAGAACATGCCGGTCGAGATCCTGATGGTCACCGAGAACATCAGCAATCCCGGCGTCTTGGCCGACCTCGTCGCGAGCAACCTGCGGCTCAAGATCGAGGAGGCGCAGGGAGTGCTCGAGGAAGCCGCCCCCGTCGCCCGCCTCACGCTGGTCAACAACCTGCTGTCGCGCGAGCTGCAGCTCGCCGAAATGCAGGCGAAGATCCAGAACCAGGCCAAGGAAGAGATGACCCGCAGTCAGCGCGAGTATTTCCTGCGCGAGCAGCTCAAGGCGATCAAGACCGAGCTGGGCGACATCGACAACAAGACCGAGGAGCTTGAGGAGCTGCACACCAAGATCGCCGAGGCCGGCATGCCCGAGGAGGTTCGCAAGGAGGCCGACAAGCAGATGCGGCGCCTCGAGGCGATGCACCCGGATTCGGCCGAGTCGTCGGTCGTCCGGACCTACCTCGACTGGTTCGTCGAGCTGCCCTGGAGCAAGGAGACGAAGGACAACATCCAGATCGGCAAGGCCAAGAAGATCCTCGACGAGGACCACCACGACCTCGAGAAGGTCAAGGAGCGCATCCTCGAGTACCTTGCCGTGCGAAAGCTGAAAGACAAGATGAAGGGGCCGATCCTCTGCTTCGTGGGGCCTCCGGGCGTGGGCAAGACGTCGCTCGGCAAGTCGATCGCGCGGGCGATGGGGCGGCAGTTCATCCGCATCTCGCTGGGCGGCATCCGTGACGAGGCCGAGATCCGGGGGCATCGGCGCACCTACGTCGGGGCGCTGCCGGGCCGAATCATCCAGGGGATGAAGCAGGCGGGAACCAGAAACCCGGTGTTCATGCTCGACGAGATCGACAAGATCGGGGCCGATTTCCGGGGCGATCCGTCGGCGGCGCTGCTCGAAGTGCTCGATCCCGAGCAGAACGCGACGTTCAGCGACAACTACCTCAACGTGCCGTACGACCTGTCCAAGGTGCTGTTCATTGCGACGGCCAACATGATCGACCCCGTGCCGCCGGCCTTGAAGGACCGGATGGAGGTCATCGCGCTTTCCGGCTACACCGATGTCGACAAGCTGGCGATCGCGAAGAAATACCTGCTGAAGCGGCAGTTCGAGGCCAACGGGATCACCGGGAAGCAGATCGCGTTCTCCGACAAGGCGATCCTCTCGGTCATCCACGAGTACACGCGCGAGGCGGGATTGCGCAACCTCGAGCGCGAGATCGGGAGCATCTGCCGGAAAGTGGCGCGCAAGATCGCCGAGGGGCAGAAAGGGCCGTTCTCGATCACGCCGAAGAACGTGTCGAAATACCTGGGACCGCCGCGCATCCTGCCCGAGGTCGAGGGCGAGCACGACGAGGTGGGCGTCAGCACGGGGCTTGCCTGGACCCCCGCCGGGGGCGAGCTGCTCTTCATCGAGGTGCTGCTGGTCAAGGGGAAGGGCAACGTGACGATCACGGGATCGCTCGGCGACGTCATGCGCGAGAGCGCGCAGGCGGCCGTCAGCTATACCCGGTCGCGGGCGGCGCGGCTGGGGCTGCCCGAGGATTTCCACTCGCGCTACGACATCCACATCCACGTGCCGGCGGGGGCGATCCCCAAGGACGGCCCGTCGGCGGGCATCACGATCGCCACCGCGCTGGTATCGGCGCTCACCAACGTGCCCGTGCGGCACGACGTCGCGATGACCGGCGAGATCACGCTGCGCGGCGAGGTGACGGCGATCGGCGGATTGAAGGAGAAACTGCTCGCGGCACTGCGCGGCGGGATCAAGACGGTATTGATTCCCGAAGAGAACGCGAAGGACCTGCAGGACATTCCGGACAACGTGAAGCGCGATCTCGAGATCGTGCCGGTGAAGTGGATCGACAAGGTGCTGGAGATCGCGCTCGAACGCCATCCGACGCCCTTGCCGGAAGACGATGCGGCCGCCGCGGCGGCGCCGATCGCGCCAGCGGCTCCGGGCACGCGTCCCGCTTCGGTAAAACATTGAGCGTGCTTGCGTACGCTCGAGAAACTACGCTATAATTCGAGGCTTCGATGCGGGCATAGCTCAGTTGGTAGAGCGCAACCTTGCCAAGGTTGAGGTCGAGAGTTCGAGACTCTTTGCCCGCTCCAATTGCAAAGAGCAGCGTTGCTGCTTTTTTCGGAAAAAGGGAAGCCCAGGCTTCCCTTTTTCATGCATACGCTGGCGCGTTAGCAAAGCGGTTATGCAGCGGATTGCAAATCCGTTCAGCTCGGTTCGACTCCGGGACGCGCCTCCAACACACAGCCCCGCCACATCTGCCGGGGCTGTTCTGTTTGTGCGCCGCTCGCCATGCCGCTGGGTCGGCACGCCCTTTCACTGCACAATCCCCTGCGGGCCTCGATGGTGAAACAGGTAGACACAGCGGACTTAAAATCCGCCGCTTCGTGAATAACGGGCGTCCCGGTTCGATCCCGGGTCGAGGCACCAGGACGCGCCGAG